>DFXX01000031.1:13996-24412 GCA_002381765.1 Bacteriovoracaceae bacterium UBA4097 | reverse complement strand
TATCGGAAATACCTTCGATAGCTTTTTCAGTAACAAGCTCAGCAATTTTTTCAATAAGCTTAGCTTTGTTAACCTGGTATGGAAGCTCGGTAATAATGATTTTTTCTCTATCATTTTTACCAATTTCAATATCTGCTTTCGCGCGAATTTGAATAACACCCTTACCTGTATGGTAAGCCTGCTGAATGCCGGCAGTTCCATGAATGGCACCAGAAGTAGGGAAGTCCGGACCAGGAATAATTTTGATCAGATCGTGGACAGTAAGATTGGAATCATCCAAGAGTGCAATCAAACCATTCATAATCTCAGTAAGATTATGAGGAGGAATATTGGTTGCCATACCTACGGCAATACCTGCAGATCCGTTAATCAGAAGAGTAGGAATCTTGGTTGGAAGAACTTGAGGCTCTTGAAGAGATCCATCATAGTTATCCTGCCAATCGACAGTTTCTTTATCGATGTCGCCAAGAATATCATTGGCCATTTTCTGCATGCGTGCTTCTGTGTATCGCATCGCTGCTGCATTATCACCATCGATAGAACCGAAGTTACCTTGACCTTCGATCAGAGTGTATCTCATTGAGAAGTCTTGAGCCAAACGAACAAGGGCCCCATAAACAGCAGAGTCACCATGTGGATGGTATTTACCGATAACGTCACCGACCACACGGGCCGACTTCAAGTATGGGCGGTTATGGTAGTTATTAAGCATATGCATAGCGAAGAGAATTCGACGGTGCACTGGCTTAAGTCCATCACGAACATCCGGCAAGGCTCTTCCCACGATTACCGACATGGCATAATCGAGGTAGCAGCTTCTCATTTCATCTTGAATAAGAAGGGGACTTATTTTTCCATGATTTGCCGGGAGGCTATTTTCGTCACTCATATTATCTCGTCCTTAAAAAATTAAATATCGAGGTTTCTCACATTCAGGGCATTGGTTTCCACAAACTCACGACGTGGCTCAACCTGATCACCCATAAGTACCGAGAACACCTGGTCAGCATCGATGGTATCTTCAATCTTAACCTGCAGAAGTGTTCTGTTATCAGGATTCATTGTAGTTTCCCAAAGCTGCTCAGGATTCATCTCTCCCAGACCCTTATAGCGCTGAATATAAGCACCTTGTCTTCCATCTTGAGAGACAAATTCGGTAAAGAGCTTAAGACCAGTATGCTTAGAAACATTGTTCTGATGCTTAAGTTGGAATTCTGAATTCAAGTAGCGCTTAATACCTTCATACTGATTGATAAGATCGGCAAACTCAGAGGAGTCGGCAAAGTTAGATCCAATTCTGAAGTTCTTAGTCTTAAGACTTGAAGTAACAGTTACCTTTAACTGGAAGGCCAGAAGCTTAACATCTTCTTCCACTCGCAAAATATACTTCTTAAGACTGACGTGAGCCGCATCCTGAAGTTTTTGATTGATCATCTCAACATAGGCTTCAAGCTTAGCTTTATCCTTCATGATATCTGGAGTAAGAGTGCCATCTTCCACTACGGTCTTTAAGAATTGAGCATCGTAGTGACGATCATATGACTCTAGAGAATCATGGTAATTTCTGAACTTATTAACCAGAGACTTAACAGACTCAATTTCAACCACATTTCCATCAATTTCAACATGACTGTCTGAAAGTGAACTTGAAACAAGATAATCTTCTAGCTCGTCCTGATCTTTTAAATACGTCTCATGCTTACCTTTCTTATATTTGAAGAGTGGTGGCTGAGCGATGTAAAGATGACCTCTTTCCACAATCTCAGGGAACTGACGGTAGAAGAGTGTTAATAACAGGGTACGAATGTGTGAACCATCCACATCCGCATCGGTCATGATAACGATTTTATAGTAGCGAAGGCGGGAGATATCAAAAGAATCCTTACCAATACTGGTTCCAATTGCTTGCACCAACATTTTAATTTCATCATTTGATAACATTTTATCGTAACGTGCTTTCTCTACGTTAAGAATCTTACCTTTTAGAGGAAGTACGGCTTGCGTACGACGGTCACGTCCTTGCTTAGCTGATCCACCCGCAGAGTCACCCTCAACGATGTAGATTTCACATAACTCTGGATTCTTCTCCTGACAGTCGGCCATTTTTCCTGGAAGTCCAGAAAAGTCGAGAGCCGTTTTACGACGGGTAAGTTCCCGCGCCTTACGGGCAGCTTCTCTGGCAGCAGCTGCATCGATAGATTTTTTAAGGATAGTTTTACCAACGTTTGGATTCTCTTCCAGGTAAATTTTAAATCTATCCCCAATAAGAGAATTCACAATACCTTCAACTTCTGAGTTACCAAGTTTTGACTTGGTTTGACCTTCGAATTGAGGATTGGTGAGCTTAACTGAAATTACAGCAGTTAAACCTTCCCGCATATCATCGCCGGTAAGACTGATTTTAACATTCTTCAGAATGTTATTATCTTTAGCGTAGTTATTAAGCACTCGAGTGAGGGCAGTTTTAAATCCAGAAACATGCACACCACCTTCTGGGGTGTTAATGTTGTTGGCATAAGAAGTTAAAGTTTCGCTATAGCCGTCGGTCCATTGTAGAGCAACTTCCACTTCATAGTTGTCTCGAGATTGGAAGAAGTAGATTGGTTCTTTGTGAATGGCAGTCTTAGCGCGATTTAGGTAAAGAACGAATTCCGCCAAACCACCCTCATAATGGAACGTTTCAGCCTTGTCTGTTCTTTCATCCGTTAGATTTATTTTAAGGCCCTTATTTAGGAAGGCCATCTCTCTAAAGCGGTTAGCCAGAGTATCGTAGTTATACTCGTGAACCTCAAAGATCTCGTTATCAGATTTAAAGGTAACAGTGGTTCCTGTGTCCTTAGGGTCACAATCTCCAATTACTTTCAAGGGTTCTTTAGCAGCACCATAAGCAAACTCTAAGCGGTGAAGCTTACCGTTCTTTTTAATTTCAAGACGAACCCATTTAGAGAGTGCGTTTACTACCGAGGCACCTACTCCATGAAGACCACCTGATACTTTATAAGCACCACCATCTTCATTGAATTTACCACCAGCATGTAGCTTGGTATAAACGATTTCAGCTGCAGAAACACCTTCCCCTGGTACAAAATCAACTGGAATCCCACGTCCGTCATCCACAACTGTGAGTGAGTTATCAACATGGATAATAACTTTGATTTCTGTACAGTAGCCTGCAAGGGCTTCATCGACAGCATTATCAACAATTTCATACACGCAGTGGTGAAAACCCCGGAAACCGGTATCACCAATGTACATACCAGGACGCTTACGAACTGCTTCGAGGCCCTCTAGTATTTTAATTTTGTCAGCGTTGTATTCGGTGTTAACTTTAGAAATAGAATCAGGAGTTTGATTCATTCATGCGCTCCTATCCGTGGTTAAACGAGCTTTCCCTGTTCAATATAAAACTTCTTAGAATTAGGGATTTCTCCTAACTCCTTCCCAAAATTTTCGTTGGCGGTAGTGATCAAAACTTGGAACTTTTTAGTTTCCAAATATTGGATCAAATTTTTCCATCTCTGGCTATCCAATTCGCCAGAAACGTCGTCAATTAGGACAATGGGATAAGAGTTAAATTTGTACCTAAAAAGCTCAATATAGGCAAATATTAAGCTCAGAAAGCCCATTTTCTGCTGACCTAAAGAACAGAATTCGAATGCATTCAGTCCATCGAAATTAAAAATGTAATCGTCTCGATGAATTCCCACCTGAGTTACCTCGGCTTTTATGTCGGAAACTTCCTGATGACGATAGAAGTCATATATTCGTTTCTGATCCCAATGCAGGAATAAACTATCCAAATCGAGCTGAAGTGAGTGTTCTTCCGCAAAAATGGCCCTAAAAGTAGGGGTAATGTGCTTATTGAGCTCCTGTAAGAACTCATAACGTCTTTGAGTAATAAAGGCTGAGTACTCCGAAATCTGCTCATCTATGGCCCTAAGTTGACTTGAAGCGTTCTTGCCACCAAAACCAAGTATTGAGTTTCTAAACCTCATAGACTTTTGGAAGCGCGCCAATACTTGACGATGCTCTGGATCCATTAAGGAAATATGTGAATCCATCCACTGCCTTCGAAAAGTTGAGCTGGTATGGAAATTATAAGAATCGAAGGGATTGATAAAAACTGATGTCGCTGGCGTCTTTTTTTTCTCAGGTATATTATTCAAGAAACGCTCTTCTAGTCCCTCTTTCATCCTTAATGAATAAGCTAAATGTTCCTCATTATTTTCAAAGACCGACTGAAGGATGAGTTCTGGATTACCACCCTCGATGTTGATCATTTGTGAATAACTGGTGTTTTTACGGAATGATTTTTTNNGGTACAAAATTAAATATATTAGAATCAAGATTTCTAAAATTTTGAACCAGTAATTTTTGTACTTTCCAACAATTCATCCACAATTACAGTTTGAGTGGCATGATGATGCCTAGGAATTCTGGGAGATCATCAGCCTTAATAACTACTGGGCTAAGTTCATTATTAAATTCGAATGTCACATCGGTTTCATTGAATACGTTCAGGTTTTCAATTAAGTATTTAGCATTAAAACCAATTTCAGTAGCCTTGCCATCATAATTGATAGGTAGTTTTTCAGTCGCTTGGCCCAAAGCCGGATGATTAGTAGAGATCACTAGTTCGCCAGGCTGAATATTTAATTTCACACCATTGGTTTTTTCGTTGGAAAGAATCTTAATTCTCTTAACAGCATTTAAGATGGCATTTCTTTCGATATGAAATCTATTGGTAGTCTTTGATGGAATTACGGTTTGGTATTTAGGGTATTCTCTGGCGATTAATCTAATTGAAAGATAGTACTCATTTCGTGCATTAACAAACATGAATGAATCATCTAGAGAGATGGATACTTCTTCATCTGGATAAGTATCTGCAATCTTTTTTAGCTCACTAATACCTTTGCGAGGAACAATAACTCCATCTACTAGGAATTTATTATCGCCAATAAATTCATTGGTATCTAGTAGGGCAAGTCTATGACCATCGATAGCAACCGATCGAAGTTTTGATTCATTTAACTGAAGAAAGATACCATTAAGGTACAATCTAGTCTCATCGGTAGAAATCGCATGAGAAGTTTTATTAATAATATGGGAAATCTGCTTAGTCTTTAAACGGAATTCAGTACTCTGGTTTTGAAAGCTTAATTGTGGAAATTCATCGGCGCTAATAATTAAAAGCGAATAACTAATATTTTTACAAGTCAGATTTAAAAGGTTGTTGTTATCAACATTTAGAATGACATCATCATTTGGTAATTCACGTAAGATATCCGCAATGTTTTTGCTATTGATACAAAAACTACCTTCACCTTCAACTTTAGCATTTAGAATGATCTTGGCTGAAACCTCAAGATCGGTAGCAATTAGCTCAATTTTCTGACCATAGCTTTTAATTAAGCAATTGGTGAGAATTGGCCGAGAATTCTTTTTATCTACCACTGAGAGTACTTTATTAATAGCATCCCGTAACACATGAGCTTGAATGGTGAGTTTCATAGGCTTTCCTTAATCTGAGTTTCAAGGTTTTAACTTTAGCGGAACACTTAATCAAGCTTCCTGCCCCTGTAGGACCAAATTCTTTTTCCCCTCTTATATATATGTATTATTAATTCTTAATAGTAGTGGTTGGTATAGTGTGGATAGTTTTGTTCAGGGTGAATAATTTTAGTAGTTTAGCCTTAATTTTACCTAAAGTATTCAACGCGAGGGCTTACTAAACATATTTTTATATTCGTATATCATTTGCTATTCGTGGAAAACTTTCCCTTCTATCCACACTATCTTTATATACCCTTAAGATAGATTTCTGCAGCATCATGCTGCAACCTATTATTGGTAAGTCACGACTGCTTTCATCCACATTTTCTTCCACATTGTGGATGGACTTCTTGTTGATCAACACTCATCCACAAATCATGGTGTTGAAATGTTAGGCCGAGTAGTCATTCTTTATCATGAGTAGTCAAAACATCAACAGCCTTCCACTTGGAAAGCGTTGATGTTGTTGATGAATGATATTAATTAAAGCCGATGTGGAGAAACTAGAGTTGTTTTTCGATATCGAGAACTTGCTGGGCCAGAGAGGGATCCATTTTGATACGGTCACTAATGGTCTTAATCGCATGAAGAACTGTGGAATGATCTCGACCAGAGAAGTAATGTCCATTCTCTTTTAAAGTCGGTTTAAGCATTTTACTTACTAAATACATGGCTACCTGCCTTGGCAAGGCCACTTCTTTGGTTTTGGCCTTTCCACGTAGATCCCCAATAGGAATCTTATAATAGTTGGCCACGTTACGAGAAATACTCTCGATAGTTACATTTTTTTGATTTTCCAGCTCTTCATTTAGCTTAAGGTGTTCTTTGGCCACTTCCAGATCAATATCGACTTTTAAGATTGAAGTCACTGCCCCTAGCTTAATCAAGCAACCTTCAAGTTCACGAATATTGCTCTTCACGCATTTTGCAATAAGATTGACCACATCATCACTAAGATAGACATCTTTTTCGATTGCTTTCTTTTTAAGGATGGCAATTCTTGTTTCCAGATCCGGCTGTTGGATTTCAACCGGAAGTGCTGAAGATAAGCGCGTTCTAATACGATCTTCGATTCCATCAATTTCTTTTGGAACTTTATCTGAGGTGAAGACGAGCTGCTTTCCTCGTTCAATAAGTTCATTAAATATATGGAAGAACATTTCTTGTGTTGTGGTCTTGTTCTTTAATTCATGGATATCATCGATTATGAGAACATCGGTATTTTCTGTGTACTTTCTTCTGAAATCAAATTGTCTATTACTCTTAATGGACTCCACCATTTCATTCATAAATCGGTTTGCTGAAGTCATACAAATCCGAGTACTAGGAGTACGAGATTGAATAGAATTAGCAATGGCGTGAATGAGATGGGTTTTACCTAGTCCTGAGTTCCCATAGATATAGAGAGCAGGGTAGGTCTTTCCTGGATCCTTGGCGACCGCCATAGATAGTGCATGGGCAATATTATTAGATGGCCCGATAATAAAATTATTAAAGGACTTAGCAGGATCAATCTGATTTGAGCCCTGATTGGCCTGATGTTCAATTACCTGAGAATCGATCGCTTTAAATAGGTCTTCTTTAGTGGGCTCTAGCTCATCGATAAAGAAAGTACTGTTTCTTACTGAATCAGGTTTCTTAGTTTTTAAGGAATTAAGTATGTTTTCATTATTTGAACTTAAACTCGGTTGAGTTTGAGAATTTCCCATAACCTCAATAGTTAGATCATAATCTTTCCCAAGAATTTCATACAAAGCCTGACGCACAGTATCTAGGTAGTGTGTTTCGATCATCTTTTTTATAAAGCTAGTGGTAACCACAAACTCTACAGTTGTTTGATGAATGGCCGAAACGGTAAAGGTATTGGCGAAATAGGCGTGGAACTTATTAAAATTAATAAGATTTTTGATATGTTCCAGGACGGCATCGGTAATCGTTCTAAGCTCTTCCGAAGAGGAGTCTGCGGTAGGAGTGGCCGATGGGGGAGTTACGCCTTTAAGGGCTTTTTCTACAATAACGGGGTTAACTTCAGTGGCTTTTGCCGGTGCTTCAGCAATACCATCAAGCTTTAAGAAATGATTAAAGGGAAAATTTTGTGTCATTATTATAGTTTTAATTTAGTTTTGTATTTTAAGTTTGCAAGAATTAGCACTGATAGGGATTTTAATCAATGCATGGCCTCTTACAAGAACTTACTCTGACGCAATGATTTACAAATATTATTGACCCAATTCCAATTTTCCTGTAATAAAGGGGCTTCCCAAAAATAGTACGTGCATTTTCTAAGGAATTTTATATGAGTATGCAAAAAAGAACATGGCAACCTAAGAAACTTAAGAGACTTCGTGACCACGGATTCCTTGCTCGCATGGCAACTGTTGGTGGAAAGAAAGTTATCGCTCGCAGACGCGCTAAAGGCCGTAAGCAGTTAACTGTTTCTACAGGAACTAAGTAATACTAGAGATGAGTTCTTTGGCAGCTAATGCCTTTCCTAAATCTCTAAAACTTATCCAGAAAAAAGATTTTGAATACCTTCGTGAACAAAGCTCTCGTGGCTTTGTTCATCCGTTGGTGTGTTTTCACAAGCCTTCTCGCTTAAGTCTTTCGCACGCCCGTATTGGTTTCAGCATTTCCAAGAAAATTGGCAAGGCCCATGATCGTAATCGTTATAAGCGCATATTAAAGGAAGCCTTTCGACTTCATCCTCAGTTAAAGCATCTTCCACTAGATATGCTCTTTGTTATCGTGAAAAGACCAGATAGCGAGTCTCAGTTACTTGAAGCTTTTTCTAAAATTGCCAATAAACTATCTCTTTCATGAATCGTCTCTTCATTCTGCTCATCCGCCTTTATCAGTACTTTCTTTCTCCTATTCTTGGACAGAACTGTCGCTTCCATCCCACTTGCTCTCATTATTCCCTTGAATGCTTTAAGAAGTTTTCCTTACCAAAAGCTTTGTGGTATTCATTTCGACGAATTTGTAAATGTCATCCGTATCATCCGGGGGGGTCTGACCCTGTACCCTAATTATTGAGATCATTGGAGATTTAAATGGGTTCTGAGCAACGTAATGCCTTATTAGCAGTAGTTTTATCCGGTCTTATTCTTTTTGGTTGGCAGTATTACTTCGCTCCACCAGCTCCTGAGGCAACCGCCCCTATAGAACCAACTTCGGTTTCTACATCTGCCCCTACGCAAAATACGGTTTCTGAAAAACCTACTGGTCCTATAGAACCAGCCGTTAGTCAGACCTATAAGATATCCGGCCAAGATGTCTCTCTTTCATTCACAGATAGACTTTCTGTTCAGCAAGTTACTAATACACAAGCTGCCTTCAAATTCGACGATACAGTTGGTTCCAATAGACCACTAATGGTTGAGCTTGATTTTGGTCGTGGCTTTCAAACTGTATCTTTTGCTGCTACCGAGAATCCCAATAGATTTGTGAATACTGAATTCAATGCCATCCTTACCACCAAAATGGATGAGAATGGAGTTGTTGCTTTTAATATTACGTCTGAGAATGAGTTCAAATACCGCTTCGTTTTCAAAAGTGATGCTCTAAAGCTTGAAAATGGTCAACAACGCTATTTCTCTTATTACACTGATGAGCTTAATCATCTCGACGTAGGGGAGGATGATAGTGGTGATAAGACCATCAAATGGGCCGGGATAGATTTCAACTATCATTTATTTGCTGTCTATTTTGATTCTAAACCAGCTCTTCTCTTTAGAAGTCAGACTAATAATACTTTAAGTCTCTTTTCAAGTAAGGCTGAGCGCTCGCTTAGCTATAACGTGGTCTTCGTTAAAAAAGAATATAATTACCTAAGTACACTTGGGCACAATCTTAAAAATTCTGTTGATTTTGGTATCTGGGGTTTTTTTGCTGTTTGGATCTTAAAGGGGCTTCAGTTCTTCTACACCTTCATTCCTAATTATGGTGTTTCTATTATTCTTCTTACTTTGCTCATCAGAATCATTACCTTCCCGCTTCAATATAAGTCTTTTGTAAGTATGAAGAAGCTTCAGTTAGTACAGCCAGAACTCACTAAGATTCGTGAAAAATTTAAAGATGATCCTCAAAGAATGCAGAAAGAAAGCATGGAACTCTTTAAACGTTCTGGTGCTAATCCGATTGGTGGATGTCTGCCACTCCTTCTTCAGATGCCGGTCTTCTTTGCCTTCTATAAGGTGCTTTATTCGGCTGTGGAACTGGTGGATGCTCCTTTTGTTTTATGGTTGCATGATTTAAGTAACAAAGATCCATATTTTGTTCTGCCAGTTCTCATGACCGGAGCTATGTTTCTTCAGCAGAAGCTTACTCCTAACACTATTTCTGATCCAGTTCAGAAAAAAGTTATGATGTTTATGCCATTGGTCTTTGGTTTCATTATGAAGGATCTCCCTTCGGGTCTTAGCTTGTATATTTTTGTTTCAACTATCTTTGGTATCCTTCAGCAGATGATTGTTTTCAATTCTAAGGCGAGTACTAAACCAGTTGTTGTATGAAGTTTCTTTACTCGGACGAACCGATCATAGCTTGCAGTACCGGTAATCAGGCCCATGCAGCCATGGCGGTTCTCCGAATTTCTGGCTTTCAAGATCTCTCAGCGTATTCTCATTTTTTTTCTCTTAAACTTGATAAAGTCATTCCTCGAAAAGTTTATTTCACTAAGCTCATACATAAAGGCGAAACTCTTGATGAAATTTGCCTGACTTTTTTTGAAGGCCCTAAAAGTTATAATGGTGAGAACATCCTCGAGCTTTCTGTTCATGGGAATACCTTGAACGTTGAGAGGATAATCTCTTTATTCATTAAGCATGCTGGCTGTCGTTACGCTGCTCCTGGAGAATTTAC
>DFXX01000031.1:0-13947 GCA_002381765.1 Bacteriovoracaceae bacterium UBA4097 | reverse complement strand
TAAAACACAAAGCTTCCTTAGAACTTTCCATTGATTTCAGTGAGGATCTGGGTGAAGAGGCGGCACGCAGTCATTTTCTTGATTCACTTGCTGCTTTTAAGAGAAGATTTGAAACGCTCTTTCGGCGTGTGCAACCTTTAAGTCATAATCTCATCCAACCTGAAATTACTCTGGCCGGGCTTCCCAATTCTGGGAAGAGTTCACTCTTTAATATTCTCTTGGCCGATGAGAGAGCGATTGTTTCGCCAGTTGCCGGTACCACTCGCGACTACCTCTCTGAGAGCATTGTCATAGAGGGCATAAAATATAAGCTGATCGATACGGCGGGACTTCGATCCTCAGAAGATCAGATAGAAGCAGAGGGTATTAGACGTACTAAGAAGAAACTAAAAGAGAGCTTCTTTTCCATTCTTCTCATTAATCCCCTGGAGATCATTGAGGGATTTGATGAATTGGTTCAACAATCTTTTGATCTTATTTTTTTCACCCATGCTGATATGCCGGGTTTTCTGGAAGCTCATAAAAAACTCATTGATCGCTATCCAAAACTTGGTCCTATGGGGGCAATTAATCTCAAAGAATCGGCTCACCAATGGGAGGGCCAGCTCTTTCAGAGTGTAAATAAAAAGTACTTAGAGACAGTGGCGGATAAACCTATTTTATTGGACAGGCATCGAGAATTGGTATTTGCGATCCATGAACAGCTTGTAAACTATGAAAAAACAGCTAGTTATGAAGATGATGTTGCCATTTTATCACATGAATTAAATACCTTAGGCCATTGTATTTCAGAACTCATCGGTATAATTTCACCAGATCAAATTTTAAATTCTATTTTTTCCGATTTTTGCATCGGAAAATAGAAATGTTCCACGTGGAACATGAGGACCAATGAAGACTTTCGATATAGTTATTATCGGCGGGGGGCATGCTGGTATTGAAGCAGCCTACATCGCCTCTCAGTTTCAGCTCGACATTGCTATCATTACGATGCCTGGTATTGGCCTGGGTTCAGCTCCCTGTAATCCCTCGGTGGGCGGAGTTGGTAAAGGTCAAGTGGTAAGAGAGCTTGATGCTCTTGGTGGTTTAATGGGAATACTGGCCGATAAGGCCGGCATTCAGTTTCGAACCTTGAATGAGTCAAAGGGGTTTGCTGTTCAATCCTCTCGAGTTCAAATCGACAAGGAGCTATATTCAATTGCAGCTGAAGAGATTATCACAGCCATTCCTAATATCACTGTCATTCGGGAGAAGATGGTAGCGGCCCATAAACATGCTGACGATTTTATCATTGAGACGACGGAACGGTCCTATAGGACCAGGAAACTGGTCATGACGGTTGGTACCTTCTTAAATGGTAAACTTCATACCGGTAGTGAACAAAAGGTTGGCGGTAGGGTAGGCTGCGAACAATCATCAGGTCTACTGGAGCTTTTTAGGGACATAAAGACTCAGCCCCATCGTTTTAAGACGGGAACGCCTCCGAGATTGCATAAAAATAGTATTAATTATGAAGTTCTAGAAGAACAGCCTTCTGATCCAACAGTGAGAAACTTTCACGCCTTAAATGATCCTTTTAAGAGGAATTCTCCTCAGGTTTCCTGCTATCTTGCTCACACAAATGAATTTACTATGCAGGTTATTCGTGACAATAAAGAAAAGAGCCCCATGTTTAATGGCCAGATCAAGGCAGTTGGGGCTCGTTATTGTCCATCCATAGAAGATAAAGCATTTCGTTATCCGGATAAGCATGTACATCATGTCTTTATTGAGCCAGAAGGACTGGATTTAGATACTGTTTATCCTTCTGGAATATCTTCCTCACTTCCAAAAGAGGTACAAGAGGAGTATGTGCGCTCGATTCATGGCCTAGAGAAGGCAGAGATCTTGGTCTATGGATACGCAGTAGAGTACGATGTGGTAGATACCACAGAATTGAAGCTAACTTTAGAACATACATTAATCGAGAATCTCTATTTTGCCGGCCAGGTAAATGGAACTTCTGGGTATGAAGAAGCCGCAGGCCAGGGTTTTATTGCCGGAGTTAATGCCGCTCTTGCTATTCTTGGCTTGGATCCGCTCATCTTGAGTAGGCATGAGAGTTATATTGGAGTCATGATTGAAGATTTGACCTCAAATACCAGAGATGAGCCATATCGACTCTTTACTGCCCGCTCTGAAAACCGACTCTATATCCGCGAAGACAATACTATTCAAAGAATGGGAGCATATCGGGCTCATTTATTGCTGAATACACCACTGGATAGCTATCAAAGAGCGTTTCTGGCAGAATTTTCTCTTATTTCTGAATTTTGTGAAGAAATGATGGTAAGTGAAGGTCATCCATTGATGTTGGAGTTTGCGGGGATAGGGGATAAAGAACAATTGAATCGCAGAATGAGTGTAAGTGAAATCATTCGACAGGGCTGGCTTAATCCCGTTACTACCTTACAAAGAATAATGGACTACCATCACGTCAGTATTAATTATGATTTACTAAAAACCGTCGCTATTTCCAAAAAATACGAAGGATATATTAAACGCTCAGAAGGTCAGTACGATAAACTAAAGAAAATGGATGGAATGAAACTTAAGTGGGAAGATTTATGCTCCTCACGCAATATTTCCTTTGAATGTAAGCAGAGAATCTCCAAAATTAAACCAGAAACCTTCGGTCAATTAAAACTTATTGAAGGGATTCGGCCTGCCACCCTGGCAGTCGTCGCAGCAAGGGCCCTATAATGTTAGACTTCTCTATTAGATATCTTCATGTCTTAAAAACCAAGCTAGCAGGTTTAAACCTTACCACCATTCTAGATCCAGATGAATTTTATCATAAGCAGATCTTAGATTCGATTAATCCTTATATGCAATCTGATCTTTTCCAGAAGCAGGTCAAGACAAAGGGATTGGTAGTGGATGTGGGCTTCGGCGGTGGATTTCCAATCCTGCCTTTGGCCAAAATGCTTCCCGAGGTTCAGTTTGTAGGCGTGGAGTCACGTCGCAAGAAAGCGGATGCAGTGACACTAATTGCAGCAGAGCTAGGTATTAAAAATGTAAGACTAGTGCACTCTAGACTTGAGGACTTTCTTTTCGACCGCTCGGCAGTTATCACCTTTAAAGCAGTCGGCACTGTTAAGGATTATCTTCCGATCATTCATAGAACAACTAATGATCTTAATGTCTTCTTTTATAAGGGGCCAAACTTTATGGAATTGGAAGGAGAGAGTCTTAAGAAACTTCCCGAGTGGAAAATCCTTGAGAATCAAGAGATAAAAGTCCCGGGAACTCAGCAGCGCTTTCTTGTCTCATTCGCCGCTCAAAATGTTCCACGTGGAACAGTGAAAACCCTTGTCAAACTATCTGATTTTCTTTAAATATAAGGTTCACAATTAATCAATCGCGAGGATCTAAATGGCTAAAATCATTGCAATCGCTAATCAGAAAGGTGGCGTTGGAAAGACGACTACTTCAGTCAACTTAAGCGCATGCCTCGCCGCAGCAGAAAAGAGGACCCTTCTTATCGATCTGGATCCTCAGGGCAATGCCAGCTCTTGCTTGGGCATCGAAAAAGATACATTTGCTAAGGCCAATATTTATCACGCTCTTATCAATGAAGAGAGTTTTGAAAGCTGTACTTATAAGACCGAGTTACCTCTATTAGATGTATGCCCATCAAATAATGATCTAGTCGGGGCTGAGCTGGAACTTGTTCATATGTTTGCTCGAGAATCTAAGTTGAAGGTTGCCTTAGAGGCAATTCATCACAAATATGATTATATCATCATCGACTGTGCTCCTTCGCTTAACCTTCTTACGGTAAATGCTTTCACTGCAGCACATACCTACCTGGTGCCGATGCAGACTGAATTCTTGGCAATGGAAGGGCTCTCTCAGCTGCTGAATACCGTTCGCCTTATCCGAGCTTCTTTGAATCCAAGACTTTCTTTAGAGGGAATTTTGCTTACGATGTATGATTCGCGAAACAATCTATGTAAGCTTGTTGCAAACGACTTGATGACTCACTTCAAGGACGACATTCTAAAATCAATTATTCCTAGAAATGTGAAGCTTTCCGAGTGTACTAGCTTTGGTAAGCCTATCATTCTTTACGATATAACTTCGAAAGGAAGCGAAGCTTATCTCTCCCTCGCTCGGGAAATTATCCTGAAGTCGGAGAAGAAGCCAGAACCGGCACAGCCAAAGCTGCCACTTAATCAGATTCCTAAATTCGAAGATTATCAGCCAAACCCGTAGGAGTAAGACATGCAAAAAAATAAAATCCAGCTCGGTAAAGGTATGGCGGCACTCCTGGGTAATAATCCTGGTAGTTATACCGATTCTCCGTCGGATGCCCCTATAGAACCAAAAAAAGAAGTTAAAGTTGAAACGCAACCCATGTTGGTTGACGTGGACAAAATAGTTGCTAATAAAGCTCAACCTAGAAAGATTTTCAAAGAAAAAGAACTTCTGGAACTTTCAGAGTCCATCAAAGAAAATGGAGTTATTCAGCCCATTATTGTGGTGGAAAGAGACGGTATATTCGAAATCATCGCGGGTGAAAGAAGATACCGTGCTTCTAAGCTCGCGGGCTTAACTAAGATTCCAGTGGTCGTGAAGAGAGCAACCAAGAAAGACGTGCTGGTCATGTCGATCATTGAAAACGTACAGCGATCTGACTTAAACTGCGTAGAAGAAGCTTTGGCCTACTTTCAGCTGATGAATGAGTTTGAACTTACTCAGGAAGAAGTCGCTAAAAAGATCGGAAAAGAAAGATCTACCATTGCTAACTTTCTACGTGTGCTTAAGCTCCCGAAGGAAGTCATTGTTTCTCTTCAAAAAGACCTGCTTTCTTTCGGACACGCCAAAGTACTCGTTTCATTGAATGATGATGAACTTATAAAGCGTTTGGCCAATGAAGTTGTAGCTAAAACACTTTCAGTTAGAGAATTAGAAGAAATAGCTAAAAAATCTAAGAAAATTAGCAAGAAGCCCGACTCAAATAAATTTATTGCTGAGCAGTATGGCCAGTTAAAGAATAAACTCGAGCAAAAGACCGGATATCACTTCGATGTTAAGTCGAAAAAGAATGGAGCCGGAGAAATCACCATCAAATTTAGCAATGAAGCTGAATTTAATGATATATTTTCTTATCTCATGAAATAGTCCATGGAGGATTCTTGGCCAAGAAGAATGATATTTGCGCCATCATCGAAGAAGGTTGCAAATTTGAAGGGAACTTATCCTTCAGTGGTACGGTTCGCATTGCGGGCTATGTAAATGGCAGTATTTTCTCCAACGATACTCTGATAATTTCAGAGGGCGCGGTAATCAATGCTGATATAAATGCCAATATTGTGATTATTTCGGGGTCTGTGAAGGGAACTATCAAGGCTTCATCTCGAGTGGAAATAAGACGCCCCGCAAGGTTTGAGGGGACAGTTACCAGTCCCAGCCTCATTGTTGAAGAAGGGGTTATTTTCCACGGAATAACTAAGATGAAGGATAAAAAATAAGCCCCTAATTTCCTTGACGAAATCGCCCCTGCGGCTTAAAAAATTACTGCTTAATTTATATTGATCATATAAGGTACAACCCATGGAAACAGTTCAGGCCATCTTCACTCAGTTGGGTGTAGATTCTTCCTTGTTACCCCAGTTCATCATCGTCGTGATTGTCTTTGCTTTGGCCCAATTTCTTTTTCTTGGAAAGCTTCAAGAAGTTCTTGAAACAAGAGAAGAGAAGACAGTTAAGCTAGAAAATTCTGCAGATGATACACTTGAAAAAGTCACTCGCATGCAAGCAGAGTACAAGTCAAAAATTGATGTAGCTAACCGTGAAGCTCTCAATACTTTGACTGCTAGAAAACAAAAAGTATCTCAAAAATATACTGAACAATACAAGCAGACAGAGCGTGAAGTTAATCAGTTCATCGATCAGTCGAGAAATGAATTTCATAAAGAAGTTGAACAGAATAAAGAGAAGTATCTTTCTGAAGCCAACTCTCTTGCTCAGTCTTTAGTACAGAAAATTCTTCAATAAGGATGTCTATGCGCTTTTTGTCAGCCTACGCTCTTACGGCCCTAACAGTTGCTACTCAGGCTTGGGGTGCATCTAACAGCGGTGACCATGGATCTGTTACTGATCTGATTGCACCAGCTGTAAACGTTGCTATCCTGGTTGGCTTTCTTGTTTGGAAATTAAAAACACCTCTTCACAACTACTTCAATACAAGATCTGAAGAAGTATCTAACACTCTCGAGAGAGCCAGTATTAAGTCTAAAGAAGCTCAAATGATGTTAGAAGCCGAGCAAAGAAAGCTTGCTTCACTTACTAGCGAACTAAAGCTTATAGAGGATCAGGCAAACAATGATGTTGCTGCCTTTGAGAAAAATGTATCAAAGGAAGTCGAAGATAAAACGCATAAGCTTAAAACCGATGCTAGTGCCAAAATCCAAGCCGACAAAAAGGCCATGATGGATAAGCTCAATGCTGAACTTCTTGACCAGGTAATTAAAGAAACAAAATCTACCATCAAGACAAATCAAGATTTCCAAAGCAAAGCTTCAAGTAAGCTTCTTCAAAGGTTGTCATAATGAAAGAACAAACCGTCGCTAAAGTATATGCCCAGTCTCTTCTTGAGCTTGGTGATGACAAAAAAGTAAATATCGCAGATGAGCTTACCAAGCTAACGGAAGTTATTAATAACTCTAATGCGCTTGAAAATGTTCTTTTCCTCGAGCTGTTTACGCTTGATGAAAAAAGAGTTGTTTTTAATGATGTTGCTAAAAAATTAAATCTTTCTCCCATCACTACCGAGACCATCAATTTCTTAATCGATGAAAAAAGAATCGGAATTCTTCCGTTAATTGTTAAAGAAGTAATCGTAATGGACGATGATCGCAGAGGATTCATCAAGGGAACTATCGAAGGAAATGCTGCTGATCTTGATCCAGCATTTAAAGAAAAAATCCTGACTTTTCTTAAGCAGAAATTAGGCAAGACTCCTCATCTAGATTATGTTTCAAATAAAAATATGACTGCTGGTTATAAAGTTACAGTTGAAGATCTTCAGTTGGATGCTTCTCTTGATAATCAGTTAGAGCAATTTAAACAATCAATTTTAAGCGAATAATAAACCCAAAAAGGGAAGGGACTTTCGATGACTACATCAATTAGACCTGAAGAAATCACAGGAATCATCAAAGAGCGTATTGCTAACTTTGAATCTCGTCTTCAGATGAATGAAATTGGAACCGTACTAACTATCGGTGACGGTGTGGCCCGAGTTTTCGGATTAAAGAATGTTCTTGCTGGAGAGCTTGTTGAGTTCGAATCTGGCGTAAAAGGAATGGTTCTTAACCTCGAAGCTAATAACGTTGGTATCGTTGTTCTTGGAGATGACTCTTCAATTAAGGAAGGATCTACTGTTAAGAGAACTGAGAAAATCGTTTCTGTACCAGTTGGTGACGCTCTTCTAGGTCGCGTGGTTAACGCAATCGGTGAGCCAATCGATGGTCAGGGTGAAATCAATACTACTGAATTTCGTAACGTAGAAATTAAAGCTCCAGGAATCATTGCTCGTAAATCTGTTCACGAGCCAATGCAAACTGGTATTAAAGCAATCGATGCCATGATTCCAATTGGACGTGGTCAGCGTGAGCTCATCATTGGTGACCGTAAGACTGGTAAGACAGCTGTTGCCGTTGATACCATCATCAACCAAAAAGGTAAGGGCGTAGTTTGTGTTTACGTGGCCATTGGTCAGAAGCAATCTACCGTTCGTCAGGTTTACCAAAAACTAATGGAAGCTGGAGCTCTTGAGTATACGATCATCGTATCTGCTACTGCTTCTCACTCAGCTCCACTTCAGTATCTTGCTCCGTACACTGGTTGTACTATGGGTGAGTACTACCGTGATTCTGGTAGACATGCTCTAATCGTTTACGATGATTTGACTAAGCAATCTCAAGCTTACCGTCAGCTTTCCCTTCTTCTTCGTCGTCCTCCAGGACGTGAAGCATTCCCAGGGGATGTATTCTATATTCACTCAAGACTTCTTGAGCGTGCTTGTAAAGTTAACGATGAATTGGGTGCTGGATCTCTTACTGCACTTCCCATCATTGAAACTCAGGAAGGCGACGTTTCTGCCTATATTCCTACTAACGTGATTTCAATTACCGATGGTCAGATCTATCTTGAATCAGATCTTTTCAACTCTGGTATCCGTCCTGCGGTTAACGTAGGTCTATCGGTTTCTCGAGTTGGTGGTTCGGCTCAGATTAAGGCCATGAAAAAAGTAGCTGGTACTCTTCGTCTAGATCTAGCTCAGTATCGTGAACTTGCAGCTTTTGCTCAGTTCGGTTCTGACCTTGATGAAGCAACTCAAAGACAGCTTAACCGTGGTGCTCGTTTGGTTGAACTCTTAAAGCAAGGTCAATACTCGCCAATGGATGTAATCGATCAATCGGTAGTTATCTTCGCTGCAACTAAAGGCTTCTTCGATTCAATTCCTGTGAATAAGATTCCTCAAGTTGAAGCAGATCTAGTTGCTGCTCTTAACTCTCGTCACGCTGATCTTATGAACGCTATGAGAAACGAGAAGCAAATGTCTGCAGAAAACGAAGCTAAGGTAGTTGATATCGTTAAGAGCTTCGTTGCTAGCTACAAGGCTTAATTTAAGGATTAATAACCATGGCAAATATTAAAGACCTAAAAAAGAAGATCAAAAGTACCAAGGGTACTTTTAAGATCACACGAGCGATGAAGCTTGTTTCGGCCTCAAAGCTGAACAAAGCTCAAGTTCGTATCTTAGGTCTTCGTCCATATTCTTCTGAGCTCGAAAATACTGTGAGAACGGTATCTGCTCTTGCTCAGAACTACAGTAATGAGTACTTTCAGCAAAAAGATAATAATAAGTCTGTAGTACTGGTTATTTCTTCTGATAAAGGTCTTTGCGGCGGATATAACTCTCAGCTTGCCAAGACCGTAAGAAGATTTGTAGATGAGAAACAAGACGAAGATCTAAAGTTTTTCTGGATCGGGAAAAAAGTTAGAGATCTTCTAGCTAAAGAAGTGAATTCTGCAAAGACCTTCACTTTTGCCAAGAATGATCCGGCTTATGAAGAAGTCAGAAAGCTCGCTGAAGAACTTGGAAGCATGTTCATCAATGGAGAAGTTGGTAAGGTTTATGTTGCCTACAACTCTTTCATTTCTGCCATCGCTTTTGATTCTCAAGTTCGTCAGTTACTTCCTATGCAAGTTTCTGCTACAGATGTAGAAACAATCAAGGGAAGTTACCCATACGACTTCAAGTATGAGCCAAGTGCTGAGCAAATTCTGGACACCTTGGTGCCGGAAGTNNTAAAAATGAATAAGATGAGACAGGCCCGAATTACAACTGAACTAATTGAAGTTGTTTCTGGTGCTGAATCTCTCAACGGTTAAGGAGCCATTCAAATGGAAAATACAGGGGTTATTCGTCAGGTATTGGGTCCTGTAATTGACGTAGAGTTTGCCAATGGTAAGCTTCCTGCGCTTTACAACGCTCTCAAGATCACGAACAAGACACTTGCTGGTGGAGAGGGGAACCTCACGGTTGAAGTAGCATCGCACCTTGGTAACAACATGGTTCGTTGTATTGCTATGGACGCTACTGAAGGTCTTTCTCGTGGTCAGGAAGTTAAAGACACGGGTGCACCTATTCAAGCACCGGTTGGTCGTGAATGTCTTGGTCGTATTATTAACGTTATTGGAGAGCCTGTTGATGAAGCTGGTCCTCTTAATAACAAGAAAAGCTACTCGATTCATCGTGAAGCTCCAAAGTTTGCTGATCAATCTACAAAGAAAGAAGCTTTCTATACTGGTATTAAAGTAATCGATCTTCTAGCTCCTTACCTTAAGGGTGGAAAGATCGGTCTCTTCGGTGGTGCTGGTGTGGGTAAGACAGTTCTTATTATGGAACTTATTAACAACATCGCTACTCAACACGGTGGTTTCTCTGTGTTTGCTGGTGTTGGTGAGCGTACTCGTGAAGGTAACGATCTTTATCACGAAATGAAGGACTCTGGAGTTCTTGAAAAAACTGCTCTGTGCTACGGCCAGATGAATGAGCCACCTGGAGCACGTGCTCGTGTTGCTCTTACTGGTCTCTCCCTTGCGGAGTATTTCCGTGATGAAGAGAAGCAAGACGTTCTATTCTTCGTAGATAACATCTTCCGCTTTACTCAAGCTGGTTCTGAGGTTTCGGCCCTTCTCGGTCGTATTCCTTCAGCTGTGGGTTATCAGCCGACACTATCTACTGAAATGGGTGCAATGCAAGAGCGTATTACTTCTACTAAAGATGGATCTATTACATCTATCCAGGCCGTTTACGTTCCTGCGGATGACTATACCGATCCAGCTCCTGCTACTACCTTCGCTCACTTGGATGCGACGACTGAACTTTCTCGTCAAATCGCTGAGCTTGGAATTTATCCAGCGGTGGATCCTCTTTCTTCAACATCTACCATCTTGGCCCCAGATGTTGTTGGTGATGAACACTACGGTGTTGCTCGTCAGGTTCAATCTGTTCTTCAGAAGTATAAAGAACTTCAAGATATCATCGCCATTCTTGGTATGGATGAATTATCTGAAGAAGATAAGATGCTCGTGGCCCGTGCTCGTAAGATCCAGAAGTTCTTGTCTCAGCCGTTCTTCGTTGCTGAACAGTTCACTGGTATNNATCGAGATGGTTCATGAGAAGGCTAAGAAGCTTTCTGAAGGGAAGTAATTATGGCAGCCTTTAAACTCAATCTTTTCACCCCTAAAGGTGTTGTGATTAAAGATCTTGAGTGTAATGACATCACAATTCCAACTGTCAGGGGAGAAATTAACATTCTCCCTGAACATACTCACATCTTAACTGAGTTGAGTACTGGGGTTTTGACCGCTAAGACTTCCATGGGAGCTCGTCACTTTTCGGTTACTGCCGGACTTTGTCGTGTGTTGAAAGATACCGTAACGATTCTTTCCTTCACTTCAGAGAAAGCCGAAGATATCGATTTAGAAAGAGCTAAGTCGGCCAAGGCTAAAGCCTTTGACCGCCTTTCCGGTAAGGAGTCTTTAAACGATGTGGACTTGATTAAGTTCCGTCGTAAGCTTGAAAGAGCTGAGCTAAGATTAAGACTAGCTAACTTGAAATAATTCAAAAGCCCCGCCCTAAAGCGGGGCTTTTTTTTGTGAGTTTTATGAAACCAATTGCGATTGCCCTGCTATTGATATGTGTCAGCTCTTTTGCTCAAGATAAGAAAATCGAGAGTATTCAGGATGTGCATAAAAAATTCTGCGAACAAAAAGTAGCCAGCGCCTGCAATTCTTTAAAGCCTGAGGCACCCCCAGCGCATTTTCAGTTTAACGATGCGCAAGTAGCAAAGATGCAGAAGCAGCTCGGCTCTGTGGAGAAGCATTGTGGATCCAGCACTGATTGTAAAATCAGAGAAGTTGAAAAACTCGCCAATAATGTGATTCAAGAAATGAAGGAGAAGTGTTCTCGTGGTGATAAGGAAGCTTGTTATCAAAAAGAGATCTATGAATTACAGTCCCAGGATAAAAAGACCTCCCCATAGAACCACTTCTTGCCCCTATCTGGCCGCTTAGTCATGAGTAGCCAAGCAAAACTTACTAAAACATTGAAATGATTAAGCAAAAAACGCATTCAGAAAAATTTGATCAGCGATAAAAATTCCTAAATCTCGTAAAATATTTCTATATGTCATTAGTGTTAACACGGATGTTTGCTTATTTTACGCTGATTGCCTACCTTGTAGTGGGATCAGTTGCCGTGCGCTTTATGACTGCAGAAACTAGGACTATTTCTTTCTCAAATAACTATTTTAACCTTCTAACAACGACTGGAATTAAGAGCACTGAATTCGCTCCTATTTCAGTGGTTGCCCATACTTTTGCAGAGGTAGACCTACCAAAAGTAGAAACAGCTAAGAGAGTTGCTATAGTTAATAAGATAGCGAAAAAAACCGGTCAGCCACCAGCTCTTGAATATGTAAAGGTTGCTGGAAAATATGAGCTCCCTTTCCATGAGCCTTTTAGACTTAATAAAGTAAGCTTCAACGGAAGCCTTCGTGGAAATCTTCTGGCACTATTTGTTCCAGTATCAGAAGAAACTAAGGAAATGTTGGCCGAAGCACCGGCAATGATTGCCGATGAGGTTTCAACCCAAGTCGCTAAAAACGACGTGGTTGAAGAAGAGCCAGTTTTCTTTGAGTATCCAACTGAAGAAATTGAAACTCCTAAAAAAGAAACACTAACTATTAATGTAGCCGATAGTAAGGAAAGTGAAACTGCTGAAGTACCAACTAAGGTTGTTGAAAAAGCCGTTGCAAATGTTGTTGAGGAAGTATCCATCAATGACTATATCGCTTTTGACTATTCAGCCTCAAAACAGGACATCTCTGAGAAGAAGATGCCGACTGTTACCAAGGCGACTACTCATAAAAAGAAAGCACAGGTCATTTCCAAGAGCACATCTTCAGAACCATTAGTAGCCGAGCCGAAGCAGGAAGAAGGCTTTATGGGACTTATGGCCGGATATCCATCTGAACTGACTATCCAAGTTTCTGGAACCAATCTTAAGAATACTGAAAAATTGAGTAACTATGAAATGCGCTTCCAGGATGATCTGGCCGAAATTGTGGAAGACTATGGAAATGGTTCAATCACTCTAAGTCAGCAATTGGCCGAAGAAGCCATGACCAGATCTGTGAGTATCCTTAAGCGAGGCTACACTCCAACTAATACCGATCTCATTTTAGAGAAAGGAGCCGCTGCTTATTCGGTTCCTCTAATAGAAGAAGCCGTCTTCAACGAATTGATCGCTCCTTATGAAGCAAAAGGTACTGTTGGTGCATTATTGGTTGAGCTGGATGATGAAACGGAGATAGCTCAAATTGATGTACCATTCGGCAAAGTAATCCAATTAAATGGTGATCTTAAAGTAACAGAGAAAGATGAATATCGATATCTACTATTCTTAGGTGTGAAGTCTGGTAACGCTCTTTTAAGTTATAAGCACTTTGATGGAAGCATCACTAAGAAGATACTGCATATTCATGATAGAGAGTTAACATTTGAAGCTAACTTCTATGAGAAAGTTAAAACGCAAACGGTAGCTCTATATGAAGAAGGTCTTTTAGGAAAAGAAAAAGCTCCACTCATCATCGCAGCCGACCAGGTGAAATTGTTTGCTAGCGAGAAGTCTTCTAAGAAAGTGAATGATCATACTTATAAGATAGCTGCCGAGAAATCCCTTCTCGCGGGTAGAAAATACCTGGAGCTTACCCATCAGGAAGAGCCGGTGTTTGTGGGTGTGAGAGGAAATACAACGACCTCCATTCCATCTGAAAGCTTTATGCGATATGTGCTATCAAGATTAGAAGGTTCTGAGTTGGGTAATCGTTGTCTGATTCAAATCAATCTCTCTAAGCAAGCCTTGGGTGTGGACGTGGGATCTGAGTCGGTGGGTAGCTCTCTTATGACCTATACCCAAGTCTTGGACGAAGACGGTAAGTTTTATGATTCTATAGGAACCAAGTCGCGAAAAGTTATCATCGTTGGTGAGAATCAGGGTTCAGAAGACCTTAGCAAAGACGCTAAGATCAATATCAAGTTAACATATCAAGATGGATCTGTTCAGTACTTGGGTAGCTATTGTTCACCCAATTCTTATCTGGTTGAACAACTTTGATTTAGATTAAGTTTCCAGTCGATTGGCCTCACCCTTAGAAGCGTTCTCTCATCAATTTCCCTAAACTTACTGGCAGGTAGCTCGCTCTTTGTAGTGATAATAAGGCCCCTAGGTGCGGTATTGGATAAACTCTTCAAATGATCATTGTGAAATTCTACGTCGTTCAGCTGATCTTTGTTTAAAACGCGATCGAGTCTTTGGGCGCA
>DFXX01000075.1 GCA_002381765.1 Bacteriovoracaceae bacterium UBA4097 | reverse complement strand
ATATCAATCTCACTCTTGATGATTTCATCTCTTCTTTTATCGATGGATCGTTGGTTATCGTTAAGTTTTAATCTTTCAATATCTCCGGCCTTAAACTTTTTTTCTAACATCGAATGACGATCGAGGGCGATAGTAAGGATTTCTTTTCTAATTTTTAGCTTCTGGTTTTCAAGCAGCCATTTGTAATAAAGAGAAAGAGATTTATGAATGTAGATATTTTTTTTGAGGTGGATTTGAGCCTGGGCCTGTTTTTTTTCAATTTGGGCGATGGCTAGGTTGGTTCGTCCTTCGTCGGTTGAGAAATTACGAAGTAAGGGAAGCGAGAGTCCTGCGAAGACTTCTCCCATAGCTGAAGTTTCATATTTTCCATCGTACGGAGGAAAGGTTCCTCTGCCTTGGCGATGTCCCGCGATCAGCCCCAATCCATAAAAAGGTGTTTGTCTTTCAATCGTCGTTTCAAAATATTGATTGTCGTATTTATCTTCAATGCGATTTCTCGATTTAAAGGAGAGCTTATGATCAAAAGCACCCTCGGCTGCAGTCAGTTCTGCATCGGCCGATTTGTATTTCATCACTGACTCTTCAATTAAAGGGAAGTGGTTAAGGACAGAATCAACAAGCTCTCTTTCACTTAGGGCCTGTCCTTTTACGGAATAGGTGAGAATGATGAGGTGGAGGAGAATCTTTCTCATTTCTTATCTCCTTCTTTATCACCATCTTCTGATTTTTTATCTCCATTGGCGAGAATCTGATTAAGCTCATCTCTAATAGGATCTACTACAGGAGGAAAGCCATTGAGCTGACGCCAGATTTCTTTAAGCACGAAGGAATCTGCCAGCCTGATGTATCCTCTTGAGTTGATACCTAATCTTAGTATTCTTTGAGTAGGCCATGCTCCATCGGGAACCAAGAGTACTCTAAATTTTCCCAGATGAGAGCTAGCTTGATCAACCAAGTGTATCTTGGCAGGAAAAACGTTGATGGCTATAGAAGGCCAGCCGGCAATTTGTATCGAAGGCCAGCCTTCAAACTGAACCTGAGCCTTTTGTCCAGGTAGAATCATCGAGGCATCCACCCCATCAACCCAAAGCTCCACTGCAGGAAGAGTCACATCGGGAGAGAATACAGCGATTGGGGAGCCAGCTTTAATGAGTTGCCCACGTTCACCGGGAAGGATGCGGATGACTGTTCCATCTTGGGGGGCCACGACACGTTGAGCTTCCTGACGGGACAATTGCGTCTGGGCCTTAGTTAAAGTAGCCAGTCCTTTGGCATGCTCCAGGGCATTTTTCGAATATTCGATCTTTGCCTTTTCATATTCAGTTCGAGCAGATAGACCCTGCTCAAAAAGTTTCTTCTGTCTTTCTAAATTAATGAGAGCAGTATCCATCATTAGCTTAGCTGAATTAAGTCCCGCCTGGGCCGCATCTCTCTCTTTGGAGAGTCTATCCATAAGTTCCGGATCATTATCGGTCAGATCTGCTATAACATCGCCACGCTTGACCTTATCTCCCTCATTTACATTCCAACTGCGAATAAACCCACTTACCGGAGCTGTGATGGTCTGAATTCTCTCATTAGGATTAATTGCCGTCACCTGACCATTTCCCACAGTGAAAGCAATCCAAGGCAGGAATAAACAACCTCCAAGTACGATTACTAAACTTATAAAGGTAAACTTGCGTTGTATCCTGATGGGTAGTTTAGGGTTAATTAATGAACTTCTATCCATGAGTTCCCCCTTCTAAAGCAACTGAGAGCTTATACATACTAGTCTCAAAGTCATATAGGTCTTCCATGGCCTTGGGAATCTTTGTCATGGAGGCCATAATCCCTGAGAGAATAATTTCAGCCGAGACTAATTGACCTACGGAAAGTTGATTGGTTTGAATGAAATAAATTCCGCCACCCAAAAGAAACAATTGAGTGATGATGTAAGCGAAGGCAATAAGAACGGTGTTCTTCTTAATGTAGCGAAAGTGAGTATGTCTGGCCTTTAAATAATTATCAATTTTATCATCACCAACTTCTCCTTTGCCTTTAATCAGAAAGTAGAGATCGTATTTTCTATTCGATTCAGAGATGGAGGTCTCCACGGCAGGTCTAGTATCTCTATGTATGAGATAGATAATGAAACTAATCAGGATGGGGAGAATGATAAAAGCTGGGTGAAAGAAAATTATAGTGAGGAGTCCAAAGCTAATAACCAGACCTATTTCCACAACATTAGTAAAGGCTAAAGCATAACTCTTCATACTTTTTACGATTTCAAAGTAATAGTAAGACTTCTCAGAGAGATTACTCTTTTGCCAGTGCTTCATTTCATGAATAAAGATTTCTCTTTGTAAAAATTCCGTAATCACCACCTGACAATAGAGAAGAGTTTGAGAGATGATGAGCCCAACGCCTATGATGATCAAAAAGGTAATTGTATTTAACCAGATACCGGCCAATGCTAAATTATTCACCAGGAATTGAACCGCCAAAGGAATGATAAGCGTGCTTAGTCCAAAAAATATGGCGAATAAAATATATTTTCTACTGAGTTTGACATTTTTAAAGGTTTCCGTGAAATGCAATCTTTGCATATTTACTCCCATTTCTTTTTGGCAGAATGTATTGCCTTAATGAGTTCTTTTTCGCCGGTAGTCTTTTCTTCAATGAGAATGAGGCCGTCGGTCAACCATTTGGCCAGTTGAGGAATGGTTAGAGAATAGAATACTCTTCGTCCTTCCTTTCTTTCATGAACGATCTTTTGACCCTTCAAGACAGAGAGGTTTTGTGATATTTTTGATTGTGCTTCGTCTAACAAGGTTTGCAAGGTCGAAACATCCAGTTCCCCATTTCGCAATTCTTCAATTATTCTGATGCGAGTAGGGTTACTGATGCTTCCCAAGAAATTTGCCAACTCTTGCGCAGCAATTTTTCGGTACATGAGATCCTCTTTGACGTCTTAGTTTGCTCGACTTAATATATTCAGATATTTGAATAAATCAATGGAAAAACCATGTTGTTTAAAGATTGTCTACCCTATCTTCTTCATCAGTTTAAAAGCGAGCACGATTTATTAAGTGCTATTGAGGAGTTATCCCAGAATTTCACCACCCATCGTGAGAGCATCACAGAATATCTCAATGATGCTCGTCTAGCTTCGGCCTATACAGCTTTTTATTTGACTACGAATATTCCTAAGTTAGCAGCCGTCTTCAAGTGGCTTCCATCAGAATGGCTGGAAGAGTTAAAAAAGTGCATCTTAGTTGATGTGGGAGCAGGTCCAGGAACATTTACTATGGCCTGGAAAGAATGGGTGGGAAGTGACTTTCTAGGTGTGCATCAAATCGAGACTTCCAGGATTATGCGGCAGCAGGCCCAAAAGTTATGGGAGGGAATCTATCCAAATGAAAAATTACTCCAATTCTCTGCTCCTCAGGAACAAACAGGAAGTTTTCTTCTTTTTGGTCATTCTGCAAATGAGATGGGCCATAAAGAAGCCTTGAGATATATCGAAAAAGTTAGGCCCGATCATATTCTTTTTATTGAACCAGGTACTAAATCATTTTTTCCAGAAATGCTTAAGATAAGAGAGGAGCTTTTAAAAACTGGCTTTCACGTTCTTTTCCCATGCCCTTTGGAAACTACCTGTCCTATGAGTAATAGTGCCAGTGATTGGTGTCATCAGTTTATTCATGTCAGGCAAAATCCTGAAGTCGAAAGACTTTCTCAAATGATGAAGATGGATAGAAAGCTTTTGCCCTTAACCGTGCATGCTTATTCCCGTACTTTTGAGCACAAGGCCAGTGAGCGAGTGGTGAGAGTCTTTCCATCTACTAAGTTCAGTTTTGAGTGGGATGTTTGTTTAGGTGAGAGAGTTGAGCATTATCAGGTGATGAAGAAAAGTTTTGATAAGCAAACTCAAAAAGAACTTGATGAGGTATTATCAGGTGACAGCATTGAAACAGAGCTTGAAAAGAGTCTGGAGCAGGCAAAACGCGTAAAACTTATCAAAAGAAATAATCAAACTCTCTAGACTTGACACCCCCACATCTGATCCCATCTTATATAATAATAAGATATTAACCCGCCCAGAGGAGGGTATATGAACAAGTTTGATCAAGTAGTCCTAGGTTCCCTGGATATTGCCCAGTCGGAAGCACTTAAGAAAAAAAATACCGAGCTTCATCCTGAGCATCTTTTGTTAGGTCTTATCCTGAATAAATCTTCTTACGTCTCCAAGGCGATGAAGGATAATCTTAAAGAAGTAGAAGGTCTTACTGAAAAGCTCCCGAAAACCACGAGTAAACTCAGTATCGATAATATTCGTCCTTCTACTAAGCTTCAGGAGTGGTTGACCTTGGCCTCCAGTGAAAGTGCTCAACAAGGCAAAAACGAAGTGGGAGAAAGGCATCTTTTGAAATTTCTTCCCCAGATGTTTCCTAATCTTCAAGTTGATTACTCAAAATTCAGTGATACCGCTGAAGAAGTGGAAGTTCCGGCATTCCTGGTTAACCTTAATGAGAGTGCTGCTCAAGGTAAACTGGATCCCGTCATCGGTCGCACCAAAGAGATTCGCTCTGTCGTGGAAATCTTAGGTCGCAGATCCAAGAATAATCCGGTGCTGGTGGGGCCTGCGGGTGTGGGTAAAACTGCTATCGTAGAAGGCCTTGCTGAGCAGATCGTAAAAGGTCAGGTTCCTGATGTCTTAAGAGGAAAGACCGTCTACTCCTTAGAGATGGGCTCACTTATGGCAGGGACTAAGTATCGTGGGGATTTCGAAGAAAGAATTCAAAATCTTCTGAAGTTCGTGAAATCAAAAGCTGGAGAAGTCATTCTTTTCATCGATGAGCTTCATCAGCTCGTTGGTGCGGGAAGAACCGATGGCGCTATGGATGCTGCCAATCTTTTAAAGCCTGCATTGGCCCGTGGAGAGCTTCATTGTATCGGGGCCACTACTTCTGATGAATACCAGAAGTATATTCTCAATGATCCAGCCCTTGAGAGAAGATTTAGAAGTGTCCCGGTAAATGAACCCAGCCGAGAGGATTCGGTAGAAATTCTTATGGGTGTGAGATCCAAAATGGAGGCCCATCACGGAATAAAGATATCTGATGATGCCGTTTATAATGCGGTCTTCTTAAGTGATCAGTATATCACCGATAAAAATCTTCCCGATAAAGCGATCGATCTTTTAGATGAAGCTTCTAGTGCGCTTAAGCTTTCAGCTGAGGCCATGCCGTCAAGCCTGGTAGAGTTAGAAGGGGAACTCAGAGCGAAGAAGATCTATGCTCAAATGGAAAAAGATAATAAAGATCTCCAAAAAGAAATCGATGAACTCCAAGCTAAGTTCGATAAAGGCAAAAAAGATTGGGAAAAAGAAATTGGCTCACTTAAGAAGGTGGCCGAGATCAAAAACCGTCTTGACCGCTTTCAGTTTGAATTAGATGCTGCTGAGAGAAATCAAAACTACGAGGAAGCCTCTAAGATAAAATACATGCTTATCCCTGAAACAGAGAAAGAACTTTCTTCATTTCAGCATGATTGGGTTTTAGGAAAAAAACATATTGCTGAAATTATTGCCCGACAAACAGGTATCCCGGTCGAGAAAATCCTTAAGTCGCGACAAGACTCCATCCTTAATCTGGAGAGCTTCTTGAATAAGCGAGTCTTTGGACAGCAAGAAGCCTTGCATGAAATCTCTGAGACACTTATCGCAAGTTATGCAGGACTCTCGGATGAATCACGGCCTCTAGGATCCTTCCTTTTATTAGGACCGACCGGGGTAGGTAAGACTGAAACCGCTAAGGCAGTAACTCAGTATCTTTTCGATAATGAAGAGAATATGGTTCGCTTTGACCTCTCTGAATTTTCTGAAAAACATTCGGTGGCAAAGCTCATCGGTGCTCCTGCGGGATACGTGGGTTATGAGGAAGGTGGAGTCCTTACCGAAGCTGTAAGAAGAAAACCATATTGCGTGGTTCTCTTTGATGAAATCGAGAAGGCACATCCGGATTTTGCTGATATCCTGCTGCAGATCTTGGATGATGGACGTCTGACCGATAATAAGGGAAGAACCATTAATTTTAAGAATACCATTATCATGATGACCTCAAACTCCAAAAATCCTAAGGCCGACTTTAAGCCAGAGGTCATGGGGCGAATCGATGGAGTGTTGAACTTCCACGGACTTGATAAGAGCATCATGAAGCAGTTAATCGATAAGCAAGTGAAGCAAATCAATGAGCGCTTAAAGTCTAAGAAAGTTCATCTGGAACTTGATGAGAAGGCCTATGCTACACTGGCAGATCAGGGATTTGATTTCCAGTATGGAGCTCGCCCTCTAAATGGAGTCTTCCAGAAACTTGTAACGAGACCGCTATCAAAGAAAATTCTTGAAGGTCGTCTTGATGAAGGAGATATCTTAATGACCTGGAACGGACAGGAGATGGTGGTAGATGAGGGAAGTCATGAGGCCGGCCCTGAACCTCGACAAGAACTTCAATAATTAAAAGAATGCCCCTCTAAGGAGGGGCATTCTTCGGATGGGGCGATGACCAAACTCAGTATTATTCTAGCAGTTTTATTTTTTTCTTTCATAGCAAGTGCCAAGAAGTATCCCATTTCTGATCACTATGATGGAGAAAAATTTTTCAATCCGGAAGGACACGACATAAAAAGCTTCTGGACAGTTCTTAAATGGAAGCTCACGAGTGAGACTTCCCCGTGGCCCGAATCCATTCCGAACTCGAACTATACCTTGCCTCCTCTTGAGACTAAAAAGGGGGTAGTAACTTTCATCAATCACGCTAGCTTCTTAGTGCAGCTTCCCGGGGTGAATGTGCTGACCGATCCCATTTATTCTGAACGAGCAAGCCCAGTTAAATTTGCTGGCCCAAAGAGAGTCCGGGCCCCAGGAATAGAATTTGAACTGCTTCCACCTATTGATGTGGTAGTCATCTCTCACAACCATTATGATCATCTCGATTTAGAAACTTTACAAAGATTGGATGGTAAGTACCATCCTCTGTTTTTAGTTCCTTTGGGGGATGAGAAGTTACTGAAAAATGCCGGTATTCAAAATGTGAAAGAGCTAGATTGGTGGGATGAAGTTCAAGTGAAGGATTTGAAGATCACTTTTGCACCCTCACAGCATTGGTCGGCGAGAGGACTTTTTGATAAGTGCGAAAGTCTCTGGGGAAGTTTTATGCTGGATCATAACGGCAGTAAGATCTACTTTGCTGGGGATACGGGATACGGCAATCACTTTTCTAAGATCCATGAACGGATTGGAGCTCCTCTTTTATCTTTATTACCAATCGGTGCCTATGAACCCCGTTGGTTTATGCGGGCCTTTCATATGAACCCTGAGGAAGCGCTTAAGGCCCATGAGGATCTGGGATCTTTTCTAAGTTTTGGTATGCATATGGGGACATTTCAATTAACCGATGAAGCCTATGATAGGCCTGTCAAGGATCTCCATATGAGTAGACAGAAGATGGGAATTTCTCCCGAGAAGTTTCGAATTCTGGATCAGGGTGAGTCTTATACCTACTAATTGGCTATGGCCGTAATAGTAATGGCATCCTGATAGACTCCTGCTGATTTGTGAGTCGTGTTCTCCAGAATTTTAATTCTTAAATTATAACGGTCGCCGGCTTCAGAAGTTGTTCCTCCTGAACCAATGGTCACGGGATTGGCCGAAGAAGTTGCAAGAGAAACATTGTTTCCATTTACATTGAGGGAGTAGGCAATGGTCTCACCTTGGCCCTGTTTAAGTTTACTGTTGTTTTGGGAAGAAAGTTTAAGTCTGTAAGATCCATTAGAGACGACTCTAATATCCGCTGACTTCTCCTGATTTTGAGAAAGCAGACCGAAGTCTAAAGTTTTACTTGTGGAAGATGGATCAAAACTTCCTCCTTCATCGATGATACTTACCTGAACTCTTTTGGGAATAAAAGTAAGGAAGGTAAATGTCGTGGTTTCTTCAAACAGGTATTTTCCACTTGATTCATTGTAGCCGTAGATAGTTACCTGCAGATTATCATAATAGAGGCCACTCACAATATTGCTGCCCTTGAGACCTGGTACAGAGATGAAAAACTCATCTCGATAAGTGGTGAATTTATGGGGAGCGACTCCTTCAAGAAATTCATTGCTATTAACGGCATCATTAATATCTTTAAGAATCCCAACCTGATTGACACTTTTATGAAGATTATAATTAAGAGATCGGCCCCAAATGCTTTTGGCTTGTCTTTGATAATCATTAGCAAGCCCCTTTGAGAAAAATACCCGGTAGCGAGAACATCTGCCATCAGGAGAATTTTGACCTCTCCAAATAGATAGTTTTTGTTCAATGACCTGAGCTCCTTCGGTTATCTCAATGGTGGCATTAGACAGCGAGAAGTGGTAATCACATTCAGGAGTAGCTAGAAGAAAGCTAGAATATAGAATACCCATAAGAAGGAGGATTGTTTTCATAGCTCGTTTTCCTTAATCTTTAATTCGCCTAGATTTACCATTCCGCGATCATCTTTAGAAATACTAAAAGTGGCTCCATGTTCCCGGCCTTCCAGACTAAGCTTATGTTGCCCTTGTTCTATGCCTTCAACAAAAAACTCACCATCTCTATTGGTAAAGAAGACAATCTCTCCAATACGTCCGACCTGAAGAGCAATAGGAGAGCCGTCCGGATTAACCAGCCTTCCACTTAGTATAACCGCTCCCTTCTCAGCTAGCTTCACGAGATGCACACTTCGATAAGTAGGGAAGAGAATAAATCTCTCTTTTGCCAGCGTTCTACCTCGATCAAGATAGGTGGGATCGAGTTGAACGTCTCGGTATTGATAGGGAATGAGGTTACTGAAGACGATTTCATTTAAGAGACCTGTCTGAGATTCAGTGTAAGGAGATGAAGATTTTAAGGCAATCTTCTGATCACTTAAGCGCTCCTCAGGCTTGAAGATGACCAACGAGCCATAGATGGGTCTGGAAACCCCCATGCCAAATTCCTGATTCTGATAGGCAAAAACCAATGAGGAGTTAATATTTAAACTACCTCGGGTTGCAGTCTCTTCAGCGTTCGTACTATTGCCTACAATCCTTCCTCCAAAGTCCGCCACTTGAGTAGGATAGACCAGGTCGAGTTCGCCATTTTGTCTCTCTTCCGAGTATTCAGCAATACCCTGAGTTCTGAAGGTATATAACTTGTTCTGGTTATCTCTCAAGACATTAACTCGGGTGCTTTTGAGTTTCTGATCATAGAGACCCGACACATAGTGATTAGATTCCGGTATCGAAAGGGTGAGATAGACATAAGCTAGATCATTCCAGTTTTTGAACTCATCTCTATTGCGACTGGCATAGAAAGCTATATTATGGTGGTTTGATATCCTGAAGCTCAGGTTTACATCATGGCCATAACGATCAGCTAAATTCTCTCCTCTCACTTCTCCATAGTTTCCTCCTACCGAGAAGGTGAGAAGATTAGAGATAGGAACCGTATAGTTTGCTGAGTAGTTATTCTTGACGGGAGAGTTAGTATCCATGAGAGAAGTTATAAAACCTTCACTTCGGCTTTCATAACGTATGGCCAGGGTTTGAGAATGAAACCATTTACGTCCTTGGGTGATGAGTTGATAGCCAAGGCTAGCGGCATTGCCTTCTTTCTCATTTAAGGAAGATCTGGCAAGGCCTAAAGTGATGTTACCCACTGGTGTCGCATTAATGAGGTCAGAACCATAGAGATTAAAGTTTCCCTGGTTCTGCAAATAAACTGAACTTGAGAAAATGGAGCTTATTCCGTACTGAAAAAAACCTGAGAAGACCTTACCATCTTCATCGGTGTATTCACGTTTATAGTTTCTCTCAAAAAAGGGAAGACCATAACTTAAGTCAAAACGGCTCTCTCCCTCATTCAATAAGTTTATATCAGAAGAGGATTTAAAGACAAAAACCTGCTTCTGTCCTAAATCATCTGTGGCCTCGATCATGACAGTATTTAGACCATTGTTAAGAGGAATATCCTTGGCACTATAGTTTCCTGCCTGAAGATACTCTGACTTAATTAAGACTGAATTGACGTAGTATTTAACAAAGGAGCGAGACTTTAAGGTAAAGTTCTGATGACCCGTGGGATAGGGTAAGCGGTAAGGATTTAGCGAAAAATTACGTTGAATATTTATCCCACCCAGAGGGCGAGGCGCCATAAAGCCCTGGATCTGAGGATAGATGTCACCGGCCTGCACTCGAATATCATGTTCCTGAAAATCTTTTACGAGTCTCGTGTCTCCCCGGTACCATCGGTTCTCAAGGTTATCCTGATAGTAGGTTTGGTTCTCAAAAACGAAAGAATGAAAATTGATGAAGGAATTGAATTGCCCGGTAAAGGAGTCTCCTCCCAGTCGCTCTGCTCCCCAGTTCTTTTCAAGTCTGAAGTTAACTGCTCCACCGAAGGGAGCAGGCTTGATGGCAAGCCTCTTTTCATCCTCTAAATCCATACCCAGATCGGTACTTCTTCTTTGTCGTTGATTAAGATCTATAGAAGTCTCTAATTTCAATTCTTCAGGATTAAACTTTAAAGGAAAGGGAAGTATTTCTGGAGTAAGTCTATCCGGAAGAGATCTTACTTCCTGGATAATTTCTTGTTGCAAATAAGTTTGAAGGGCATTAACCAAGGTATCTCTATCGATCCAATTGAGCTTTTCTCCTTCAAGTTCCACCAGGGTTTCTCCAATAAGCTTGTTATTGTCATAAACCGGAAGAGTCGCTTTATAGGTAATAGGACTCAGAGTCTGCGCCCAGATCTTAAAAGGTAGGCAGATGCCTATAAGGATAAAGATCAGGAGAGATTTATTCATCAAATTTTAATTCTAGCCTAGCGTCTTCTGGAATTGTCTTTGATGTTTTAATTATGAATATTCGTTTATGGCCTGCTAAAATATTTTCGCCGGCAAGACCCGGTAAGTCCGAAGCCTTGATTTCTCCTTTATTTCCTTTATGGAGAAATTTTATGACTGGATTATTGATAAGCTGATGCCTTCCACCCTTGTTCTCAATAACTAGTTTCATTTCTTTTCCATTGGAAGTCTGGGAGAGAAGCTGAATTTCGGATTTAGTGTTGTCCGGAGCTGCATAGAGAGCTGCGACATATTTCATAAGCATCTTGATGCCGGTATTACTTTTATTTTTTTCATCTACGTTAAGTGGCAGCTGCTCTGCTATCACCCGATAGTTCTTTTCCATCTTAATGTCATCTTTGCCGTTATAACTCACGCGGATGGTTCGCTTCACTCCCGGAGATACAATGATCTGAGGAGGGAAGATGCTCACGTCGTTGGTATCTTTAAGTTCTTCCTTTCCCTCTTCATCCATGACTCTTTCTTTCACAGTAAGCTCAACCGCTATGTTTGAAGCCCCTTCATTTTGAATGGTGAATTGCGCCCCTTTACGTTCGCCTTTGAGTTCAATGGTTTCAGACATAGGAGAGAAAGTGAAGGAGAAGAGGAGTGGAAGAAAAAGAAGGGGGAGCAGGCGTTTCATAAAAAATCCTTGTTCCTTAAATTATACTGGGATGTAAATGAAAGGAAAACGTTTTCAGGATAAGAGTGAAACTAGGGTGGAGGCAGGTCCACCCTAGAAATGTGTTTAATTGGTTTCGATCGTAAACTGAACAGTGTCCTCATAACTACCGGCCGAAAGATTTGTTGGTTGGTTATAAGAGACTTTTAGCTCTTTAGTGTATGTCCCCTTAAGGTTACTAGTTGTGTAAACCTGAGAAGGAGAAGTCGTGAGTGGGACATTGGTTCCCGCATAAGTTAGGCTATAGTTAACAAAACTATTTACATCGCTTGTATTCACCAGCTTTCCGCCATTAGTTGACTTCGCCTTTACCTTGTATCCTGAGTGATAGTTTGAACTCTCAGTTAGGGTTGCCACCTTGATATTACTTGCTTGAGCAGTAAGATCTAAATTTGAGGCAATGGTTTCATGGGTAATAGAAATATCTAGTCTCGGGGCCACGACTCCCTTCAAAAATAGTTCTGCTTGGGTAGCTGCTTGGGTCGAAACACTTATAAGAAACAGGGAAAGGGGAATAACAAACTTACTCATAATTGGAGACTCCTTAACACTTTTAAGAAAATTTCTTTGGTGTTAAAAACAACACCAACTGTTAGTGCCATCTTAATATGTAAGGAGGTTTATAAGCAGGTAGGCATAATTGGCCTGTTTATTTAGGGATGAGTGACCAGAACGACATAAGACTTTAAATCTTTCTTAATTTCAAACTTAGGCTGGGCCCGATACTTGCCCGTATTGGTAGAGAGCTTTCCACGAGGTCCATCCTGGCCCATTTCGATCTCTAGAGAAGTGGCCACTGGTACCACCGCCCTAAGAAAGAGGGTGCTACTGGTGGAGCTTGCTTGAGCTGAGAGAGAGAGCAGGATGAGGATAGGTCCTAGGGATTTCTTCATACCTAGGACCTATCGGACGCATTAGCTGATTACTTTAATCTGGTATTAGTTAGCTTCGATAGTAAACTGAACGGTATCTGTATAATTACCAGCAGATAATTCGCTTGGCTGATTATAAGAAATTTTTAAGTCCTTAGTATAGGTGCCTCTTAAATTGGCGGTTTGGTAAATCTGCGTGCTAGCTGAAGTCAGAGGTACATTGCTGCCGTTATAGGTAAGGGTGTAGTTTACGAAGCTATTAGCATCACTTGTATTTACGAGCTTACCTGAGTTGGTAGATTTGGCCTTAATCTTATATCCCGAATGATAATTTGATTTTTCTGTCAGGGTAGCGACCTTAAGACTAGTGGCCTTCTGGCCAAGATCAAGATTTGAAGCTACCGCTTCATGGTCGATGGAAATTTCTAGAATAGGGGACACCACACCTTTTAAAAGAAGATCAGCTTGAGTCGCAGCAAATGATGAGAAGCTAAGAGTTGCGATGGAAAGTGCGATAAAGTTTTTCATTTGTATCCCCTCGGATGAAATGTAAGTGTTTCTTGGGAATAAGTAATGCATGGCGTATGCCAGGATTGACTGAGAGGGTTCGGTATTATAAGGGGTCGAAATTACTTACAATATGCGTTTTGGGATTGTCTAAAAATTAAGCAGACTCTGTAAAAGGTGTTGTTTCTGGGCGATTATGTCC
>DFXX01000016.1 GCA_002381765.1 Bacteriovoracaceae bacterium UBA4097 | reverse complement strand
GCATGGCCGTATGTGATTGGATTTTGATCAAACTTACTTGTATTTAGATGCGATACCCCTGTGTCAGGTACCTTTTCGACATTTTCGACAAATGGGTGTGTAAAATGAACAATTTAGGGTTTCTTGAGGTAAGGAAAACGAGACCTTGAATTATAGAGGCTCTTCAATTTTAGAATTAAAATGGGGAGTCGATGTTAAAAAGCTTTGAAGAAGATTTAGGACGAGTTAGTTTTGATGTGGAACCCATGAAGTTTAAGCACAAGCTGATTGGACACCCCTCCTTAAGTTTAGAGAACCTCGCTAAGGTCCTTCCTGAGCTGCCAAAACATCAAGTCATGTACTCTAAGGCGCTTAATGATTTGGGCATCAATTTTGATCGGGCCCATATCGATCATAAAAATGGTATGTGCCTAGTCGAGACAATTGAATCAATTAAGATCAATCCTTCCTATATCGCTGTTAAGAATCCAGAGAATCATCCGACATTTAAAACACTCTTTCATGATATGGAAAGTGATCTTACGAAGCTCGTTCAAATGAAGAAAAAAGGGACTAAGGCCAAAGACGCTATGTTCTGGCTATTTATTGCTTCACCTAATGCCCAGACTCCCTTTCATTTTGATCGTTATTCTAATTTTCTGATGCAGTTTCGGGGCAGTAAAGAGATTGCTGTCTTTCCGCCGTTGGATCAGAGAGTCATCAGTGCTGAAGACTATGAAGCCTATATTGATCAAACTGAAAAAAGGCCTGCTTGGAAGCCAGAGATCGATCATTTGGCCCAAAAGTTTCATTTTGATGTGGGTGAGGCCCTACATATTCCTTTTAGTTCAGGCCATTACGTAAAGAACGGCCCTGAGGACGTTTCGATCTCTTTGTCTGTGTTCTTTCATACCGACGAGACTATTAAACTCTCAAACGCCATGAGGGTTAATCATCGTTTGAGACGTCGAATGAATAAGTTTGGTCTAGCACCTTCAGAAGTATGCAAAAGCTCTCGCAGGACTGCTTTTAAGGCCCATATCTTACCTATGGCAAATCTTGATGGGGGAGTGATGAGTCGTTTTTTATAACTAGATAGTGATCTTTTGGATTTTTTCTTCGACTATCTTATTGCCATCTTTGAGCTGATATCTGATGTCCCAAGGACCAGGCATGATGAAAAAAATATCTTCAGCTTTATAGATACCTTCTTCAATTAGAGTCACGGACACTGGTGAAGAGCCATGACCCATACTTGGCATCCAAAGTTGAATGAAGGGCCCTCTCTTAGGGGAAACAGGCCGAGTGGGGGAGTTTCTTTCGGTAAAAGTTAGGGTCATGCTGCCGAAGGCATTTTCAGTAGCTCTCGTATCCCAGTGGGCCTTAAGGCATAGGCCTTCAGATTCATAATAGAACTCGCATTCATCACTCATTTCCTGGGCCCTGGCCTCTAAAGGAGTCTCATTTACGCGATGCGAGTCGCCACAAGCTGTAATAAAAAGAAGCATTCCGAAGATAAGTAGAAACCTATTCATGCCGTAGTAATAGCACGTAAAAAGGTATATTAAAACTACAAGAATACGATGTTTGTGGAGGTACTTATGAAGCTAGTCTTGGCCGTAGCCTTTTCTCTTTTTTCAATTTCACTTTTCGCTGAAACACTTTCTGGTGAGACCTGTTCAGAAAGAACTAAAATATGCGCAAGTTTTCAAAACAATATGGAGTTCACCACCAAGCAAGAGGGCCGCTTTAATCTTTCTCTTAAAGGAAATGAAGATGCCCAGCTTGTGAAGGTCGATCTTTGGATGCAAATGGGCACTCATGGTCATGGTTCCTCACCACTTAAAGTCACTCAACTCGCCCCTGGGAAATTCGATGTCACAAAAGCTTATTTTGTCATGAAGGGAAAATGGCAAATTCGTGTGGCCTATAAGCTCGGATCAGTGGAAGAAACATTGATCATCCCAGTTAGCATTAAAGACTAGGCCCAAATTTCGTGATTAAACTCTTTCTCTTTCTTTTAATCTGGGCCATGGACGTGACCCATGGAAGTGAGCTGCTGCTTCCTATCGAAGTTAGTACTCCCCAGACCATGCCAGAAGCCATCGAGGTCAACAGCAATCGAGTCACTAGCGACGCAGCTTCCTTGCTCAATTTCACTCCAGGAGTTTCCCTCAAAACAGCGGGAGGACTCTCTTCCATGCCGGTCATTCATGGACTTGCTGATGACAGGATTAAGATTACTATCGATGGCGCTAGTATCACTTCGTCTTGTTCCAACCATATGAATCCCGCTCTCTCCTACATCGACCCCTCAAAAGTGGGTTTGATGCAAGTCATTGCTGGTATCACACCTGTAAGCCAGGGGGGTGATAGCATTGGTGGCTCCATCATTGTGAACTCAAAGGAACTCGTCTTTGCTGAGTCTGATGACGTCCTCAGACAAAATCTAAACTTAAAAACCTTTTTCAAGAGTAATAACGAAAATCAAGGGGCCTCTCTTAATTATGAGATTGCTTCTCGGAAAACCTACTTTAGTTATTTTGGTTTTGATGAAAGGGCTAATAATTATCGAGCAGGTAATGGCAAAAGGCTTAAGTCCACTCTCTATAATCAAAACAATCAGTCTATGACTCTTGGAAGAGAAATGGGGGAAGGAGTCCTCTCCCTAAAAATTACCCGGGCCGTAGTTCCTTACCAGGGCTTCATCAATCAGTATATGGATGTTCAGGACAATGTCTCCAATCAAGGAGCGATCAACTATAAAGGTCGTCTTGCTCATGCCCTGATTGAATCATCTCTCTACTACCAACACACCAATCATAAAATGGATATTCTTAGCTCCGAGCGCTCGGGTTCCATGCCCATGTACACCCGCTCAGATGAGGCGGGATATAAGTTTAAAGCGAGCTTTGAGCTGAGTCAAATGAGCCTCGTGAGTATAGGAAGTGATTTTAACCGTTATCGTTTAAATGATTGGTGGCCACCACTACCTGGTGTGACTTCCATCATGGGTCCCAATACCTTTGAGAGTATTAAAAATGGTAAACGCGATCGCCTGGGTCTCTTTATTGAATCCGAGACCGACTGGAATAAGAATCTCTCGACCGTTATGGGCATTCGCTCTGACTCGGTCTTTATGAATGCCGGGGATGTACAAGGTTACAATAACTCTGACAATCTCCCGGCCGATGCTGCTGCCTTCAATGCTAAATCTCACTCAAAGCAAGACAATAATATCGACGCCACTCTTTTAACTAAATTTAAGGCTTCATCCACTTTTGATATCGAATTAGGTCTCGCTCAAAAGAGCCGATCTCCCAATCTCTATGAGAGATATGCCTGGGCAGGCTCTGTTACTAATCCAGCTATTGGCTTCTCCGGTGCTGGCATGGATATGTCCATGATCAATTGGTTTGGAGATGGAAATGGCCATGTGGGAGATATTGATTTAAGACCAGAAGTCGCTCGAAAAATTAGCACCTCTTTCATCACCCACGATAAAAAGAATGAAAGCTGGGAAGTAAAAGTCACTCCCTATTATTCCGAAATCAAAAACTTCATCGATGCCGATCTCATCGGAAGTTCCATGGGAAACAACTACTTGAAGTTTGCGAATCATGATGCCGTAATTTTCGGAACTGACTTCTCTCTAAAGAGCAGGCTTATGAAAAACAAAAAGTGGGGAGATTTAAGTCTCAAAGTCGTGGCTGACTATACTCGCGGATACCGAAAAGATGGTAAGACCAATCTCTATCACCTCATGCCTCTCAACGGAAAGATTGCTCTTAAGCACACTTATAAAAAATGGACCACAGATCTCGTTACTCATCTCGTAAATGATAAGGAGCAGGTGAATGAACTCAGGCTTGAGCCCACTACCGGAAAATACGCGCTCTTAGATATGGGCGTGAGCTACCAGGCCAGCAAGTTAGTTAATATCGATTTCGCCATCAATAACGTCTTTAATCTCAACTACGGACTTCCGCTTGGAGGAGTGGATCTCGTCAATTACTCCGCAGCATCTCGCACCACTGTGGCTGGAATGGGCAGATCCATCAATACATCTCTTAGTCTCGACTTTTTTTAAAAAGTGTCAGGTACAACTCAGAATCAATAATATTTTGAAACACTGATAATTTCTTTAACTCTTTGAAAGAAAAATCGTCTTTATTAAACAATAGTTTAGTCCAAGTTGAATAAATGAAGAAACAGTATTGGTTTGGTTCTTTGTTATTGACGCCAGTTGCTTAATGTTCGCTTCAGAGAGGAGCAGGGTTGATCGCTTTCCTATAATGTTTTTCATCTAATGTTCCTTTAGAGATTTGATGTCATCTCTTTTCGGAATGATTTTTTAATTAATAAGTATGTTTAAAAGTTGGTGAGCATTTGAATGAAAAAAATTCACCACATGGCGAAANNATGGATGACCCCCTTACTAAGTTTTTGAATTTTCACAAACACTAATTACTTAGAAGTTCTTGAGTTAACCAGCACTCATTTAAGGCCGGTCATCCATATCTTCTTTTAGGCATATAAATGTTTCATGATATCTGAAAAATTGTACCGCAGTGTGTTATGCGTGTTATTACAGCTCCACAAAAGTATTTTACAAATAATATTGGAGAAGAATTTTATGAAAAAAATTATCTTATGTATGCTTATGGTTTCTTCATTAATGATGCCCTTTCAGAAATCTCAAGCTGCAGCTGCTGGTGCTGCTGCAATATTTGGTGGACCTGCGGGGACACTTGCCATTGCTGGTTTGGTAGTAGCTGGAGGAACAATGGGGGTTACATCTTTATTGGCACTAACACCCAGATACCAAGGCAGTTCGCAAGCAGCTTTAGTGGGACCTTGGATGTTAGGACTGATCGTTTCAGTTGTATTACTGGATGGAGAAAATAACAGAGAAATCAAATTTAATGAAATGGCCCACAAAGACTTACTTAATTTAGGTTTGAGTGAGGTTGAGGCAGATGAATATAATATGAATGTTGAAGAACTTTCAGCAGTTTTTAATACTGCTTCACGAACTAGTTCAGTTGAAGAGTCTGCCCAAGTTTGGACAGAGGCAATGGACATGCTAGGCCAAGATGCTGTTGTGGGTTTTGCAAAAATTGTTAATACTTTAAATTAATTAATAAGGCCCTGATAATCAGGGCCTTATTTCTCTCTTGTGTGACCACTTAATAGACAGCCTAGATTTCTCTCTATAAAAATTTCATTTTTTTACTTAGTCATGCTCAATATCGATATTATTACAACATCATTTTGAGGTTTTACATGTATCGATATCTTATTATTTTATTTTGTCTTGTCTTTCAGTTTAGTGCTTTTTCTGGCGTAGAACGAGAGATAGTAGTACTTAGTTCTATCAACAATCCTGAGTCTCAACCATTTTGGAGATCAAAGAATTATGAGATTGAAGAGTCAATTAGGGTTCGTTTCGAAAAGTTTTTTAATAACTCCGGCTATAAACTCAGATTTATCCCTCAAGCAAATGCAGAAATATTAGAGGATCATCTCACCTCTCCAAAAACTCTGGCCCTATATTGGGTATCACATTCCGCTGGTGGCGAAGGGATTTTAAGTAATGTAGTTCTAGATGCCTTTGGAAATAATGTGCAAGATGTTTTCAAGCGGGTTAATCCCAATATGGTTTTTCTAGGAATCATTGGATGTGAAAGTAGTGCCACCATAGAATCTATTAAAGAAGAGGGGCATTGGCGCAATAACAAAGGGCTTACTTCTTTTGCTTTGGATAAAAAGATTGGTTTAACTAGAGGAATTAGAGAAGCTGTAATTGCCAGTGCAGCTGTTATAGATAGTCATCCTCATACTTTTCTTACATCGAACTCAAAGTTGCATAGTTATAGAGCTAATTCTCATATAAGAACCAATATTCAAAGTATCCCAGAGCTGGTTAAGCTTAATTATGTTAATGAAAATAGAAGTGAAGGAATTAAAGTTATAATTAAAAATACAAATCCTAATTATAGCGCCATCATGACTGTTGGAAACTATTTCATTGGAGTGCTTAAGAGAACTAATGGCCCTCAAGAATTCATTATCCCTTTTGAAAGCTTAAGACATAATCGATATAAGCTTCAAGTGAACTTTGAGAATGCAATTTTAAATCTAAAAGAACCTATCAATGAACTATCCATAGAAGTTTTTAATCTTCAGGTGGATGCCAGAAAGAATAGATCGGGCGAGATGTTTGGAGATAAAACAAATTTTTATATTCTTCAGCCTTAATTCTAGAATCAGGTTGAGGAGAATCGACCTGCGGCGATTGGAAATATCGATACCTTCATTCTAGGATTTAATCCAGACGGATCTATGCAACAATAATTTGTTGAGGGATAAAAAAAAGCCTCTGAAAGTTAAACTTCAGAGGCTTTTTATCTTTGGAGGAGACGAGCGGATTTGAACCGCTGGCTTTACGGTTTTGCAAACCGTTCCCTTGGACCACTCGGGCACGTCTCCAAATATGGGAAGATTGGGAGATAAGAGTTTCGATTATTGTGCTTGTATTGTCAATGATTTTGGCGTGCGTCAAGGGGCCCCAAGGGCCCCTTTTTTTTTACCAGCCTAAGATATGAGCAAACATCAGAGGGGCGACGATAGTGGCGTCACTCTCAACGATAAAGCTTGGAGTATCCTGAGAGAGCTTGCCCCAGGTGATCTTCTCGTTAGGAACTGCTCCTGAATAAGAGCCGTAACTGGTGGTTGAGTCTGAGATCTGGCAGAAGTAGCCCCAGAGGCGGATATCGTCTTTCTCAAGGTCCTGACGGATCATAGGAACGACACAGATAGGGAAGTCACCGGCGATACCTCCACCGATCTGAAAGAAGCCAATTGAGCTGGTTTCAGCGGTCTTCATGTACCACTCGGCCAGAGAGGTCATGTATTCGATTCCGGTTCTTACCGTATGAACGTTTTTAACTTCCCCTTTCATGCAGAAAGAGGCGTACATATTTCCAAGAGTAGAGTCTTCCCAGCCTGGAACAACCATTGGAAGATTGGCCTCAGCAGCGGCTACCATCCAAGAGTTCTTAGGATCGATTTGCGCCTGCTTTAAGAGATCTCCACGCTTGATAGCGCGGTAAAAGAATTCATGAGGAAAGCAGCGCTCGCCCTTGGCCTCTGCTTCTGACCATTCAAGGGCCATAGCTGCCCAGATTTTTCTCATGGCCTCTTCTTCAGGAATACAAGTATCGGTGACACGGTTTAAGTGACGGTCGTAAAGCTTCTGCTCATCGGCCGTAGTGAGGCCTCTCCAGTTTGGAATGCGCTCGTAGTGATCGTGTGCCACAAGATTGTAGATATCCTCTTCGAGGTTTGCACCGGTGCAAGAGATGGCGTGAACTTTTCCGTTACGGATCATTTCGGCCAAAGAGAGACCAAGCTCGGCAGTACTCATAGCACCGGCCAATGTGATCATCATCTTTCCGCCATTATCGATATGGGCCTCATAGGCCTTAACTGCATCCATCATCGCGGCAGAATTGAAATGGCGATAATGATGTTCCATAAATTTTGAAACGGGTCCTAAAGATTTAGTCATGATTTGACTCGCATAGAATTACCGGCATTCAGGCCGGGGCTGGCCGCTAGAACGGGAGGATCTCCCTTCACTCTGGAAGCCATGCTAATTTCTTCAAATTAGCATGGCTCGTCAAGAGCGTTTTTTAATGGACTGTCTTGTCTTCGGAAGTCTTTGAAATATAACCGGGAGGATCACTGGCCGGGAAGCTTTCCCGACTGGCCTCGTCTGCTCGGTCATTCTGTTCTTGGCGGTCTTTCTTGGAAGCTTGGACTAAGTCTTCTAGACGTCTTTTATAAGTTTGAATCTTATTTTTGATCGCATTCTTGTTAAAAAACAAGCTCATAAAAACTCCTCTTAGTTATTGAGGTCAATTTGCTGGCTATGCTTTTGACCATCATACGGTTTCCCTGTGGCCATGGATTTGGCCATCCCAACCATCTGAACGACTTTGCTTGGTGGGGAATCCCAGATCTCTGCAGATTCTGCCTCGACGCGAATAAGCGAGATTTGCGGATCCTCAAGACCCTCAGGGAACCAGGCCTTAAGGGCCGGATTCCAGAGCTCTTTCATTTTTGACTGATCTTCTGAGACAAAGGCACGACCAGAGACTGAGACATAGCGCTGCTTATCCGGTTCGGCATAGGCAAGGTTCACGTGCTGATCATTTTCTATAGCGTGAATCTTGGCGGAATTTTTTCGGGTGAAAAACCAGAGGTTTCCGTCAAAGTTAGACTCATCGATTTTCTGCGTGACCATAGGGCGACTGTGCATCGATCCCGCCTCACTGGTTGTAGTGAGCATGGTGAATTTCATATCCTTAATTATTCCTGCTAATTTCTGAAGATCCATTTCCATAGAAGTCATAAATTCCTCCCCTTTGAATTACTATTCATTATTTTAGACCTTCGAATACAAAGACAAAACCTGCGCTGATCGAATAAAGCCTCTACAAGTGTCTAGAAAGTAAACATTCAGGAACAATTCAGATAGGTTTGGGCCGGCATGAATATTGAACTGTTTGTCTCGAGTTATTAATTTAAGGAATATTTATGCTACATACATTTTTTATTGCTGTTGGTATTTTTATTTCTCTTTCCTTTACCCCCATGGGGCCCATGCCACACGAACGGGTAGATACCCCTAAGAAGAGTAACGCTCATTCTGGCCGTTATATCTATCTGGGTGACGTTCCCAAATTTAAAGCGCAGGAAATTGAGCTCACTGTTTCTAAAATGTCACTCTCTACAAGGGTCAAGGCCTATGTTGATCAAGAGCGCATCGATACCTATGCTAAGCAGCTTTTTAATAGATGGAAAACCATTCGTGATGCTTTTGAAGATAGATCACTTTCTTTCCACCCACTGGTTAAGATCTCTGATCTTGCTCAGGATAAATCTCCAACCGTAAGATCATGGGCACGCATTGCTGAGCAGTACTCTAGTCATATCTTAGAGAATGCTGAGTTTGATATTTATTATTCAGAAAGAAATGAAAAAAACTATGTGAGCTTTAGTGAGGAAGAGGGCTACAAAAAAGATCTTATCGAGTCATATTTCAGATATCTCTTTGATACAACATTGCCTTCTGAAATAGTGACTCGTGATGGGCAATTCTTAGAGGAGCTTCTCTCGCGCGAAAACTCCCGCAAGCTTTTCCAAAAGCATATGGGTAAGCTTTATACGCAAGATGATTCAAAGAAAAACTATCTCGGGTATATAAGTCTCGTTTATCCCATTGCTGCAACTGTTGAGGGTCCATTCGATCAACCAGCTGAAAAGATCTATGATCTTAAGACGGCAGAGTCTATGGAAGCTCGCTGGTGGTCAGATAAATGGAAGGATGAGTTTGGTGGATTCCCTTTCCTCTTGATTGAGTGGACGGGAGTTGCCTTCCACGGACCTATCTCAAATTACTTAGGTCTCGAAGACGTATGGTTTCTAAGAAGAGGTTATGTCTCTCATGGCTGTCATCGTATGGATAGTAGCGATATTATGGAGCTTAGAACTTTGATGCCTGAAGATCTAAAAGAGGCCGCTAAAAAAATCAAGGTAACGGTTCTAAATCACTTCGATGTGGTTGACTGGAATAAAGATGGCCAGGAAGAAGTAATCGATGTGAAGTACTACATGATTCCTAATAGTATTACTTCCGTAAATGAGGAAAAACTTTACTCAATAGAAACTCAGCAGAAGACTTTTTTTAAGAATAATAAGTTTGCTGCTAAGTTTTATGATGGAGCAAAAGATAGAATTGTAAATGCTCCACGATATTCTGAAGATAAAGGGAAACTCGTGACAAATGGTGTTCACCCGTCACTTCCCATCTATCGCTTTGAGTATCGTCCTAATCGCGTGATTCAGTACAAGGAAGATGGTGCACGACCATTAGGCTATGATGATCGTGCCGGGAAATATCCACCAAGATTCTTCCAAAAATTTTAATTTCTTTTAGCAAGCTTGGTTCCCCCGGGAAATCCCTGGGGAACCTTGGCCGCTATAGAGCCAATGAACTGTCCAGAGGTGGCATTAATTAGGTGAAAAATTTCTTCTTCGTTGTTTTCTCCCGCCATTTCATACACCCACCCATGAGTAGAATCTTTTTCTAAATTCCAGTCTCCCCGGACGGGATACCCAATGCTCACGACTGCACGGGCCGCGGATCCAAGAGAAATAAGACCCATTCCTGGTTCAAATTCGTCTCCGTGATTAAGATTCATCCCCGAGGCTTCTTCAAATTTTCCATCATGACCAAATTCCACCTTGATCTTGGTGCCTGCTATGGTCTTCACAAAATACTCCCTAGCAATTTTAGCAATGAGAACTCCTCTGGGAACCATAGACAGAGCGGTTGTTTCCACCGGCTCAATACTGCCTAAGGCCGAGAGTGAACTTATCAAACAAGCGAGAACGACTGCCATCTTTACCTTCATGGTACCTCCGGATTACTACTATCTTATGGATATAAAGCTCTCTGTATTTGGAATAGCTTCCTGTAATCTTTCATTGATAAAAGTCTGAATCATCTCTTGGTTAAATGCCGGTATATCGCTGGGCTTTCTACTCGTGACAAGCTTTTCATCTCTCACAACTTCCTCATCAACCCAATTTGCTCCTGCATTTATGAGATCGGTAGAAAGTGAGGGCCAGGAGGTAAGTGTCCTTCCATTTATCATGCCTGTCTCGATGAGTGTCTGAACTCCATGGCAAATAGCCGCGATTGGTTTATTTTGATTTACAAATGATCGAACAAAGGCAATGGCATTTCGATCATCTCTTAGTTTATCGGGATTTAAGACTCCTCCTGGTAGCAGAAGGAAATCAAACTTCATGGATTGAGCTTCATAGACAGTGAGATCGACTGGGATAGACTTACCCCAGTTTCCACCGGACCAGCCCTTGATTCTGCCTTTCTTAAGAGACACCACATAGGTTTGGCAACCAGCATTTTCCAAAGCAGATTTTGGAGACAAAAGTTCCGATTGCTCAAAGCCATCAGTGGCAAGAATTGCTGCTTTTCGGCCCCAAAGATCACCAGATTCATTTACGATAGGTGAACTGTCTTCGTTGTTAAAAAAGCCTTTTATTGTCTCAAACATTTTAACCTCCTGTTTAATGTTTCATTCCCCCGGGATCGGTCACGTTTATAAGTTTTGGTCTACTTAAAAAAGGTCTGGTGATCTTCTGACTATCACCAGGTCGACTTCTTTTATTAATCTCATCAAGAGTTATGGGAGAACCCAGATCGATGGATAGAAGCAGGGCTTCTATGATTTTAATGTCGGCCAAACCCTCTTCACCTGAAGGCTCGGGACGCTTTTTCTTTTGAATGCAATCTGAGAAGTAGAGGAGCTCCGGAGCAAACTGATCTCTTTTAGGATACTTCTTGGTGATGATCTTTCGTTCTTCATAGATTTTAAGAGTCATAGTTTTGGAATATTCATAGCCCCTCTCTAGACGAATTCTTCCCTTGGTTCCTATGAGATCATAATCAGAACTTGCAAATGCCCCAAAGCTTATAGAAAAAGTGGCCATGCGATCATCCGGGAATTTCATCACGACACTTACATTTTCATCTATCTTTTTAAAACGAGATTCTTTACTGTTTGAGGCCATAGCAAAGACCTCAATGGGTTCTGCCTTAAAGAGGTAACGAGCGGCATTGATGCAATAAATACCTATGTCGTATAGAGGGCCGCCCCCTTTTTCCTGATCCTGTAATCGAATATTATTTGGATCTTTCACTTGCATAGTGAAGACTGAGTTAAAGATCTTGAGGTCACCGATTCTTTTAGATTGAGCGATTTTTATGGCCTGAAGATTAGCGGCCTCAAAATGCAGACGGTAGGCGATCATGAGTTGAATATTATTTTTGTCTGCAATTTGAATCATGCCGCGACAATCGTCACTGGTGACTGCCATGGGTTTTTCACACAGAACATGAACTCCATACTTTGCTGCAAGCTCCATCATGCCACGGTGATAGAAATTGGGAGTAGCAACATAGACGGCATCTACTTCTCCATTCTTCAAGCACTGCTCGAATTCAGAGTAGAGATAGCACTTATCGATTTTATATTTCTCACCAAGTTTTTTAAGTTTATCTTTGTTTCCTGAAACCAGAACCTTGAGCTCGGAATTTTTGCGGGCATTTTTAAATGCCGGAAGCACTGCCACTTGGGCGATGTATCCCAGACCTACCACTGCATAGCGAATTTTATTCTTTGGCTTAGTAAGCAACATTCTCGTTCTCCCATTCAAAAGTAGCTATAAGCAAGCAGGATGCCGGCCATAACTAGCGATTATGTCAATTTCTCTCGGAGCATAAACAGTTAATGATGGGGAAGTTTGACTTTATATCTCCGCAAATTGAGATGAGGCTTCATAAGGTATATGGTGAATTATAAGTTTTACCAAAGGAGTTGGTATGGCCGGTAGTATTTGGAAAGGTTCTATTAGTTTTGGACTCTTAAACATTCCCGTCAATTTGCAAAAGGCACAGGAGAGTCAAGATCTGCATTTCTCTATGTTAGACGAGAAGGATCTCTCTCCCATTAAGTATAAAAAAGTCAGTGCTAAAGACGGAAAAGAGGTCCCGTGGAATAGAATTGTCAAAGGCTTTGAATATGAATCTGGTCATTATGTAACCCTTAATAAAGATGACTTTAAAGCGGCCAATCCCAAGGCCACACAAACTATCGATATCGAAGACTTTGTGGACTTTGATGAAATTGATCTTATGTTTTTTGAGAAACCTTATTATCTCGTTCCCCAGAAAACGGGTATAAAAGGATATTTCCTCCTCTGTGAAGCATTGAAGAAAACTAATAAGGTCGCAGTCGCTAAGATTGTTATTCGCACGAAACAGCGTCTGGTTGCTGTTATGGCCAAGGGAGATTATCTGGTGCTGGAAATATTGCGTTTTGCTCATGAAGTTTTGGAGCTTGAGGAAGTGAATTATCTGGATGATATCGAAAAGCCAAAATTTAATGCCAAAGAGCTCAAGATGGCCGAGGAGCTGATAGAAGGCATGACGGGTGAGTGGAATCCCGATCAATATAAAGATACTTATAGTGAAGACATCATGAAGATTATCAATATGAAGATCAAGGCCGGAGAAGGCCAGCAGATCGATTATGGTGATATCGATAAGGAAGAAGTAGGGAATACGGGTCTTGTGGTAGATCTCATGCCACTGCTCAAAAAATCTCTTGAGCAGAAAAAGAAATCCCGTGTCACTGCTTCTGCATCTAAGAAGAAAACCACTAAGAAAACATCACGAAAGAAAGCAGGTTAATGTATGGGAGACCTCAAAGAATATAATAAAAAAAGAGATTTTTCAAAAACTAAGGAGCCTAGCGGGAAGAAGAAGGTTCGAAAGAAAAAGAAAGAACTCATCTTTGTTATTCAAGAACATCATGCTCGAAGGCTGCATTATGATTTTCGACTTGAACTCGAGGGAGTTCTCAAAAGTTGGGCGGTTCCAAAGGGGCCATCTCTTGATCCAGCCGATAAGAGGCTCGCCGTTCAAACAGAAGATCATCCCTTAGGCTATGCCACCTTCCACGGTACTATCCCTAAGGGTGAGTATGGGGGAGGAGAAGTCTTTATCTGGGATAATGGAACTTGGGAGACCGAGGAGGAAGATCCTGTTGCAGCTCTAAAAAATGGGAGACTAGAATTTTCTCTCAAAGGGAATAAGCTCAGTGGAAAATGGATACTCATTAAAACCCATTATAAGGGAGCGAAGAATAACTGGCTGCTTATTAAGCGGCATGATGAAGCCGAAGTAGAGATTCCTAAAGAGACGGTCAAGAAAAAGTCACGTGCTAAAAAGAGTGCGGCGATTCCTATGGGGAAAGATCCCTGGCCAGGCTTTATTAGGCCCCAACTTCCGCGCTTAGTTAGCATTCCTCCTTCTCAGGATGAGGGATGGATGCATGAGATGAAGTATGATGGTTATCGCATTCAGGCCCATATTAAAAATGGTGTGGCCGAATTCTATACTCGTAATGGTCTTAATTGGAGTAATAGCTTTCCCTTCTTACTCTCAGCGACCGGAAAATTTCCGGTGCAAAACGCAATTCTTGATGGCGAAATCGTGGTCCTCGATAGTGAAGGACGATCTCATTTTCAAATGCTTCAGAACTCCCTTAAATCCAAAGATGATAAGCACTTGAAATACTATGTCTTTGATCTACTTTATCTTAATGGGAAAGATTTGAGACCTCTGCCGCTTCTAGAAAGAAAAGAGATGCTCCTCGAGCTCATGAAAGATGTACCCGATAATGTCGTTTTCAGTGAACACTTCATGGAAGATAGTCATGACTTTTATAAAACAGCTTGCGAGCTTAAACTCGAGGGAATGATCTCTAAGCTTGCTGACAGTCCTTATTCATCAGGAAGAAATGATCTCTGGACGAAGACCAAGTGTGGAGCAAGGCAAGAGTTTATAATTGGGGGCTGGACTGAGCCAAAGGGAGGTCGCACTGGGATTGGGGCACTTCTTCTTGGGGTCTATGAAGGGAATGATCTGCGCTACGCTGGTCGCGTAGGTACGGGTTTTAATCAAAAAACTTTGAGAGAACTCAGAAAGATGCTTACGAGCCTTGAGCAGAAAGAGTCTCCTTTTGATAAGAAATCTCCTAAAGGAAAGGATATCCACTGGGTATCGGCAGAGAAAGTATGTGAAGTTTCTTTCTCTCAATGGACGGATGAAGGCATTTTAAGAACCCCTGTCTTTCAAGGAATGAGAGATGATAAACCTGCAAAAGAAATTCATCTGGAAAAGCCTAAGAAAAATGTCAGCAAAAAGAAGAGCACTCCCAAGAAAGAGAAAGGGGTGAGTATTTCTTCTCCTGATAAAATACTTTTTCAGAAAGAAAGAATTACCAAACAACAAATTGCCGATTTCTATCATGAAATTTCCAAGCACATGCTGCCCTACTTGGAAGATCGACCACTATCGCTTGTTCGTTGTCCTCATGGATCAGAAGGGAAATGCTTTTTCCAAAAGCACGTCACGGGAAATATTCCCGATGCTTTTCATACCTTTCCCATCAAAGAAGATAAGGGAGAGGGAACCTATCTCTCTATCGATTCTGTGGAAGGCCTTCTCGAGTTAGTTCAGCTTAATGCCTTTGAACTGCATGCCTGGAATTGCCATAAGGACGACTATATGAGGCCCGATCAGATTGTGATGGATTTTGATCCTGGGCCTGGTATTAGTTGGAAGCAAGTGGTGGAAGGGGCCTTTGAATTAAAAGAAATGCTGGAGGATCTGGGGCTTCAAAGTTTTGTTAAACTCACCGGTGGAAAAGGGCTTCATGTGCATATTCCGGTAGCTCCAATCTATTCTTGGGACCAAATAAAATCTTTTTCGCAGAGCCTCGCCCTGGAACTAGTCTCGCGGCATCCTGATCTCTACACGGCCAATATGTCTAAGAAAATTAGGCAGGATAAAATCTTTGTGGATTATCTTAGAAATGGTTACGGGGCCACAGCAGTTGTTCCTTATTCTCTTAGAACCAAGCCCTTAAGTGCTATTGCCATGCCGGTAGATTGGAAGGAACTGAAAAAGATCAAGGGGCCACAGGAATTCACACTGCCCAAGGCACTCAAGAAACTCAAGGCCCGCAAGGTTGATCCTTGGAAGGGAATGCTTAAGCTAAAACAGAAAATTGAGATATTAAAACCGGTGAAGAAGGTTGCCTAGTAGCTCGCTTCAAGGAAATATTTTAAAATTTCTTTTACTTCTCTGGTACGAGATTTGAAAAATTCTTTCTGCTTCTCAGAGACAGTCGGTAATATGGCCTTAATAAGCTCTATATTCTTCTTATGGTCGACACTTCTCTTCTGATAATCAGCATATGATTTTACAAAAAGATCCTGGCGAGATTCAGGCGAGAGATCATTCTTGAAGATTCTTTCAAATTCTGCATGAAGCTCAATCCTTCTGAGAATCCTTTCTTTATTTCGTGCTTCAAAATGCTCATGGAGATCAGTCAGCTTCTGCTTTTGTTTTTCATTAATGGAGCCAAAGAAATTTTCAAAACGCTCCTGTATTTTCTCGGTTCTCTCTTCGGGATCCTTTTTCTTGAGCTCTCGGTTTTCCTGCGCAAGTGTATTAAAAAAGTCTTTTTGTTGTTTGGAGTCAAGCTTGGCCATGTGCTTGGAGAGTACTCGAGAAAAGTCTAAGGCGATCTGATCATAGTTTTTTGCGAGGGCCCGGTAGTGATCACCGATTTCATCTGAATTATCGATGTTTATTTTATCTATTACGGGAAGAACTTCCCTCGCCCGAGGTTTTTGTTCCTTAAGGAATTGGGTGACATCTTCGGATAGGGCCTTCTTTTGTTTCGAATAGAGAGGAAGCCTTTTAGTAATCTGGTGCTCAAGTAATGTGTCTGCATTATTCACCACTAATTTCTTAGCCGCACAAGAATAGCAGAGAATAAGGAAGATAAGACAAGTCACCATTCCGTCAAAAGACCGACCAAAGAAGTTTAACATATAGACCTCCAACCGTTCATTCTCACATGTTTACATGAGCAGTGAAACAAGCATTGCTTCATATTGCCCCAAAAGGTTGTCAAAGGACCTTGTTTATTGTCATCATTAGAGGATGACCATTAACCTCGATAATTTCAGGTCCAGTAGTGAGTATCGGGAAATCCTGAGAATCCTGCAAAAGGCCTCTTCATTACAAGATAATTTCCTTTGGCAGTCTCATCCTCATGGGAAGAGTATTGTGACGGTTCATCATTTTGAAATAGATTTTGTTTCCAGAGAAGTGGTGGTCTATTTTAATTCCGAGGCCCATAAGGTCGAGACCGAACTTCCTCTCTACGTGAAGCTAGATTATCGCACCAGTGTATTCAAAGTGACCGAATTTCGTTTGGGTGTAAACTCTCTGCATTTCTCTTTTCCAACAGAGATCAAAACCGAGGAGCTAAGGGAGCATATGCGCCACCAGCTTCCAACTGATGTTGAGAGCTTTATTCATTTAAAGCCAGCTACAGGGGGAGTGAGAAGTGAAGGCGTGGGAGAGCTAAAGGTCCGGGCGATCGATATCTCCTACTATGGATTGGGCTTTATCATCTCCGAGCAGAATCGCTCTTTTCTTAAAAACAATCGTATCATTTGGGTCACGCAATTAAATAATATGCGTCTTGAGCATCCTATCCTGGCCGAAGTGGTCTATATGAATACAGAACTCGACGCAAAATACCGTAGCCGAAAGCAAAAAGATCTGAAGGTGGGATTAAAGCTCTCGGGTGTCTTTCCAGATGATGTGATCGATAACTTTATTGCTCATCGCTATTAGGCTTTCTGACTCTTAACTCCAAATAAAGCAATATAGCCATAGCAGAGCGCCGGCAATAAGAAGGCCACTCTTAGTCCATAGGAATCGGCCATCTGGCCCGTTATGACCGGAATTAGTGCTCCTCCAATGATGGCGGTACTAAGAAGACCAGAAGCCTTCTGTATACGGTGCTCACTCATGCCTCTTATGGCCAAGGTAAAAATGGTTGGGAACATGATGGAGTTACACACTCCCACTAAGACAATGCTATAGACAGCACGCATGCCAAAAGAATTGATAGAAATAAGTATTAAAGCAATGGAGAGTAGGGAATGAACCGTAAGGACTTTACCTGGAGGGAATTCTCTTAAGGTATAAATGCCTAAAAATCTTCCGGCCATGGCACCTCCCCAATAAAGGGCCACCATATTGGCCGCTTGAGTCTCCGGCATAGAGACTCGGTCCATAACGTAATTGACTAGAAAACTACCGATAGCGACTTCCGCTCCCACATAGCAAAAAATGCCCAACATCCCTAAGACGAGATGTGGCTCATTTATAACAGCCTTCCATTCCATCCATGATCCAGAAACACCATCATAGTTCTCTTCACTCTTTGGAAATTTCAAGCGGGCGAGAAATACAGCAATGACACCCAAAACCGCCGCAATAAATAAATAAGGGTATCGAAGACCCGAGGGATCATCGGTGGAGACATTGAGTTTTGAGAGAATAAAATATGAGCCGAAAAAAGGAGCGAGAAATGTTCCAAAAGAATTAAAGGCCTGCACCATGGTGAGGCGAGAAGAAGCCGATTCTCGCGGTCCTAGAAGGGATACAAAGGGATTGGCCGCTACCTGTAGCATCACGATACCCGATGCAAGGACAAAGAGTGCTAAAAGAAAGAGCGAGTAGGTACTAAACTGAACCGCCGGGAAAAACATCAAGCAGCCTATGGCGGTGAGGATGAAGCCATAGACCATCGTCTTTTGATAACCCACCTTTCCGATGACCTTGCTGGCAGGAATGGATGTCAAACCATAGGCCGCAAAGAAGCAAAACTGAACGAGTGCAGCTTTACTATAATCGAGCTTAAAAACTTCCTTGAGGTAGGGGACGAGAATATCATTCAAACAGGTAATGAAGCCCATCATGAAGAAAAGCACGGTAAGTGAAAAGAGGGCCTGACGGTACATGCTAAGTCCTTTGCCTATCAGCCCGAAATTTGCCACGAAAGGGATTAATTGGAAAGGAAGGATTTGCGCATTTCTGAGAGCGTGTGTGAATTGACTCGATTAAAGAATCGCTCTAGTTGAGGCTTGAGTTGACCTGCCTTCTCAGGATCACCTGAGTCAAAGAGAACTTTGAACGATCTGGAAGTTTTATCAAAATTCACTCTGAAAGATTGATTGTTCACTTGTAGGATGAAATCTTTCTTATTCTGCAGAAATATTTTGAGGAGCTGGCCCTCCGAATCGTTTTTTAAAATCTTATCATTCAATACATCCGAGAGATTTAAGCGAATTTTATCTTCTGCGATATTAAGTGCAACCGTACTCAAATTTTTCTGCTGCTCTTTCTCTGAGCTGCTTGCCTCATCCGGAGAGTCACTTGAAGTAATTCCACGAGCGGCCCCACTTTGCTGAGCTCCCTGCATTCCGGCCAGCGCCTTAAGCTTCTGCTCTTTCTTCCAGCTCTCGGTCGCACTCATTCCCGGATCTAAAGCCGCCTTATCTTCTTCGCGAATACTAGGGAAGGCAGGTGCCGCACTCGCAATATAACTATCCGCGAGAGCAGTCTCTTGAGCGGGAGTCAAAGCGAAATTTCTCTCTTTGGCCACCGCCTTCGCAACCTTACGGGCCTCATCTTTTGTGGCAGGAGCTTTCTCTTGATTGGAGCTGGCCGCTCTTTGAGAAAGACGCCGCATGATCTCATCATTGATAGAAGAGAGCTCTTTACTGCTTTCAATTAGATCCGAATAATCAGAAGCATAATTAGTGGGAGTTGCTGTACCAAAACCTGTCGTATAATCAGCCTCTCTCTGAGCATTTCTAGAAGCTGAGTTTAAGCTCGCCGTTCTTGCTAAGGTGGGGGCCGGAGCAGGAGAAGCTGGGGCACTTCCAGCTGAACTCGCAACTTGATTATTCAAGTAACCAGGACGTCTTTCCGGAACATCAGGCTGAGCAACATATTCACCTTGATCATTCTTCGGCAAAATCCCTTGGGAGACCAGGACTGCTCGTGTTTCGGCAGGAATCTCCTTAGGGGAGCCTATGAAGGATCTTAGGAGTTGATTCACTCCTTCATCGCTGGAAGAGGCGAGGCGACCTTCTTGGGAGTTTTGATCTTTAGATTTTTTGTAGATGTTGTAGAGGCGGCAGCTGTATTCACTTGAATCACATTTTCCACTATTCTTTTCTATTGAGCAGAGGACTGTTCTGGAACTACCAATCTCGTTTTCATACTTAAAACTTCTATATTCACCAAACTGAATGCTTGAATATTCTTCTGGCATCCAGTCCGAAATTTGTCTCATCTCTTTAAGGATGTCAATTGATTGAGGTTTATCAGTCTGCACTTCACATAGACTTAACAAACGCTCATTTGTTTCAAAAGGGTTTTCAATGGAAGGATCGATGAACTTACTATTAGAAGTAAGGCCAATGTCGATCAATGGATTTGGTGTCTTAAGTTCAGAAATCTTGACTTTCCCTTTTCTGAAATCATCAGAACAAGAGACTTCTTCAAATGTTTCCAAAGCTTTCTGACATTTTGTTGCAATTCCATTTACGAGAGCTTGGTTAACATCTTGAGTGTTATAAAGAGATTTTCTTAAAGACTCAGTACTTGTGGGGTGCTCCAAGGATTTAAAAAAAGAAACGAATCTCTGGGGATCAGACATCAATTGAGAAAATATTGGATGAGACCGCATAAGGTCGACAAGTGGTGCACTTGATTCTATACCTTTTAATTCTTCCACTAATGATAAAGGATCACTGGCAGAAAGATTTTTTATCTTACTAATAATTTCACTCGAGAGCTCTTGCTCTAAACTTAAAGATTTCGACCACAAAATATCCTTGTCTGAAATGCTACATGCATAGGGGGATTTTGATCTATTAAGGATACCGTTATCTTCTTTTGGGGCACTGGTATTGAATAGGTTTGCCAGCTCTACTGAAAGCTGCTTTTTTAATTCATCGAAGTTTGTGTTTTGTAAGCAATTTTTAGACGCAAGTTTCTTTTCAAACTGATCTAAACTGCAAGAATCAATAGCCTTGCTAAAATCTGCACCGGTCGGAAATGCTGACCTTAAGGAAACAATATCTAATAAGTTCCCTGAAAGAGACTTCTTAAGCTCATCAAGTAATGTCTTGTTTAAGTTGATTTTATTTTTTCTTCTTGGAATACCATAGACTGACATGGCCTTATCAAAATCAGGAATGCATTCATTACAAAGCTTAGAAAGATCTCCCCGTGTTGCCGGAAAGAGGACTGGCTTCCGAGAGCAATTCGGTATTTGAAAACTTTCGGCCATTTTCTCAATCTCAGAATAGTCTTCACACTCTTCATCTATAGAAAAAGCAGAGGTCGCTCCTAATAATAAAAACGTTGCAAGTAAGATTTTCATAATTCTTTTTTGTGTTTAGCTCCGGCCTTACGTAGGATCTGGTAATACCCCTTTAAAATACGCTCGAGTCTATCACCTTTATTGCGGTTTATTTCATGTTCAACATAGTCCAGTAAAGTTCTGTCATCGGTGGGATCTGTTATGTTTAAATCTAGCTTCCAGATTTCGGCGGCCGATGAGATTAAATCAAATGCCTGCATCTTTACTGCATATTTTAGTATTCCACCTTTTGGAACTTCCCAATTTGCCCTGTCGCATTTGAGGTCTTTATCCAATTTAGACCACATATTTCTGATTTTCTTATTCACGATTTCTTCTGAATCTTTTTCTGGGTCTGCACAGGCAGCTTCATGAATCTTCTTGTCGTAATTATACATATAAGGACTGTCAACTGGAGCAGAGCTTTTATCTAAAACATCAAGACAAATCCCAACCAACTTCGAAGCATCCGCACACCCACTCATAGCACTCGTGACCTTCAAGATATCGTTAGCATGTTTCTCAACAGCCGAATCCTCTGCAC
>DFXX01000020.1 GCA_002381765.1 Bacteriovoracaceae bacterium UBA4097 | reverse complement strand
TAGACACTTTCAAGCTCTTTTATGAAAAGGCTGTAACCTTTACCTAAAGTGCTTCCCTAGCGTCTTTTCATGAGAGCCTTACAAAAAAAATTGCCAACAACAAGGAGTGCAAAAATGCATAGATTTCTATTGATCCCTCTTTAGATCCTCTCAATCAACGCTAAGGCCTCGAGTGAATTCCACTGCGCGGATGTTTAACAGGAAAGAACAGATCGTCTATTAAAAATCGACCAGAAACTTGAGCCAGTTTTTGGGGCCGCAGGTGTTTCTTCTGCGATTGCTTTCGCCCTAGCCTCTGGTCCTCTATTTATCGTGGGTGCTGGAGTTGCTGGCTCAACTTGGCTGGTGGGATATATGTCAAATGGAAAACTCCAGGACAATATGCTGATCCAAAGTGCTGTTAAAGAAGTTCAAGTAGGAAGAGAGACCATCTTAGAGGAAGTAAGAAGCCAAGTGGAAGTAGTAAAAGAAGAAGAGCTTAAGTCTCCGATAGATATTATTGTTGAAAAAATCAACAAGAAGAGATCTGACTCTGAAAGATTAAGCTATGATTCTGTTATGAGTAAGCTGCAAGAACAAATGAGCATAGAAGCCCTTTGTCCGAAAAACAAAGTTCTTTCTATGAAGCAATTTGTTAACCTACTTTCTAAATAATCTAAGAATACATCAATTTGAAAAGCTCCCTTATGGGGAGCTGTTTTTTATGGATTATAGATGAATCTCAAAGAATAGTCTGAGACCTGAAGAGCGAAGTTTTCAATGGTTAACAAATTTTGGATAAGCTTTGAGAGAGTTAAATTCGAAATATTTAATTCGTGAAGCTGAATTTGTATCTCCTGACTGGACTCAACAATCTCGCCCTTAATCACTTTCTCGATTTGATTTTTATTTGCCACTAATAACTGATGGGAATAAAGCGTCATGAGCTCTCCCATAATCAGGTAGAAAGTCATCGTGAGAAGACTCAAATTCACTGAAGCTCTGAAATCAGTGTGTTTTGAATACTCTAAGGAAAATCTAATTCCACTCTCGACCGTTCTAAACCTCAAAAGATTCTGCGCCTGCTGGTAGCACACTTGCACAGGACTCATACGCATCTCGACCATTTGAGGGGCCTTAGGATTGGCACGAGAGAAGCCAAGAAAGGTTTCAATGAGTTGCTTGCACCTCATCGATCCACTTCTCATTTCTTTTAAGGTCTGTTCAGCTTCTGCATTGAGACTTTCATCCAGCATAAGAAGAGTAAGAGCGGCCTGAATACCTGCGATAGGATTATTAAGTTCATGGGCAATGCTAGAACTGATGATTCCTAGTTCCTGACCTGAAGGAGTGTGATTTCCATCACCTTTTAAGAAAAAGCTTTCGGTAAAAAAAACAAAAAGAAGTTTTACTTCATCCAGATGATGAATCTCTTTTCGGAATATATTGTAGGGAATTTCATTGATGACAGTCTTTTCCCGAAGTTTCAAATCCAAACAGTTTACCGGAGGATAATTTAGCTTGGAGAATAGAGTATTATGTTGATGAACCTCACCTTTTTCTGAGATGAGAACAACAGGAAAAGGAATACCATCAAGGGCCTCTTCCCAGAGCTCTTCGTCAAAAAACTGATCTTGAATATCATGCTGAGAATGAAAAAAATTAACTAGAGTATGATAGAAGAAAAACTTTCTAATCAATCTCATGTAATCATCATCCTCCCAGTTCATTTCGATAGCTTGAAATTGTCCTTTGTACCGAGGCAGAGAGAGAAGTTGCTTAGAGGGGGTGATCTTTCCCATCGATGGACTGGAATAGTATTGAAATCTCGCCTTCTCAATATGGGTTTTGGCAAAATGCTTGGCGACCTTTTCAAAACGAGAAATATCATCCGCGTGGATGAGATCCTTTTCCAAATCAACCAGTGCCTGAGCATATTCTAGAAGTGATTCTGACGTTCTTTGACTTTCATTTACCAGTGCCATCGGAGTAGCGGCCCGCGCCATCATTTCGAATTTTTTTAGATTCTTGATACCGACTTGATTAATTTCGGCTTCCTTAGACTTTAGGAGTTCATCGAGCCGAGGCTTAATAAGCCTTTCAAGCTGCCTCACATCTATTGAGTCATCTAATATTACATCGGCCTGTGAATTTTCTAGGTTTTGACCAAAACTAAAGAGGCCTTGATTGCGATCAAGTAGACAAATCTTCAGATGATCTCCCGCTCTAAGAAAGTGAAGCGAACCCTCTGAAACAAAATCAACCAGGACTAGTTTCTCATTTTGAGGAGACCAGTCATTGAGCTCAGTGACTTCAGCTTCACGAAACTGTGACAAGAGGGAATCTAGAAGCCGACGTAAATCTGCGCCTAATAAAGGATCGATCCTGAATTTAAAAAAGCCGGAATGTTGAAGCATCTACCTATCATTCGGTGAAGTATTTTTTTGTTTCATCGACTAAGACGAAGCCATCAATATACTGTCCCTGAACTTTCACACCCCAATGAAGATGTGGACCGGATGTTCTTCCCGTATTTCCAGACAATGCTATTAGCTGACCGCGCTTAACCATCTCCCCTTCTTTTACCAAAGTTTTTGAAAGGTGACCATAGACAGTGAAGATATCCATTCCATGATCCAGGATAACGGTCCAACCTGTATAAAAGAGATCGCCAGCAAAGACCACTTTTCCGCTATTGGCCGCAGGAATTTTATCCCCGATCGCCGCGCGGTAATCAATTCCTAAGTGTTGGCCTTTTTTCTTTTTATTATAGACCCTTTTAGTTCCATAGATACTAGTAACAGTACTGTTTAAAGGAGGTATAAAGGGCTGGGTGAAATGAAAGGTTCTCTCAGATGAGGCATAAATACGATTGAGCACTTGTTGTTCTTCCCATGCTCGCTTCTCGGCCTCAGGAGAAAGACGGATGGTTTTAGAATCGACTCTAAGTTGCTCAGCTGGATATTCTCTGTCCTCAACGGTAAAATTTATTTCATAAGTTGCAGCGCCATCTGAAGTAACAACACATTTAAAAGGCTTCAAATTAGAAAAGTAGCTCTCCATCACGAAAGCTTTACCCTTATTGCCTTGTTCAGCAAATTTTATTTCTTCTCCGCGACAAGTAAGTTTATTTTTAGAATCTTGCACTGGAAATTCTATCCAACGGACTTCTCCCGGACGGATAGTCTTGCTCACCTTCTCAACAGGAGTCTGAGCGCAGGCAGTGTAAGCGATGAGGGGTAATAGGATAAGTAATTGTTTCATGTCACTCCTTCATGGCAATGCCACTTCCATCGTGGAAATGAATTTCAAATTGTGTCGAAGATTCAATATTATTATAGTCCTTCAAAGAGCTAACGACACCCTGATTCCTTACTTTAACATAAGAAAAGCCTCTACTGAGAACTTGTGAAGGATTTAGTGCAGATAAAACCTGGTGAAGTCTTTTTAACTGCTCATTTCTCTCAGCTGTTTTCATCTTAATAATGTGATCCAATCTCATCATTGCTTCATCTAACTTTTGAGAAGCTTCTTGATGTCCAATTAACTCCTCTCCCCGATCGAGAAGTCGCACCGATGAGAGTTTTTTCTGGGCCGTTTGCAGCTTCTGCCAGATAAGGGCGAGCATTTCCTTGGGATGAAATCTTTGCCCAAGCAACTGAACATGTTGCCCCAGTTTAAAAAGGTCGGACTTAAGATGACTATGACAAAAAACGAGCCGTGATTTTAATTCAGTCTGGGGCTGAGATAACGTTTCGGCGGCTGCTGTAGGAGTTTCCGAACGGTGATCGGCCACATAATCACAGAGAGTAAAATCAACTTGATGGCCGACGGCACTGATCAAGGCAACTTCACACTGGGCCATTTCTCGAATGAGATTCTCATCATTAAAAGACCAGAGATCCTCAATACTCCCCCCACCTCGGGTTAATACGATGACATCGACTTCCGGCAAAGATTGAGCTTTCTTCAGAGCATTTATAAGAGACTTGGCCGAAGCATCCCCTTGAACAATCGCCGGCACGATGATGATGTCCAACCACAATGATCTTCTCTTCATGACGTTCAGGAAATCCTGAAGAGCTGCCCCATGCTCAGCAGTTATTACGGCAATTCTCTTGGGAAAAAGAGGGATGGCTTTTTTTCGCTCAATATCAAAGAGTCCTTCCTGAGACAGCTTCGCTTTTAGTTTTTCGAACTGAAGCTTCAGTTGGCCTTCCCCAGCCGGAAGAAGTCTTTTTACCAAAAGCTGAAATGATCCCCGTTTTTGATAAACACTTACAGGTCCAAGCACCACAATCTTATCACCATTTTTCAGATTTCTGATGAGAGGATTCCTGAGAGCATCTCCCTTAAAGAGAGCGCAGGAGATACAAGCATCTTCATCGGATAAAGTAAAATACCAGTGACCGGCAGCCGAGGGAGAGAGATTGGTAACCTCTCCTTGAACCATGACTTCCTGGAATTCTTCTTCGAGAAGACCCTTAATAGAAGAGACGAGCTCGGAAACTGTGGCCGCATTGAAGTCCATCATTTCTTACTTGTCTTCAAAACACTCTTAAAGACATTAAAACCTTGCAGATATCTTACGGCCTGGAGAACCTGATAATCTTCCTTAGGGCTATAAGTCTTAAAGATTTCATCATCCTTCTTGCTAGATGAGCTCTTTTTTTCTTTCATTTCTTTAATGCGTTTGGCCCGCTCGCTTCTTTCTCTTTGCTCGCGCTCTTTTTTCTCTGCATCGGTCTCAATGGTAGCAGTAAGATGGTTCTTCAAATCTTTTTCTCTTAAATAACGATCTTCCTTAAGATTCTTTTCAAAGGCGGCTTGTTCGACTTCTTCAAGAGCAACATCCGGCTTAATCCCCACGGCCTGAATCTTTCTATTGTTTGGAGTCATATACTGAGCAATGGTAAGTTTGACTCCCGTAAATTTATCCAATTGAGCTACCGTTTGAACTGAGCCCTTTCCAAATGACTGAGATCCCATAATCACAGCTCGTTTGTGATCCTGGAGAGCCCCCGCAACAATTTCTGAAGCCGAGGCTGATGCACCATTAATCAAGACGATCAATGGAGTTTCCAAGTTTTTATAACCAGATTTTTTTACATAACGAATATCTTTATTCTGAGGATCGCGTGATTCCGTAGAAACAACTATTCCATCATCCAGGAATAAAGAAGAGATATCAACGGCTTGATCTAGAAGTCCGCCAGGGTTTGAGCGCAGATCAAGAATGATTCCCTTAAGTCCGCCTTTTTTCTCTGCTTTCGTTTTTTCAGCTTCGAGAGCTTCGATCATAGCAGCGGTCGATCTTTTTTGAAATTGAGTTAAACGTATATAGGCATACTGATCTTCAATAAGATCATGCTTAACTGGAGTTACTTTTATGATTTCTCTTGTAAGTTTAAAATATTTTATAGAATCAAGCCCTTCCCGCATAATTCCGAGATTAATGGATTCTCCCACCTTCCCTCTCATCTTTTCAATCGCCTGCTCAAGTGTCATACCGACAATTGGCTCATGGTTGATTTCAACTAATTTATCTTTTGGTTTGATTCCTGCTCTGAAGGCTGGAGTATCATCGATAGGAGTGATGATATAAATAACACCTTCTTTCTGAGTGACTTCTAACCCTAGGCCTCCAAACTCACCTTTGGTATCATTCTGCATTTTTTCAAAGAAATCACGATTAAGAAAAGACGAATGGGGATCAAGGGTGTCCATCATTCCTCTAAGTGCTCCCTCGATTAGCTTCTCTGTACTGACTGGTCGATAATACTGGGTCTCAACAAGGTGGAGGACTTTATTGAAGAGCTCCAGCTGCTCAAAACGGGAGCGATTTTCCGAAATTTTTGGAGCGAGAGTTTTCTCTTCTCTGGCATAACTAGTTCCAAAAGAAAGAGAGAGAAGAATAAGAGACAAGATCAATCGATCAGACATTAAGAGCTCCTAAGACAGTGGAAGTCGCCTTAGATTTTACTAACTCCATTGGTTTCTAACCACAAAATAGTGTTTTGTGCGGTATTTTTCTTTCTGACTTCAAAGTAAAGATTCTGAGCTTCCTTGGAATTATTCTGAGTATAGGCCAGTATATCTCCATTCTTAACAACATCGTTCTTCTTGACCCTCACATTCATCTTTCCGAGAAGAACGGTTCTGAGATCATTTCCATGATCGATTAGAACAACTTGTCCGTAATTAGACAAATCTCCTGCAAAGACAACCTTGCCTGGGCCTACAGCCTTAACAGGCTGAATAGAAGAATACTTGAAGGTTACACCCTTGGGACTTGCGGTATAGGTCATAAAGTCATCTAAAGGATTTGGGAAAACACGATCGGGCCTCTTTTGAACCACTGGGCCCTGGCCGAAAGTTTTCTTAACCTCTGCCAGACGAGTTTTCACCTTTTGAGTAGAGACAATTTTTTCAACTTTTTTCTTTTTCTCTACTTGCTCAAGATACTTCTCCATCGCTATTCTTTTTCTCGTTTCTAACTCATCAATCACTTTTGCGAGTTCCTCTTCATCTTGCTTAAGAGAAGAGAGCTTCTGATCAAACTCGTTCACCTTAGACTCAAAGTTTGCCAGCTGAGTTTCTCGGTCTTTCAATTTTACTTGGGCCTGCTTCAAGAGTTCCAGATGAACCTTTCTTTGCCAGAGCTCAGTAGATTCACTTTCACTTTCCAAGAGATAGCTCTTTAAAATTTTTGTATTTTCTTCCTGAGATAACTTTACTTGCTTCTGAATTTCCTTCAGATGATCTTTATAGAGCTTAATATCAGCTTCAAATTGCTTGATTTGTTCAATGCTTGAAAGATATAAATTATTCTTAGCCCCAATTTCTTTCTCGAGACTTGATAGTCTTGCTCCCATTTCCATGACTTGATTACGATGGCGAGATAATTCATCGGCAGGGGTGACCTTGACCGCTGCCTGAAGATTGAAAGAAATAAGAGTCAAAAGAAGTAGGCCCTTCCTCATAAAGTCGGTTTCCATTTCCAGTCTTGCATGGAGAAAGTCCAAAAGACCGAGAGAATCATTAAAAGGACACCCAAATCAAGAAAACGGAGGGTTCCATTCCAAATTCCAATCGCAGTAAAGAAGAGAACTACTACCCCTAGCCCACTGGCAATACTCTTGGCCGCAACTAATTTTCTTCTTTGGAACTTTTCAATGATATAAGCGCGAGATCTGAATACATCATAAGTTAACCAATAACTAATCATCCATAGAAAACTTAGAATTCCCACGACTCCCCAGTCCCCAGCTTTGGCCAAGAATTGAAAGAAGGGGTGAGCATTCATGACGCCGGTAATTTCTGGATATTTAACTTCAGAGGCATTGATTTGGTCCTTGCCACTCATCTTTATCACCTGATCTCTCAGAAAATTAAGACTCTCGTTAGATAGTGAAGGACTTAACATAATACGAACGGATTTGAAGTTCATAAGACTAGAATCAAGTGAATAGTCTTTTCCTAACTGCTTAACCAAAGCTGCTAGTTTAACCTTTCCTTGCTTTGCGTCTTTGTCGTCGATGCCCAGGACTCCCGGCATTTTAGTAATTAGAGTTCTAATTTTAGCTTCATCTACCGATCCATCCATGACTGCCACAAAATAAGGATTGACCATTTTCTCCGGGCTAATCTTCTCAATGGTCTTAGCAATCCAGTTTCTATGAGTCAGACTGAAAGCAAGTAAGCAAGAAAGGAGAAAAAAACTTAAACCACGAAGAAGAGACTCCCCTAGTGATTTGAAAAATTCTGTTAAATAAAACATGCATGCCCCGAATACACTAAGCGCCCGGCCTCAAGATGCGCAATCTTGCCCGGGAATTGTTTAATCAGCTCTTTATTATGAGTGGCCCATACAAGTGTCAGACCTTTTTTATGATTATAGTGATTCAGAACTTCGAAGAGACGATAGGAATTATCCTTATCTAGGGAACTGGTAGGCTCATCGGCCAGAAGTGCTGTTGGTTTACATAAGAGAGCACGAATCATCGCCACTTTTTGCTTAAGACCACCATTACAGTCCTCGATTTTTCTTCCTAAAAAATCCTGAACCTGAAGCATGCGGGAGAGATCTTCCAGATCTCGGTAGAAATCATTTTTGGAATTATAAATGGAAGCATCATAGGCCATCCACATATTATCTTCGCAGGTTTTTTTCTGCAAAAGGCGCAGATCTTGAAAAACGGTTGAAACAAAATGCTTAGAAGATCTCTGATGAGGAAGTATCGCCTTTCCCGTAGTGGGCTCTAAATGGCCCCCCAACACACTTAAAAGTGAGGTCTTTCCGGCACCAGATGGGCCTGTAACAAAAAGAATTTCGCCAGGATAAATGGTCAATTGGACTGACTTCAAGGCCTTAAGAGAGCCGTATTCCACCGAAAGATTATCCAGATGAAACAAATAATTTTGCTGCTTTGTCCCTGCTTGAGAGGGAACACTTCGACCGGTTAACATCCGTGAAACCTGCCTTATAATTCGGAGCTCCTTCATGGAACTCATTTAACAGTATGCAAACATTGTACCGAGACTTAATTGGAAAAGTAAAGAATGGGATATAAACTGACTAAATCGATCTGCGATATGCTATTCTTAACTCCTACTATTCAGCCGAGGTTTGCTTGAAGGAATTTATCAGAAAACGAGTTTTAGTTACTGGAGGCGCAGGCTTTATTGGCTCCCATTTGTGTGAGCGGTTGTTGCAAGAGGAATGTGATGTCATCTGTGCCGACAATCTTTTTACCGGCCAGAAAAGCAATATTGCTCATCTGATGAGTAATCCTTATTTTGAATTTGTCCGACATGATATTACCCTTCCCTACTATGTAGAGGTCGACCAAATCTACAATCTCGCTTGCCCGGCATCCCCCATCCATTACCAATTCGATCCCGTGCAAACAACTAAGACATCCGTGCATGGGGCGATCAATATGCTCGGTCTAGCGAAAAGAACCAATGCCACGATTCTTCAAGCTTCAACTTCCGAGGTCTATGGAGACCCCGAAGTGCACCCTCAGCCTGAGGATTACTGGGGACGGGTTAACCCTATTGGAATTCGCAGTTGCTATGATGAAGGTAAAAGATGTGCTGAGACTTTATTCTTTGATTACCATCGTCAGCATAATGTGAAAATTAAGGTGGTTCGAATCTTTAATACCTATGGCCCAAGGATGCATCCTAATGATGGGCGGGTGGTGAGTAATTTCATTGTCCAGGCCCTAAAGAATCAAGACCTCACCGTTTATGGTGATGGAATGCAAACAAGATCATTCCAGTACGTAGACGATTTAATCGAAGGCATGATCCGGTCCATGCATACTCCTTCTTCATTTACCGGTCCGGTGAATATTGGAAATCCTACCGAATTCACTATCCTTGAACTGGCGCAACTAGTGGTTAAACTTACGGGATCTCATTCTAAAATCAGTTTTCAAACTCTCCCTATGGATGATCCTAAGCAAAGACTACCAGAGATCTCACTGGCCAAGAGAGTTCTTAATTGGGAACCAAAAGTGCGGTTGGAAGAAGGACTTATAAAGACTATTAACTACTTCAAAGAAATCCTCTAAGAAATAATTCCTTCCTGGAGAAGCAGTTCATAGGCAGATTCCGAACAGTAGACATTCGGGACGAAGTTAAACTTCGTCTGAAGATCACTAATTATTGAATTTTCAACGTCACCTAAGAGTTTGACATCCCCATTATCCATTAAGATCTTAGCCGGATCACGTTCCAGTAGAAGATTCTCATTGGTCTTAGACTTAACTAGCTTTCTGCGGGATTTAACAAAGATGATATTTTTCTTGGGAAGATCTTCCAGTATCCAATCTTTATCAGTACCCTTCTTCTTCAGGATATCTTTGATCTGCTGAATTTTCTCTTCAGCCTTCTTCACGATCTTGTCATAAACATGATCCTCATCTTGACTCAAAATACGCTGCTTGAATTCTTCACAGCGAATGGTCTTTGGTGCCTTCTCAAAAAGAAGAGAGTAGGCCATATCTTTAATACGAGGATTCTTATTAAAGTCTCCATTGGTATAATGAAGATGAACCTGCTGCATGAAGTATTGATCATTAAAAGTATAGAACTGGTAAGGCTCATTGGAGATCATTTCCATCAGCTGAGAATAAGAATAAATCATTCCTTTTTCCAGCATATAGAAAGTCAGCTCTTCAGCAATAGCATCAAAACGGGCACCTCTGGCTGAACGAATAACCTGAGAGTACCAGGCAAAGCGGGCCATAAGAAAATCTTCCACAGCATGAAGAGCATTATGGTTGATGGTCAGGATGTCGTGACCGTTGATATTGGCCACTCGGAAGTGATGAAGAAGATAATCTCTATCATAAGTTCCGTATCTGATTCCCGAATAATGGGCGTCTCTTAAAAGATAATCCATACGGTCACAATCGATCTCTGAATGTAGGATTTGATTAGCGAGAATACTTGGATCCACGCCTTTAACGAGATTAGAAATGTTCTGAGGATCGATCTTATAGGCCTTGAGGATGAAGGTAATCCCTCCTGGGAAATCGGTATTTTTAATAATATAAGAGCCCAGATGTTCGTGATCATCCGGATGTCCCTTCCCATTCTTATCATTGGTAGTATCGCCATATCGAATATAGGCCATTTCAGTAGTATGGGAGAACATGAATGTTCCCAGGTCATGAAGCAAGGCCGCTAGGCGAATATTTTGATGGTAAGCCTTCTCGGATGAATGAACGGTATCATCAAAAAGATCTCTCTCAGGTACGGCCTTTCCTAGTCGTTGAAGAATTTTATGAGCATTAAACATAACACCAATCGAGTGACCAAAACGAGAATGTTCAGCTCCAGGAAAGGTATAGAAGGTAAATCCTAACTGCTTAATCCAACGCAGACGTTGATAAAAAGGAGTGTGGATAATTTCCCATTCGAGATTTGTTAAATTGATAAATCCATAGAGAGGATCAAAAACGATTTTACTTTTAGAAGGGACTTCCATGTTTCCTTGCCGAGATAGAAAGAGCCCCGTCAATGGAGCTCTTTAAGTAGTTATGATTATTTTATTGAAGAGTTTTAGAACGCTTGCCTTTCTTCAGCTTGGCAACCTTACTGATGGCATATTCCATCATCATAAAGGCTTCACGACGTAATCCATTGTCATGGATGTAGCGATAAAAGTTTTCAATATCACCATTACTTCTGAAGTTTTTAATGGTCATCGCTTCTGGTGCGATGTTTTTATCATTGGGTGTAGTATCAACAGTTTTAGACATAATGGTCTCCTAGTCGTGTTATTTTACTTTTTTCGCTATAACTCTTCAAGTTTTCCCGGATATTTGATCTTACTGCTCACGGGCCTCGATCATGCCATAGCTGTGAAGCTTGTTATAAAGAGTTTTCACTGTAATTCCAAGGGCTTTAGCAGCGCGAGTCTTATTCCCATTCAAATGATCAAGAGTGTCAACAATGTGCTTCTTCTCAAGATCAAAGAGAGTAGATTCGTTAAACTTAACGGGGGCCTCTTCCTTCTCTACTTTCACTTCTTGAGCGAACTCTGGAAGATGAGAAGCTTCGATATACTGACCATCAGTTAGGATATAGGTGCGCTCCATTATGTTCTTAAGCTCATGAGCATTTCCTGGCCAGAAGTAAGAGTTAAGCTTCTCGATCGCACCTGAAGTAAGAACTTTAGATTCAGTCTTACCCTGGTTCAAGAAGAACTCGGCCATAACTTTAATGTCTTCCTGACGCTCACGAAGCGACGGGATGCGAAGAGAAAGTGTATTCAAGCGGTAGAAAAGCTCTTCCTTAAATGATCCAGCTTCAACTAATTCCTTAATAGAGATCTTAGAAGTTGCAATAATTCTTACGTTAAGAGCAATCTTCTCATCGGTATCAACAGTGATCATTTCACCTGAAACCAAGGCACGAAGAATTTTCATCTGAATAGGAAGTGTCGTTGCACCGATATCATCGATAATCAGTGTTCCACCATTGGCCTGAACCATCAGACCTTTTGAGCTAAATAGTTCACGATCTGCCTGAGCTTCATTAAGTGCTGAGCAAGAAGCGATAACACAACCACCTTTCTTACCAGACCAGCCATGGATCTTCTTAGCAAGAATCTTCTTACCTACTCCATGCGATCCTTCCAGAAGAACCGGGAAATCTTGAGAAGCGATCTTCTTAGCAGTCTGAACGATCTCTAGAAAGTTTTTTGAAAGACCAATCATCTGTGAGTTATCTTCAAAGCGATTGATCACCTGAATTTCTACACGCTTAGAAAGCTCTTTTTCCTTAGCTTCGATGCGACCCATAAGTTCGCGGTTCAAATTTTTTGCCATAAGGAAGAGATGCATATTTCTGATCGGTGACTGAAGGCCCGCAAGCACTTCATTGATGACAACGATGTCGCTTTCAGAGAAGTTACGGTCTTTTTTTACCGACTGAACATTGATAGTTCCGATAACCGAACCTTCAACCATAATAGGAAGACATAGTTCAGCTTCAACTACTTCATCACGAATACCAGTAGAAGCTAAAGGATCACGCTTTACTGAATTTGAGTAATAAGCGCGCTTCATACGAGCAACATATCCAGAAAGGCCCTGGCCTTTATCAAGAACCTTATCTTTACTAAGTCCCTTACCGTTTTCAGCGATCAGACGAGTTGAACCATCAGAAAGAGCTTCAAAACCCAGAACCTTGTGCTCCTGAAGCATGTCCTGGATATATCCAGTCAACTTAGAGAAAAAGATCACTTCGTCCAGATTAGAAAGAAGAACTGTTGAAAGAGTAGCAAGTTCGTTCTGTTGAGCAGCTGTTTTCATGGTCATCCCCTTTACACATTATTGCGGTAATTGCTTAAAAATTACACAGTGCGTTACTGAGGAGATATTACAATTTGTCTGAAAAATTTACAAGACTAAATTGCTGCAGTGTTCAAAGTTTCTTCAAAAAATCTTCTGATTACAATATGTTGGTCCACTGAGGGGAGAAGCAGCGACCAAATCCTTGGGTCAATTGGCCCAAGATCTCTCCTTCCCGGTTCATAATGTAGATATCCTGGACGGCCTTGTTCTTAGAGATGACTCTTTTGCTAGTAAAAACAATGAATTCCCCGTCTGGTGAGTAGACAGGCTCTTCATTAGATCCGAAGTCTTTAGTCAATCTGACTAGATTATTACCATCGGCCCCGATCCGGTAAAGATCGAAGCTATTGTCTACCCATGAGGAAAAGGTAATTTCCTTACCATCGGGAGAGAAGCGAGGGGTAGCATTAAATTTTCCTACAAAGGAGATGCGTTTTACATCTTTCTCCACCTCACGTGGGTCCATGGTGTAGATATGCGCCCGTCCTGATCTATTGGATAAGAAGGTCATAAGATGCCCGTCACGAGTAATCGAAGGGTCCACATCATCGGCAGAATGAGAAGTCACTTTTCTCATGGCCCCTGTTTGTTTATTCATCTCATAGATATCTGCGTTTCCACTAAAAGAGAGAGTGAGATAAATAACATCACTATCACGACTATAGATGGCCCCGGAATTGATGCCCGGCTTTTCAGAAATATCTACTAGCTTCTTAGTTCGCAGATCAATTGCCTTAAGATCGATGTTTTTTATCACTCTCACTTTATTTCTTGAAAGCTCTTTCTTGGTGGCAATAACCGAGAACATGATTTGTGAATTATCTGGAGCAACCGATGGAGAAAGTACCACTGAATTAAATGAAGAGAGTTTCTCAACTCTTCTTCCATCGAAGTCCATAATATAAAGTTCTTTGAGTATGTCTTTGTTACTCGTTGTGCGGTCAGAAATGAAAACGAGTTTTGAATTGAAGATGGAAGGCACACCTGTGATAGAGCGGTAAATGCTATCGGCGATATCATGGGCCTTTGATCTTAAATCTGAATTAGCGACCTTAAAATCTTTACTAAAAATCACCTTATCAGTTAAGACACTCCAAACTTTATAACTAGCTTCAATTCCAGAAGAATCACCTTTAATTTGAGAAGCCACAAAGTAAGTCACTCCCCCAGATTTCCATTTCTCAAGATTGGGATTTGAAAAACTGTTTTCTCCCCTGTGCGAATAATCAACACTGTCAAACTTATGCTTATAAAAAATAAAGTCATTGCGGATAATTTCAGTCAGCTCATCGGCAAGCTTCTTTTGAGTGGCATTAGTTGTTTTCATCTCTGGATCATCCAGAACAAACTTATCTTTATCCTGCTCGGCCTGTCCCACGGCTATTACTGCATCCTGGGCCAGAACATTGAACTGAAAAACTATTAAAAAAAGAGCTAATAAAAATTTCATGAATGACTCCTAAAGAGGGAATCCTAATATGATTCCTGAATTGGTTAACCTTGCCCCAACTGCTTCGCTGGGACGTGGGAAGGGAGCCGCGTCTCTGATAGCTTTCTGCGCGCGGGCGTCAAATTCTGCTTCACCAGATGACTCAATCAGCTCAAGCTTCAATAATTCTCCGGTGGCAGAGAGATAAATTTTAATTCTACATCGTAAGTCTTTCTCCAAGAGATAACTTGGAAGCTTCCAGAAACTTCTAATACTTTCAGGAAGGGTTTGCACATAGGAAGCAAATTCCGAGCCCCCTTCATCCGAGAAATCCCCTACTAATGCTGATCCCTTGCTCAGACGATTTCCTTCAAGAACCAGTGAGTTAAGGTTTTTAATACCTTTGGCCTTCTCTGCTCCTTCTGGCTTTTCCTTCTTGGCAATTTTTTTGGACGAATAGTTAGAAACAATATTTAAGAAGGATTTTTTCTTAACTGGCTCTTTAGTATCTTCTTTGATCACAATATCATCTTTTTTAATGACATCGGGGGTATCGTCCTTCTCTTTAGTCTCTACCTTTGCACCTTGGGCAGCCTCGGGCTCATTGGCAGGAACATCGTCCTTTTGCATGGCCTTGAGTTCTTGCACTGTAAATTTCGGCATACCAACCACATCTACTCTTACAGCAGAGCGAATGATTTCCACGTCGTTATTCTGGAAAGCAGTCATTAAGATCTTGCCTCCCAGATAACCACCTATCACCAGGAGGATATGACCTCCCAGAGAGATTAGAAAGCTGCGGGTAAAATTTAAGTCAGTGTTAGATCCGAACATTTAGTTGCTCTTCTCCACTTCGGTCACCAATGCAATATTACTCACACCGGCTTTTTTAAGACTTGCAATAAGCTTGGCCACTTTCTCGTACTTAAGAGCATAGTCTGCTCTCAGATATAGAACGTCGGTATTTTTTTCTTTGAAGTTTTTAAGAATAATAGGGATTAAATCTTTTTCAACAATACGCTCTTTACCGAGAAAGAACTGCTCATTCCCAGTTATTGATAAAATGATCAGTTCAGGTTTAAGCCCAAGATTATTTACCTTTTGAGTTTTAGGTAACTTCAAATCAATCCCACTAAAGAGCATAGGTGCAGTCACCATGAAGATAACCAGAAGCACTAACATAACATCCACCAGGGGTGTCACATTAATGTCAGACACTGGACCTTTCTTGCCACCAAGCTGCATGCCCATGACTTAATCCTTCTTAATCAGAATAGAGCGTTCAACCAGGTTCAAAAATTCCTGAGAGAATGATTCCATCTGAGAATTTATGCGTGCAATTTGATTATTGAAAAAGTTAAAAAACCAAACGGCCGGTATAGCAGCCGCAAGTCCTGCAGCAGTTGCGACAAGGGCTTCTGCAATCCCTGGTGCCACAGCTTCGATACTTCCTCCACCTTGCGAGAGACCAGCAAAGGCATCGATGATTCCCCAAACCGTACCAAAGAGACCAACGAATGGAGTAATTGAACCAATAGAGGCCAGGACGGAAACTCGGGTATCCATCTTTTCATTAGCCGCATTAAATCCTGTTTTTAAAGAACGCTCTAAAGCTTGAAAGCCGTGCTCAGAAAAATACAGTCCAATACTACCCTTACCTGAACCACTTATTTTCTCACTAATACGATTCAGCTCCTCATAACCTCTTCTAAACATAAGACTCATGGTTGAGTTATGGTGCTCAGTCGCCTCTCTGTGTATTTCAGAAATAGAATGATTAGATTTGAATATCTGATGAAACTTCTCATTCGCTTCAGAAATTGATTTCAGTTCACGCCATTTCTGAAGAACGATGGTCCATGAAAGAACCGAAGCAACAATTAAAAGAAGAAGAACAAACTTTACAACAAATCCAGATTCCCAAAGAATTTGCCAAATATTCAAACCACCATGCATAAGCAACACCTCACCGTATTAATTTACGGGCAGAAATAATAAATTGATCTCGATACCTATAGTAGCAAAAAGAAATCGTCCAAACTAGGGCCAGAAAGAGAACACTTAATTTATCTTGGAGTTTAAATGGTGAGAAGTCTCCCCCCCATACTGGATCAAGACCAAAAAAAGATCCCATAGGGGCAACAAAGAGCAGAAGAAAACAAACAACATTACTCCAAATCCGAAATGATTTACCAGAAAGATAGATGAGAGAAGAGTAACAAAAAATCACATAGGGTAGTAATCCGTAGTAATCGGGTACAGTCAGCATGAACGCACCAGCAAATAACATAATATAGACAAGACTTAACCAGAGTTTTGAAGGTTTCTCGTGCTGATTGAGAATATCGTCTAGATAAACAATCACAATGAATTCAATTCCAAAGAATAAAAAAAGCCCTAGAAAAGAAGCAAAGTGATAGTACCAGTAACTGAAAGTATGCCCGGTTACTCCAGGCTTACCCAAAACCAGGCTGCCAATCACAATAAAGATAGAAATGACTATCGCCTTGGGCTCAGGCCAGCGGACGAGTTCATTAATCAGGGCCCGGATGGTCTTAAGTTCATATAGCCTTACAGTGAACCACTGGTTGATGAGATAAAGAGAGAGTAATTTGGAAATAATCAGAATTTCCCAATGATTGTTGTGTAACCAAGCCTCAACAATGCTTATTTCATGATCCAAGAGAAAATGAAAAAAAGCTCCTATGGAAACTAAGATAATAACCGATGCAACATAGATAAGTTGATAGGAAGCATAATACTTAATGTTCTTTAAGAGATTTCCCTGATTCATAATTAAAGAACTTTCTCGGCTGGACTCAACCACTTGATTTGCATGGCGGGAGAAGGATAGAGCTTAACATAATCCTTATACTGAATATTCACCTTTAAAAATCTTTCAATCTTTCCAAGTAATCTGAAATATACGTTCCAAAGCTCGGGATGAGATTTAAGATGAGCATCCATCTTTTTGGTAATCTCGAACTGTTGCTGAAAGGTATAGCCTTTTTTATTTACGTGCTGATCATAATTTTTTACTAACTCTGAGAGAAGAGAGAGATCGGGCTTGGCCCCTTTAAAGTCTTTCCCGGCCAAGGTCTTCAATTTTTCTGTTCTCACGGCATCTTTAAAATATCCCTCTTCCATTCTGAAGTAGTCTTCTAATAGCAGAAGAGAAATTTCAAGACGAGAGAGATCGAGCGAACGAATAAAAGGTACCGAGAGCAGATGGATAGATTCCCCATCTCCCGGAAGAGTTGCTCTCACTATTAAGGGGGTATTAAGCAGAAGAATTTTGAATTTTTTCTGATAAAATCCCAACTTTTCCATCATTTCCTTGAAAGAAGCATCCAAACCATAATCTGGTTTTTCAAAGTCCCAACCAAGTACTTGAGCATTTTTGACTAACCAATATTCAGAAGTGAAGCCCCAGATTTCGTCTTCAGATGGGTAAAGATAGCGATTTTTCTCTTCCTGGGCCTTGGCATTTTTAAGGACGGTCACTTGCTTTTTTTTCTGTTCTGCAGATTGAGTGAGTCCATCCTGCTGAAGGACTTTCTTAATGGTTTTGAAGTTAACTAGCTCCAGCTCCTTCTCCTCAATGATCTTTTGCCCAAAAGCAGAAGAAGAGAGAATTAGAAAAAAGAGGCTAATGAACGCGAGTTTCAACCTGAATATAATGGTCATAAAGACGTCCCCAATAGTAAAGCTCAGCGAGATCCAGATTCACAGCATCGAAGAACTTAGGATATTTTCCTTGAAAACAATCAGGACGTTTGGTCGCCAGGTACTCCTTCAAGATAAAACCTCTATGATCGCCCACTTGAACATAGGCCCATTCCGTTCCAGTTGATACTTTGGAAGACTCTATGACTTTAACTGGATGAGAACATTGAATAGTCGTAAGACTGGCAGAGGTTTTGACAGAGGACTGGTGAACATGTCCCAAAATCGGTTTCATATAGAAGATGCCAATAACTTTTTCATCTGTTGAAGAAGAATTGGCGAAAGAAAGAATCGGAAGAAGGATCAACCACAGTAGCATCATACTTTCCACCGGAACTGAATGGTTTCCCAGTTATGGCACTGAGGACAGCGCCAGAAGATTTCATCCGAGTTGTATCCACATTGAGAGCAATAATGGCGAGTAAGAGAACTATGAAGATTATTCAAAAGACCTTTTGTCTGATGAAGGGCCTCATCAACCTTACCTACTTCAATAAGTAATTTTATATATTCAACTTTAAGCACATCACTATGCCCATGAGATTTCATCCAACCATCCAAGAGATCAAAGGCATCGATAGTTTTCTGAGAATCCTTTAAGAGTCGAATCTTTGAAAGCACCACTGAGGGAGAGGTCATGAGATCGATATCATTCATGCTCAAGAAATAAGACTTCAATTGATTGAGTCTCTCTTTATATTCCTCGGCTTGGGCCAGCTTTGAATTGAACACCTCAAGAGAGACAAAGATAAAAGTGGCGTACATGGGATGCTCTTTTAAGAGTTCCAGCAGTAGGCCCTTAGCATCTTCCATCTTGCCCAAAATCAAAAAAAGTCTTAAACGAAGAATCTTTGCTGATACTGAAGGAGCAAAGCGAAAGGCATCATCCAGCTCTTCAGCACAGGCCTTAAACTGTCCCTTATCAAAAAGCGCCTTGGCCTTCTGAACGAGAATATGCGAAATCGTCTCTGATTGATTCTCCTGCCCTACTTTCGATAACATGATTCTATAATTATAGGCCTGATCCCAATCCTCAATATCCTCGTAGATTCGGCAAAGAGAATGAATGACATCTTGCTGATCACGATTGATTTTCAGAACATCTTTATAAGTCTCAATCGCTTTATCGATAAAGCCACCCTTATCAAAATCATGGGCAAGCTCTTTTAGTGCCTGAAGTCTGGTACTCTCCGAAATACTGTCGCGCGCGATAAGAGAGCGATGAATTGAGATGGCCTTATCGATCTCTCCATTCGAGCGAAAGAGTCCGCCTAAGGCGAAGTAGGTTTCGATAGTCTCTCGGTTAAGATCCACGGCATTTAGAAACTCTTTAATCGCGAGATCTTTATTTCCTTCAATCAAGTATTGAGTAGCATTAAGAAAGATCCGAGACTGGGCCTCGAAAATTGAATTTCTATATTTTTTTGAAAGCTTAACTGCTTTATCCCTCTCAATGACATAGTGATAGATCAATACCAGAGTGATGACGACTGCCAATACCATTAAGGCATGATCTTTTCCCCAGTCTAAGAGCAAGACATAGTTCAAATCAAACTCCTACGGTTGATAGAGATAGGCCGGAGCTGTTGATCCCGCGGACACTCGGTCTTTTACTGTAGATAGGGTATCTTCTGTTTCCTGTAGGAATTCAGAAAGAGAAAACTTCTTCTTAGCAGGCTTCATAAAACGAAGGGCAAATTTACCCTTGAGCTTGAGCTCCTTATGAATTTCCCTACCTGCTTGCCAGAGGCTTCCTACCTCATCTACCAGACCAAGTTCCTTGGCTTCCGAGCCATGAAAAATCTGTCCTTGTGCCAGTTCATTAATATCTTTTTTAAGTCGGTCTTTACGTACGGCCATAATGTCATTCATAAATTGCGTATGAGTTCCCGCCAAAAGATCGGTCAGAAGGGCCCGTTCTTCATCACTCATGGGACGAGCTGGACTACCAATGTCCTTATAACGGCCGGCTTTGATGGTCTCTTGCTTATATTTGGCCCATTTGAAAAGTTCCGAGAGATCCGCCATTTGCATAATTACACCAATAGAACCTGTTAAAGTTCCTGCGTTGGCGTAGATCTTTCTGGTTCCTGCTCCAATATAGTAACCACCACTGGCAGCGACAGAACCAAAGCTAGAATAAACAGGTTTAATAGCGTCTATACGTCTGACTTCTTCATAGATTTCCTGAGTAGGGGCCACAGCGCCTCCAGGAGAATCGATCCGAAGAATGATCGCCTTAATCTCAGGAGATTCTTCAGCTGCAAAAAGCATCTCAACGATCTTTTTGGACTCTTTAATTTCGCCTTCAATGGGAATAACGGCAATGGGCGAGGACTTAGAGGCATCTAACAGACTTTCTCCAAGACTACTCGTTTCCTTTAATTGCGTTACTGTATAAAAGGCAAAGAGGATAAAAATAAAAAACAAGACGGTTACGAGAATAAAAATCCCCACAATCCCTTTAGATCTTTCGCGGCTCAAGAAGAACTCCTTCCATAAGTTTCAAGAGCTTTAATTATAATCAAGTTTAGTTAAAAAAGGAAAGAAACCTTAAAAGTCATGTCCCTGTTCGGCACAAACACTTTCATTATGCTGAATCTGTCTTAAAAGCTTCTTAGAAGGGCCGAGTAAACTGCTCTTCTTGAGTCGTTTGTATTCCTGGGAATATGACTCAGAGATAGACTTGTTTTCAACCACGATCAAGGTTTCATCATTGGAGTAATTGGCAGAATCTGACCAGTTCTGAGATCCGATGATTACTTTCTTCTCATCGACGACAGCAAACTTGTGGTGAAGCATATCCCCTTTGGGAAGAATGACCATTCCACCTTCGGTAATCGGTGTCTTCCAAGGGTTATTATCAGGCTCATAAACACACTTTACTTCATCGATCAGTTGCAGACCAAGCAGATCGAGAAGTTCTGAGTAATAGCGCATAGCAAAGCCTGGGTCTATGAGAACACCAATCTCCGCTCCTCTTTCCTGGGCCTTAAGCATCGAATTAGCAAGCTTTTGATCCGAAAAGACAAATAAGGCAGCTTTGATGGAGTGGCTGGCCTTTACAAGATGACTCCCAATCAGACCATTAACAGTATGGGCCCAATTAAATCTTTCAGAGGTCGGTGAAAATTGAACAGTAATCTTCGATCCCTCGACTGTTACCGTCTGAGGCCCACGATAGGTCTTATTCTTCCCGAAGTTTCCATACTGACCATTACCCCAAAGCTGGGAGAATTCTTGGTTGAATATATCTGCAAGGCCCTTCGATTTAGCAACTACCATGGAGTTAGCATTTCCTCTGGTAGCAGAATCATCGAGATCACCATGAATGCAACTCATGGTGAAATTAGCGGTACTAACAATAGTTGTAATACCATCGATAATAACAAATTTATGGTGCATTAAACCTGAACCACGGCTTCCGTCGGATGTATCATCAATTAGAGGAACTCTCGCCTCTTGTAGCATATAAATGGCATCTCTAGATTCGAGTTCTGATTTTTCAAAACGATTGTTCTTATTCACATCAACCAATTGGGCCAGACTACTGACATTTGAGTCAGCGGTCTCATCATGGTTAACTTGCTGCTGCTGAAGAACATTGAAATTATAATCGTGCTCCAGCACGATCCGCACATCCACTCCCTGACGATGTTTTTCTACGAGAAGCTGAGCAATGAGTGGTAAGCGTAATTCTTGAACGGCTATATAGATGCTTTTTTTAGCACCTTTTAATTCTTTTAGGATTACGGCTTCAAGATTATCGCCCTTACGGGTGATATTTCGGTAGGGATCGGTATAACTATTGGCCTCATTATGATTATGATAGCTCGCAAGAGAGGCCCAACAAGTCGTTGATAACAATAATGAAAGAGCAATAAACCATGTTTTCATTTTGAGTAACCTTCTATAAAAGCGCCTAATAGCTGACTTAAACTCTCCTAATATATGCTCTCTTTGTCACCCAAAAACTTCTTACATTCAGGTCATAACAATAATAGGTATTTAGAGGGTTAAGTTCTAGCCGCAAGGCTCCGAAGAGAGGATTGCCGATAAGGCATGACAAGGGTGGATTTATGATTAAAAACTTATTTCTTTTAGCACTTCTCTCTTGGGTAAGCGTCTCTTACGCCAAACATCCTATCGTTCAAGAGACCATAGCAGATGCGGAGTCCTTCAAGATAGAGAAGTCGGTGGAAGAACAAGAAGCTCAGCGTTCGGTAGCGGGTGAGAAGATTAAGAAGAAGAAAGTCAATCGCGAGGAAGTTTCAAAACAACCTAGCGACTCTGATTCTGATGTACGCTACTGGCAATACTCGGAATAACCACCGGTCCAGCATCTTTATTCCAGAGATTGACCTTTTCGAACTCACTCTTAAGCTGCCCACAGGCGGCCAGAATATCGCTACCTTTGGTAGTCCTGATAGTACAAGTGAATCCCCGCTTAATCATCTGATCCAAGAACCACATGATCTTCTGCTCAGAAGGTCGTTTGTATTTAGAGCCTGGAAATTCGTTGAAAGGAATTAGGTTAATCTTAGATTCTTTAGGATTGAGTAATTCGGCCAATGCCACCACATCTTCCATAGTATCATTCATGCCATCTGCTAATAGATATTCATAAGTAATACGACGATGGGCCTTCAAAGGAATCTGCTTAATGGCGGTGAATAAGCGCTGAAGATCATAAACTTTATTGATCGGCATGAGTTCAGTCCGAACATCATTGCGGGCAGAATGCAGAGAGATCGCAATATTTACGGTTGGAAAATCGATGGCCAGCTTTTCAATGGCAGGAACCAAACCCGAGGTAGAGAGAGTAATTCTTCTCTGACCAAGTCCCAAACCTCTTTCATGCATAAAGATCTGAGTTGCCTTCTTCATATTTTCATAATTGTGAAGTGGCTCGCCCTGACCCATATAAACGATGTTAGTGAGTTTCTCATCGGCATCAACATTGTCAAAAAGCCACTTCTGAACCGCCAGATACTGACCCACAACTTCGTTCACTTTAAGGTGACGCTTTAGTCCTTGAGTAGCGGTATGACAAAAGGTGCATCCAACGGCACAACCAACTTGAGAAGATAAACAAAGTGTCAGGCGATCACGAGCGGGAATCGCTACCGCTTCCACCGTTTGCCCATCGAGCATCTTAACCAAAAATTTACGGGTACCATCTTTAGATAATCCATTCCACACGATCTTCAAAAGAGCGAAGTCATAGTTCTCCAGAAAGAACTCTTTAGCGGCCTTAGAGACATTGCTCCATTCATTTGGATTATGAACCCACTTCTTATAGACCCAATCATAGATTTGGGTCGCCCCAAAAGGCGAGAAGCCCTTCTCGGTCAAGAGGGCCTTAAGCTCATCAAAAGTAAGATCAAAAAATGAAGGTTTCATAGGGCTTATAACTAGAGGATGGAGGGGGGAAAGGCAAGGAGAAAGACCCCGACAAGACAAGATTACAGGGGTCTAGAAAAACCCTGGTAAATCAGTTATTTCCCCTTTAAGGAAGAGGGATGAAACTCATAGGCCTACTCTTAGCTGTTTGCCTCTCCACTCCTCTATTTGCCGCTATAACCGAAGGGGAGCTAGATGCCGTGTTTACGGCCCTAAAAAACGCTTACCCGGATGAAAAGATAGATCTAAATGCTCTGGGTCCCACTCCTGACTTCTGGTGGAATTTAGAAGCCCCCCGGGCTTCCTATTCGGCGAGCAAGAACTCTGAAGGCGAGATTCTTCATCACCTCTTTTTCTTCGGTGGCCTTGCCCGCTTGCCAGAGATGTCGCCAGAGGGGGCCGCTCTCATTCTTTGCCATGAACTAGGCCACGGTATTGCTGGTCCACCCTTGAAGAGAGGATCAAGCTCTTCGGTGGAAGGCGAAGCCGATTATTTTGCCACTTATAGCTGTCTGCCGAGGCTTCTTTCCTACTTGAGTTGGGATAGTGAGAGCATTATCTCGGGGATAGCAGTTCAACTGGTATTAATTAATAAGCAAGGAGCTGCTGCGAACTATGAAGAGAGAGATGAGCAGGTGGTGGAAGAGATAAATCAGGATCCTTCTTTTTATCCGGGAAATCAGTGTCGGCTGGATACGCTCCTTGCGGGAGCAAGAAGAGAAGAGAGACCTCGGTGTTGGTGGGTGCCTAACTAAAAAGCTTCCCAAAAAAGCCCTTCTTTCGGGGAGCTTCTTCATTCTCAATCAGCTCACCAAACTTCTGAAAGACGCTCTGAAAGGAACTTAAATCCCGCGCTCCATCGACTCCGATGTTATAATCCTGCACCGAAATTAAGCGAACCTCAGGGGCATTGAGTTCCTGGCAAACTCTCAGAGCAAAACTCTTCAGATCATCGAGGTTCAAGAAAGTGAGAAGATCGTGATTTGCGTCAGGAACACTTTTCGAAAGTTCTCTCAGTAACTGATTCTCAAGAAAGCCTTCTGAGGAAAAGAAATAAATAACTCTATAGCTAGCAGGTCTAAAAATGCCTTCCCCATTGTGTGAAGATTGAAAATGATAAACTAGTGTTAAATCCATTTAGCCCTCCTCATAGTGACCGAAGTCCAGTGCAATCCGGCCATTAGGAAGAAGCTCGATCTCTACTCCATGAGGAACCGATGTCGCCTTAGCGCGGGAGGGATCGATCATCTTCATAAAGGCAAAGCTTCCCTTGGTTTGGATCAGCACCTGCCGTTTATAGCTGGTGGGATTATAGAAGTTGGCCCTTCTGACATCGAGATAATTTAATTCATGAGGAGTGGTTCCACGAATGCGCCACAAGCTGTAGACGTCTTTATCGGCCTTGCTTTCAAGATGATTCAAGTTGAAATACTTAAAGAGATGAGACCAGAATTCCAGGGCCTTGGGCATCTGGAGCTTCTCACCTTCATAGGTAATAAACTTACCCTCACCTAGCTCGCAGATATTGGTGGTGGTCATGAAGTTTACCGTTTGGCTCTTGAGATTATTTTCGAGGTAAAAAATTTCAAGTCGCTTATCTAAGTCGGGATGAAGGCCCGAGCGATCAAAGACGATTCTCTGCCCCATCATGAAAAGTTTCAGCATTTGACTAAAGCGAGTTCTGTCCATGTTTTCGGCATGAAAAAACTTAATTGTTTGCTGATGTTCATCGATCCAGTCGGATTGAAAGTTCAGCTCGGAATGAATGCCATACATCCAGCGGTAATTCTCTTCTAAGAATGTAAAGAGCCCTGAGTTTTTGAAGCGTGATCTGCCGTTCTCAAAAATATCCAAGAGTCTAAAAGGTCTCCACTCCTCATTGAGCTCACCACTCACCATTTGATAATGATAGCGTCTCTCGATCTCTTCGGCCCCTAAGTGCTCTTTTAAAATTTGCGGAAGCATCTCGCCCTTATCTATGGGACGCAAGAGTGCGCTTGAGATTAAACGGTTATGAGTATAGTTAACGAAGAGATCCTTGATAGTCATAATGGGTGAGCGTCCTGAGCTAAGGGATCTCTCGATGGTTTCCCTGGGACTCCCCCCTAGCATTACGATGGATTGAACTCCCTGCCAGAAGGGAGAGAGTGCTGTTTCAACGGAGCTTTTAAACAGGACTTCAACTTCCCTGATGAAGTTTTTCTTCAAGCGCTCTTCTTCCGATGGATCGCTGAGATCGACCCCTTCCTTATAGCTCTGCTTTAAATAGCGGGAGAAGCCTTGCTCGAAGGCCAGAGAATAGTCATCCAAGTAAGAGATGATCTTATCCCCTTCCATGAACTGAAAAGAAGCTCCCCAAAGTGGGGCCTTAATTTTATTTTTGCCCAGGAAGTGACCAAAGGCAGATAAGAAATCTAAGAAGGCAGCATAGACCTTGGGCTCAAAGAAGGAATACATCTTATGCAGTTTGTCTTCTTGATCTAAAGCCGCGAGGTGCACCCCATCCTGCGAGATACTTAAAGTTCTCGCTGCAGCAACCGGAACTCCTCCATTTGGTAAAAAAGGAGCCGGGGTTATAGGCAGCAGCCAGCAGAACTTACGACTATGCTGCGTCAAGAGATTAACTAAGCGGGAGAGATCCCGTTCGGGATGAAGATTTCCGAAGTCCCACTGCGAAGGCCCCTCGGCATGAAAGCCCCAGTATAATGGTATGAAAAGAATCTCATGGGCCGGAGACTGGATTATGCGACTCTCCCAGAGAGAAGCCGAAGTCTTCCAGTAGCAAAACCATTGCTCTCCTGGGCGCACGAGATCATTCTTGGGGGCCGGTCCTTCGAGATAAGTCAAACACACTCCGAAATTTAAAGACTTGTAGTAGCATTTTAACTTAATACAACATGAGAAGTGTATCAAATTAATGCAAGGCTAATGATTTCACAAAAACTGATTTTTCCGCTACACTTTCCACTCTCAAAAGGATGTGCATATGTGGTTTTTTACTTCAGAAGAAAAAGAGCTCCAAAAAGTTTGTCGCGATTTCGCTCAGAACGAACTCGCTCCGGTTGCTGAAAAGCATGATAACGAGGAGAGCTTTAACCTCAAGGCCTTTAAGCATATGGGGGAATTGGGTCTTTTAGGAATTACCGCCGACCCAGAATATGGCGGCTCTGGTATGGGGGCCACTGCAGCGACCATCGTGATGGAAGAATTTGGTAAGGCCTGTGCAGGCTCTACTCTTTCTTATCTTGCCCACACTATCCTCTGTGTGAATAACTTAAATAATAATGGCTCTCCTGAGCAAAAAGCAAAATACCTTCCTAAGCTTATCTCTGGTGAGCATGTCGGATGCATGGGTATGTCGGAGCCTGAGTTTGGCTCTGATGCCGTGGGTATGCAGTGCAAGGCCACCAAGTCTGGCGATGGTTATGAGATCACCGGTAACAAGATGTGGATCACCAATGCTCAGTATGCTGATGTAGTTTATCTCTACACCAGAACTGGCCCTGGTAAAAAAGATCTCACCACTTTTATTGTAGAGAAAGGTGCTCCAGGATTTAGCGTCTCCAAAGAAATTCATAAAATGGGGATGAGATCATCTCCAACGGGAGAGCTCTCGTTTGATAAGTGTAAGGTTCCTCTTGCAAACCGAGTTGGAGAGGAAGGTGATTCTGTCGTTCATATGATGAAGAATCTCGAGATTGAACGCATCACTATTTCTGGTATCTCGTTAGGAATTGCCCAGGCCTGCCTAGATCAGTGTATTAAGTACGCGGGCGAAAGAAAGCAGTTCGGAAAAAACCTCGCTCAGTTTCAGTTAATTCAGAAAATGATTGCCGAAATGTATGCCGAAACCGAAGCCATGAGACGCATGCTGTACACTGTTTGCTATGAGTACGATCATGGGAACAAGTCAAATAGCTTGGCCTCTGCTGTTAAATTGCAACTTCCTAAGATGGCCACCAAGATTGCCTTGGATGCCATTCAGCTTCATGGTGGTTATGGTTATTCTCGTGAATTCCCGGTTGAGAGAATGATGAGAGATAATAAGCTCAATGAAATTGGAGCGGGAACCAATGAAGTCATGATCATGATCATTGCTAAGAATCTCCTTCAAGAAGCTCTTAAATAAATTGATCTAAGGAGCAGGCAACTGCTCCTTACCACGAATATTCTGAAGCCCGGCCCTTATTCTGGCCCTCTGATTGCATTGAAAACACAAGAGCCTAAGATTTTCTTTATTTGACTGGCCACTCAGTGCATAGGGGACTCTATGATCATAGTTAAGTCTATGTTGAGTGCCACAGTTAACACACTTCTGATCCCGTTTATAAACTTCGCGTTTTATATTGGCGGGAATTCTTCTCCCTACCGCCACCGGTGAAAGTGATTTCGGAGCTTCCGTTTGCTTAAACTTATTTTTCTCAATCGATTTGATCGCTTCTTTTGCCATAAAGCGCACTAACTCATCCATTGATAAATCTTTTCCTAAGAGGTCCTTAAGCTTTTCTATTTCTGCTAAGGTCTCTTCCGAGAGTACCACCGCCACTTGGATCTTATCTTGCGAGATGCGCTTTTTTATTTCATCCGGAACGATCTCCTTTCCAGTGATCTCAAAGAGCTTTCTTTCACATTCTCTTTTAGTAAGACCCTCGACAGCTCTTAGGACTTTTCTCCGTTCAGAAGTTTTATCGATATACTGATTAACCAAAGTAATATTAGAAAGTGTGAGTTTCCCATTCTCTATTTTCTCTTCGATCTCAGGAATTTCCCTTAACATTCTGGCAGCGACTATTCGCCTCTGAGCACTGCCTTCTGAGTATCCCAATTCATAGACACAATAATTAAAAAGAGAAGAGTATTTCAAATCTGAATAGAGCTTTCTTCTATCTATTTCTTTTAAATGATGAAGGAGCTTTAGAGTCGTTTCTCGCTCTATCCCGGCCAGCATTTTGGTATCATATAATAAAGTTTTATCTTGGAGATGAGTTAGTTTCATGCTAAAACATTTACGGAAAAGATACGGACAAGTCAAGTCCTAAAAAGTACTTCGCCGGTGGCGGTAAATAATTGCTTCGCGTAATATTTCCCAAATCCGTAATAATTTCCTAAACTCATTTCTCACAAGGAACTGATATGAACGACTTTCAAAAAGAACTTACTTCGAACCTGAACCGATACTGCTTAAATTCCATCGAGCCTCATATGGAGCACGATGATGAAGCGGGTAAATTTCGAATGGAAATTTTTCAAGGACTTGGTGAATATGGAGTAACCGGTATGACTTTACCGGAAGAGTACGGAGGAGCAGGACTTACTTATCAAGACTACTGTTATGTCTTGGAAGAAATTGCCAAGACTTCTGTTCCCTATGCCGTGACGATATCAGTTTCAAGCATGGTTCAGACCATCCTTAAAGAGTTTGGAAATAAAGAGCAAAAACAAAAATATCTTCCTGCTTTAACCAGCGGCCAGGAAATTGGCGCCTTTGCTTTATCCGAATCCCATGCGGGATCAGATGCTGGTGCTCTTAAGACCACCGCCAAGAAAGTCGATGGTGGGTATATGTTAAATGGCACTAAGATGTGGATTACGTCTGGTGGCATTGCAAAAACCTATATCGTTATGGCCCGCACTGGTGGAGAAGGCTCTAAGGGAGTCTCGGCCTTTATCGTAAGAGAAGGCACGCAAGGCTTCTCCTTTGGAAAGGCCGAAAAGAAGATGGGCTGGAAGACCTCCCCTACCCGTGAACTGATTTTTGAAAACTGCTTTGTCCCTACTGAAAATTTACTTCTAGAAGAAGGCAAAGGCTTTCAAGTTGCCATGGGTGGACTTGATCGGGGTCGTGTTGCCATTGGGGCCATTGGAGTTGGTTGTGCTCAGCGAGCACTCGACGAGTCAATAAAATACTCGCTCACGCGTCAACAGTTTAAGCAACCTATTTTCGATTTCCAAGGACTCCAGTTCATGTTATCCGATATGGCAACTGAAACAGAGGCTTCTCGCCTCCTGGTTCATGCTGCTGCAGCCTCGCTGGATAGTGGGAAGGCAAACTCCAAACTTTGCTCAATGGCAAAACTTAAGGCGACCGATACCGCCATGAAAGTTACTACCGATGCCGTACAAGTTTTAGGCGGGGTTGGATATACTTCAGAGTATCCAGTAGAGCGTTTTATGAGAGATGCTAAAGTTTTACAAATCGTAGAGGGCACGAATCAAATACAACGAGTGGTTATAGCCCGCCATCTCAGAAGGGAGTACGAAGGTCATGCTTAACTGGAAAATTCGCTCTAGTCATAAAGTTCAACCAACTGATAATGACTTCCAACAAGTAGTGGAAGCTTATCAGAAAACTATCTCTTCACCAGAGATTGGTTTTTTTGGTCTACCTCAAAATAAAGAACTTCTGGCAGAGACGAGCCAGGTGTATGAGCACTTTAAGCATAAAAAATACTTCATTCATATTGGTATTGGCGGATCGGCCTTGGGGCCTGAGATGCTGATCAAAGCTTTGGGTGATAAGAGCGGAGTTGATTTTGTCTTTATCAACAATATCGATCCGGATGAGCTTTGCCGAAGCCTGGAGAAGATAGATATCAAAGAATCCCTTATCTATGTGGTTTCAAAGTCTGGAACCACGGCCGAAACCGTTGCGGCCATGAGCATCTTAATCGGTAAGCTAGAAGCTGCCGGCATTAAAGAAGCTGATTTCAAAAATTACTTTGTATTCTGTACTGATCCTGAAAAAGGTGATCTTCGTAAGCTTTCTCGCGACTGGAATGTTAAGACACTTTCAGTTCCATCAAATGTGGGGGGAAGATTTTCTATTCTTACTCCAGTGGGCTTCTTACCAGCTCTCTTTGCAGGTATCCGTGCTAAGGATATTTTAGAAGGTGCTGAGAATATCCAAAAGCATCTCTCTGACCCTCAAGTGGGTCGAGACTTCTTTGAGCTAGGTTTCTGGATCAAGGATCTGCACGATAAGGGTATCAACCAAACGGTCGTTATGCCTTACTCCTCTCTATTAAAAGAGTTCTCTGCTTGGTTTGTTCAACTTTGGGCCGAGAGCTTAGGAAAAGATGGCAAGGGTCTAACTCCAATTCCGGCCTACGGTGCTACAGATCAGCATTCTCAGATGCAGCTCTTTATGGAAGGTCCTAAAGATAAGGTGCTTTTACTGATTGAAGTCGAGAAATTTCAGCAGGATTACTCATTAAAAAACAATCTACCTGGCACGAGCTTCAAGACCCTGGCCCCGTTTAGCTTAGGGCAACTTATGAAGGCCGAGCTCGAGGGAACACTGGCGGCACTACAAGAGAACCAGCGCCATGTGGTTCACATGAAGATTCCAAGCCTTCAAGAAGAATATCTCGGACAATTAATTTTATTTTCAGAATGTCTGACCGTATTACTTGGAACTCTCTTAAAGGTTGATCCATTCAATCAGCCAGGAGTGGAAGCTGGTAAAAAATATGCCTATGAATGGCTAAAAAATATGGGCAAATAACCGATAAGCAAAAGAGACGCGTCTTGCTGAATCTGGGGACTCACCCTAGAATAGTGGGCATACCTTTATAAGCTATCGGAGAAGACATGAGTGAAGACGATAACTCAACCGTTGTAATTACGGACATTAGAAAAGCACTTGCTGCTGCCGATGAAGAGGCCAAGCAGAAGCCAGCTTGTCTATTAGTTGTTGGGGGCGAGCTCAATGGCTCCATCTTCAATCTTAACCCGGGCGATACAGTAGTCGGACGAAATCCTGATTGCACCATTTCCCTGGATTTCCATGGCGTTTCTCGTCGTCACTTTACAATAAGCTCCAATGAAGTTGAAACCATTGTTACCGACTTAGGATCGGCCAATGGTACTTATCTCAATAATCAGAAGTTAGAGACTCCTACGGTTTTAAAGAAGGCCGATGTACTTAAGATTGGCGCCATTGCCATGAAGTACATTCCTAAGGGAGATCCTGAAAGACTTACCTACGATAAGCTCCATGAAGAGGCCAATACCGACGGTCTTACTAAGTGCTATAACAAGACCTTCTTTAATAATGCTCTGGAACTTGAAGTGAAAAAATCAAAGGTAACCGGTAAGCCACTTACCCTGATCATTTTCGATCTGGACCATTTTAAAAATCTCAATGATAACTACGGTCATGATGCCGGAGATTATGTGCTTAAAGAAAAAGCACAAATCATTCGTGATCATGGCATCCGCCAAGGTGATATCTTTGCCCGCTATGGTGGAGAAGAGTTCTGTATTCTTCTTCCCAACACTAATCTGAAGCAGGGTTTTGAAATTGCTGAAAGGCTGAGAAATCTTGTGGCCAAGCATGAGTTTATCTACGATGGTAAACGTCTTCCAGTAACAGCTTCCATTGGTATTGCTGATTACAGACAGGGAGTAAATAACGGAACCGATCTGTTTAAACGGGCCGATTCTGCTGTTTATAAATCCAAAGAAGGCGGGCGAAATCAGGTCAACTTCTATAAGGCCTAGATGACCCCTGCTCTCCCAAAAATTGATATCCTTCCTGAACATCTGATCGATCAAATTAAGGCCGGTGAAGTTATCGAGCGTCCGGGTAATCTCTTAAAAGAGATCTTGGAAAACGCCGTGGATGCGAAGGCCACAAAGATTGAACTCACTCTTAAAAATAACGGCATGGACCTTATCTCTCTTCGAGATAATGGCCATGGCATGACTTTCTCTGATCTGCCACTTGCCTTCTCTCGTCATGCTACTTCTAAAATTTCTCGTTTTGAAGATCTCTATAAACTTCACTCCTTTGGTTTTAGAGGTGAAGCTCTTGCGTCCATTTCCGCCATTTCGAAACTTCAGTGCATTTCTTTTACCGAAGGCAATGAGGAAGGAGCGGAACTTAGAATTGATGGCGGGCAAACTATATTCCATGGTACGAGACGCCAGTCTGGTTTTCCTCACGGAACCGAGTTAGTCATTCAGGATCTTTTTTACAATACCCCAGCGCGTTTAAAGTTTATTCAGTCTCAAAACTCTGAAAAGCAATTCATTAAAAAAATTATCTACGCCTTTGTTCTCTCTAATCCTCATATCGAGTTTCACATAAAGTTCGATGATGATGATAAGGATATTTTTCCACGAGCAGAGAATCTAACACAAAGAATAAAAGATATTATTCCCAAGGCACAAAACAGTATTCTTTATTCAGAAAGATTCTACGAGAATAATGAACTTGAACTCTATCTTATTTCGCAACAATTTAAAGCGCCGGTTAAATGGCAGTATGTTTTCATAAACAACCGCTTTGTCTTAGACAAGCAGTTTCACCGGGTACTTACTAACGCCCTCCAGGCATCCTTTGGTGCCGATGATTTTCACTACATCGCATTTTTAAATCTTCCTCCGGATAATATCGATGTTAATGTTCATCCCAATAAAACCGTCATCAAGTGTATGGAGTCCTCTAAGCTCATAGGGCTTTTAACCTCGACCATTAAAGAGCTCGCTCGTGGACAGAGACCTGAACGCTCCCCTGATCTTTCTCAAGGGGAAGATGGTCCTTCTTTTTTTGGCAGTCTTGAATCCATGCCTTCTCTTTTGCAGGAAAGGCATGATTATAATATGGAGGGACTCTTCTCTCCTCATGGTCTCACTCAATCTAAAAGTTCTCTTAACTGGATAGCCAAGGAATTCATCTTAGTTGAATCTCCAGAAAGAGTACTCGCCTATGGAGCAAAAAAGCTTCTTCAGAAATTTGTCATGATGAAACTCAAATCACCTTCTCCCACAATTCCGCTTCTGGTGAGCGAGCCTTTTCCAATCAAGGGAGTAAATCCCGAACACTTGGCAACTCTGCAAAGCAGTGGTCTGGAAATAGAAAAACTCGGTCCAGATACCTTGGTATTAAGAGGTATTCCGGAATGGATGAGTGGTTTTCCTTTAAAAGAGATAATGAGTTGTATCATTATGAATGAGAGCTTCTCTCGTCTGGTGATCAATACTTCAGATTGGTCCACCTCTACATGGGAAGAAATGATAGGCGCCTTCTCCTTCGAAGAATTAATTGAAGAAAAGATCGCTCTTAATCTAGATCAACTCTTAAAGGAAAAACTTAAGTGAAGGTTATCGTTCTCTCGGGCCCCACAGCCAGCGGAAAAACGAGTATCTCACTAGAGCTCGCGGAACAATTTGGTGGAGAGATCGTAAACTTCGACTCCCTTCTTCTTTATAAAGAAATCAATATAGGAACTGCTAAGCCTAGTTTAAAAGAGCAATCTCTAGTGCCTCATCACATGTTAAATGTGAGAAGTATTGTAAATCCCATGAATGCTGCCCAGTATGCAGCAGAGGCGTTGCCTATCGTAAATAAGCTTTTGGAAGAAAAGAAGAATGTCTATTTAGTTGGTGGCTCCGGCTTCTATCTTCAAGCTCTTATCAAAGGCATGTATGATTCTCCCACCACCCCAGAAGAGATTATAAGAAAGTCAAATGACCTCTATGAATTGAAAGGAATTGCTCCCTTTCGTGAGCTTCTTTTCCAACATGATAAGGCGAGTTTTGAACGTTATCATGAGAATGATCATTATCGAATAAGACGAGCGGTGGAGCACTGGTGGAGTCACGCGACTCCTCTTTTTGAAGCGCGTTTAAAAAAAGAAGATGCAAATCAAAAGCTCATCAAGACTAATATTCATGACTGGGACCTCTTTCATATTTATTTAAATCTTCCTAAAGAAGAGCATCTTAAGATTATCGAAAGAAGAACTTCTCTGATGCTTCAGGATGGATTGATTGAAGAAGTAGATACACTTCTTAAGAACGGTTTTACAGGAAAAGAGAAACCACTTCAGGCCATTGGCTATAAAGAAACCCTGGATTATTTATCGGGAAAATTGAGTTCTCAGAAAGAGCTAATTGAGCGAATTATCATATCAACCCGTCAGCTCGCAAAATCTCAAAGGACTTGGTTCAATCGGGATCATTTGAAAAAAGAATTTCATCCACTTGCTCAAAGATATGAGATCTTTCAACAAGTGGATGAGTTTTTGAATAGCTAATTAAGGATTCGGAGTAACCGTTGAGTTAAGAGTATTTGGTAGCATTGGCATGGTCTGAACTGGAAACTCTCCTGTCAGAGCATTAAGGAACGCTACGATATCTTCAACTTGCTTATCTTTAAGATCTAGACCCAACTGAGTCTTGGCCATTACACGAACGGCTTCATCAAGAGTGTGAACTTTTCCGTTATGGAAGTACGGAGCTGTAATGGCCACGTTTCTCCAGGTAGGAACACGCCAGTGATTTTTATCTTCTGCCTTCTTAGTTACTTCATAACGGCCTAGGTCAGAAGTAATGTCATACATCTTGTCATATTTAGAACCAGGGATTTGCGGGAACGGCTGATAGTGACCTTCACCCATCTTAAAGCCTTCTCCAGCGAAGTTCTCTCCCGTATGGCAAGAAGTACATCCAATCTCATCCACAAGCTTCATACCGCGGATCTGTTGAGCATTCATCGCCTTCTTATTCCCCTTCATATATTTATCAAAAGGTGAATTTGGAGTGATAAGAGTTCTCTCGTAAGCCGCAATTGCTTTGGCCGCATTCTTAATCGTAGGCTTTTTATCATTCGGGAAAACTCTTTTGAAAGCTTGTACATAACCAGGAATCTGCTGGATGCGATTAATCACGAGATCATGAGAAGTCATTCCCATTTCAACTGAGTTAATCAATGGTCCCAAGGCCTGCTCCTCGAGAGAAGCCGCTCGTCCATCCCAGAACTGCACAGTGAGATAAGCAGAGTTCCAAACGGTAGGAGAACCTCTTCCCCCTCGCTGACCATGAATACCTGCTCCCACTGGTCTACCATCTCCTCCATGAAACATAACATTATGGCAAGAGTTACAGGAGATCGTTCCATCCATCGATAAACGCGGATCAAAGAAAAGCATTTTCCCAAGCTCGATCTTTTCCGGAGTCATAGGATTATCTTTTGGGATTGGTGGCTGATCAGGCAGGGCCTTAAACTCAGCGTGGACGTTCATGGCGAATAAGGCCATGAGGGCAAAAAAGGTTTTTCTTAGGTGCATTTGGACTCCCTATTGAGGTAAAATAAGTATGATAGTATTTTATTAAATTTCATTCCTTCAAGCAAATAGGCATGTAATGATGCAGGCAAATGATAAATTAAAAGTAATAGTTATCTCCGACGGTACTGGTGAAACTGCTTCTGCTATAACACGCGCTGCAATGACCCAGTTCCAGGACAAAGAGATCTTCTTTACCCGCTATAAAAACATTAGAACTCGTGAACAAATAGACGCTATCTTCCAAGAAGCTGCCATACATCACGACATTGTCGTCTACACCATTGTATCGGTAGAACTTCGTACCTACATTGCTGAACTGTCTAAAAGAGATCATGTTCGCTCGGTAGATGTCATGGGTCCATTACTTACCACATTCTCAAACTTTTTTGAAGCCGAACCGAATTATCAACCGGGTCTCCTACATGCTGTGAATGACCAATACTTTAAACGTGTCGCGGCGATCGAATTTACGCTTAACCATGATGATGGCAGAAACATTACTTCTCTGGAGGAAGCTGAGGTCATCTTAGTTGGTATCTCTCGTACCTCAAAGACTCCACTTTCAATGTATCTCTCTCTTGAAGGAATAAAAGTCGTGAACGTTCCCATCGTTATGGGTGTTCCTCTTCCCGAGAAACTTTTTCAGGTAGATCAAAGAAAGATCTTCGGTCTCACCATCGACTCAGAAGCCCTCTTTCAGATTCGAAAGAATCGCCTCTCTCGTCTGGGATTATCCAGAGATGAAGGGGATTATGCCGATATTGCAAAAGTAACGGAAGAAATTGAATGGGCCAACTCTATCTTCTCGGAGAATAAAAGATGGCCAGTATTCAATGTTACAGGAAAGGCGTTGGAAGAGACGGCCGCTGAGATTATGAAGCTTCTTAATATGAGAAAGGTGAATCGCTTCAAGCAGTCAAAGCGCTTCGAAGAGTAAGGTCTATTCCAGGAAGTGTTTCTTATTTTCTTCTATGGTAAATTCAATCTTCTTCTCAGTTCCCAGGATCGGATTAATGACCTTCGCTTGATAAGTCCCTTCAGGAATGCGAACATCTTTAAATGGAAGGCTTCTTTCAATAGGCTCCCCTGCTTCCTCGTACACTAACTTTGATCCGGCAGTATAGTTATTGGAAGTTGTCAGAAGACCTAGTCTGGATCTTTCCAGAGTTGGAATAGTGATTACCTTCGAGTTTGCTTCAGGAGTTAAATTTACCGAAGCTGTATAAGGAGTGTATCCCCGCTTCTTGATGGTAATATTAACCTTTCTATTTAGAGGAACCTGAATAGGTCTTCCCCAATCTATTTTATTCCCATCCACAAAGACGTGCATTGAAACATCAAGACCACTTAAGATAATTTTACCTTTAAGCTCTCCCTTCTTATCCATATTAGGAACTGAAGAGATATTGCGTGAAGGCTTACCATGAACAATTTCATTCACCTTAATGCCCGTAAGCTTTTCCACTAAATCCGGCTGAAAATAAACAAAGCCCGTAAGTGAAGCTACTACAACGATTGCGGCAACGATTGGTGGAGGGGATCCACTTGAATCCTCTTTTCTTTTCGCTTCTCTTCTCGGGAGAACGCGGCTAAGAGTTTTCTCAGGACGCATAGGAATATTAAGAGTACCCGTGCTTTCATCCTTCGCCCCTTTACCAGGAGCAATGCTCTTAGGCAGCTTACGAGTCTTAGTCGCCGTGAAGTCACCAGGCGTTCTATTATCAATTTCTATTCCTAAGCTCTTATCACTATCATTAATTGAAAATTCCAAAACCCGTGCCTGTTCTCGTGGTTGAGGGACGGCTTCTTTCTTTCCTATCTTGCCTGTGTACTCATCACGTCTCATCTCATCGATGTAAGGAGTGATATCGATCTTTCCATACTCAACAAATTTTTCCTGATCCGCAGTGAGTTCTTTTGCGAAAAGATCATCTGCAAAATCTCTTAAGTCAGACGGATTAAATTCCGGATAAGTTGAATAGAGGAAGCGCACTAAGGCCCGGTTAAGCTGATCGAGATTTTCATATCGATTCGCACGATCCTTGGAAAGCGCCTTCATAACGATGGCATCCAGCTCCTTAGGAACAGTTGGATTGATCTCAGAAGGAGGCGTAATCTTACAGGCCTGAATTTGCTTTAAGACCGCCAGATCATTTGGCGCCTGGAAAAGTTTTCGGGAACAAAGAAGCTCCCATAAAGTAATACCAACAGCAAACTCATCATAGCGAGCATCAAGCTCTAATCCATCCAGATATTCTGGGGCGAGATAAGAAAGTTTACCCTTAATGGTTCCGGCCTGAGTGGCCTCTGAATTGGTTTCGGCCTTGGCGATACCAAAGTCGATAACCTTAACTGCACCATCATAGGTCAACATGATGTTATGAGGAGAAATATCTCGATGAACAATATTGTATGGTTTTCCAGTTAGCTTATCAGTAAAGGTATGAGCATAATGAAGCCCGAGGCAGACTTGAGAAATAATGTAGCAAGAGCTTTCGACAGGAAAAGCTTTTTTCTTTTCCTTCAAGCGATCCAGATACTGCTTTAGATTAGCACCGTGGATATATTCCATGGCCGTGTAAAGTTGACCATTGGTTTTACCATAATCATAAACCTGCATGATATTGGGATGAAGCATACTGAAGGTAATATTCAGCTCATCCTGGAACATACGCATAAAAGCTTCATCATTAGAGAACTGAGGCTGGACCATCTTAATAGCAACCACTTTATTGGCCTGCTCACCTAGATAGCGGGCACGACAAATCTTTGCCATGCCACCGTCAACCAGATGGTCTAAAATCAAATATTTTCCAAATCTTTGAAACTTCTTTTCGCTCATAATGCCTCAAATACCTATCGGTAATTGCTCAGATTTCTTAAGCAGAATAGGCCAAAGAGAAGATAATTAGAGATCTACTTCCAACTGCTTGAAACTTGGGAAATTGATCGCCAAACTTGAGGTTCCCATCCGAGTAGGAGAGCGTTTACAGTACCCCATCACCTTATAGTTCTGAAGACGCCAGTCCTGGGCCGAAGGATGGGTTTTAAGGAAGCTAGCGAAGGTATTCACTACGACATCATCATACCCATTTAACTTCATCTGTTCTCTGAAATTAACGTGAGAGATTTTATTAGGGTCTGCACTGTATCCGGCAGTAACCAGAAGGCTTTCACAGCGAGCAAAATACTGCTTCTCTGATGGAGAAAACCACTGAGCAAAGGGAGAGGTCGGATCGGCTTTCCAAATGATGGTATCATAATAGAGAGTCATACCGTGGTACCAACTCATTCGCTTAAATGTTAGCTTATTATCCCAGGTTTCATTCTTATAAACTCCACCTCTAAAAACCACTCGACCAGAGGTTCTCTGGTTATAGCTATCGTAACTGGAGCAGCCAATCACCAAGGCAAATAATAATAGGACGGCGATCTTCATTCTTTCTCCTTCAATCGGTTTTCCACCCATGCCTTCATCGTTTTGAAGATGTCTTGGCGATCAAGTTCATTCCATAGTTCGTGATGATGCTGAGGATATTGTATCGTCTGAGTGAGTTGTTTATCAATGCCATGAACAAAGAGCATGGTGCTTTCCGCATCTACAATACGATCTGCCCCGGCAATCAAAAACAAACTAGGAATCTTTAAGTAATAGGATAATCCCCGAACATTAGCACTGGCCTCGATCACCTCTCGCGCCATTCTTACCGTCATATATTTAGGAATTAAAGGATCGGTATCAAAATCATTAGCACGCTCAGGATCTCGCGTCAGATCGGCCCCATTATAGATGAGAGGGAGATGCAATTTCGGAGTAATCTTATCAACCTTCGCTAAGATTTTTTCAGAGATGCCTTCCAGGATCATCTTGGGTCTGATGCAGGGACTGGAAAAAATCAGTCCCTGGGTAGGAAATGGCCAGCCATAAGCAGAATCCAGAATACGAGTCAGAGTTATAAGGCCACCCAAACTATGAGCACAGATAAAGGTCTTTGTCTCTTTAACATTTTTCTCTTGAATGAATTCCCCTACTCGATAAAGATCATCAACATAGAGCTTGAATTTTGAAATGAAACAACGGGAACCGCCACTCCTTCCATGTCCCAAGTTATCAAAAACCGTTACTGCCACATTGGCATAAGACTTAAGCCAGAAATTAATCAGATCCTGATGCCTTCCTGCATGCTCCAGTGCCCCATGCACTAAAAGAAAATGTATCTTAGGAGTACCCTTGAGATAATGGCGCACAAAGAGCAAGGATTCCCCGTCACAGGATAAAACCTGATGGTCTTCAATCTTATAAGGGGAATTCTGCTGGGCCATTGCTAATTATCTTGTAAATATTTTTCAATCGCGCGTTTTGCCTCATCACTGAGACCCTGGAATCTAAAAGAAAAACCAGCACGACCTTCAAGCACTCTTACCACAACACCTGAAGCCGTAAAATGATAGTCAGTATTTTCGGGATGAGCATTGATAGAAATTCTATCTCCTGCCTTCCCTTTGAATTCATCCATCAAAACCTGCATGCCGCCGATGGAAATATCACGGCAAATGCCTTCAAATACATTTTTATTATTCTGAACAAAGAGTCTCGCAACAAATGGCTTTCTCGCACTTCCTCTTCTTTCAGATTCTTGAATGACAGGAGGCTTCTCCTCAAAGACTTCTTCATATTCAGGAAGGTCAGCAAGAATTTTCCAATCTCCCATGCCTTTGATGAAAATAAAGGTCTTACCGTTTATTCTATTCTCAATAAAAAGCTGCTTTAATTGCTTTAGACTAAAGGGACCATAGTCAGAGCTTGAGCCTCCTCTATCTGTACCAATACGGATAAAAATCGAGCGCTCTTCCGGATTGAGTTCTCTGAGATTAATTGTCTTCTCTTCTAAGGGAGGAAAATTTAGTGCTGGTGCCTCTTCCGGTGCAGAAGTCTTGGCTTCCAACTCACCAACCTCTTTAATCTTCTTCCAATTCTCGAAGCCTTTTTTCCAGACATAATCCTCTGGTTTAAGTTCTTGATTCGCTATCATGGTCTCGATGATTTCGATTGCAACAGGACCCTGACGGTTACCTTTTTGAACGTAATACCAATTGTCACCCATAACTTCCTCAACCTATTGAAATAATTATTAATCTTATCATAACCCAAGGAAGGGCCAATCGGCCGACGGTGGCAATTATTTCCTAGCCAAGTCCTGCTAATAAAGTCAGGTTCTCTGCTATTTGGTTAAAGTTTCCTTGAGGTTTCTCCGATCGGTTAAGGAGATAACATAAGGTGATGCTATGAAAACTTATTGGTCAGCTCTATTTCCCCTCTTCTTCCTCATCCTCACCGGGTGTGGCTCAGAAGAATTTGGTTCAACTCCGCAGACCAAGACCGATTCAGCTAGTCCGATCAAACAATACGAGCAACTCTCTTGTTCAACCTATACGCTGATCAAACCTAAGGTCGATATCCTTTATGTGGTGGATAACTCCACTAGTACTCTCCACATGGCCAATGACATAAAGACTTCTATTAGGAACACCGTGAACACTATTTCTAAAGAGTTTGATTATCGGGTTATTGGAACGGCCCTTATTCCCAATTCAAGCGATAGTAATCCCTTTGATGATTATCAGGTTCTCACCAATTCCACCGACCCCCTCACTCCAGAGGCATCTAGCCGCAAAATAATATCCTCCTCGGAATTGAACTTTTTTAACTCGACTGAAAATGGAACAGAGGCCGGACTTCGCCGTATCATCGAATTTATGAGTTATAATACAGGACTCTTTCGACAGGATGCCTATCAACTGATTATTCTTATTTCTAATGGTCGTGATACAGAAATTGAAACTGCTATTCACACCAATGGAGAGACATCTACCAACACCACTGTTTATAATGAAAGATTAAATAGCTTAAAGTATTTAAAAAACCAATTAAACTCTCAACAGTTCCGTCTCTTCTCCGTCACGGCTGATCGTAGCTGTACCAAGTCCGGTTGGCTCTCATCTGATAAGTCTTATAAACAAATGTCGGCCGATCTTTACAATATTTCAGGAGCTACGGATTCAAACGTCAATAAAGATTGGTATAATCTCTGCTCGACTGGACTTTCAACCATCTTTACTGCGGTTAATAATTCTATTAAGCAAGTGATCCTTCCTCACGAATATCGTTACTGGCCTCTGACATTTATGAAAGACAATGAAGTCTTAAATGACTACAGTGATATTCAGGTCTATAAGGTTTCCAATAATTCTGCCCCAGTACTAATGCCTAGTTCCAGCTGGAGCTATTATCCAAACACCTCTGGGCTGCCACTAAATGTACGTGAAAAGCCAACCGTAGGTGAGCCACGAGATGGTAAGCATTTTATCAAGTTCACCGACCGCATCGTCTACCCTGACTGCGTACAAGTGAGATCGGTCTCCCGTACCGAATACTTCGGCTACGTAGTTCTGCCTAAGGAGCCTCAGCAGAACTCTATCGTTCTAAGAATCAATGGAAAGGATGTTCCGAAAAGTTCGACCAATGGTTGGAGCTATGTCGGAAACCGCTTAAATCAAAATATCAAGATGGCGCATCCGAATGCAGGAGATCAGTTCCCTGCAGTTTATAAATCGGGCTTTATGATTCAGTTAAATGGATCAGCTAATTATTATAAGTCAGGTGATAATGTAGAAGCCCACTACTTACCGGCAGGAATCTAGTCGCCGCTCTTCTCTTGATTGATCTTTCTCACAGCATTTACAAAACGAATGATGGGATACATCTTTTGCACCTTAGGGAAATCCACTTCCACTAAGGTTTGTCCCTCATGGGTCACGGCTTCTCCAAAGAGACCGATATTTTTTCCATCACTGACATGATCAGAACTCAGAATGATATTCTGCTTTTTTAAATCTTCCAGCACTGGAGTAAGGGCATAGTACTTAGTGAACTTAATCGGCTTCTCGTCATTGCCTTTAAGATTGGGAATATCCATTAAAGGATTAGCCGGAGCAAGTTCCACCATCTTGGCCATAAGTGTTTCGCATTTCTCAGAAATACGAAGCTTCTTTTCTTCCGGCACATGTCTTTCAGAGTTATAAAAGATGAAAAGTTGCCGAATGACTTCAACATTCTTTAAAAAGAGATTGTCTTCCTTGACTTCGATCCAACCCAACTGAGTAAGCAGTGTTATGATAGTTTCTAGCTTTACTTCGCCTATCTGATAGATCTCTGTCGTATAAAGATCCAACGTTTTACGATTGATAGAAAGGGCCTGGGACTTCACTTCTCCATGGGCCTTGAAGACTAGAAAGATAGTCCCCAAAATTCGAATAATCTCCATTGGTTTAATGAACTCATAACCCGCAACCTTACCTGTGTAAGAAATAGAGGCCTGATTATCTTCCAGCTCTTTAATGCGAGTATTGGATTTTCGAAGACGAGTGGCAAGGGTGTTGATGATGGTCTTAAACCACGGGTTTAGGGTCAGCATGGTCTTACCAAAGGCCGCAAAAGATATCTCAATGACCTCAACGGGAGTCAGAGCAGCAGCTGAACAAGAGCGCTTTTTACCAGAGCCATCCTCATCAAAGAAGGCCATCTCTCCGATCACTTCTCCCGCGCGAAGAACGGCAATTTCAATAAATCCCTTTCCTTTCGGCTTAAAGAGTCTAATCTGACCTTTCTGAATGATAAAAAGAGAATCAGCAACATCTCCGTCATTAAAAATAACTTCACCCGGCTTAAGTACTCTTAAGCCGGATTTCCCTTGAGAAGATGCTGCTGGAGTTGTCATTACTTAATCTTTTCGATGATAAGGCTCAGAGCTTCACCGCCACCAATACAGATAGCAGCACAGCCATACTTGGCCTTCTTATTTCTCATAACATTCATGAGAGTAACTACGATTCGAGCACCTGAAGCTCCGATCGGGTGACCAAGAGAAACTGCTCCCCCGAAAATATTTACTTTCTCATGAGGAATCTTGCACTCTTTCATGGCGGCCATGGTAACAGCAGCGAAAGCCTCATTGATTTCAAAAACATCAATTTGATCGATCGTGAGTTTGGCTTTCTTAAGTGATTTATTAATCGCCTCAACCGGTGCAGTCGTAAACCAAGTCGGATTATGCGCATTAGAAGCGTAGCCGATGATTTTAAATTCAGCTTGAGATGCATATGATTCACCGGCCAGAACAACTGCAGCAGCACCATCATTGATAGTAGAAGCATTGGCGGCCGTGATGGTTCCCTCTTTTTCGAAAGCAGGCTTCAGACCTGGCATCTTCTCGAAGTTTGCCTTGAATGGACCTTCATCTTCAGTAATTTCAATATCACCTTTTTTAGAAGGAACTTTCACCGCTACGATTTCATCTTTAAAGAAGCCTTCTTTCGTCGCAGCTTGCGCGCGCTTAAAGGACTCCATAGCAAAAGCATCTTGCTCTTCTCTGGTCATCTCATACTTACGAGTGCACTCTTCAGCGCAATTCCCCATGGCCCTGTTCGTATAAACATCCCACAGACCATCCCACTGCATGGAATCTTTCATCTCTGTCGGACCGAACTTATATCCATTACGTGCATTCATCAAAAGATGAGGAGCTAGGGACATATTCTCCATTCCCCCAGCAACAACGACTTCATTATCGCCAGTGAGGATTGATCTCGCGCCTAAAATGATAGATTGCAGACCAGAGCCACAAACCTTACCCACGGTAGTAGCAGGAACACTTTCAGGAACTCCAGCGGCGAGCATCGCTTGTCTAGCAGGTGCTTGCCCTACTCCAGCAGTAACCACATTTCCCATGAAGACTTCATCTATCTTAGACTTATCAATTTTTGCTTTTTGAATGGCCCCTTCGATGGCAGCAGCACCTAACTTGGGTGCAGGCACTTGTGAAAGAGTTCCCATAAAACTTCCGAGAGCGGTACGCGCTCCACCTAAGATATAAACGGCCATGACTTGATCCTTTTTCAGAATGTTCAGAATGAAAGATTGTCTTTCTTTTAGAAATATTTTAATGAAGGGGTTAATAAAATACCACTAAAAATCAAATAATTAGGCAGGTTGTCATGATCGCTCGGAAAAAAACTTCAATCAGCGGGAAAAACCTCCCAAAAGAATGGGAAGAGAGTTTGTCTCGTCTGCTTAATGAGACCTATCAAGCAGAATGTAAAAAGTTTGATCGCTACTTTGATGTCTATGGTCAAATATTTCAGGAAGAGTTACTCCTTGTGGTTTCTTTTTTAGCTGAAAAAGATGAGTATCTTGCTCCAGTCACCCTTTTCCTCTCATGTGATGCTGATCAGATGAGTAATGAGAAGAAGGTTAAGGAAACTCAGAAAGACTATATTGAGCTCGCAGGCCTCTTCTTTGATGAAGTCCTCGCTCAGGAAGACTGGAATGAGTTTGAGCCTCAGTGGCAAGAAGTGAAGCATAATCATCAAACCTACTTCTTCAAGCTCTCCCGAGAAAACGTGAACCTCACGCTTGAGGCCAATCGTTTATTAGGAGAAGATTTTCCGGATATCGAACAAGAAGAAGATCAGGAAGAGCAAGAGCATTAAGCAATAAAAAAGCCCTCTTTCGAGGGCTTTTTTATTATTCGTCTTCGTAGCGTAAGGAAGTCGAGATAGTCTCGATTCCGATATCATCATCTGAATCATCATCGTCCACAGCATTTTCAAACTCATCTTCTTCGAAATCAAACTCAGAAGTAATATTAAGTTCATTAAGCACGCGGTAGAACTCTTTATCATCAGAGAGATCTGAAAGAAGAGCTTCGATGTATTTAGTTGGATACTTCGAAATCAGCTCCTCAATATATTCCTGAAGCTTGCCTTCTTTAAGGATTTCACGCTTCTTTTGAACCGTTTTCCAATTACGTAAATAATGAAGGCGGCAATAGCTTTGAGTGGTACGAATGTTGTCACATCCCTTCTCGATACATTCATCGTTCTTAGCATCGATGAAGAAATCCATCGAACCGATAGCATCGGTGATGTCCTTCCATTGAAAATGTTCACGAAGATCAGCAATCTCATCAGAGATCTTGCCTTCTATATCCGAAAGATTAGCATTGCTATATTTCTTAGATGGCTTAGAGACAAAAAGATCAACATCATCATCAACTTCGTAAGCTTTTTTACCACTTTTCTTAGTTGCTTTAGACTTTTTGTACTCTTCTTCAAATTCATCGAAGTCCTCGTCTTCTTCTGGTTTACGACGGGCCTCTACAACTTCTTCTTCATCAAATAATGGCTCGTCATCTTCTTCTTCCGATTTAGACGGACGGCCTTTCTTGCCAGCTTTCTTGCTGGCCTTGAGTGCTTTGGCTTCTTCTTTCTCTCTTTCAGCAAGGAGCTTCTTCTGCTCTTTTACTCTCTTTTTTTCTTCTTCTTTTTGTTGTTGGGCCAGGGCCTTAAGTTCTTTTTTCTCTTTCTCAAGCTGAGCTTTAGAAGGAGCTTTTGGAGCAACTTTAGCAACAAGCTTACCAGCGGCCTTCATCACCGTTTCTTTAAGTGACTTAGGGGCGACTTTTTTTGCAGGAGCTGCTTTAGCAGGCTTCACTGGCTTAGTGGCCACTTTTTTGGCAGGTGCTTTCTTAGCGGGTGGCGCTTTTTTAACGGGCGCCTTTTTAACCGGAGCTTTCTTAGCAGGTGCTTTTTTTGTAGGTGCTTTCTTTGCCATCTTTGTATCTTTTTTTGGAATAGCTTTCGCTATTGGTTTTTTTACCGCAGCTTTTTTAGCAGCAGTCTTTTTCACTGGCATTTTAGCAGCAGGCTTCTTTTTCGCCATGATTTTCTCCTCAAAAAAATAACAGACTACATAAGTAGGTATATAAAACAAATTTAATAGACACTCTAGCAAAGAGAGTGTCTATTGACGAGAGCTTAATTAGGCGAATTTAGTCGATAGCCTTTAATTCGCTACTGGCAATGACCATACGTTGAACTTCCGAGGTTCCTTCATAGATTTCGGTGATCTTGGCATCCCGGAAGTATCTTTCTACTGGATATTCCTTGGTATAGCCGTTTCCACCGCACAACTGGATCGCCTTAGTGGTAATCCACATCGCCGATTCAGAAGCAAAGAGCTTGGCCTGGGCCGACTCTTTAGAGTATGGCTGCCCTGCATCTTTTAGGGCGGAAGCATGATAAATAAGAAGTCTCGAGGCGCCAATCTTTGTACTCATATCGGCCAGCATAAACTGAATACCTTGAAGATTTGAAAGTGGAGCACCGAATTGAACGCGCTCCTTAGTGTAACGAATAGCATAATCAAAGGCACCTTGAGCGATTCCCAGGGCCTGAGAAGCGATACCAATGCGTCCCCCATCAAGCGTTGCCATCGCCACGCGGAAGCCTTTTTCCAGATCTCCTAAAAGAGCATCCTTAGGAACTTTGACTTTATCAAAAGCCAGCTGGCAGGTTGATGACCCTTTAATTCCAAGCTTATCTTCTTCTTTAATGATCGAGTAACCCGGAGTCGTGGTCTCTACGATGAAAGCTGAGATCCCTTTATAGTCTGGAGTTTTCTTGGTCTTAGCAAAGACAATACAAATATTGGCTTCTTTACCATTGGTAATCCAGTTCTTTACACCGTTAATTTCCCAGTGATCACCTTTATCTTCAGCGAAGGTAGTTAGTGAGCCGGCATCTGATCCAGCATTGGGTTCAGATAAGCAGAAGCAGCCAATCCACTCGCCAGAAGCCATCTTAGGAAGATACTTTTGTTTTTGAGCTTCAGTACCAAAGTTCAAAATGGGCCAGATACCTAATGAGGTATGAGCTGAAATGAAAACACCAGTCGAAGCACAGTTTCTTGAAACCTCTTCCACGATCAGTGAATAAGAGAGGTAATCCATCCCTGCTCCACCATATTCTTCAGGAACATAAGAGCCCAGAAAACCATTCTCTCCTAACTTAGCGATTAATTCTTTAGGAATCTTTCCTTCATGATCGATCTTCATGGCCAGAGGACCCACCTCTGAATCAGAAAACTTCTTAACCATGTCACGAATTTCTTTGTACTTTTCATCGAGCATCATAGGGATATCCTTTATTTGAAATTTGCTTTTCGTTTTTCAATAAACGCAGTGGTGCCTTCGATCATATCTTCCGTTTGAAAGATGTTCCCAAAAGCTTCAGCTTCAATTTTTAGCCCTTCTAACAGAGTCTGTTCAATTCCAGAGCTGAGGGCCTCTTTGGCGCGTGCAATGGCGGAAGATGAATTAGCAGTGGCCATATCAAGCCACTTTTTGGTCTCTTCCATAAGTGCCGCCTTATTCTCAAATACCTCAAGAGCGATCCCCAGATTCTTGGCTTCTTCGATTTTTACATTTCTACCCGAGAACATGATTTCCTTAGCACGTCTTTCACCCACAACACGCGCCAATCTCTGCGTTCCACCAAAGCCAGGAATTAGACCTAACTTCACTTCCGGAAGTCCAAAAACAGCATTGGAAGTTGCAAAAATAAAGTCACAGGCCAGGGCCATCTCGAAGCCACCTCCCAGAGCAAAGCCATTGACCGCCGCAATGGTGGGAAAAGGCAGGTTCTCTAAAAGCAAAGTCACTTGCTGACCTAGTTCAGAAAAAGCCTTTGCCTCTCCCTGAGTCATGGGCTTCATCTCAGCAATGTCGGCACCAGCAATGAAGGCTTTCTCGCCTTCACCCGTGAGAATTAAACCTTTGAGTGAACTCTTTTTAAGGTCTGTTAAACAGGCCTTAAGTTCACGATGAACCTGAATATTAAGGGCATTGAGTTTGGCCGGACGATTGATCGTTAAGACCGCAATATCGCCAGTAATTTCAAGGTTTATTGTTTCAAAATTATTTGTCATAAGTATGAAATCCTTTACCATTTTTTTTGCCATAGCGGCCAGCTGCTACATACTGCTTCAGGAGCGGACATGGGCGGTATTTAGTATCTCCCAGGCCGTCGTGAAGTACATTCATGATCGCTAAGCAGGTATCAAGTCCGATAAAGTCGGCCAGCTCAAGAGGACCCATCGGTTGATTAGTTCCCAATTTCATTGCGGTATCAATATCTTTAGCTGAAGCCACTCCTTCATAAAGAGCATAAACGGCTTCATTAATCATCGGCATAAGAATACGGTTAACGGCAAACCCTGGATAATCCTGAGCACGAATAAAGATCTTACCCATCTTCTCAGAAACAGCGGCTACCGTATTAAAAGTTTCATCACTAGTCTCAAGTCCTCTGATACCCTCGACTAGTTTCATTACCGGTACTGGATTCATAAAGTGCATTCCCGCTACCAGATGCGGTCTTTTTGTTACGGCCGCAATTTCGGTAATAGAAATAGACGATGTATTAGACGCCAGGATCGCATCGGCCTTAACCACTTCATCTAATTTACGGAAGATATCAAATTTCAGATCTTTTCTTTCGGTAGCCGCTTCCACTACCAGGTCACAAGTTTTTAATTCACTCATTTCAAGAGTTGTCGAAATACGAGCAAAGGCTTTTTGGGCTTCTTCCGCAGTCCATTTCCCTTTCTCAGCACCTTTGTCTAGCTGCGTCTTAATAAATTGATGTCCAAAATCCAGTGAATTTTTAAAAGCATCAAAAAGAATAACGGTGAATCCTGTTTGAGCTGCCACCTGCGCAATACCTCGGCCCATCTGACCAGCACCAACAATTCCAACGACTTGAATGTTTCTCATGGGATAATTCCTTGATCATATGTGAAAATTAAACCCCAAAAAATTACCCCATAGCATCTATTTTGCCAAAAGGTATGCGGTACTTTTTCAAGAAAGGTCATGCTTATTTCGATTGTCTATTGCCATGAAGAGCGAGATTGTTTATAACATCGCAATATTTTTGAAAAGAAAATGATTATTAGGAGAACCACTGTGGCGAATCACAAATCATCAGTTAAAAGAGCTAAACAAGACAAAGTCCGTCGTATGACGAATAAAACTAAGACTGCTAAAACTCGTACAGCCGTAAAAGCTCTACGTACAGCAGTTGCTAAGGGTGATGCTGATACAGCAAAAACTCTTCTCGTTAAGGCTCAATCTCTACTTGCTAAGCTTGCTAAGTCGCCAGCTATGAGAAAAGAGACAGCCGCTCGTAAGACTTCTCGCCTGACTAAGCTAGTCGCTACAATTAGCAAATAATTGTAACTGGCCCTTGATTTTATCAGTAATGAACCCAAAGTATGTTTAGTACTTTGGGTTTTTATATTTTAAGGGGTTCACATGAAATCTGCTGTTTTTATACTATTCTTCTCTCTCTTCCTTACTTCTTGTGGTCTTCAGTCCATACCTACCGCCAATAATGAGGTAGAGGCCAGCTGGGCCGAAGTACAGAATCAATATAAGCGTCGCTCGGATCTTATTCCTAACTTAGTAAATACAGTTAAAGGTTACGCTTCTCACGAAAAAGAAACCCTAGAAGGTGTAATTGAAGCTCGTGCCAAGGCGACTTCAGTTCAAGTTGATCCAACTAATCTTACCACTGAAAATCTGCAGAAGTTTCAGCAGGCCCAGTCGGGTCTCTCACAAGCTCTTGGTCGCCTTATGGTTGTATCTGAGCGCTATCCAGACCTTAAGGCCAACCAAAACTTTCAGGGTCTTCAGGCCCAATTAGAAGGGACAGAGAATAGAATCTCTATCGCTCGCAGACGCTATATTGACTCGGTAAAACACTTTAATAATCTAGTCACAGTTTTCCCGACTAGCTTAACCAACTCATTACTGCATAAGTTTGAGAAGAAGCCTCAGTTTACAGCGACGGAGACTGAACAAGCTACACCTGAAGTGAAATTCTAAGTGCGATTACTGTTACCTTTTGTCCTTTTATTCTCTTTTAATGTTTTAGGCGCAGAGATCAACATCCCTGCGCTAACTTCTCCAGTTATGGATCAAGCTGGATTCATGACACCAGAAGAAAGGCGTGACCTATCCGAGCTCGCCTATGAGATCTTTGCCAATAAAGGTCCTCAAATTACCATCCTCACTGTTCCGGATTTGCAGGAATACCCTATCGAAGACTTCTCCATAAGAGTTGCCGAAAAGTGGCAGCTGGGACTCAAGGATCAGGGCAATGGCCTACTTATCATTGTATCAAAAGCTGAACGCAGTGTTCGCATTGAGGTGGGTCAAGGCATTGAAGGTGAAATAACTGACTTCGAGTCTAATCAATACGTAAATCAAGTTCTGGTGCCTTCTTTTAAAGAAGGCAATTTTCATCAGGGTCTCAGAATTGTCCTGCAAGATGTAGCTCGAAAATTCAATATTGAGCTCGCTCCAGAAGGTCAGTTCGTTAGAAGAAGTAGATCACAAGTTACCAGAAGTGGTCCTTTTGATGCTGCTCTTCCCTTTCTTCTCATGGTCCTTATCTTCGGTCATCTTCTCCTTCGGAAGAAGCCTTTTGCTCGCGGACTCTTCAGTGGCCTAGGAATGTCTGGAGTGGGATTTTTCATGATTCCCGGCATCGGTCCAGGCGTCGCTCTTCTCTTTATATTGGGCTTTGTCTTTGGACTAGCTGGTATATCAAATATCTTATTTGCTCTGGCCTCGGGTCGCGGTCGCATGGGTGGCGGTGGTTTTGGAGGCGGAGGCGGCTTCGGTGGTGGTGGCGGATGGAGTGGCGGCGGCGGAGGCTTCTCCGGCGGTGGCTCATCAGGGAGTTGGTAATGAGAAAAGTTTTGATCCAAGAAGATGTAAAACTGGTTGAGGACAAGATAAAGACTTTCGAGGCCAACACTGGCTGCGAACTCCTTGTGGTTGTAACCGATGCTGCAGATGCGTATCCTGCGGCTTCCTGGAGATTTGGAGTTATCTCAGGCTTTCTCATTGGTTTAGTTTTTAGTTATTACTTTGAATTTCATCACTCTCTACTCTGGCCCATTTGCTTTTTAGGTCTCATTCTTTTCATGACATGGATTGGCCATTTTTCATGGGCAAAGAAACTTGCACTTGCGAGCTGGGAAGTCGAAAGAGAGTGCAAGGAAAAAGCACTGGAGCTCTTTCACACTCTGGGAACATCTAAAGTTCAGCATAAAGTTACGGCGATGATTATGGTCTCTATTCTCGAAAAAGAGATAGAAGTCCTGGTGGATGAAAAACTTAAAACTCAACTAAGTGATACCGATCTCAAAAATCTCATCAGCATCATGCAAAAGCATTTTGTGGAGGGCCATATGAGCTTGGGACTAATTCAGAGTATACAAAGTCTCGAGGATAAGATCTTAAAGGACTTCGGTGGCAGAGTGAGTGAAGCCTTCCCGGGGGAACTCAAAGATTGTATCCACTTTATTCATCTCGATTAGATATTCTCATGCCACTCGGCTATGGATTCCTTTGGATATCTGTCGAAGAATTTATCTTTCTTATGTTTTTGAACATCTACCCATGATGCCTTAAATTCAAGCATAAGATGAGTATTCTTAGGTGGAACGGGCAAAGGAGTATCAATCGCTGAAGCAAAAGGATGAATAAGCTTCGGCCAACCTGGATCCCATAACCAGAGAGCGGACCCACAGTTCTTGCAAAAAGATCTCTCTCCTGTGCTTCGATGGGCCCTTTTATCCTCTGGATTTTTCACCAATGCTCGATAGACACTAATTGCATTTTTTCCGTTTATTTTAAGAGTCTCAGCATCACCACTTAGATTAATGGCATAGCCTCCGCCTCCTTGAGTCTTTCGGCAGATACTGCAGTAGCAGCGCTGATACGGATAAAAATGCTTCGAGAGAAGCTCAAATTTAACAGACCCACAATGGCATGATCCTCTGAGCTTCATTTCTATACCTACTTTAGTGCTTTGTGTTCATTCAGAATACTCTCCACCACCGAAGGATCGGCGAGAGTAGAAATATCTCCTAGCCCATCATATTCAGCGGCTGCAATTTTTCGCAAGATCCGGCGCATGACTTTACCTGAGCGAGTCTTAGGTAGACCCTTTGTGACATGGATAATATCTGGAGATGCAAAGCGGCCAATCTTTTCTCTGACGATTTCCTTAATGCTTTCGATCAATTCTTCATCGGCTTCTCTATGTTTATAGAGAATGACATAGGCATAAATCCCGACCCCCTTTATCTCATGAGGCATCCCCACCACTGCAGCTTCGGCAACATCTTTATGCTCTATCAGGGCACTTTCAATCTCGGCCGTTCCTAAGCGATGGCCTGAAACGTTTAGCACATCATCGATGCGACCGGTGATCCAGTAGTAGCCATCTTCGTCTCGACGACAACCGTCTCCGGTGAAATAAAGTCCTGGATACTGTGTAAAATAAGTTTCTACAAAACGGGAGTGATCTTTATAAATGGTTCTTGCTTGTCCAGGCCAGGTCTTCTTTAAACAAAGAGCGCCTTCAACATTATTCCCCTTAATCTCTTCACCAGTTTCAGGTTTAACCAAAATTGGTTGAATACCAAAGAATGGTAAAGTTGCTGACCCTGGTTTGGTGGGAGTAACCCCAGGTATAGGACTGATAAGAATTCCACCTGTTTCAGTTTGCCACCAGGTATCAACGATATCACAGCGCTTATCTCCCACTACATCATGATACCATTTCCAGATTTCAGGATTAATGGGCTCACCCACTGTTCCTAAAATTCTCACATGAGAGAGATCGTGCTTTTTGACATACTCATCACCATGTTGGGCAAGAGAGCGAAGTGCTGTGGGTGCGGTATAAAAGATGGAAGCTTTAGTATCTTGAACCACCTGCCAGTACCTACTCGCATCGGGATAGGTAGGAACGGATTCAAAGAGAACACTCGTGGCACCATTAGCAAGTGGTCCATAAACAACATATGAATGCCCCGTTACCCAACCAACATCTGCGGTACAAAAATAAACATCCTCATCTTTCAGATCGAAAATCGCCCTATGTGTAAATGCAGCATAGGTGAGATATCCCCCAGTTGTATGCATGACTCCCTTTGGCTTTCCGGTTGATCCGGAAGTATAGAGGATAAAGAGTGGGTCTTCGGCATCCATAGTTTCACAAGGGGCCACCGGACGATGTTTCTTGATTTCTTCCTCGTAGCTTAAATCCCTACCCTCTTTCATAGGAACATTGGCCGTCGTTCTATTTACCACCAGAACACTTTCAACGCACTTCACTCCCTGAAGAGCTTCATCGGTGATGGATTTAAGAGCGATCTTCTTTCCACCTCTTATTCCTTCATTGGCCGTGATCAAAACTTTGCACTCAGTATCCAATACTCGACCTTTAAGAGCGTCTGAACTAAAGCCAGCAAAGACCACTGAATGGACTGCGCCTAAACGAGCACAGGCCAGAACGGAGTAGACAATCTCCGGGACCATAGGAAGATAGATACAAACTCTGTCGCCCTTTTTTACTCCTAAGCTTGAAAGCAGATTGGTTAAGCGGCAAACATTCTCATAAAGTTCCTGATAGGTAATATTTTTGTATTCGCCCGGCTCATCCTTGGCCCAAATAAGTGCTGTCTTATGAGCTCTTTTTTGAAGATGTCTATCGAGACAATTGTATGAAGCATTTAGCTTTCCACCTTGAAACCAAGAGTAGTTCACATGGGAGAAATCTCCCGAACTAGCCTTTTCAGGATTATGAAACCAAGTAAGGGTCTTTGCTGCTTCCAGCCAGAAGCCCTCAGGGTCTTTAAGGGATCGATTATACATTTCCTGATAAGCTTCAAGCCCCTTGATATGGGCCTTAGCTTCAATACTTTTTTTAACGGGATAAGTTTTAGTCGTCATAAATCATCCTTTGAATGGTTTAATGATCGCACTAGGATCACTTCTTTTCCAGATTATAGTATGGTAAAATATTTGTGATGCAGTATTTTAATATTCAAGTTGCCTCTCAACTATCTGGTGTCGCCTCAGCAACTATTCGCGCTTGGGAAAAGCGCTATAAAGCCGTAGTTCCCGAAAGGGCAGAAAATAAACATCGTCTTTATTCTGAAAAAGACATTGAGAAACTGGCCCTGCTGTTTAAGCTGACCGAACTTGGCCAAAGTATAGGAAAAATTGCTCATTTGGACTTGAATCAGTTGAAGGAAATTTACCTCCTTCTTTTACATAAACCATATGACGAAAAACATGTGGTGAGTCCTCACCATGATAGAATTGATTTTGAGAAGATGCTCAGTAGCTTTTACCTCGCCCTATCGGCCTACAAGTTGGACATCATTTCTCACGAACTAGATAAGGCAAAGAACCTGCTCTCTCCAAGGGATCTCTGTCTTAACCTTCTCATTCCTCTTTTCCACGAAATTGGAAATAAAGTTTCAAGAAATGAACTCACTATTGCTCAAGAGCATACTCTGAGCGCCATTGTGTCTTTCCATCTAGGACAAATGATAGGTCAACATTATCAAAAAGAGATGCACAGAAATGAGCTGATCCTTATTACCACTCCTGAAGGTGAGATGCATGAAATCGGAATCCTGGCAGCCGCTCTCCTTCTTGTTCATTATGGTATAAAGTTCATCTTCTTAGGTGCAAGCCTTCCAGCAAACTCATTAGCTGAAGCCGCTAAGGCCATGAAATGTACTGCCATTATCCTTGGGGTAACAAGGCATGAGCTATCTGATCATCAGACCCTTGAAGGCTATCTCAATAATTTACAAGAAGCTCTGCCCTCAAAGACTAAGATTTGGATTGGTGGCAATCTTAAGCCCTATATCAAAACAGAATTAGATAAGAGAAGAATCCCCTTTTTCCCGAGTCTAAAAGCGTTGGATGACTTTCTTGCTAATTTCTAAGAATTTCTTAGTGGAACTTCAATGACAAAGGTTGAACCTTTGCCAATCTCGCTTTCAACCCAGATATGACCTTCATGAGCGACAATGATCTGTTGGCTGATGTAAAGCCCAAGTCCCAGACCACCGATATTCTGGTTATCTTTGACTCTTTCAAAGCGATCAAAGATCCTTGCTTGATCGATGTGTGAAATTCCTGGACCTTCATCTTTTACTCTGATGGTCGCAATGATAGAGCTTGCTTCCAAAGACACTTTAATGGATTTGCCCGGAGCATACTTGGCCGCATTGGTGAGGAGATTTATCAGGACCTGCTCAAGCCGAATTTTATCAACATACCCCTCAACATGAGGAGCCGATAAGACTTCTACCTTACTAAGAGCGTCTTTAAGATGATTCCCATATTGAATCATGACTTCTTTAATCATCTCTCCCAGATCGACTTTTTCTAAATTAAGGGAGAGCTTACCGGAAGTAATTCTTGAAACATCCAGAAGGTCTTCAATAAGCTTCGAGAGCCTTTCCATTTGCTTATCAGAGGATTCGATAATCTTGATGACCTTCTCAGGAGTAAAGGAATCCAGGTCGTTCTTTTTAATTTGGCGAGCCAGCATCTGTAACTGAAGCTTCAGAGGAGTTAAAGGTGTTTTCAATTCATGAGAAGCGATTGAGAGAAACTCGTCCCGGGCAAGGATAGCCTTTCTGGCATCATCGTAGAGGTGAGAGCGATGCAGTGCCTGGGCACATTGAGTAGCAATGGCCACAATAAAATCCCTCTCTTCCTGTGAGAAACCTTTTCTAAATTTAAAGGTAAGACTAATACTTCCTAAGCATAGTCCCCCCAGCATGAGAGGAACAGAGCACATACTATGGATATTTGTTTTTTCAAGATCTTGGCTTAGCAAAGGAAATTCAGCTCCTATTTCCTGACGTGATTCCAAGAAGACTCCTTCTTGTTTTTTAATGGCCACAGTCATAGGAGTCAGATCGGTTAGCTTTATGAGCTTCCACTTCTGAGCGGCTTCATCGGAGTAACCGGCCTTCTTTATTATCTCAACATAATTTTTGTCTTCGGAAATAAGTCCCAGACTCCCAGCACTCGCTCCCAATGGCTCAAAGGCCGATTTAAGAGTGACTTCGCAGACTTCGTCCACTGTCAGGGCTTCTGAAAAGGAGGCAGTAATCAACTGAAGACTTCGTATCCTCTCTAGTGTTTGTCGTAACTTCTGCTGCCCTTCATCCAGCGATTTAACCATATTATTAAAATCATAAGTTAGTCGTCCTATCTCATCGGCTTCAAATATAGGTGCAATATGGGAGAAGTCGCCACCAGCAACTACTTCTGTAGAATCCGTCAGATTGTTTACTGATCTGCCAATTCTTCTGGCAATAGAAAAACCAAAAATGACAACAAATCCAAAGAAGGCAAGCGAGAAAACAACGGTGACAACTAAAGGAGTCATTCTGCTTTCGTAGATTCTGTTGAATACCTCATCGGTGTTTTTCCTTAGCAGTATTTGAGTTTTTCTTAAGTGCTCTTTGGTTTCCATTGCATACTGTCCAGCAATGAGGAGTTCTTCGCTGAGCTTCTCAATATCATCAGGTCCTTTATGTCGGGCCATTTGTGTATACTTTGCAAACAACTCATCTACACTTTGTTGATAGCTTTCCAGAGCACTATAGGCCATGGACAACTCATCCATGAGTGCAGGATCCTCTCGTGACTCATAAATGGAAGTCGTTATGGCCTCGGTAATAATCCTCTGACTTTCCTTAAAACCTTGCTTGATATCACTAATCTTCCTATCCAGGTTAAGATTTTCCAGATGAGCTTCAGAGACCTCGAGGCTTGCTATCGATTGAGAGGTAAGGGTCAATACGGTGTTCGCCTTCCTGATGCTTTGCATTCCATCCAGAAAGCCTTTACTCGAAATAAACAGGGCCAGAAAATTTATGACGATAAAAAAGGCAATCGCGATCATGATGATCTTGAGTCTTCTTAGGATAGAGGTAGATTGGTGGAATGAGCTCTTATACACTTCACTCACCTTTTACTTCAATTATTTTAACCCCTGTCGCACCTTTGAAATCTCCTGACACATATCCTATGCCACCAGCGAATCTAGAAACGAGAGCTACTGTTAGGGAATCAGAAGGCAGTTGAGTAGGGGCACTATCACCGGAGAATAATTTTTGACCAATCCAGTACTGATCAATCTTTCGAGGGGTCTTTTTTATATGCTGGGAGATAAAGGTTTTTCTCTCAGGAGTTCCCTCTCTTCGATCAAAAAATCTTAAAGGGATTCCATCCGGCCAGACTCTAACACGTTTCAGATAAAAATCCTGAACTTGCTCATTAGTTATTGATGGAACAGGATTGGAAGCATTCACAATGAACTTAATTTCACTTTGAGCGATAGCCCAAGAAGAAATAAACAACATGATAAGAAATAAAAGCTTCATTAGAAAGCCACTCCTAATGAGATATCATAGCTCCAGTAATCTCTATTCTTCCCGTCGATGATAGCTGTTTTTCCGGTGTAATCATTATAAGTTAACCCTAAACGGATACGGGTATAAGAGGTAGGCAACCAATTAATTCCCCCTCCATATTCCCATTTCCTATATGGATCATTTCCCTTATTTACTCCCTCTTGATTTTTCGGATTATTCAAATAATCTCCAAAGACGTAGAGTAGAACCTCTTCCTCTAAGATGTAATATCCTGGCTCAATATAAAAAGACCAAGGATCTTCAAATTTAGAGATTCGCTGGACAAATTCGGTTCTTAAAATAAATTGAGTTAATTCTACACTTACATCCAGGCCCACTGTTTCGTAAGTTTCATCCTGACTCTTTCCTACTTGAGAAGAAAGACCAGCCAGCACACTTTCATCCTTAGAATGCCACCACATTCTTCCACCCAGACCAGGAGCTTGTCGGTAAGTCTCTGGAGTAAAAGTATAGAGATGATAACCCCATGAATAATCATTTTCATTGGTTGAACCGTGAAGATGAACACCAGACCATTGAGACGTCTGCAAATAATCAGTTCGAAGAATTTGAGGTCCCCCTCTTCTGACAAAAAGAACGAACTCTCTTTGTTGGGCAGCAAAACCGAAAGGAACATAGCCCACTCCTCCCTGGATATTGATCATCCTCTTATGAGAATACTCGAGATAGCCTTGAGAAAGGAGTGCACCGTATATTTGAGGGCCAAATTCTCTTTGGCCAGATTCATTGGCAGATGCAAATTCTGGATTATTATGAATGTTTTGAAGTGGTGAAATAATTCCAACTAAAAACTGACTCACAAAGCGTGATCGATTTTTATAGTCAGATGCTAGGTTAATTCCAAGAATGTTGGAATTATTGGCGGCCTGGAGAGCAGTATCAGGGCCTGAAATGATGGTGTAAGCAGGCTCAAAAAATCCACCCAAGGTGAGATTATCTTTTAGAAAGGAATTCACACTAGGACGAGGCTCCACCTGATTAAGAATGAGCGACTCTTGATTCTTTTCGAGTTGATCGATACGTCTCAGAAGTTCATCCAACTTAGGAGAAGTTTCAGCATAGAGAAAGGAGGTCAAGCAAAACAATGTAAGGCCAGTGATGATTTTGAAAAGCAATATACTCCCCCTTGCCAGGGGGCTTATATCAACTTGTCTCATCATCGACAACCGAACGTACTCTTGGATGTCTTTTTATTCACATTGATAAGCTGTGCCAAAGATCGCCATCTTTCGGCCATTAGGAACTTCTTGCTTAATGAATAGAGCACTTGCGCCAAGTTTAGCTGCCTGATTGAGAGCATCATTCAATGCTAGCTCCTTGCTTCCTTCATCATGTCTACCGATGACATTTCCCATAACCTGACAATCAGTTGGTCTTTGAGTCAAAACTTGCACTTCTTTGGCCTCATCACTGAGCTGCATGGGACCCTTGCTTGAGCAGGCCATAAGGACAAGTAGCATCATAGAATATTTCATCATCATCTCCTGATTAATTTTTTAAATATCATATCAGAGAGATGGATGAGAGAAAGTAATTATTGCTGTTTTTCAGACATGTATCTTTCCAGATCTTCAGCTCCCCCAATGCGTTCCCCATTTATGAAGACCTGTGGAAGTTTAGTGCTGTTAGAGAGGGCCTTTACCGTCTTAATGGTAAAATCCTCCAAAAGAACATGCTCTTCATAAGGGATGTGAGAAGTCTTTAAGAGTTCCTTGGCCCTGGCAGAAAAGGAGCAATCTTTTTTGGTAAAGATGGTTACGGAGTCAGGAATTTCGGCTTCTGGGTTTAAGTAATGCAGCATATTCTCTGCACTGGATTCACCATAGGGATCGCCCTCTTCGTTGGGTTCAATAAACATTTTCTCTATGATACCATCATTGACCACCATAGAGTACCGCCAGCTTCTCTCACCAAAACATAGATCTTCCTTATTAACCAGTAATCCTAAGGCACGGGTAAATTCACCATTTCCATCAGGAAGCATAGTTATATTATTGGCTTTTTCTACCTCTTTCCATTCATTGAGAACAAAACTGTCATTGACCGCCAGGCAAATGATATCCTCAACGCCATTGGCCTTAATGGTATCGGATAATTCATTATAGCGAGGGAGATGCACTGAGGAACAGGTGGGAGTGAAGGCTCCAGGAAGGGCAAATAATACAACTCTTTTACCTTTAAAAAAATCATCAGAGGTCTTTGTAACCCATTGGGAATTTTCTCTGATTTTAAAAGTAACCTGTGGAACTTTTTCTCCGATTTTCACTTTAATGGTCATATGCGTTCTCCTTGGCAGATATTTTACTAGGCTCACAGAGGAGTTACGCCTTAATTTTCCATGAACATGAGGTTTGACGAGCATTAGGAGTTAAAGCAAAATAGTGAGCTATGAGATATATCCTTATTATTCTTCTTCTTCTCCCCATACCCTCGCAAGCTGCTTTTCTTTTAAAGTATGGACTGAACTATTCAAGTGAAAATGATGATAGTGGTATTGAGGAATATGAGAAAAGTCGGACTTTTCATAAAGCCTATTTAGGGGCTTCGGTGAATGGGAAAAAGACTCTCTATTTTGGATGGAATGTTAATTCCTGGAGCTCGGACATTTCAAAAGGCTCATCTCCTGAAAACAGCTATTCTCTTTTAGAGATGGGGCCACGCTTAGTATGGTTTACCAACGAAAATCATAATCTCTATTTCTCAGCCGAATGGAATCCTTATGCACGGGGTGATCGAGAGAAGGCCAGTGTGTCCAGAGAAGTTCAGGGCTCAAGCATGGCACTGGGCATCGGCTACCGCTTCCGGCTATCCCGCCTTTTTGGTCTGGGAGCGAGCATTCACTACCATCGACTAGGTTTGGATGAAGAAAAGATTGGCTCAACCGAGAACAATATTTCAGACACCGTAACTCACTTCATGCCCATGCTAGAAATTTCAATACTAACAAGGTAACTATGCAAACAGAATATTTCATCTTGGCCCTTTCTACTATTCTCTTTATGTTTGCCTGGATCCCCATCAGTATTGGAAAAAAACGCTCTTTCGGGTTGGAATGGCTAGTTTCAAATCGAGATAAGACAGATAGGGAACTCATTCCCTGGGCTGCGAGATGCGAGAGGGCCTATTCCAATCTTAAGGATTATTACCCGGCCTTTATCGTGGCGATTCTTCTATTAGGGCAATTGAATAAATTTGATGAAGGAACGAAGTGGGCCGCCATCATCTATGTGTTAGCGAGAATAATTCACTACACTGCTTACGGTTTGGGGAATGTCCCTTTCCGATTTATGGCGTTTCTTCTGGGGATGACAGCCAATCTCTTTCTTTTACTTAAGGTTTTCTTCTAGCTCTTTTTTAAGCCCATCTGCCAACAGATGAATGTGGTATCCATCCACAAATCCATGATGGGCCTGAACTGAAAAGGGCATGGTAATCTTCCCATTGCTCCCTTTCTCAAACCTACCCCAGGCCATGGAAGGAATATCTGCTGACTTAAACTTAAAGACCGGATGCTGAATTGAGGAAAAGTCAAGCCAAGGGATACTGGTAATAAAAATGTAGTTTTTCAGGCTTCTCTCGTCTAAATCCACCCCAGTGTTGATGAGTTTTGGTGAATTCATTGCAACTTCTCTGGCTTCCAGACTCCTTTGAATGAAGGTTTCTCGCTTTTCGGAATATTCGAACCTAGTATAATTAAAGAGACCATCTTTATTAAGCACCGTGTAAGAAGGGATCACCTGATCAATTTTAATCACCTCTCCCTGATAAATGCGATACTTAAAATTATCGATCTTCATGGTTGCCTGAAAAAGATGAAAGAGGAAAAAGTGAAAAACTGGGATTTTCTCCTGCTGGCAGTATGTCACAAAATCAGGGACCTCAAGCTTAAAGGTTAGGTTCAAAAGAGGATTTTCGAAGCTTTCAAAAAACTGAAAACGATCCTTACGGTCTTCAAAATTCTTCATTACGGGTGCTCCTGGTGCCAAAATGGCATTAATTCTATGGTTTTAGCATAATATTGTCTGTCATTACTTTTCTCCCCATAAAAAAAGTAATATTGTCATTTATCCGAAAAAAACTTTGGTTAAGAGGTTAAAATGCTAAATTGTAAAGTTCTCTCAGTCCTTCTGGTTCTTGGTCTACCGTCGCTGGCCTTCTCACAAGCTACTAAAAAAACAATTGCTGTCGAAGCTGCTGCAACTGCTGCTCCCGACAAAGCTAAAGATGAAGCCGATCAAGTTATTACTAACAGAAGACTAAGAGCTGAGTCTGGTTCACTATCAAAATGGAGTGGATCTCTTTACTTTAATTACTCTGGTGGTAATTTAGCAGACCCGATTAAGCCAGAAAGACGCAATATCTTGGGAGCAGCCGATGCTCTTGAACTTCAAAACTTCTATGCTGACCTAGGAATTAGATACCGTATCACTGCTCTGGACAGTATTACTGCTAGTACTGGCGTATTTGTATCGACTCCCTTCCATACTACCATCGATCATGACCGCGCTAACAGAGAAGCCTTTGAAAAAAATAAGCAAGATGTAACTGTAAGTGACCCTGCTCTTAAGTACACTCACTTAGATAGTATTCTTGGTATGCAGTCGGTAACGACCCTATCTGCGACTCTGATTACGAACCCTGAACAAACTAAAGCTGGTTACGACTCTTCTTATCAGCTTAGCCAAACCTTCATGAAAGAGTTTGGTAAAAGTGGATTCTCACTTGGAGGTAGTTTCCAGTGGAGAAAATATACTTTTGCTAAAACCAATCAGAATCTAGCAGAAAATGTTCCTGGTTTTTACCCAGCAGCTGAGTATGTAATCAACGATCTATTAAATGTTCGTACCGTTTTCGGATGGCAAGTTTATCAGCAGACAAGATCTATGGACCATGACACTTACACAAAACGTAAGGTTTATCAGTCAGTAGGTCTGGGTATCTCTCTTTCAAGAGATGTATTCCTCTATCCAAACATCCAGTTCGTTCCAAGCGATATCAGATCTGACAGAACTAACGTTGCCATTTCTGCCAACGTCAACGTCTTCTAAGAAAATTAATTTTTATAACATTGGCCAACCTTCGGGTTGGCCTTTTTTTTGGGTAGGAAAGAAAAGAAACTTTTCATCCTCTAAAAAAAAGTAATACTGTCTTGTATCTGAATAATTATAGTTAAGAGGTAATCCATGTTTAATTTCAAAGCACTCTCCCTCCTATTGGCAATCAGCTTGCCAAGCTTGGCACTTGCCCAGGCGAAGAAAAAACCAGTCGCGAAAGAAGCTGCTGCTACGGCTGCTCCTCTTTCGGCCAAGCCTGCTACAGATGAAGCAGATCAAGTTATAACCAACCGTCGTCTGAGAGCTGAAACGGGCTCACTCTCTAAATGGAGTGGATCTTTATTTTTCAACTATTCCGGTGGTAACCTGGCCGATCCTTTGAAGCCGGAAAGAAGAAATATCCTAGGAGCTGCCGACGCTCTTGAACTTCAAAACTTCTATGCTGACCTTGGGGTAAGATACAGAATCACTTCCCTGGACAGTATTACTGCAAGTACAGGTGTATTCATTTCTACTCCATTTCATACTACCATTGACCATGACCGTGCCAATCGACAGGACTTCGAAAAGAATAAGCAAGAGGTAACAGTAAGTGATCCGGCGCTTAAGTACACACATTTAGATAATATCCTTGGCATGCAGTCGGTAACTACCTTAGGTGCAACCCTCATTACCAACCCGGAGCAAACAAAAGCCGGCTATGACGCTTCTTATGTTTTTTCTCAAACGTTTATGAAAGAGTTTGGGAAATCGGGTCTTTCGTTGGGGGCAAGCCTAGAATGGTTAAAATATACTTTTTCAAAAACGGATCGCTCTCTTGCTGAAAATGTTCCGGCCCTTTATCCAGTTGCTGAGTATGTTTTGAATGATATGTTTAATCTAAGAACCGTTTTTGGCTGGCAGGTTTACCAGCAGACAAGAGAGCAAGATCATGACACTTATACAAAACGTAAGGTTTACCAGTCAGTTGGTCTAGGTATCTCTCTTTCTAGAGATGTATTCCTTTATCCAAACATTCAGTTCGTCCCAAGCGATCTGAGATCTGATCGTACAAATATCGCGATTTCGGCTAACGTTAACGTATTCTAAGAACTATACAAGTAGATTAAAGGTCGGCCATTGGCCGACCTTTTTTAAAGAAAAGACTTTGCAATTCCTATGTGCTCACTCAGATAGAGATTTTCATCCAAACCTTCCAAAATCTTAGGAATTCTTCTCTGCTTATTCTGATGATTGGAATAAAAAATATGATCAACCATTCCTATAAGAAGGGAATTTGCATGAAGCTGATTTTGATTCTTTTGCCTTGGATAGCCACTGCCATCAGCTAATTCCTGATGTTCAAGAATATATCTCTTAAGTTGAACAGATGGATCAAATCCAAACTTGGTTAGATAGTAAATGCTAAACATTGGATGTTTTTGAAAATGATCGCTTTGCTCTTTCAGTCTTTCATTAAAAGCAATTTGACTGATGCCAATATCTTTTAAAAAGTAAGCAACAAGGACTTCCAGTATTTCGAGTTCATCCACGACTTTCAGCTTCTTCAATAGAAGAAAAAGAAAGCAAGCACCATTGGTCATATAAGTGGAACGAGCGAGTGCCTTCAGTAAAAAGTTCTTTAGCTGAGTCTGATAATGAGAAACTTCAGAGGAATAGGTCGTAATCTCTAGCTTTACGATATCAATGATTGGCCCGAAATTATCTCTCAGGATACAGCCTTTAAAAAGCTCAATAAGATTAGGGCGCTCTTTTTGGGAATGAAGCTCTCTGGCATCGACCTCATTTTTTCTCATCGCTAGAACTCGCTCACCATCTACAAGAAATTGATGAAGATCAAAATTCATGGCTTTTATCTTATCGAAATCGGCTTCTCTTACTTCAATATGATAACCCTTATCGATCATCTCTTTAATGATGAGCTTTCTCTCTTCACTCAGGAGATCTCCTTTAGCGAGAGCAATGCCTTTTTGAGCTGTAAAGGGATTAAAATAGAATATATTGAAAGAAAGGATCTTATCTAGGTTAAGGAGAAAATGAGGAACGATCTTTAAGTAAAGCATATTAAATGAATAAGCTCCTTAGAATGAGAAAGAAGGCTTCAGTTGATTTTTGAGCTTTGAGACTTGGTGGATCAGAAAAAAAACCTACTCCCAGGGCCAGGAGTTTATTATTGAGATAATAAGGGTAATAGAATTCATTATTGCTTTCTGTGAAAGTTTCATCTTTAAAGTGAGGAATCTTTAAATCATAGTCTTTAAAATTAAGTCGTATCCCCTCTTCTCTCTTTACCATGTCTTCAGAGATGTCTTTTGGGTAAAAAAGGCTTGGGTTATCAGTAATAAGATAAAAAGTACTATAGGCCTTATTTTTCTTAAGAATAAGTTCAGAGGCTATTTTGATAATGACTTCTTTGGCAACTTCTTTCTTCTGATAGAGCTCAATGAAGAAGACAAGGAATTCAAGGTCATCTGAATCAGATGCAAAAAGTTCAGAACGATCTTCTTCAAGCTCTAGAATAGTTTCAAGGGATTTCTCAAGAACCTTATCAGTATACTCATCGACCTCAAATCGCTTTTTATAGGCAGTCACTTTCTCCTTAAAGGAGGATAGCCTTAAGTACTCTTCTCTTCGTTTTTTTCGATCTTTATCCAAAGCTTCGAGTGGATTCAAGGTCCTTAATCGAAAAAAATTATCACCGGTTAAGGGGATAAAGTGAGTACCTTTTTTTTGATTTTCATTTAAAAGATTGAGGTTGAATTTTTTTTTGGGTGCTAAAGGATGATTTAGAATTTTGAGTTTAATTTTTTTCTTACTCTCTTCACTATCCTCTGTATTTAGTTTAGGGGCAGACGCACCCTGTGCATAGTTTGAATTGTCACCTTCATTTTCTGTAAGCAGCATGCTTTTTACTTTTTGATTCTGCTTCTGGGGCTCTGTGAAATAAGTCTTTATTTTTTTTAGTTTAAATCCTTCTTCTTTTTCTGCTTGGCCTAATGGCTTCAGGGCAATCTCTGAATCATTATACCCCTGATAGAACATTTCAATCTTCTCCTTCATTTCTTCGTCTTTATATTCTCTGCTCCAGGCATCATCGAGACCCATGCCCTGAAGTTTTTTTAGAAGATGAGGAGGAGTTGTACCTTCTCCGAAGTATATATTCTTACAAATACTGCTCTTGGCAACAGATTGAGTGAGCGTGAGATAGTTTACGGTCTTTTTAAGATCGTCACTAAAAGTAATGGAGTTCTCAAGCATGGGAACAGTCTGTAGATATTCTTTCTCATTTGCAACTTCCCAGATCGTAGCCTCAAAGTTTGCGACTAAGAACATTTTATATTTCTCAAGGAAGGGGGTAAGAGGAATAAAGAAGATAAAATTATAATTCACAGGACTAACTTGCTGCCGTTGTAAAAGTATGCCTAGATTTTACCACATAAGAGCGAGGAACTTGGACTTATTAAGCTTCTACGAATAACGATTTTAAGCCAGTCTGACCTTTTTACTCCGTTATTTACAGTAACTGGGTCGCTTAAGATTAAAATTGGAGATGAATATATTCTGAGCGTAGTTAAAGACCTTTTGATCTTTCTGAACATCCATCCTCATTAATAGCTGGTCGATACACTTTCTATTATTAATGGGATCGATATTTGTCAGGGGAGGAAAAACGGCCAGACCAGTCGGACTACTTTCAAGATTGCCGGAAGAAAGATAATTGATTCTAAAATTGGTTATTGATGCTTTTTCAGCTCCAATATTTAGTAGCACCCTACTCGTTCCATCTGTTTCATCGATGGAGAGAAGCTTTGTTTTATCCTTATTCACACAGAGGACTTTGGTGGATACCGAATAGACATAAGATCCGGTAATAAACTGATGAGTTAACGGGACTTCTGAGGCATTAGGAGAATAAAAAGTTCCTGGCTTTTTAACCGCCACCTTAAAATACTTAAACTTCTCCGGGTCCTTATTGATTTTATCATAGGGATCGATAGGGCTTTCGATATAATCGGCACTTTTCACAAGCAACCGAGAAGTCGTAAATCCATCTCCATCAATGATGATGATTTCTTTTGTCCTCAAAGTCTTCGATAAGTTAGTACCTCCCACCAACTCAGAGAATATCTGATTTTGCAGGCCTTCAGTACGTTGAATAAGAACATCCAGTTGCGGAGTTGCATCCTCCTTCCAAAACATTACGAGCTTAGAAGGTCTTAATTGATTGATGGTGGTATATCGGATGATAGAAAAACCATTATTATCATCAACAGGTTCATACAGACACTCTGGCCTTTTCAGAGCATCCTTAGCGGATAGTCCATAAAGTCCTAAATAAGCCTTATCATCCTTATTAATCGATTCAACTTCCACCCCATTATCGGTTAAGCGTGCAAGATTAGACAGATCAACGGATAGATTCTGGAAGACCTGATTGGTATCAATGGTAATGAGCATCTTGCCTTGAAAGTTCGTGTACTGCTTAGTTGATTTTGACATGAATTGACTCGCAAAGAGTCCAACTCCCACCATGATAGCACCGGCAACGAGAACCTCCAGAATGGTAAAGCCTTTTGCATTCTTCATCTTTTAAAAACCGTTATCTTCTTTATTAATTTTCGTCCTGAGGATACTGCTTCTCCCGTAATATCTAACTTATAAAGTTTCTGGCCATACTGAGGAAGCTTTAGGAATTCTGGGTGGCTAAAAGTTACCTCAGAATCACTTACACTTGAAAATTTAATACAGACACTGATCTGACCAGGCTTTGTATTAGGCTTACTGCAATCATTAACGATGCTTTCCTTGATGAGATCACCATTTGTGAAATATTCCCTTAACTGGCTTTTGCCATAGGGAGGAAATGTCTCACTCTTGGCCGCCCTCAAGCGATAAACATTCTTCATCACCATATCTCCTATTAAATCCGTTTGCTCTTGCTGAGAGGAGGATTGATTCATGAGATTTGAAGAGGACATAAAGCCGTATGCGACGACCCCTATGAGTGAAATTCCAATAAGTGCTTCAATTAAACTAACCCCATTTGGGTTAAGGTACTTATTCATCATTATTTTCTCATCTTTAACATGGGAAGTGGCAAAGACATTATGGATCCGACAGAGTTAAAGTCATCCCCTGGAGGTTGGTGAAGGAAAGTGAATTCTGCCCTGTTCAAAGGAACATTGATTGCATCATGCTTCACAGTCGTTCCTCGAATGACGGGTTCAATAGTGCATGATATAGGGTTAGTAACACTCCCTACCTTGTTATACCAATTCTCACTGTCCCAAACATATGACCTTTGAGATAAATCTATCTGATTAGGATTATAGAATTCTCGGCGTGAATATTTCTGGATACTGAGAGGTTGTTTGCCAGCAACAGCTTCTGCAGAGAAATACACCCCTAGTCGAGTTCCTTCAAAGTTAATAACAGATTCTCTCACATCAGAATGTTTAAATTGAAGTTCGAATATGTAGGGACGATAGTAATGACTGATCTTCGTTCCCGAAGTTTGATCATAAAATCTACTTGAAAGAGGCGGCACAAATTTACCTAACGCCGGATGCCCAGGTGGCAAGACAGGTCCTCCTGTTGAAGAAACAATGGGTTCACTGGCAGAAGGACTTAAAAAACAGCCATTCCTAAGAACTTGGATGGCCGATGAATCCACCACACTCCAAAGTCCACGAAGGAAAAAACCTTCGTGATAACTGAAACTTTGAGTATTATCTATCAGAGACATATTCTTTATGTTTACAATTCTTACACCGTACTTGAGCCCATCATCTTCATGGTGCTTCCAATCTGTTTGAATACTATAGCTTGGTCTTATGCGACCATTAACTACCGGGAAATCATTAAGTAGCTCTGAATTAGACAGAGGCTTATGAAAAGGGGAATGAATGACAGTTCTTTCTGGACTGAGGTAAACCATATTCAGTGGTTTCAATAAATTTGTAGGAGAACTATTGAAATAGAGTTGTCTAAACTCTCCAGGTCTCTCATTAATAGGGCTAGTGGTATCAGGTTGAAAGGGTTTCAAGATATTTACATCTTCATTCACCACCCATAACGGCAGATTTTCTCTAACATTACTACTCATCGAAGTACTAAGTCCCGCCACTTGAGATTGAACGATCTCTAAAGGAACTTCGGAATATATAACTCTTCTAAGTATTTTATCATTCGCACTGCTGTAATTAGCTGCCGAAAAATTAGAGAGCTTACTCTGAATGCTTTCACTATCTAGTCGGAAAATTTTAGAACAGTTCGCCCCTTTTCCAGTTATATAGTCCCCAACGAATCGACTATTACTCAAGTCACAATCTGAATAACTCCCGCTAGTATTACCTGTACTCTCATTCACATAGATACCACAAGCCTTGGCATCTTCTTTCATGGCTTCCATGTTATCCCAAGTAATAGTCTGAGTTTGCATGTCCTCAAAGTCATCAGTGAAAAGAACTCCTTTTAGATCCGCTTCCTTTCTCCAGGAATCAAAGCCTTTAGGGAAGGCGCGGCTTGAAGAACAGAATCTAGTATCAGCTCCCCTATCTTCCGTATAACAAGTGAAGTTCCTTCTGGCACCAAAGGTTGGTACTCCATTAGGTCCATATGAATAAGTAAAGACCAACCATTTATTGGGATCATCAAAGAAACTTCCAGTATCCTGAGCATTGGTGGCATTTAGGGGCAACATACCAGTAAAGAGAGCAATAGGATAAAAATGCTTCATGATTAAACTATGATTTACGCTTGATCCGGCCCTCATTCTCTCATCTACATCCTTTGCTTGCTGAAAATCATTTGTTATGAAGGCTCCCCCTCCGCCCCATTGCCAGAAGTAAGTAGGACCAGTGGGAGTCGTTTCAGGATAGTAGTCATTAGTAATGTGCCTGAAGTCATTATAAAATTTAGGAAAGGCACCTGGTGCAGGTATTGGAGAAGTCAGGTGATCGTACCGAAGACCTCCTTTGAAAATAAGCCTCTCCGCTTGTAAAATGATATTAATCTCACCAGGATTCAGCATGGGATAGGTTTTATTCTTATCAGGATCATAATCATGTGGTCTGTAAGTCAGATTTTGAAACTTCACTCCCCCATCAAAGTAAACCTTTCTTTCCCGTGCGATAAGGCTTGTAGGCAAAGTCGTACTATAGCGAGGAGAAGTGATAGTAGTGTCTTCTGTTTTTTTGCTAAGAATCAAATAGTCGGCAACATCATAAATTTTAAGATTCTTTTGGTAACGAGATTCAACACCTTTGTAGGTAGCTAACGAGGTCATTTCCAGTGTCTTAGACTCTTTAATATATTTTCCGTCAACCTGATAGGTCGCACCATTTTCCAATATCCCATTTACTGAAAACTCTTCTTGAATCATACAGTCTTTATCGGGAGGAGGTGACCAAAGTCTTCGGGCCAAAGCTGCCTCAAGTAACACAAATGAAGACTGGGCAGTCTCATCGGCAACGATCCTATTCCATAAGATGGAAGACTGCTCAGATAACTGATTATTGATTTTAAGAACGTAAAGGGGAATAGTGGTCACTAGACCAAGGGCAACAAAAACGAAGAGCAGGGAGCTGCCCGATCTGTTTCTTATGAATAATTTCATAAGAAAACCATACGGGCTTAGAAAGCATTTGGCATCAGGCTTAATCTAAAATTTTCAATCACCTCCCTGTTTGATAGATAATAAAGTCTCGAGATGAGTATAAAACCTTACTAGATCCAGGAATCGTAAATACTTGCCGATTGTATTCCTTGGACTTAAAGTCCAAAGATCTAATAACATAATCATAACCTTGATCAAGAACATCCTGTTGAAATTCGCCAGTTCCGATGTGGCGACTACAAATATCTCTCTTTAAAGACATTTTTGAATACTGGGTAAGCACTCCTACATAGGGCCCATCATAGAGACATAGTATTCTATCTTCATTCTTAAAATATTTCTTGTCCCTTAACTGCTTAAAGAAGCCTTTTACATTTAGTCTTTCTTCATGGCCAAAGAGTTTATTTCGATCGGCAGATATAAATAGAAGCAGAAATGCTAAAAAGACCTCTCCATCCTTGCGGTTACAGATGATACTTAAAGAGTACGAGATTGGTGCTAGGAGAAAGATGAGAAAAACAAGCAAATATCTATCGACCAACAAGGAGACTTGAGAAAGGCTCAAAAGAAAGAAGATTAATATCCCTAGAAGAAAAGAGTAAAAATTGAAAAGAATAAATATATTCTGAGGACTATTCCTTTGAATATCTCTTTTAACTAAACTGATTAAAAACAGAAAGAGGCAAAAATAAGTAGCAATCGCCAAAGGATTTCGATGAGCAAATTTGAAGAGATAAGCGAAACCTATAAACTCAAAATATCCATTTCCCTTAGTCCATTCTATGAGCTTCAGTGAATGTTCAAACTGATAAACAAGCTGAAGGCAATAAAGGGCCATCACAATCGCCAGGAATGCTAGCTTTCTAGTGTTTACAGTAAGCTTAATTCCTAATAACAACATTATAATAATTATCGAAAATGAGAAAATTAGACCTAGATAATGGGTATACAGAAGTAGAACTGTAAAAATCAAAAAAAGATTACTATAAAACTCCTTTTGCCTCCCTTCTATCAATCTCCAGACTGAAAAAATAATCATTATAATTAAAAAGCAAAGAAGCGAGTAAGGTCTGTGATAAGTTGCAAAATAGCCAAAGACTGGATTTTGAACCAAAAAAGCAGCAACGACAACAGCAATTAGTCCCGAGAAAATTTCCCTCATAAGATGAAAAGTTAAGCCGACCGTTAAAGAAGCGAAAATCAAGGAAGGCATCCGCACAAGATAATCGCTCTGGGTCGACAAAATGTCCTGCCAAATCTTAACGAGGGCAAAATACAAGAACTGTTGGCTATCTCTAAGAATTATATTGAAAAAATCTAGCCAACTGCCAGATATCAACATCCAGCTGAATAGCTCATCTTGATCGAGTGTAACATCAATCAAGAAACTTCTTCTACTCATGAAAAATATTAGGGCAATTATGGCAGCTGGTAAAAAATGAATAAACGCTTTAGGACTAATATAAAATCGATCTAACAATTATATGCCTTAAAAAACTG
>DFXX01000101.1 GCA_002381765.1 Bacteriovoracaceae bacterium UBA4097 | reverse complement strand
TTTAAAAGAGCTTCGTCCACGGCATTGGCACCACGGGTAGTCTCAGTTGCGATCACTCCATTTCTCATGAGCTTTGCAGATTTCTCTGACTCTTTAAAGAGTTTGGCAAAGGTCTTCTCTCCTAAGGAGAAGCTATTTCTTAAAAGAGCATTATCGAGGGGAAGAATCAGGACTTTTCCAGAAACTTTGGCCACCTTCGTTCCTACTATAAGGACTACTCCCGCAGGAGACTTCATGAGATAAGCACCTGAGGATTTAATGGCTTCCTTTAAGGAGTTCAGCGTTGCGTTCAGCGCCCGCATGGCGGGCCCCATGGCCGAAAGAGCGGCCTTGGCAGCAGCACTCGAAGTGAGAAGTGCTTTAGAATTTTTAACACTCGTTAAACTTTTATTAGCGATAGAAGCGATGGGTGCTTGCTTAATCTTATTTAGAGATTCAGTTGAAATGCGCACACTTTTAGCGAGCTGAGCAGCTGCTCCTGCTCCATGCTTAGCAATAGTGAATAATCCTCCGGTTAAGAAGGCCGGAATGACTTCCGAGACAATGGTTCCCGTTAAAGAACAAACACCCGTAATCATGGCCTTGCAGCTTGTGCATCCAAGTCCTTCAGCTGGCCTTAAGCATTGACTGAATTGTGGCTGTCCACTCCACTGCTGACAGAAAACGGAGTTTGTCATCCAGTGCTTAATGGCCGCAAGTAAACCGGTCCAGACTTTACTCATGGTTCCGGGAAAATCATTAACGAGTTGTCTGAAGAAGCCCTCTTCTTCAGAAGCCACCGCTGCTGATAGTTGAGCTGTCGAGGATTGCTTTTCCGCTCCCTCTAAGTATTCCCAGAGATCGGTAGCAGAATTTTTTATTCCCTTCCCCGCCATCTTGAGTAATTCAAACATACCTTCAAAAAACGAGAAGACGGCCTTGGTAAAACCCATGGCCATTTGCTTTAAGCAGCTATCCTTACTTCCGTCGCAGCCATCTTTTCCAAGACTACTTGGAATAAGCTTATTTACGAAGGTGGAAGGAATAAAGGTCGTAGCAGAAGAAACAAAGACGCAGGCAGCATCCTCATCGCATTTTTTCCAAACTTCTTTTTTGGCCGTTTCTGTACAGAGTGGTGCCTGGGCAACTTTAAGGAAAGGGCCGATCTCCCCTTTCATAACTGAGGAGAGGGCCGATTTATTTTGGACGCAATCCTCGCACTCGGGTTCTTGGGCGAGATAGGTTGAAATGGCTTCAAGCTTTTTATTCAGCTCTTCTAACTCAGAAATATCTTTCAAGCATTTTTCAGATAATGAATGACTTTGATACCAGTCTTTATGATTTTTGTGATTCTCAGGTGGAAGGCAGCGATCTTTTCTGGCCGCCTGAAGTTTAGCTTCGAATAGACTTGTGAGTCCCTTCACACATGAACCATTAGGACAGTCCTTGGCCGGATCAAATTCCCGGGTGGCAGCTTGGGCCTCGTAGACAAAGCCTACATTGGAGAGAATTAATTGAATCGCCAGAAAAAATGAAAGGTAAGATTTCATTTATTCCCCACAATCCAGTTTATTCAGCAAAAGATCAAAATCCTTCTGATGTTCCTGATTGAGTTTAAGTCTTAAAGATTTTGCAAAGATAAGCTTTCCTTTGCAGTCCACATAAAAGCTCTTTTCCAGGTAGGATTTATTTTCATGAATATATTCAACGCCTATTTCATGAACGGCATGACCTTGATCATTTTTCCAAATCTTAAAGGGATGAAAAGCGATGATCTTCCCACCGATGCTTTGTGCCCAATCATTTTTGATCTTGTGGTAGGACTCGTTATTTGCCCTGAGGCGACTCAAATCGATCTCGAGATTAACCCCGGTATCGGTGAAGCTGATATTAGATCGCTGACCGTTGGTCTGAGGAGAAAAGTAGAGAAAAGGCATACCGAAAAGATTCTTTCCGAGTTCCCACTTTTTTAGGATGGGAATGAGGATGCGCCCTTGGGCGGTGCTAAGAGTTTGCGTCTCTGCCCAAACGAGAGAATGAGTAGAGAAAATAAGTAGTAATAGGAATAGTAATTTCACCCCTGACTTATCGGAAAAAGACCTTGAAACTTTAGAAGATCAGTTTAGTCCACTTAGACAAATCTTGCTTGGCCCCCTTCCCTGGCTAGACTCGTGATTTCTTTAAGAGTAAAGCTATTCCATGAGCACATTATGCTGGCTTCGCCGAGATCTGCGGCTCCATGACAATCAGGCCCTCTCTGCTGCCCTCTCAGAGGGGGAGACCCATCTGGCTTTTGTCTTTGATACTCATATTTTAAGTAAGCTCCAGGATAAAAAAGATCGCAGAATCACCTTCATCCTAGACTCTCTTAAAGAGATAGAAGCCACACTCCAGAAGAAGGGCACTTCTCTTCACGTTCTTTACGGAAGGCCCGAGGAGGAAATCCCTAAGCTCGCAAGTCTTCTCAAAGCCTCCACGGTTTATGTTAATCGCGATTATGAGCCCTATGCTAAAGAGCGCGATAAGAAAGTGGAACAAAAACTTAAGGCCTTGAAGATTAAATTTGAACAATTCAAAGATGCAGTCTTCTTTGAAAAGCGCGAAGTTTTAACCAATACCGGTGGTCTATATAAAGTCTTCACCCCTTATAAAAATAAATGGCTTGAAAGCTTTGAGAATACCGGGAAAATCATTTCAGATTTTGAGTGTCCTCTAAAACATCTGGCCAAATTTGAGAATCCTGAGAATGTCCTGAACAAGGACTGGTTAAAAGAAATTGGCTTTAAACCAAATCCTCCCCTCCTTCCCGGTGGCACTCAAGCGGCAAAAAAGCGCTTGAAGAAATTTACTGAAGAGCTCGATCAATATGCCGAGATGAGAAACTTTCCCGCTCTTGAGGGAACCAGTGGCCTCTCGGTTTACATTAGGTTTGGAAATATCTCTATTCGAGACATGCTCAGAGTGGCCACTTCCTCAAATTCAGAAGGGGCCCGGGTTTGGCTCTCGGAACTTATCTGGCGCGATTTTTATCAGATGATCTTGGACGCCTATCCCCATGTCACGAAAGGATCCTTCAAGCGAGAATATGACCAGATCAAATATCTGGGCAAGGAAGAGGATTTTCTCGCCTGGTGCCAGGGTGAAACGGGTTATCCCATCGTGGATGCGGCCATGCGAAGACTGAATGAAACCGGACTTATGCATAATCGCCTGAGAATGGTGGTGGCCTCTTTTCTTACGAAAATTCTTTTAGTGGATTGGCGAAAGGGTGAAGCCTACTTTGCGGAAAAATTACTGGATTATGATCTCGCCGCCAATAATGGTGGATGGCAGTGGTCATCGAGTTCCGGCTGTGATGCTCAACCCTATTTTCGAATTTTTAATCCCTATACTCAGAGCGAGAAATTTGACTCTGAGGGAAAATTTATTAAAAAATGGGTGCCCGAGCTCGCACATTTGGGAAAAAAAGAGATTCACCGCCCCGATACCCTGCTAAATCCCCAATATTTTGCTCCCATCGTGAGCTATGAGCTCAATCGTCAAAGATGTTTGGCCATGTATGCGGTAGTGGCTAAACAGGGTAAAAAAACACCTATTTCTTAGATGCATTTCTTACCTGACAACTCGTGCAAATCTGGTACTCTTAAGCCATTACTTTCTAAGACTTAAATCCTATTTATCTATAATTCGAAAGGGAGCTCACTTGTATGATAACATCAGCTGTTAATCATTACTATCGGTCCTCAATCGGAAGAAAGCATTTAGTGGCGCTAACAGGACTTCTCCTCTGTGGATTCCTGGTTGGACACTTATCTGGAAACTTTCTTCTACTGATGGGTCCTGATGCATTCAATCTTTATGGCCACAGACTCTTCTCATTGGGGGCAGCCCTTTATGTTATTGAGGGTGGTCTGGGACTCGTGTTCCTCGTTCACTTGGGTCTTGCTCTAAGACTGACTTTTGAAAACTACCGCGCCCGCGGAAATCAAAAGTATGCCGCCAAGAAGAACACTGGCAGAGGTACTACATTTATGTCATGGAGTATGCCATGGACGGGTCTAGTTCTTTTGGTCTTCACCATCCTTCACTTAATCAATTTAAAGTTCGGTCCTTACTACACAACTTCGGTAGAAGGCATTGAGATGCGTGACCTCTACCGCGTGACCATGGAGTATTTCCAAGATCCTCTGCATGTTGCCTGGTATGTCTTTGCTATGATCTGTGCTGCCCTTCATACGGCCCACGGTGTAGCTTCTGCTTTCCAATCATTAGGTCTTAATCACGGAAGATATTATCCGAAGATCAAAGCCTTTAGTTATATCTATGCGGTTCTAGTTGGTGGAGGCTTCGCCTTCATTTCAGTCTGGGCCCACTTCCAGGGAGTATAGCATGAGCATTAAATTAGACTCAAAGATCCCTCAGGGACCACTTTCAGAAAAGTGGGAAAAACATAAATTCGACTCAAAACTCATTAACCCAGCTAACAAAAGAAAATTCACCGTTATCGTGGTGGGAACTGGACTTGCTGGTGGATCGGCCGCTGCTACACTGGCCGAACTTGGTTATAATGTTCTTTCATTCTGCATTCAGGACTCTCCAAGACGCGCTCACTCCATTGCCGCCCAAGGTGGTATCAACGCTGCCAAAAACTATCCTAACGATGGTGACTCAATTAAGCGTCTTTTCTACGATACCGTTAAGGGTGGTGACTATAGAGCTCGTGAGGCCAATGTTTATCGCTTGGCCCAGGTTTCTAATAACATCATCGATCAGATGGTGGCCCAAGGTGTTCCTTTCGCCCGCGAATACGGCGGCTATCTTGATAACCGCTCTTTTGGTGGTGCTCAAGTAAGTCGTACCTTCTATGCTCGTGGACAAACTGGTCAGCAGCTTCTTCTAGGTGCCTACTCTGGTATGATGAAGATGGTTGCTAAGGGAAAGATCAAGCAGTTTAACCGTCGCGAGATGATGGATCTAGTGACCATCAATGGTAAGGCCCGCGGTATCATCGTGAGAAACCTTATTACGGGTGAACTCGAGCGATACGCAGCTGACGCCGTTCTTCTTTGTACCGGCGGATACGGAAACGTTTTCTATCTCTCGACCAATGCCAAAGCCTCTAATGCTTCAGCTGCCTGGAGATGTTATAAGAAGGGTGCGGCCTTCGCTAACCCATGTTTCACGCAAATTCACCCTACTTGTATTCCTGTTCATGGTGACTATCAGTCTAAGTTAACACTTATGTCTGAGTCTCTGCGAAACGATGGACGAGTTTGGGTTCCGAAGAAAAAAGACGATAGCAGAAAGCCCGCCGATATTCCTGATGAGGAAAGAGATTACTATCTAGAGCGCGTTTACCCTTCATTCGGTAACCTCGCTCCTCGAGATGTATCAAGTCGTCAGGCAAAATTCCGCTGCGATGAGGGCCTAGGAGTTGGTCCAACTAAGCAAGCCGTTTATCTTGATTTCCGCGATGCCATTAAGCGTGATGGTCTTGAAACCATTGCTGGCCGCTACGGAAACTTATTTGAGATGTATGAGAGAATCACCGGAGATGATCCTTATAAGACTCCGATGATGATCTATCCAGCTGTTCACTACACCATGGGTGGTCTATGGGTTGATTATAACCTTATGTCCACTATCCCGGGGCTTCATGTTCTGGGTGAGGCGAACTTCTCAGACCACGGGGCCAACCGCCTGGGTGCATCGGCCCTTATGCAGGGTCTGGCCGATGGATACTTTGTTATCCCTTACACTCTTGGACATTATCTCGCCTCTACTCCGCTGGAGAAAGTCACCACCGATGATAATGCTTTCAAAGATGCTGAGCAGGCTGTCATGCTTCAGACATCTAAACTTCTGGGAGTTAACGGTAAGAGAACCGTTGATGATTTCCATAAGGCCTTAGGGCACACCATGTGGGATCACGTTGGGATGAGCCGTAATGAAGCCGGTCTTAAGAAGGCCATTCATGATATCAGAAATCTTCGCGAAGAATTCTGGCAAGACGTCAATGTTCCAGGGGACACCGGAAACTTCAATCTTGAGCTTCATAAGGCCACTCGCCTGGCCGACTTCCTGGAGCTAGGAGAACTTATGGCACTGGACGCACTCGAGAGAAGAGAGTCTTGCGGAGGTCACTTCCGTGAAGAATACCAGACCGAAGATAATGAAGCGAAGAGAGACGATGAGAATTTCGCTCATGCAGCCGTCTGGGAATACACAGGTGCAAACTCCAGCCCTATCCGCCATCAGGAAGAGCTTCAGTTTGAAAACGTTAAACTTGCTACCCGATCGTACAAATAAGGAGAAGAAGTTATGGCTTCTGGAAATATGAGTTTAAATCTCAAGATCTGGCGTCAAAAAAGTGGAGAGGATCAAGGAAAGCTAGTGGACTATCAAGTTCAAAATGTTTCTCCTGATATGTCCTTTCTGGAAATGATCGATGTCCTTAACGAGCAACTGGTTCGTAAGGGCGAAGATACCATTGCATTCGATCACGACTGCCGCGAAGGTATTTGTGGTATGTGCTCAATGATGATCGATGGCAAGGCCCATGGTGGATTCAAAAACACCACCACCTGCCAGGTTCATATGAGGCATTATAAAGACGGTGACACCATCGTTATCGAGCCTTTCCGCGCACGTGCCTTCCCAGTGATCAAAGATCTCACTGTGGATAGAACGGCCATCGATAAAGTCATGATGGCCGGTGGTTATATTACTGCTAGTACCGGGAATGCTCAGGATGGGAACGCTGTTCTTATTCCTAAGCCTATCGCCGATGAAGCCATGGATGCAGCTGCTTGTATCGCGTGTGGGGCCTGTGTGGCCTCTTGCCCGAATAGCTCCGGAATGCTTTTCATGGGGGCCAAAATCTCTCAGCTTGCTCTTCTTCCACAAGGAAAGCCTGAGTCTCCTAAGCGTGCTCTGAATATGGTTCAGACCCATGATAATCTTGGATTCGGAAACTGTTCAACGCATGCTGAGTGTGAGGCGACTTGTCCCAAAGGTATCTCAATTGAGCATATTGCTCGCATGAATAGAGAATATCTAAAAGCGGCATTTACCTATTACGATAAGAAAAGATCTGAGTAATGACTAGGCCCCTCACTGAGGGGCCTTTTTTTTTGACTAAAAAATTAGTTACAAACCACATCGGCGATTTCGGATTTCACCGAATCGATGAGAAAGCCCTCAAGAGCAGCTTCATCCGTACAAGACTTCAGCACCACCTGATAACCCAGGGCCGCACCATCTAGACGGGTTTGACGTTTAAAATTTCCACAGTTTACTTTGGTTTTATCCAGAGGAATTTCTAAATTCCCGTTGATAAGCAAACTATCATCACTCAAGCGGATAGAATCAACTCCATTAACCGAAGCGTGTTTAGATTTGAATTTACAATTAAGAGGGCCCGCGAATGCACTCGTCTGAAGGACTAATAAAACGATGACCATAAAAAAAGCGACCATTAGTTTGTGCATCCAACCCTCCTTCTTGTCGTTTGGAATATTTTATAAGTAACACGTTGAAAATACCTCGAGAAGAAGTGCATTTTGGCACTATGAACTTTTTTTGCGTGTCTTTGCTTACAGATACTTACAACCTTAAGTAGACCTTAATTACTAAAAAGACTAAACTCCCTTCATGATCATCTACGACAGCACCTCCCTCGCCTTCATTCGAAAGACTGAAGAAATGGTTCGGGAAATTCTTGAAAAATGTGGTCTTAAAGTTAATCGAAGCCGCTTTGAGTGGAATCGTTTTCTCTATCCCATTAGAGTTGTGGTCTTTGAGGGCCCTGAATGGGGCCACTTCAACGCCCCCTATTTGCAAATTGGTCTTAATCGTAAACTTATCTATCAGGCCAAAGATTCAGTCCTGCGCGATATTCTCTCTCATGAGCTCGCTCATTATCTCACTTACCTGCGCTTTGGCGAAGTCAGTGCTCACGGAGCAGAGTTTAAGCAGATCTGCGCGGAGTATGGTTTCTCCTCCGATGTGGCCCGGGCCACGATGGATCTTAATGCCTCCAATGAATCTAAGGAAGGCGATATTGCTTCTGAAAAGATTCTGGAAAAAGTGAAGAAGCTTCTGCAGCTTGCTCAAAGCTCAAATGTGCATGAGGCGGAACTTGCGACCATGAAGGCCAATGAGCTGCTGCTAAGAAATAGCTTAAGTAAAGTTATGCTGGATGATGAGCCGATCTATCTAGAGCGCATATTATTGCAAACGAGAAAAGACGCAAAACTCGTAGCAATCTACGATATCCTCCGCCACTTTGTGGTGAGACCCGTCATAAGCTTTGGCAAGAACTCCTGCTGTCTAGAGATCTCGGGCCCTTATACCAATGTGACTCTTGCCCGTTACGTAGGAGAATTTCTCCACCGCGAGCTCGATCATATGTGGGAGAGCACAAAAAAAGAGCATCGCCTGACTGGACTCAGAGCGAAGAATTCCTTCTTTGCGGGGGTCGCCAAAGGCTTTAATGAAAAAATGAAGTCCACTAAAGAGAATCTCACTGAGAGTGATAAGAAGGCGCTTGTGATTGTCGAGAAGAAGTTAGATCATGATATCAAGCAGATCTACCGCAGGCTCTCTCAGTCAAGCTCCAGTAGCACACTTGATGGCAGGGCCAATGAATTAGGTATTAAGAAAGGTAAGGATCTTACCATCAGGCAAGGAGTAGAAGGAAAACTGAAGAATCTCTTTCTTCCAAATCCGTGAGTCAATCATGATCGATATGAAACAGTTTGTGACATTATTTAAATCCCTCAATAAATATGATCTCAGCAATGGATTAACTTTCACCATCAATGCCCCCGGATCTATCACCTATCATATGAAGATCGATGAGCAACACCTGAGCTCCCCTAATACGGCCCATGGGGCGGCCATAGCGGGATTCATGGACTGCGTTCTGGGTCTCTCGGCCCTCTCGCAAGCAGTTACGGAAAACAATCTCACTTCTACCGTTGAGTTTAAAATAAATTATATTCGTCCCGTAAAACTGGGCGAAGAACTTGTGGGTCATGGAAGAGTTATCCATAAAGGCAAGACTTTGATGATTAGCTCTGGTGAAATTAAAAATGCCGATACCGGAGAGCTTGTGGCCATGGGACAAGGAACATTCAACACCTATCCCTTCAGTAAAAAGGATTTTCTTCATGACTTTACAACCACTATCTAAAAGGGCCTGGATCCTCGGAACTCTTGCCTTGGCCCTCGCCGTTTTGATCGGAGCCTTTGGGGCCCATGGTCTTAAGAGCATGGTCTCTCCAGAGAAATTAGTGACCTTTGAGACAGGTGTTCGCTATCAATTCTACCATGGCTTTGGAATTCTCTTCCTGGCAATCTTTCATCAACTCTATGGCGTAAAAAAAATGGCCTTAAGTCTTCACTCATTTCTTGCAGGAATTCTTCTCTTCTCTTTTAACTGCTACCTCTATGTACTGACCGACATCAAGGTCTTTGCCATGATTGTTCCGGTGGGAGGAGTTCTCTTTGTTTTAGGCTGGATCAATTTTTTCTGGAATGCTTTAAAGCTTNNATGGGACTCACATCTAGTGGCTCCCAGAAGTCTGTCTTAGGACGACGACATCTCTCCTGAGTCGCTCCATTGATAATCAGCACATCTTCCGAGCCAGAAATTCCGAACTCCATATCGATTTGATTCTTCTCGTACTGACCTAACTGAGGAGATTGTCCTCTGGCATTGGCCCTTAAAAGGACTCCCTTACCTTGATATCTAAGATCGGCGTAATGACGTTTCGTTCTGTCGGGCTTCACATCCACCGGACCTTCTGTAAAGACTCCCCCTACTATCTCCTTGGAGTTTTTCTGGAAGATCATTTTCTCACCATTCGGAAGAGTCACATTGATGGTGCCACTAAGCTGCTTCACCAGAGGAAGTTGTTTTCGTGGAAAAAGCATAAAGAGAGAGTGCATGGTATGAGAGACGGTTCCATTAGGAGCATCGTCCACTTGTAAAGCAAGATTTTGTCGGGCCTGCTCTAGATAATCAAAATTAAAACTGCGATAGGAATTTGGATTCTTGGATGATCTCACAATCTTATTATCACCAAGGTTATCAAAAGAGAATCCTTCGGAAGAGTTCTCGCTGGACCTACTTCCTCGAGAAACCGTAATCTCCTCATTGGTGCGAGACTCCACGTATTCATGATAAACCGGAATAAGTTCATCTCTTAAAGGGGCGAGTGTGGTCTTTAAAAGAATTTCTTCACTTAAAACCTGCTCCAACCAATCCACTCTCATCTTAATATCTGGACTCTTCACGCGAGGAAGAATTTCCGCCTTATAGATGCCTTGCTTGAAGGTAAATGGTTTTGCTTCGATATCAACATTGGTTGAAAGGGTGAGATCAGCGGGATCCACATTGGTCAGAAGAAAGCCTTCTCGATCAAAGAGTCTGGCCACCAGATAGGTTGAATCCATTCCACTGGCAAAGAGTTTCTCATCTTGCAAGGAGAGCTCAACTCTTCTTACCTCAACTTCTGAATGAGTTAAGCTCGCAAGATAGCGCTTAGAGGAAGTATACTTATACTTCAGCTCATGAGAGCAACCACTTAAGAGAATTAAGCCGACAAGGAGTTTGACCATGGACCTCGTATCGGAAGATTGGTCAGATAAAATGAGAAGTTAAACGAGCTTTTCTGAGGGGCCATAGACCCATTTATGTTGCTGGCCGATGACTCGGAAAGGCATTCCGAAGCTCTCATTCAAACGCACAACTTGTTGAAATCTATTCATAGGAAAGGCTTCACCCGGTTCATAACAGGGAGTTAGGCACCAGGGAGCAAGAGGAGCGCCATTATTTTGCACAAAATGATAGGCATCAAAAACCGACTCAAAGTCTCTCTTATCCGCCACCACCGCCTTGATTTGCGCTTTAGTCCCATATTCCTTCACAAACCGCAAAAGCAGATCTTTGGAAGTTCTGACTTCAGTAGAAGGCGTCTTCATATCGTAGGAAATGAAATCCACGAGATCAAAGATCTCTTTCACCACGCGAGTCCCGGCAGCTTCAATATTGATGAAGTAGTTTCTTGCTTTAAGTTCTTTGACCAGTTCCAATAGTGAGGGAATATGCGAGGGATGCAATGGATCTCCCCCTGTAATAGATACTCTTTTGATCACGTCTTGCGAGAGAACTTCTACCTTCTCCATAACTTCATCCAGAGAGATCGTATAGGAAGGATCAAAGTCCCAGGTTTCCTTAGAATCACAGTTCACACAGCCAATATGACAACCTTGAAAACGCACAAATATCTGGGGAGTCCCGATATGGATTCCCTCACCTTCTGTGGCCCGATAGATAGAATTAATTAAAAGTGTCGTCATGGCCCGAGAACTATAGCATGGCCCAAGGGGTGTGAAAACTAAGAGATATCGAGTGTTTAAATCAAAGTAAATTTTACAAGTTAGACCAGTATTTCTACCATAGCAGAGGGATTCTCCTAAAATTGATAGAAAGGACTCTACTATGCGATTTTATACTCTTATGACTATTTTTCTCGTTTTGGGCCAACTTATGGGCTGTGGAGAAGATGTGGGAGGAAGAAATGGTAGACGTGCTCTCGAAACCACTACTCAGGGTGCAAATAATAATGGAAATACTAATCTTATCTCCTCCCATATGCACCGCTTGCGGGCGACGGCCCCTATTCCTACCTATCTGCAGGAAATTGAATTTACCCTGAGTAATACTCTGCCTCCCGGTTTAAGGACAATTCCTCTGATGGAAATCGATGACGAGGGAACACATGCCATGAATGTTATGACCATGCAGGACTCAAGACCCAGTACCATTTGTGGCGTAGGGATTAATCTAAAGGGCATCGATGCTCGAATCAATGATTGTCGTTTAAAGAATATCGATTCAGCTTTATGGAATGGCTATCTTTCAGGAGCTTCCGGAGAAGGCAGCTGGCAGCTCGTGGCACTAACTTCTCGGGGAAAAGAAATTTGGTTAGATATACGCACCGGCATGGTTTGGTCAGATGCTGAAGCTACTGGTAATTGGTGCATGGCCTCGGGAAATGCTCAGGAAGCCAGTCTTGATATCGCCACCGATTGCAAAAATATGGGAGAGAATAAAAATCTCTGCCATGACATGAATATCGATGGCATCGGAAGTAATATCCGATGGCGCTTGCCTACTCGCAATGATTATCTTCAGGCCGATCTTAATGGTTTGAGATTTGTTATGCCTCTCGGTGATGAGATGGGATTCTGGACGGCCACTATGCAGTCAGGAAAGCCTGGCCGCACTCATGCCTGGGTTTATTATCCCGAGCAGGGTACACTGGAGGCGCAAGTTCTCACCTCGGTGAGAGGGGTTCGCTGTATAGGAGCACCAGTTAATTAATGAATGTCGAAGCCACTTATCAGAAAGTTCTGAGTGAACTGGAGCAGGGCCATCGGGCCCTGCAGAGATTTAGTAAGGAAGAAATAGAAGAACTCGAAAGACTCTTGGAAGAAAATTTACCGACAGGTAAAGACTTGGAGAAGATTCTCTGCTTAATCGAGCATACCGCTACTCCACAACTCTCCCTTGAGCCCATTCTCCTAAAAGCTCTGGGGCAAGACCTCTCACCACCTCAGATGGTCTTTACCCTTAACTGCGCCAGAAAGCATATTATTCAAGCCAGACAAACTCGCGGCCAGCGGCTCAGCTTTGAATTTCTGGAAGTTTTAAAAAAGCTTCTTTACTCAAACTCTCCGGAAGTGGTTGAGTGGACTCTTCGGTCTATTGAAGAATGTGGCAGCCAGGGAGTGTATTTTTTGAGGGAGTTTGATAAAATCAAGCCACCACCCTGGAAGTGGTTTAATGAACATCAGCGAGCGGTAAGAGAAATTATCACTCTTCTGGAGAGACGTTGGGGACAATTTGAAAAACCACAATCATGATCCAAATAAAATTCTGGAAGTGATCAAAGAAATAGAAAATATGGCAGGCATGCCTAATTTTGATCTCGAACAAAAGCAGGATATCAAAGTTCAGATACGGGTGGATGAAAAGATTGCTCCTGCCAAATTTAAACCCGATCCCTTGATTCCCGGTGGTTATGTGGCCAATTCACTCACGGTGCGAGCGATGCGTCCCGACATCTTCGTCTTGGGTGATTCCCTGGATGATCTCTCTGCCAGCTATCAGTGCGTCTGTGGCAGTGAGCTGGATATTCAGTTCTGGAAGTTCTGCCCTTACTGCGCCCGCCCTTTTTCTACCTGACTTTTTGACTCTCCTTGAAAAATATCTCACAATGAGAGTATGCTCATTGTACAAAAATTTCATTCAATCCATGAGATTGACCCAGAATTTATAGCAAATATCGAATTTCTTCTCCAAGAAGAGGTAGCAAGCTTTGATACCTTGGTGCAAAGACATGATAAAGCACCACCCAGTGACGTCTTCACTTACTTTCTTTTCTTCGGACCCACGCAAAACTCTCCCATTGGATTTGCCCAATTATGCTTGAGACAACTCCCCTCTAAGGATCTCATTCCATGGTATAAGCGGCTTAAGTTTTGGGATAAGGCCCATGAGCACTGGAAACAGCTCACTTGGCAAGTGGGAGACGGCAGTCACGGACTCTGTCTTATCGATTCCAAGTACGCTCGAACCGGTAAAGAAAAGATTCAGGAACTTATTGCTGAATATGAATTACGCGAAGATGTGAAAGCGCAGAACATCGTATGCCTGAAGGGACTGCAGGACTTCAAATCAACCTGGGGAACTCCTTCCCTGATCAGGGAATCCTTTATCCTCGACCCGTTAACTCGCGCCTGCAAAACTTATCAGGACTATCTACAGAGTTTGGAAAGTGGTGTGAGAAAACAAATCAAAGATAGCTGGAAGAAGCTTCACATGGATCCCGAGATCAAACTTGGGGACTATCCTAATACCCACGAGACACCAAAGACACTTCCCATCGATAAAGAGCAGCTAGACACCTGGGCCAGCTGGGGAGCGCAGGTTCTCACCTTCGAAAAAGATCTGGAAGTTCTAGGATGCCTGCTGGTTTTAAAAGGCAAGAATGGAAATATCTTCTTTGAGCCATTCCCCTTTGAGCCGGAAGGGCAGTCCATCGTGGATGATGAACTCTATACCCAGTATGCAATTCTTAAATTCTTTGAAATGCCTGAGGCGAGAAAATGCCATCTCATGAAATTTGGATCAAAGCTTGTCTTCGAAGATAGGGCCGATCTTCAATTTTTTCAAGAGCAGGGCTTTCAATCCAAAACCATTACCCATTCATTTTATTCTCGACTCGAATCCCTTAGTCATCCCCTATGAATGAAAGAGATTGGATTCTTCACGTGGTAAGTGCTTTTTATGAAAAGGCCAAGAGCGACGTCCTAATCGGATATCATTTCAGAATCATAAAAGATTTTAATGAGCATATTCCTCGCATTGCCTCTTTCTGGGATATTCAACTTCTGGGCTCAACCGAGAGGTCTCCTACCAACTCATTCGATGTTATGAACCTTCATCTGGTCATGGGAATTAAGCGAGGCGAACTCGGGAGATGGATGGTTCTCTTTCATAAGACTTTGAATGAGGAAGTAAAAGCTCACCCGGAGTTCACTGATTTTAACGAAGCCTGGAAAATTAGATTGAATTTTTTTGAAGGTGTCTTTTTAAGGTTTCTTGGCTTCTAAGTGTTCCACCACAAAGCGCTCCAGGATTGGCTCACCTGTCACATCATCTAGAACCCAATTTCTGGTATAGTAGCCCTTGATCTTCTTGGCCGCTATTTTTGCATTCTTGGTATTATCAAACTCTACCGCGATAAAATTCAATCCCTTTACCTTAACCGTATGTCCTCCAATACATCCCTGAGTATAATCAGCGCAACTTATACCTTCAGACATACTCTTAGGAAGAATCAAGGCCGCCGTTGGGTCGGCCTTGAGGGTCATTTTATAGAGACTCTCTTTAGAGTGCTTTAGCTCTTTATTACAGGCAAAAGAAAGGAGGAGGATAACAAAGGTGATAAGCTTCATTGTTAATAAGCTGTTTCTTTCAGCGCCATATCAAGAGTTGGATATCTGTATCTGAATTTTTCTTCCTTAAATTTCACCGGAAGTACTTTCTGGCCTTCAAGCAGTAGACTCGACATATCCCCTAAAATGGTTTTAAGAGCAAAGGAAGGTGCAGGGAAAAGTGCTGGACGCTTTAAGACCTTTCCAAGGGCCTTAGTAAATTCTTTATTGGTGGCAGGATAAGGAGCTGTTCCGTTATGAGCACCCTTAAGAGCATTATTTCTTAGGGCCTCTACATACATGGCCGCCAGATCTTCGATATGTATCCAGCTCATATATTGATTCCCAGAACCTAGATAACCCCCCAGACCTTTCTTGAAGATAGGAAGCATTTTGGAAAGCGCTCCCCCTCCTCTACCAAGAACAATTCCGGTTCTGATAATCACAACTCTATAACCAAAGTTCTGGGCCTTATTAGCTTCAAACTCCCAGTCTTTACAAACATGAGCTAGAAAATCATTGGCCACTGTTGAAGATTCAGTTACGTCTTCTTCACCTTTATTTCCATAGATGCCAATAGCAGAAGTAGAGACAAAAACTTCTGGTTTATTTTTTAATTGAGAAAGAGCTTCCACTAAACGAGCGGTGCCATCGATGCGAGAATTATAGATGATTTTCTTCTGCTCCTCACTCCAGCGCTTATTAGAAATGCCTTCCCCCATAAGGTTGATAACACCATCAACCCGATCAAAGGCTTCTAAGGGAGGTGTGGTGTTGGTATCAGACCACTGAACATATTCACACCGACTACCCAGGATTATTGCTGCCTTTGCGATATTACGAGTAAGGACTACAACTTCTGTGCCTTCTTCCAATAATTGCCTAACAATAACTTTACCAATGAAGCCTGTAGCACCGGTCACTAGAACTCTCATGAATCTCACCTTTTCGTATTTAAAACCAGATTCTATCCCCTAAGTTACAAAGGGTTAAGTGCAAAACATCAATATTTCACAATACTTGAACAAAACCTAAACAAGTCTCTGCAAGCGCTGGAAGCCCTATAGGACAGTGAGATATATCTTAGGAAAGGGTTTTATGTATGACCTCAGATGAAGATAAAAGGTTTTCCATCCAAATGGCGGCCGAGGCCTCAGGTGTGTCGGCCCATACCATTCGTGCCTGGGAGAAAAGATACAACGCAGTAACTCCAGAGCGCACCCAGACGGGTCGACGAGTTTATTCTCGAGAAGACGTAAACCGGCTTATTCTTCTCGCCCAGTTAACAAATATCGGTAGTGCCATTAGCCAGGTAGCAAATCTGCCTAGTAAAGAATTAAGCGAAATCTTTCTGCGTTTAATGAAAAGCACCGACGCACGAACCAGTGGCCCCACCTTGAGCGAAAAGAGAGCTCTTCCTGAATTGAAGGCTTCTCTTCTTGCAGCTGTCAAAACCTACGATGTAGGAGTGGTTTCTCATCTGCTATCCCAAGCTAAGGATGCCTATTCTCCCGGTGAATTTGCTCTTAAAATTCTTCTCTCAGTCTTTGAAGAAATTGAGGAGGGATTCAAAACGGGATCCTTTCAGACCGCTCAATTTTATGCCTTAAAGGCCCTGGTAAAATTTTATGGAGAGATGGTGATCTACTCCAAACGCCCTCTCGAGAAGCGGCGTAAATCGAAATATCTTATTATGGGATTGAATGATGGGAAGAAGGATTTAACTCATCTGCTGTGCGCACTTGTCTGCTGTGAGAAGGAAAAGGATTACTTTTATCTTAATTCACAACTACCTTTAGAGGCCTTGCTAGAGACGGCCCTCATTATAAATGCATCCCATATTATTCTTTATCTTCCATTGGGAATATCCTCCGACACTAGTGAGAACTTTCTAACGGATCTTAATAATGAGCTAGCTCAGAATGTAAAAATCTTGTTGGTAAGTAAGGCCCCATTAAGAATAGGGGCCTTTAAGCGAGTTGAAGTTTTCAGTGATCTCTATGACCTAGATGCTTATCTAGCAAATCAGGATAATTAGCGACGCTTGATTCCCCTATTTCTCTTAGGGGGAGCATCCTGAGTCTTACCTCGGAAAGCCGCTGGCTTCTTGGGAGGGGCAACTTTCTTCACCACTTTTTTCTCGGCCTTCATCTTCTCCTCGGGAATGGAGTCAAGATTCAGATGCTTCTGATTCTTAATGGCTTCATTAATTTGGGCAATCATCTTAGAGTCATGGCCTGCTACCAAGTTATAGACAATCCCTTTATTCCCCCCTCGGGCCACTCGACCACAACGGTGAAGATAATAGATAGCGGTTTTTGGTAACCCATAATTCAGAACCCACACTAGGTCCTGAATATCAATTCCTCGTGCGGCCACGTCTGTGGCCACAAGAACTTGCGCCTTTTTATCGATAAAGGCTTTAATCGCCGCTTCACGATCTTTCTTCTCAAGATCTCCATGCAGAAGTTTCAGCCTGAGCTTAGGCATTTTTTCAGAAAGATATTTAAAGAGATCTTCGGCCTGATTTCTTTGGTTGGTAAAGATTATTCCCCGCCCTTGGGCCTGCTTCTCAAGAAACATGCGCACCACCATATCTTTCTCAGCAGGTGCAACTTTCACATTATAGGTTTCGATCCGACTTTGAGGAGCATGCGAACCATCGGCTGCCAGTTTCACAAAATCAATGTCGACAAACTTCTCAACAATGTACTCCTCAACTTCAGTCGGTAGAGTCGCCGTGATAAAGCTAAATTGAGTCATATTCATATCAAAGTACTCGATCATAAAATCGAGATCTTTCTTAAAGCCCATATCAAACAGCTGATCAGCTTCATCAAAGACCACATATTTTAACTGACCGAGATTTAATTCTTTTTTCTTAATGGCACTTTTAATACGGGAGGGAGTGGCAATGAGCACTTCATAAGAACCACTGGCAACTGACTTCATCTTGGCATGAGTGTCTCCCCCAGTGAGATCTCTAACTCTAAGTTTCAAGTGATGAGATACACCCTTAAAAACACCGTGGATTTGGCTCGCCAATTCACGAGTGGGAGCGACGATGAGAGCATAGGGTGCCCCTCTAAGTTCATTCTTTCTTCCCTTATCTTCAATTTCCTTTAATCGCGAAGCGATGGGAAGCACATAAGAGAGGGTCTTTCCAGAACCAGTTTCAGATAGCACGATAACAGATTTCCGATTAAGTATCTCAGGAATTACCCGTTTTTGAATCAATGTGGGCGTTTTAAGTCCATGCTCCTTGAAATAAGCCTCAAGTCCGGGATGCAGATCATTTGGTAAGAAAGCCATGGCGCCTCAGTAATGTTTCAATATTTTTAGGGAGATCGGGCCAGATGTACCATGTGACCCACCTTTTGTCAGGTTATAGGGTAAAATATTCTAAATTTCCCATATTTCCTTTAGCCCTTAAAATAATACCAGCTCATTTTTAACTCTATGGAAGGATACCAATGAAAAAGAAGCTTCTCGTTGCTACTGC
>DFXX01000037.1 GCA_002381765.1 Bacteriovoracaceae bacterium UBA4097 | reverse complement strand
AGGGCAAGTGTATGTCTTTTTGCCCCTTCTAGATTACTCGCTTCAGGGCTTCCAGCAGCAGCATAGATGACAGTCGGAAGATCTCTTCCATCGATTGATTTAATCGTGAATCGAATCTCATCCACTGAATTCTCTGGAACGGTATGAAAAAAGATACTAGAAGAAGTATAATGAGGAGGATAACTGATGCTGAAGATATTGTTCGGATGCTCCGTCACATCTCCATTCGTATAAATGGTTTGTTTGGTGCTTGCCCCAATGAACTTCACCACAAAATCCATCTTAACCTGATCAAATTCAAAATTGGCAGGCAAGTATCTCTCTAAGAAGCCTCGGTTATTGATATCAGAGTTCCAAAAAGCACTCTTGACTCCACCACCACCGAAACTAACGAGATTAGTAAGGGGGATCTCAATAGTTAAGCGGTGAGATCCTTCAGGCACATCCTGATTGAGAACTCGAACTTTAGTTTCGCGAGAAGGAGTAGAGACTTCGCTTGCTGACACCTTCTCTCCGTTGAGCATAATGGAATAAGGATTGGCCACACTATCAAAGACCGGGCGGCCTGCTTCCACTACATCCATCCGCATATCTGCCAGAACCATGGCCCTTCTCTTCGAAATATCATAGGTAATGTGATAGGTGGCATGTGTGAAATTTACGAAAACCGCTTTGCCACGAGAAGTTTTAAATGAAGTTGGACGATGGGTGAGATCATTACTACTTGCCAGAGACCAGCTAGATAGAAAAAGGCAAAGTAAAATAAACTTCATGACAGCTCCTTAGAATTTTTGTCATTTGACCAAAGGAGATGGGTGCTGTCTATATAGAGTGAACAAATTTCACTTTAGAAAAATATGCTAAATGCTTGATATAAAGGACTTAATATGAAGAGTCAAAAAGAAGGGGCCCTCGTCTGGGCCCCTTTATCTACTTATTGCTTTAAACGTGCCGGGGCCCCTTTAGGATTCCTAGCGAAGGCCTTCTTCTTATCCTTCTCTTTTTCATCCATGATCTGAGAGAGCTTCTTATTCACATCCAGAAGTTCCTCAATAAGCTTTTGCTTAATAAGCTCAGGGCCCTTAAGAATTCTTCTAAATTCAGTCAGGGCCTTAGTCTCTTCCTTAATCAGGAGCTGACGCTTATCAACTTCTTCCTTTGTCATGCGATAGATCGCCATATCGGCCAGATACTCAGCATAGACGAATTTAGATTTTGTTAGATAATCGATATAATCTTTTCTATTGGCCTTCTTTTCGGCCACTGCATAATGCTTCTCTTTAATGAAGCGAATAATTTCATTGTTCTTTAGAAGTCTATCTTCATACTCACTGATAAGTAGCTCATATCTTCTTTTAGTTACAGCAAGTCTCTGAACCGTGAAGACCTCAAGGATCTCTTCCACCGTATGGAAGACCTTTACACCTTTCTCAGTAATAAGAGTGTAGTTAGGAACGATGGAGCTAGTGACTCCCATGGTGCTTTCAACTTCTTCCAGACTTGGAGTTTGACCACGCTTAAAGAGAAGTTCGATATTAATAACGTTATCAACTGAAGAGTCGATATAGTCTTTAATAAAGTCATTATCCATGTGCTTATTGAGAAGACGATAGATTTTTTGAGAATCATATCCCTTAGGAACTTCAGTGATGAAGATCTTTTCACCAATTTGCTTAAAGCTCATGCGAGTAATGATTCGCCCTTTCTCATCACTCTCCACTTTATCTGTATAGTAGCGGAAGAAAGGCTTAATCTTCTTAATCTTCCCGGTCTCGATAAATGAGATCATGGATTTAATAATATCTTCGTGGTTAAAACTAGGAATAACCGATGAGAAACCAGTTCCAATCCCTTCCGCTCCGTTAAGAAGCATGATAGGAAGTTTTGGAAGAAGCCCCATGGGCTCCATCACTTTCTCATCATAGTTTGGAACCATCTTCACCTGGTTCATATCATCAAAAAGTAAAAGTTCGGCTACCTTGCCAAGCTTACACTCGATATATCGAGCGGCAGCTGCCTGGGTTTCCATTCTTTCCCCAAAGTAACCTTTTTTATCGATCAAGGGATAGTTGTTCGAGAAAGTATAGTCCTGGGCAAGATTTACGATGGATTGTTCCACTGAGGCCGGCCCGTGAGGATGAAGTGTTAAAACAAGTCCAGTCAGGGAACTCACTTTAATCAGCCCCTTATTTGAATTCTTCCACAGAGTGAAGAGAATTCGTCTCTGAGAGGGCTTTAAACCATCCTGAAGATAGGGAATAGCTCGATCCATAAGGGTATAGATCTGATAAGTTCTGTATTCTTCTTTTACCAAGTCATGCAGAGATACTGCCGCCATGGAATGAAGAGATTGAGATGAATCTTTCATATTTATGCTCTCGCTTCCTTAGAATTCTTTTTCTTTTTATTACCAGCAATAATGTTTGTGAGATCAACATCGATTTCGTCTGAATCGATAAGAAGATCTTTTCTAAGTTGCGACTCTTTACCAAAGCAGGTTTCAAGCATGTACTGAGAAGCCTTGAGATCTTTGGTTGAAATCTTCGTGAAGCTCTTGCGCTGAAGTACATGTTTAAAAGCTTCCTGGCTCATTTCGCCCAGACCCTTGTTACGCATAATCTCTTTAATCTTGATGTCTTTGGCCTTTTTAAGTTCTTCAAGTTCTTGCTCTGATTCACAGTACTTAGTTCCCTTATCGGTTACCACCTCAAAGAGTGGTGCCTTCGCAATCTGGATCATNNCCCATTTCAAACATTTCAGGCCAGAAGGTGAAGAAGAAATTTGTAAGAAGTGTATTGATGTGACCACCATCAACGTCGGAGTCAGCTAAAAAGACGATCTTAGAGAAACGAAGCTCTTTGGGATCAGCTTTTTGCCCAATCGCAAGCCCAATGGAGCTCATGATGTCAGCAAATTCCTGGTTCTCAAGAACTTCCTTAATAGAAGCCTGAGAGACGTTCATCGGCTTGCCTTTAAGAGCAATGCCACCTTGATAGAGCTTGTCTCGGGCAGAGCGCAGTCCACCAATGGCCGAATCCCCTTCACAGATAAAGAGGATGCACTTTGTTCTGTCTCTTCTTTCATTGGCATCAAGTAGCTTCTCAACTCTCTGCTTCTTACCCTTCTTAGCAAGCTTGGAAGCGTCTTTTAAATCCATCAGTCTTTGACGAGACTTTGCTCTCTCCAAAATATGATCAAGAAGCTCTTTATTTTTGCGCATGAACTTTTCAGTCGCATCCGCCATAAAGCTCTCTAGGGCCTTCTCAAGATTAGTATCACGCACAAGCTTACGCTTAGTCTGCGACTCAAATCGAGGATTTGGCATGACGATACCAATGATAAAAGTAAAGCCTGCAAGAACATCGTTATCAACAAGAGTAAGCTTATCTTTCTTGGCCGTTCTCTCTAACTTCTCTTTAATGGAGTTAATGAAGAGGCGCTTAATCCTATCGTGATGGAATCCACCATCATAAGTAGGAGTTGAATTAACAAAAGAAATAAATTTCTCTTTCTCATCTGACTTTCTATCAAAACAGATGGAGAGATGAAGGTCATACTTGGCCTTAACCTTAGCACCCTTAACATTGGTTGTAGTATATTCAAAAGATGCGTCGTTAAAGAGTTGAGCTGTAGTGGGATCTATCCTCTGAGCAAGCTCAAAGAGACCTTTCTTATACATGTACTTTTCATCATTAAAATAAAAAGTCAGACCGGGATTATTATAGGCAAGATCGATGATTCTCTTCTTTAAGAGTTCCTTGTCGATAACTTGGTTCTTATAGACTTCTTTAGCAAGAGTTAATTCAACACGAACACCTGATGGACCCTTAAAAGGCTTCTCTTTAGTCTTAGTAACTTTAAGAGCACCATCGATGAACTCATAGCTCTGCTCTTTTTTAGAGTTATAATGCCGGACATTAACCTTAAAGCTATCAGAAGTAAGACAAGTGGCCGATGCCCCTAGACCATTCTGACCTAGAGTACGGTAAAGAAAACCCTTCTCATCAACTTCTTCATCTTTGAACTTAGAACCGGTTCGGAACTCAGTATAGACATCCTTGATTTTGGCCAAGGGAAAACCAATACCATTATCCTGTACGGATACCATCTTCCCATCGGGAGAAAGCGTCACTTTGATCTCAGTCACGTGACCGCGGTAGAATTCATCAATACTGTTATCAAGAATTTCTTCAATCGCCTTGGACTTTGCCTGGTGAAAGTTTACTTTCTTGAATTCTATTGAATCATCGGTATAAACATAAGTATCGAGCTCCTCGATGTCGTTAGATCCAAACACGAGGGTAACACGGTTGCGGCAGTGCCAGCGCTGGTCTTTGCTTTCAATTAAAGCTTCCTTGACCTTTGCGCCACGGCGCTTCACTTCCTCTAGGGCCATGGTCGTCGCTCCTTTTAGTTGCATGCAAGAAAATCAATAGGATAAGATTACGGTCATCCTGAACACTAGGTCAACAAATGAGAAGCCGATTTTTTTTACTATTCCTGACTCTACTACTCAGCAATAAGCTCTTTGCTCAGAATAAAATCCAATTAGCAACCAACTTTGAAAAACCCGTGTCTGAAGAGCTTAAACCTTTTTACTCCCCTTCTAAAGGAGAAATCGAAGATTTATTAAAAGGCGAAGTCATTTCCATAGGTAAAGTAGAATCGCCCACCGAAAAAGAACAACAAATGATGTTGTTTGTATCGGGCATCCACCCGCGAAATTGCAATCGGGCCATGCGAAAACTTTCTCTCTATGAAAACTATCATCAGTATATGGACTTCATTAAAACCAGTCAGTACGATGAAAAAAAACAGATTTTTTTGTTTACCATCGACCACACCCTCCTGCCATTTCCTATGATCGTTAAGTTTAAAATTCCCCGAATTAAAAAAGAAGGCCGCTATCCCTTCACTTTCGAAGATGGCTTTTTAAAGGATCTCCAAGGCACGGTGGTGGTCAAAGAAGTCGGAAAATACTGTCTCTTGGGACTCAAAACTGACTGGAGAGGAGCTGAGTCCAGAATTCCTAATATCGTTTTCTCCACCTTCATTCAGACAGTTGGCAAGCTCGGACTCGAGCACCTGATCCGGGTCTCACTGTTTTAAAAGCTTTTCAAATCGGCCCCTTACCCATATCATTTGCCCGTGCAAGTTTTAAGAATTAAGCCCATCGATACACAACACATCAGACATAAGATGCTGAGACCTAGTGGAACACTAGAGGACTGCGTATTCCGTGGCGATAACGATGAACTCACCTTTCATCTGGGTGCCTTTGTTGATTCCAAATTAGTTAGTGTGGCCTCTTTTTATTTTGAAAGAAACGATATCTTTCCCGATCAGTACCAGTACCGCCTCCGTGGAATGGCAACCTTACCTGAATATCAGGGACAAGGATTGAGTTCAGCTCTCTTGAGAACGGCCTTTCCCGTCATAAAACAAAATCAGTGTACACTCCTTTGGTGTAATGCCAGGGAAAAGGCCATGGGCTTCTACCTCCAAGTGGGATTTAAGCCTACTGGAGAATTCTTTTCAGTACCCAATATTGGAAAACATATCTTGATGTCCATCAAGATTGATTAGATACTAAATAAAGATCAAACATTCATTGAGAACGAAAGGAAAGCTGACAGTGTTCATCCATCACGACTGCTTTAGAAAAGAACTTGCCCAAACCCTCTCTACTGCCATCGAGAAGAGCTTCGGTTTCCCTCTGGTCTGGGAAAAGATTTATGCTCAGTTTGGGGCCACCCCTTCTAAAGAGGCGGGCGATCTGGCCTTTCCTTTATTTACTATAGCTAAAGAGGCCAAGTCTAATCCGGCCATGACCGCAAAAACCCTGGAAGCCGCTCTAACTGAACTTCCGGAATTTGTAACTAAGACTCAAGCTCAAGGTCCTTACCTTAATTTCTTTTTTGATTTTAACGCTGTCGCCAATAAACTTATTCCAAATATCATTTCGGGTGAGATGTTTTCCCAAAAACTCACCGAAAACGCCCCTCGAACCATGATTGAGTATTCTCAGCCCAATACCCACAAGGAACTTCATGTGGGCCACATGAGAAACCTCTGTTTGGGTGACGCTCTTATCCGTCTTCACCGCTACACAGGGTTTGATATTGTGGCCTCAACTTTTCCGGGAGATGTGGGCACTCACGTTGCCAAATGTCTCTGGTATTTGAAGTTTCACTTTCAAGGAGAAATCCCTAAAGAGAAGAAAGGCGCCTGGCTTGGGGGCATGTACTCCTCAGCTCACAATAAACTTGAAGAAGAGCGTGGAACAGAGAAAGAAGAAAAAAATCGTGAGCAGCTTACTATGATCTTAAAGGAGTTGGAGCAGAAGTCGGGTGAATATTATGATCTCTGGAAAGAGACTCGTGAATGGTCAATTGAACTCATGAACGAAATTTATAATTGGGCCCAGGTGAAATTTGATGTGTGGTATTGGGAATCTGAAGTGGACTCTTCATCAGTAAAGCTTGCTCGTGAGTACCATAAAAAAGGTCTCTTTATTGAGGATAAGGGATGCATTGGAGTGGATCTTACTCCCTGGAAACTGGGCTTCTGCATGCTGCTTAAGACCGATGGGAATGGTCTTTATGCCACCAAAGATATCGAACTCGCTCGCCGGAAATTTCAAGATTATAAGATCGAAAAAAATGTCTACGTAGTAGATAAGAGGCAAGAGCACCACTTTAAGCAAGTCTTTAAGGTCCTGGAGCTCATGGGCTTTGAACAGGCCGATAAATGCTATCACTTGCAGTATGATTTTGTGGAACTTCCTGATGGGGCAATGAGCTCGCGCAAAGGAAATATCGTTCCCCTCCAGTCTTTAATTGAGAATATGGTCCAGATGATTAAAGAGCAGTACTTGAGCCGCTATAAGGACGAATGGGATGAGAAGCAAATTGAATCCACTGCTCAGATCGTGGCCCGAGGTGCAATTAAATACGGTATGACCAGAATTGACCCTGCCAAAAAAATTGTTTTTGATATGAAAGAGTGGCTAAAGCTTGATGGAGAGTCGGGACCTTATATTCAATATGCCTATGCGAGAATTAATTCCATGCTCATGAAGCTGGGTGAAGCAAAAACCTCTGAACTCAAGATTGAGGCCTCTCAAGAAGCGGATCTCACCGCACTACTTATGAATTTCAATCACGTGGTTCAACAAGCAACACAGCAATATAAACCATCTGTTCTTACTTCTTATCTTTATGATCTGGCCCGGGCCTATAATAGTTTCTATGCAGAATGCCCGGTGGGCCCAGCAGCTGAACCCACTCGCTCATCCCGTCTACATTTATCCAGAGCAACTGCCGATACATTAAAGAAGGGACTTTCCCTTTTAGGGATAGAAGCTCCGGAGAAAATGTAGAATGAGGCTTTCTGTTCAAATTGAATTTGATAAGATCATTGTCTTTGATACTTTAAAACATTCAATTACCATCGGACGTGGAGAAGATTGCGATCTTGTGATCCTTCATAAGGAGATTTCTCGCCTGCATTGTAAAATGGAGCAAGAGGGAGATAAAATTTTTGTGACTGATCTAGAAAGCAGTAATGGAGTCTATATAAATGGAGAAAGACTCACTCCTTATCTTCGAGTTGAATTAGGCGAAGATAGTGTCTTTTCACTGGGAAAACTAGAGTGTGAAGTCGGAAAGATGTCTAAAGAGACAAACTCCCAAAATATCTTAAGTGTCGTCGTGGATAATAAAAAAGATACCACCCAGACAATTAAGCTCGCTCGTTTAGATATCAATCGCGAAATTCAAAACTCCCGCAAATTGACTCTTAATCCAGCTTCTGTGGGGGGGCCAAGAAATCCAATTACCGCCCGGGAAGAGGAAGAGGTAAAAGAGAAGCCCAGTAAGACAAGTGGCCTAGTCCTGCTTTTCTTTATTATTTGCTTTCTGGCCTTTCTTTTTCGTAAAAAATTCTTACTTTAATTCCATCTTGATTATATTTAACAATTAGTTAAAATATATTTAATGCTTATTCAAATCCTACTTGCAAGTGGTGAGAAAAAAACCTTCTCACCTAAGGACAGCTTCATCCTGGGGAGATCTCCAAGTTGTGATGTCGTAATAGCAGATGCTGGAATTTCCCGTCAGCATTGCCTGATCGAAAAGATAGGACAAGTGGTTTACGTGACGGATCTAGGTAGCACGAATGGGGTCTTTATCGATGGCACTAAGATTCCCCCTCTTGAAAAAACTCTCTATAATCCCAAGTCGACCCTTTCCATGGGCCCCATTAAAAGTCTGGCCTTGGACCTAATCCAGGATACCCGACTTCATAATGTTGAAGGCGAGGAAGTTAATTTGAATGACTCCAAAATTCTTGAAACAAAGACGGCACCGCTAATACTTGAACTGGAAGAGAGGCCCCAAACTCAGATTTTGACGAAACCTAGAAGGATGCGAAGTCCACCGCGTCCTCGCAAAGAAGGGCCAGTTAGAAATCTGTGGATGGAACTCTTAGGAGGACTTGCTTTACTCATCGTGATTGCTTCACTTCTTTGGCTTGTGAGCTAGATTTCTTTTTGTCGCCATTCATCCAAAACACAGATACGATTACCATAATTTTGACTAATCAAATAGAGCTGTCTCTCAAAGCAGGACTTATCCGTCACAAATTTCTTCAAGGGAGCACAACCCGATCGGGCCCGAGCATGAGCGATATCCTTAATTCTCTCGGCCTCGCACTCTTGATAATTTTCTTCAGCTACGCACACCCATAGCTGATTTTGGCAGTTATATATTAAATAGGCACCTGAATTGTATTCCTCAGAAATACGAGTGGGAAGAACAACTTCATCTTCCGCTCGAAGATCCATAGATATCAGCATGAAGTAAATTAGAAAAATTCTCATACCCCCTTATCGTTAAGGTGGAAATAATCGTTAGGATTCTTGCCACATCTTTAAACAATTTAACTCAAGAACTCCTTGGGTAAGGGAACTTAAACCTCTGAAAGCTCGAAGTTATTTTGAGAAAGAAGGCATTAGGCCATTGCTAACATAATGGACTAAACTAATAATAGGAGATATGAATTTTAAAAATCGCTGGAATGAGTTAGGTGGCTCCCTCGTCATGGTTCTGATCGTGGTCACGGTTTCTGTGTCCAGCCTTGGCTATATAATAACAAACCTACTTCCCCAACTTCAGAATGAAAAAAAGAAGATGGAGATGGCCATTAATTACCGAGTATTCATGGCCAGTATTAATGACTATCTTCTGCATGGGATACGCGAGAGATGGTGCTTTGATATCGACGGCAATGGCAGTACAGACCTTCTTCCCTCCAATCGTTGTAAGGCCGGCTCTACCATGGAAGAAGTTGTAACCTATCCAGGAAACCTTGAGCGTCTCCTCTGGAACGATGACAATATCGGAAGTGCTCAGGCCAACCCCATCACCTTAGATAATGCCAATCGCATTCTCACTCTCAACCATTACCGTTTTGAACAGGGACTCACTTCTCGAAAATTAAATAAAGAAGACATCGCTCTGCCTGATGGGAAAATGATTTTTAAGGTAGATAAAAGAACTCTCAATGATATGAATGAGAGTCATCCCTTATTTATTATTTCCAAAAATGTTCGCAACTGCGTAAATGAAATCAGTATTGAACTATTTCAAGTCCGAGACATTAACAATATGCCGATCAGTTCTGAAAGAAAGATTGGCGTATTAATTGATGCAAAAATCGACAGGACCAGTTTCTCCTGCCTGACTACCACCATAGCCCGATCGACCAGCTACTATACCTTCTATCCCAGAAGACTCCACACTTTTAGTCTGCTTAAATATGGCGATCTGGATGCTTCTCTCTACAATGAATATCATGGTCCGGTTTATGTAGCGGGAAACTTAACTCTTCCTCCTCCTGACTTTAATTCTCAACGAAGCAGTCTCTTCTACAATACGGTAACCCTCGGTGTATTTAATGATGGAAGCGGGAATGAAAGAGGATATCGAGCTGGTAAGGTCGTTAACAACTCTGGAAGAGATTATACCTTTACAGAAAGAGGTCATCCTTATCAATCTAAGAATGATAACTACCTAGGCTTTCGCGGTTTTCTCGGTGGTGTGCGCTTAGATGCCAGTGAAGACAAGGGCTTCTATAATCTCTTCAATTGGACTGCAGTCACTTCTGGAAAGATCGGTGAACTTGAGGCCTGCATTGAAGAGGCCAAGGCCTTTACAACTCCTAGTTATCACGCTGGAACTCATCTGGCCTATACTAATCATCCCTCTTCCTCAGGTCAGAACAATATCAAGCTCTCATTCGCCAGAAGCAAGAGAAATCGTTTTGACTTCTCTGATGAAGCCCCCAGGATAATCGAGCAACCAAGGAATCAAGAGAATTTTGACCTCTCTCTTTCTTCCTTTCCTGAAGGAGTAAGAGCGATGGGGGAAGTAAGATTTTATGATTCTTCCAGAGGTCATACTTATAAATCTGAAATCGGCAAAGGGGCCAAGTTTGAGCTGGCCCCTGATATGAACCGTTATGGTATTACCGCCAACAAGATAAACGAATCACTCTCAAGTCTCTCTACTAGTCAGGGCTCCCCGATTAACCCTGGTAGCCCTCTTTATGCTCTGCCTGAAAGACAGGCCCTGGATGCTGCGGCTTCTGCATTCAGATCAAGCTGCCAGGCCAAGACCGGGGCCATCTGCACTAATTTCGGTTTTACTCCAGATCCTCTTTGCATTGATCCCGCTTGCGATCATAGTGGTCTCTGGACTAGCTACCTTTCTTCTAAACAAGAACTACAGGGAAAACTTGAACGATTAAGAAGCTCTCTCACCGATCCCAGTAAGAAGCCCAAATTGAGCATTGGCTTCTCTGACCTGCCACCTGTTGATGGAAAAATTATTCGTAATCAAACCCTGTTGCAAACAGAATTTTCAGAAGGTTGGAGGGATTTTTATCCTCTTATAAAAAATCAACTTCCTCCCCTAAGATTTAATGTAAGTACTCGTCACCTTGGGTACTCACACTTATCTATTCAATATGAAGTCAAAGGGGTCGAGGGCAATCAAGTAGAAGTTGAATCTCAAAGATATTGGCCAGGAAATTCCAGCAACCCAGGAAGTTCCTGGAACCATGCTTATTATAATAATGCCATGAGAACAGAGGATTATCCCGAACCCATCTTTGATCTGGACTGTCCAACAGGGATGGGATTAGCAGATTGGGACATGGACATGTCCAGTAGTACGAATTTTGCCTGGAATTACGCTAACACCCCTGCAGGAGTGGCAGTTGATACTTCTGATCACGAAAACTTAGCGGAAGTTGTCTTTGATAATTCCATGCTGGAAGGATTTCAGGATACTACTAAATCGGTGGTAGAGACTTGTACGGTTGAGCCCAACAGAACTCATGTATACGGCTTTTATGTGTGTAAGAGGCTCGTGATTAAGCCCAGGGCCTCACCTCTTCATATGATCGGAACTTTTATCGTTCAGACGCTTGAGCAGCAACCCAATCCAACTCATCCTGTTTATTGGTATAGTGTGTGGGAAGCGCGCGCCAATGATCTTATCATGACCGATCTTAAGCAATCCATTTGCCCTAACAGCGATGATCTTCTCAATAAAACATTTGCTGATTACCAGCGTGATCCCATGGCAAAGGCCCGGGCGGATTCATGTAGCCCTCTTGAATTAGTGGCAAATGGTCCTAATAATCTTTCATGGACAACTATCGATCCTGATATTGGTCTGGCGAGTCCAGGAGATTTAATGACCTCTCAGAAGACCAATCGGATACAGAAGTGGGTTATTAAAGAAGAATCAAGAATCGAGTTAATTAGATGAAGAATTTAAAGTCATCCAAGGGTTTTGGATTAATTGAGATACTCATTGCCGTAGCTCTTCTCGGAGTGGGGGCCTACATCACACTCAATGCCGTAGATTTTATCAATAACCGAAGAACTAAGGTTGATAAGAGTACAGCGATGATCAGTATGATCTCAAGTATGTTGGAATCCATTAGATCCAATATCACCATGGAAAAGATTGATTTTAATGCTGATGAGTTTCTCGCCCTATCCACCCCAGAAGGAGTCAGAGAGAGCTTGAGAATGTGCTGGGTAAAGGATGGCATTATCCCGCTTGAAGTCTATCCCGCCTGCCCAGGTCGCATTGGTTATGTCGTAACTCCTATGAAAACGGGCCCGATGGAGATAAGGGGATTATACAAGGTCACCATTCGCCTTACCCATGATAAGTTGTTTCCCGATACTTTTAAGCAATATGAATTCATAGTGAGAAGCCCATGAAGACATTTAAAGAATCCGGCATCTCATTGATGGAAATGTTAGTTGCCACTGCCCTGATGGCCTTTGTAGGTTATGCCGCCTTTAATTATTCTGATCACATGAGAAGAGAGAGCTCTTTCATGACAGAAGACCTTCAGAATATGATTTCTCACTTCGGTGCCTCAAAGGTCATGACTAAAGACATTACTGGAGCAGACGGTACGTTCAATTTTATCAATCTGGCAGATGACAATGGATTGCCATTTTTTATTCTTGCTAGAAATGAGCTTTGCAAAAATAATCGATGCTCGCGCAAATTCACTCTCGAAATCCCGGCAGGACAGACGAAATCTAGGCCATTTTATCTCTTGGTAAAAAAGCCCATTGGTCCGGAGAGTCTGAAATTTACCATTGAACCCACTTTTGTCTACGGCACAAACAATCGTTATGCGGCCATGAATTGGAGAGTGGCCAATGAAAATGAATCCATCTCCAAGGCCCATCGACCAGAATCTCCTTGGGAGAAAAATCGTCTCCTCTTGGTTGAGTCCGAAATGGATTTTTATGACTGCATGACTCGCGCCGAGACCATAAATGCTGATAACTCCTGTCCCCTGACCTGTAATCCAGCAGGCAGCTGCAATTATGTGGTTAAGAGACCTCTGCATTTCTTAGGTGTAGTGAATCAAGATGAGAGAGAACTCTCTTTTGTAAATGTGCAAGAAACTCCCAATCTCTTAAGAACGCGCTATAAGCTTTGTCGGCCGGGAGTAAATGGTAACTGCCGGGGACTGATCGATCTCTCAACGGGAGTTCATTCGGCCCAGACCTATTATGAAAAACTACCCTATATTCCTGGCGGTGATAATCGAACTAGCATCACCCCCGTGGAGTTAGTCCGATATCATTTAGAAAGGAAAAACCCTACCTCCTTAGACCACACTATCCAATTAAAGCGCACACCGGCAACTATCGTTGGTAATAGGTTAGAATTTCAAAACCCGCATATCTTAATGTCTGGAATCAAAAGCCTTGAATTTACAAGAATTAGTGTTTCAAATCCCACTATTGAATACAAGATGCATAAGGTGAAGGCCCGCAAGAGTGTAAAATAGGGTTAAGAGGTTTTCATATGCGATATCATTTAATGCTCCTGGCCCTCATAATGGTGCCGACTGCTGAAGCCCAATTTACCGTGGCCCCCTTCGGATCTTCTCAAGTGGCCACCCCTCCCATTGGGGCCAGTAAGAAAAGCCCCTGTGCAAACGGGGGATGTGAGTTGGAAATTAATCTTAGACCTTACTGCTTTGGAACAAATCTTCGGGCCTATAATGAAACCAATCAGCTTAGACCTAATGGTGATATCTCCATGACCATGAAACTGAGCAACAGTAAAACGGCCAGTCGGAAAGATAATATTCAAATCGTTTTTCCAGGCAAACTCACCTTTGCTTCCGAAGGTGTCCGGATGGATTGCGAATTCCGTCCAGAGCAAGAGATGGATAAGCCGGGCCATAAAGATATCGATTGTGTCATTCCTTGGATGGACAATAAATCCTTTCACTACAAGGTCAGTGGTTGGAAGAGTTCCAGTAATCGCGGTGGAGGCTCTGATTGGACGCGATATGCGGCCCGCCCTCTTGAGGCCAATCTGATAGGAACCGGCAACATCGATAAAAACATTACTTGCCTCTATAAATTCAGCAGTAACAATCCTAAAGCATCCCATGTACTGAATACGAAAGTAAGCTGCTACTTTCCTTCTCAAATGCCCAATTACTCAAATCTTGTGAAGGTCTTCAAAGATGGTAAAGAAATTAAAACCGCCGAAGTTTTTGCAACCACCAATCAGATAAAGGTGCAACTGCAAGAGCCCTTAAAGTCAGTGGAAACAAAAGTTCCCGTAAGGCATGGAAGGGTTCAGCCGGTTGAGCCACCTCGCTCAACCTTAAGTTATATTCAAGATGGAACAAGGACTCTTACGGCTGTTCGCGAGCAGGAAAACTTCGATAAGACCAATGCCAATAAAAGCTTTTCCACCGTCGTAAAATTTCCTGGTTCTCAAGGCTTCTGCGGTGGGTTCTACTCTCCTCTTATGCTCTTCTTTGAAAAGGACTATCCTGAATTTAAAGGAGTCTCTTTTTTCCCACTTTATGGAAACCCTGAAGGAGCGAGAGTTAACTGGCCCGAAGAGAATGCTCCTGGATATTTCCTGGCCCACTTACAGGGAGAAGAATCCATTACAAAGAACTCTCAACTCTTTGGTCAAAGTGAAACCTTCAATAATGGTTTTGAGGCCCTCCAAATTCATGACTTAAACGGAGATGGTGTCATCGATAGCAAGGATCCTATTTTTAAGGAACTCGTCCTTTGGAAGGATAAAGATTCAGATGGAGTGTCTCAAAAATCTGAAATCATCTCGCTTTCAGAGAAGCATGTGAAAGAGATTCGATTAAACTATTCAACCAGAACTCCTAGCTCATTTGGAAATCGAGCACGAGCTAGAGAGAAGGCAAAGTTTGTCTTTGAAAAAGAAGGCAAGCTGACCGAAGCCGATATTTTTGATGTTTGGCTTGCTCCTATTGATGAGGAAGTCTTCGGACTCTAAGCTCTAGAGCATAGTTTTTAATTGCTAATGGCCGCAGTTGGCTTTTATAATTTCAACCATGCGGCTTCTCATTAAAACTATCGATGATAAAATTTTAGAATTTGAGACAAAGAAACATTCTTTTATCATCGGTCGATCCGCCAAGTCTGATATTGTCATTTCTCATGAAGGTATCTCCCGTACCCACTGCCAAATTGATGTCGTAGACGGAGAGGTCTATGTGACCGATCTGGATAGTATAAACGGTGTTTTTATCGAAGATAAGAAACTCGAACCAGGAATTAAGACCCACTATCCTCTTTACCTCGCTCTCTCCTTTGGTCCAGTTCAATCCATGGAAATTGAGCTCCAGATCCCTCGGACTCATACCTCATCCCGGATTAGGGCCAATGCCACCATATCCTCACCAAATCTGAGCAAACCAATAGAGTCTGTTGAGAAGGTCAAAGCTCCTACAAGCAAGAAGGATCCGGCCAAACTCAGGATCATTATTATGAGTGTTCTTCTCACCCTAGGGCTCTTAATCATCTATTATATGGAAAGCCGCCCCTCCCATGTGGAGCCACAAACCCCTGAAGAGATCTACGAAGACTAAATCCTGCAAGATTTACTAAAAATAGGTGCATTTTCGCCCTATTTAAGCTAATCTCCCCCCAAACTCTTAATAAGTTTAAATTTGGCGTAATTTATATGATTAAAATCAATAGAAAAGTTGAGTATGCCTTAATAGTACTCATGCTGATGAAAGGAAAGGACTCCCAAGACCTCACCACTGCCCGAGAGGTCTGTGATCGTTTTGAAACTCCTTTTGATACTACCGCCAAGGTGATGCAACTCATGAATTCGGCAGGCATCCTGCAGTCCCACAAAGGGGTTAAGGGTGGATACACTCTGGCCCGGGATCTCTCGGAAGTCAGCTACATTGATCTGGTGCAACTCATAGAAGGCAAGACCTTTATGATGGACTGCCATGATGGACCTTGTGATCTTTATCGCAAATGCAATATCTCTCAGCCCATAAAACGCTTAAATGATTATTTGATTAATATATTTAATTCTTTGTCTATCAATGAACTCCTCTCTTCGGAAAATCTTCTGGCCTTGAAGACCATTCCTCAAAAAGAAGTCGAGAACTGTCCATTGATCAATAAGGTGTAACATGAAAATAGAAGATAAACTTCGAGATGATTATAAATACGGTTTTGTCACAGACATTGAAACCGAAGAGTTTCCTAAAGGGCTGAATGAAACTATTATTCGTCTGATCTCTTCCAAAAAGAACGAGCCGGAGTGGTTACTTGACTACCGCTTAAAGGCGTTTAAGCACTGGCTCACTCTTGAGCATCCCGAGTGGCAGTATAGTAAAATTCCGCCCATTGATTTTCAGGCCCTTTATTATTATTCACGACCTAAATCAAAAAAAGATGCCTACCAAAATTTAGATGAGGTAGATCCTGAGTTACTTGAAACCTTCGAGAAACTCGGCATTCCTTTAACCGAGCAAAAGCGCCTTATGGGTGTGGCGGTGGATGCGGTCTTTGATTCAGTTTCAGTCGGAACCACTCACCAGGCCGATCTCGAAAAAGTAGGAGTCATTTTTTGCTCAATTTCAGAAGCCGTTGAAAAATATCCTGAGCTTGTGAAGAAGTATTTAGGAACAGTCGTTCCTTATTCGGATAACTATTATGCGGCCCTTAATTCGGCCGTTTTCTCGGATGGCTCCTTTGTCTATATTCCAAAAGGTGTGACCTGTCCTTTGGACCTATCCACCTATTTCAGAATCAATGCCAAAGAGACAGGTCAGTTTGAAAGAACCCTCATCATTGCCGATGAAGGCAGTTATGTGAATTATCTCGAGGGCTGTACTGCTCCTCAACGTGATGAGAATCAACTGCATGCGGCCATCGTGGAGCTCATTACTTTAGATGATGCTGAAATTAAGTATTCTACGGTTCAGAACTGGTATGCAGGAGATAAGGAAGGCAAGGGCGGAATTTATAATTTTGTCACTAAGAGAGGCCAGTGTCGCGGAAAGAACTCTAAGATTTCCTGGACGCAAGTCGAGGCCGGCTCGGCCATTACTTGGAAGTATCCATCTTGCCTACTCATGGGTGAGAACTCTCAGGGATCATTCTATTCAGTGGCCTTGACCAATAATTATATGCAGGCCGATACCGGTACGAAGATGATTCATATCGGAAAGAATACCAAGTCGACTATTATCTCGAAGGGTATCTCTGCTGAGAAATCTCAAAACGTGTATCGAGGTCTTGTAAAAATTATGCCAAGTGCCACAGGGGCCAGAAACTATTCTCAGTGTGACTCCATGTTAATTGGGGATGAGTGTGCGGCCAATACTTTCCCTTATATCGATGTCAAAAACAATACAGCGGTCATCGAGCATGAAGCGACGACCTCCAAGATCAGTGCTGATCAGATTTTTTATCTTCAGTCCCGAGGCTTTAGTGCTGAGAAGGCCGTATCTTTGATTGTTAATGGATTCTGTAAAGATGTGTTTAAGACTCTTCCTCTGGAGTTTTCAGTGGAAGCGGTAAAATTAATAGAAATGAAACTAGAGAACAGTGTAGGTTAATCATGATCGAAATTAAAAATCTCACCGCCAGCGTTGATGGTAACGAAATCCTAAAAGGAATTAACCTCACAGTTAAAAAGGGTGAAGTTCACGCTATTATGGGCCCAAATGGTTCGGGAAAATCAACTTTATCAAAAGTCATCGCAGGCCATCCGGCCTATGAAGTGACCGGTGGTGAAGTCAATTTTGAGATCAACGGAAAGATGAAGAATCTTCTGGATCTGGAGCCAGCTGAGCGCGCCAAAGAAGGCATCTTTTTGGGCTTTCAATACCCGATCGAGGTACCAGGAGTCTCTAACTTTACTTTCTTAAAAGAATCCTTCAATCAGATTTGCGAGCACCAAGGTGTGGAGAAGATGAATGATGGGGATTTCTTAAAGCATTTAAGAGGAAAACTCAAACTCCTTGAGATGAATGAATCATTCCTAGAGCGCTCGGTTAATGAAGGCTTCTCCGGGGGAGAAAAAAAGAAGAATGAAATTCTTCAAATGGCGATCTTAAACCCACGCCTCTCACTTCTGGACGAAACCGATTCCGGGCTTGATATAGATGCTCTTAAGATCGTGGCCACTGGCGTGAACACCCTCAAGAGCCGCTACAATGCAACCATTCTTGTTACTCATTATCAGCGTCTATTGGATTATATCGTGCCTGACTTTGTTCATGTGCTTTATAAAGGTCAGATCATTCGTTCAGGAGATAAGTCTCTTGCTTTAGAGCTGGAAGAGAAAGGCTATGATTGGCTCACCTCTGGAGAGAAGTAAGCATGAATCTACAGGAATTAACGTCTAATAAAAATTCAGGAAGTAGTGATCTCATAAGCTTTCGTGAGCAAGAACTGAAACTGTTTAAGCAACAGGGTCTACTCCTTGATCCTGAAGACTATAAATTTACCAATCTTCCTAAATTCTTTGAGGCCCTGCCTCAAACGGAAGTAGCATTACCTGAGTCAGAGATTTCTTCAAAGTCAGATATCACGACCTTTCTTTTTTTAGATGGTGTACTTCAAGACTTTCCTAAAATTGAAGGAGTAACGATTTCTCCCGTGAGTGAAAAGTTTGAGGAAGTAAAAGAGCTACTGGTAACTAAAACCCCTGTTAATCATTTGCATCATGCTCTCTTGGACCATGGACTCTATCTAGAAGTTCAGAAAAACTTCAAAGTCACGGGCCCCATTAGAATCCAACATATCATCACGAAAAACGCGATTAAGGCCCCAACTCTTATCATCAAGATGAAGGCCAACTCAGAGATGTCTCTTTTAGAAGAATTTAGTGGAGCTTATTCCTCCTATGCAGAATTAAGCGAGAGCTATATTCATCTTGCAGCCGGGGCAAAACTTGAGCACCTCCAATTAAATCATGGTCAAGATGAATCCCTTCATCACGGTTCGACTTGGAGTAAAGTTCAAAAAGATGCAAGTTATACGAATTTTATTTTCCATCTCAAAGGTAAACTCTCCCGCAGAAATCTTGATATTAAACTTTTGGAGCCAGGTTCCCATGGAGAGTCATTTAATCTTTTTTTGATTAGTGAAAAAGAGCACTCAGATATCAATACGGTCATCAATCATGAGGCCCCAGATACTACTTCTAATCAGATTGCTAAAGGAATTCTCGGAGGAGAGTCAAAGGGCATATTTACGGGCAAGATCTATATTCACCCTAAATCCCAAAGAGTTGCTTCCGGCCAAATTAACCGAAACCTTCTTCTCTCACCTAAGGCCCAAGTGCACTCTCAACCTCAGCTCGAAATATTTGCTGACGATGTTAAGTGCTCCCATGGCTCAACCACCGGACAATTATCTCCAGAAGAAATCTTCTATTTTGAATCCCGGGGTCTACCTGCTGAAAAAGCACGCACTCTACTTGCTCACGGATTCGGTCTTGAGATAGTGCTAAAGATCAAAGATTATAAGCTTCGTGCCTACTTGGAAAAAACGGTTCTCGAAGCCCTTAAAACTAAGTTTAAACTGGGAGGCACACCATGAGTGCTCTTGATAATAATCCCTATCGCGGAGATTTTCCGGTTTTAGATCAAACCATTCAAGGCAAGCGTCTTGCTTACTTGGATAGTGGTGCTACCACTCTCAAACCCTTACTCGTAATCGAGGAGATGGACCGCTACTATCGCTTGGAGACTTCCAATGTTCATCGTGGTCTTTATTGGCTCTCAGAAAATGCTACCACTAAGTTTGAATCCACTCGCGACAAGATCGCTTCTCTTTTAAATGCTCCCGATAGAAAGCAAGTGATTTTCACTAAAGGGACTACAGAAGCCATAAATCTGGTTGCTCACTCATGGGCCGAGAATTTTCTCTCTCCAGGGGATGAGATTCTTCTTTCTCAGATGGAACATCACTCGAATATCGTTCCCTGGCAGTTAGTGGCCGAGAGAAAGAATCTAAAGATTAAGGTCATTCCGATTAATTCAGCGGGAGAAATCCTGATGGATGAGTACGAGAAACTTCTGACCGATAAGGTAAAACTAGTCTCGGTCGTCCATGTCTCGAATGCTCTGGGAACCATCAATCCAGTTAAGGAGATGATTACTCTTGCCCATAAGAAACAGGCCCTGGTCTTTGTCGATGGAGCTCAGGCCGTGGCCCACTTGAAAGTCGATGTGCAGGAACTGGATGCAGACTTCTACGCTTTCTCCGGGCACAAGATGTTTGGGCCTACCGGTGTGGGAGTACTTTATGGCAAAGAAGAGCTCCTAGAGAAGATGCCTCCCTACCAAGGAGGCGGGGATATGATCGATGTGGTGACCTTTGAGAAGACCACTTACAATAATCTTCCTCATAAGTTTGAGGCCGGAACCCCTTCGATTGCGGCAGTTATTGGCCTTGGCAAGGCGGTCGATTATATCCAGAGAATTGGACTTAATCGCATCCACGAAGCCGAAGAAGAACTTCTCGAATACGCTACCGAGAAGCTCTTGAGCATTCCTGGGCTTAAGATCTATGGTACGGCCAGAAATAAGGCCAGTGTGATTTCTTTTGGCATGGAAGGCATTCATCCTCATGACATTGCTTCTCTTACTGATAAGGAAGGTGTGGCCATCAGAACAGGACATCACTGTGCTCAGCCCTTAATGAAGTTTTTATGTGTACCGGCCACATGCCGGGCCTCACTTTCTCTTTATAATAACCGCGAAGACATTGATCAGCTCTATCACGCGCTGGTGAAGGTCAAAAATTTTTTTGAGTAATACACTATGACTGAAAAAACTGAAATCTACATCCAACCGACACCTAATCCTAATGCTTTAAAGTTCACCTTGAATAAAGATGTGAAGACCGAAGGCAAGGTATCCTTCAAGACTCCCATCGAGAGCCAGGATATCCCTTTAGCGGCTGCTCTCTTTGATCTGCGAGGAGTGGATCAAATTCACTTCTTTCAGAATGTCATCACGGTTTCAAAGTTCAGCTTTGAGGACTGGGAAAATCTGGAGCCCGCGATTCAGACTTGTATTGAAAATTTTATCGATGATCATGATCCCAATTTTAAGGTACATGATCCAGAAGCGGACAGACGTGCTGCTCTATCTCCTGAGCAGAGGCATATTGAAGAAATTCTTGATCGCAAAATCAGACCAGGCCTTCAGGGTGATGGCGGCGACATGGTAGTTCAAGACTTTAAAGATAATGTATTGATCGTAAAGTATCAGGGGGCCTGTGGCACCTGTCCCAGTTCTACCACGGGAACGCTTGAGGCCATCCGCTCGATCCTAAGAGATGAGGTCAATCCCGATATCGAAGTCTATCTTGCACCAGAAGTTTAATTTTAATGTAGTGGTCCTTTTAAGTTCCCTCCCAGATCTTTAACCTAATAGGTCAAGGAGGGAATTATGCTTCAAATTATCATTAACCTATTCCTATCTACTGCAGTACTCTTGATCACCTCTATGATCGTTCCAGGTATAAATATCTTAAGTTGGGGTGCCGCCCTGCTTGCATGCATTATAATTGCCATTCTAAATGTAGCAGTTAGACCGATCCTCTCACTTCTGGCCCTCCCTATTACCATTCTCACCTTAGGTATCTTCTCATTTGTCATCAATGCCCTTCTACTCTATGTGACAGCAGGGCTCATCGATGGCTTCAATATCGAAGGTTGGGGTTCGGCCTTTCTGGGTGCAATCGTTCTGGCCATCGTTCAGATGATTATGAATGCCATTACCCCAGGACATCGAAAGTTATTGGGTTAATTTTTACCAAGCATGTGGAGTGTAATAGCTCCACATCTTTTCATGGACTGAGCCAGCTTTGGGTGCATACTGATAGGTATACTTACATCTGGCAGGCAGCGAGATAAGAATGGAGTCGACCCTCCCATTGGTCTTCAAACCAAAGAGTGTGCCTCGATCATGAATAAGATTGAACTCTACGTAACGGCCATGACGATGTAGCATAAAGTCCTCATCTTCTTCAGTCCAATTCTCTTCCATTCTCTTTTCCACTATTGGGAAATACGATTCGATAAAATGCTCCGAAAGATGCTTCACCATCTGCATATCGGTATCGGCATCTCCAGTGTTGTAGTGATCAAAGAAGATCCCTCCAATGCCTCTCATCTCTCCTCCTCGATGAGGAGAACTAAAATACTCATCGCAAGTCTTCTTCATTTCTAAGTAACAGTTATACGGTTCACAGGCCTTTTTCCAAACACCATGAAAGTGACTAAAATCTTCTTCATAGGGATAGTAGGGAGTCAGATCAGCTCCCCCTCCGAACCAGAACTTATCACCCTGATGAATCATGCGAAAGTTGGCGTGAACAGTAGGGATTCGCGGATTTCTGGGATGAATGATCAGCGAGATCCCGGCGGCCCACATCTCATCTCCACTGCCCTTAAGGGCCTTGGCAAACTGAGGATCAATTTTTCCAAAAACACATGAGGTATTTACTCCGGCATTTTCAAAGAGTTCTCCTTCGAAAGCTCGAGTGATTCCTCCCCCTCCGGGATGATCGACATGATCCTTGCGGGTCCAGAGGTCCTCTTTCATGCGAAGTAAGGGATCGAGCCGTTGCATTTCTTGAGTTATCTTATTTTGCAGGTCTTTAACATGCTGATGGAATTGTGATTTTAAGCTTTCAAGCTCCATGGGTAACCTCTGTCCGTTAATACTGGTAGTTGCGAGGATTGGTATCCTTGAATAGAATGAGAACTACATTCCTATAAAAGGTCCAACCGTGCAGATCAAATTTATCACAAGATCCATGCGTCCTCTAGGCATGTTTCTCATTTTCACCTTCGCGGCCTGCAGCATTTTTGGTTCCATTTTCATGAGAGATTTGGATAACTCCGGCTTCTTGGGCACCTTTCTCGAGTACACCGTCTCCTTTGAAAATCGCTTCTATGATTTCAGAATGAAGGATCAGATAGATCCCCAGTTCAGAAGTAAGGAGCAGGTCCTGGTTAAGATCGATGACTACTCTCTCCAAAAGCTAGGGGTCTGGCCTATCCCCCGAACCGTTCATGCTCATATGCTAGGGAAGCTCAAAAGCTTTGGGGCACAAGTCGTGGCCTTCGATATCATGTTCCCGGAGAAGTCACCCAACTATGGACCAGAGTCGCCTGACTCAATTTTTGCCAATGCCATTAGAGAATTTCAAACCGATGGCCGCAGGGTTTTTCTTGCCTACACGATTGCTGCAGAAGGTGAAGAAGCCCTGAAAGAGGCCCCCATTGAAATGCTCAACGATGCTATCGTTTCTAGAAATGAGCCGGAAGCCGATCTCTTACCCAGTAAAATCGCGAGATACACATTTCCCATTACTGAATTGGTGGAAACCGAGACAGGCCTTGGTTTTATTTCCTCCATAGAAGATAGCGATGGTATCTTCAGACGCTACCCTTTGGTCTCCAATGTAGATACCATCTATTATGGATCCCTTGGCTGGAATACTTTTGAGGCCTACACAGGCGATAAAACCACCGTCAGTATTTATTCGGATAAGACCGCCGATGTGGAACTCAATGGAAAGAAAATGGAGATCTCATATACGGGAGAAACCAAGCTTCGCTACATTGGTGGAGAGCAGCAGTTTCCCTCGGTTTCTCTCTTTGATCTTATGGAAGCTTCTGATGATGATAAAAGAATGAAGGAGCTCTTTGAAAATAAGATCGTTTTTGTAGGTTCTACTGCTGTGGGTGCTCATGATCTGAGACCCTCACCCATAGACTCAAAAATGCCCGGTGTATTTGCCCATATGAATATGGTTCATATGCTCACTAATCAGTATTTTTTTAAGAGCACCAATGATTCAGTTACCTACTCCCTGATCTTTCTTTTCATCGGAATGATTCTCTTCTTTTTTGTCCAGCATTTTGGAAATGCTTTTCTGGATGCTCTTTATATTGTGGCCATCATTGGTCTTGGCCTCTGGATTGATCATAAATACTTCTTACCAGAGGGTTATGAACTAAAACTCTTCTACTGTTTTTTCTGTTTCATCTCCTGCTACTCCTGGAACACTTTCCTTAAGTTCTACGAAGCCAGTAAAGAGAAAAAACAAATAAGAGGCACCTTTGCCCGCTATGTGGCCCCTACCATTGTAGATGAAATGCTCAAAGATCCCGACAAACTTCATGTTGGTGGCACCAAGATGGATATCACTTGTCTCTTCTCAGATGTAAGGGATTTCACCAAGATTTCTGAAGGACTCTCGGCCACTGAACTTGCCCACTCGCTTAATATCTACATGGGCAGGATGACTGATATTGTCTTTGACACTAAGGGCACACTGGATAAGTACATTGGAGACGCCATCGTCGCCCTCTGGGGAGCTCCTCTGCCTATTGGTAATCACGCTCAACATGCGGTGGAAGGTGCGATTAAGATGATGGACGTTCTGCCTGAGATAAATGAAACTTTTCGAAACTTGGGGCGGCCAGAATTTTTAGTTGGGATTGGGCTTAATTCCGGGGAATGTTCCGTGGGAAATATGGGCTCTGAGCGCATTTTCTCCTATACCGCTCTGGGAGATAATATGAACCTGGGGGCAAGGCTTGAGAGCCTATGTAAACATTATGGAGCGCAGATTCTCATCTCTGATATGACTCTGGAGAGGCTGGATCTCACCCATATTAGAACCCGGCCAATTGATAAAGTCATCGTAAAAGGAAAATCCACTGCCGTGGGAGTTCATGAAGTGCTTTATTCCCATCATTTTATGACACTCGATCCAGAGTGCTTAAGTTTTTACCTCACGGCCTATGACCTATTCCAAAAGAAAAACTTTGAAGCTGCTATGGCCATTTTCGATCAAATTCTTTTGGCAAATGAAAATGACAAACCCAGTAAACGACTGAGAGATCTTTGTAAGAAATATCTCCTAAGTCCTGAATTGGTGACAGATGCTTTTGATGTTACCACTATGCTGGAGAAGTAATTAAGGATTATCCCTCTTGTAATCTTCATCAAAGCACCAGTGTTTCCAGGAGAGCTTACGAATAATTCCTCCTCTGTTTCCATCTAGAAGATTAGGCTGAGAGTAGACGATGATCTCCATCTTTCGAAGTGTAGTATCTTCAACTTTCTTAATATTTCTCTCATTCCAAAGTCGGCACAGGTAACTTCCATAATATTTTGAGTACTCCGTTTTGTCAGAGAGATTTAGATAGAATTTTCGCCAGTGCTCATTAGCAATAATCCCCGGAAATCTCTCGGCCTTAGAGCTATAGATATCCCTGTCGCCCGTCAGAAGTTCCATTTGCTCTCCATTACTCAAGAGCACCGGTATCTCTACCCAGACATTATCCATCTTGGGAAAAGGAGCGAACATATTCCACTCCTGATAAAGATGAAGCCAGCGAGCAATATTCTGAAAGAAGGGGGCCTCTAATTGAAGCTTTTTAATCGTGGTGAGATTCCACATAATGAGGGTTGCTATGATCAGAGCACCAAAGGCTTCCCGCAGGAAACTTAGAATTTTAATGGTCTTTCGAGGGGAGCGGTATTCAAGAAACTGAGTCGCCTTCCCCATAAAACTTCGGTTGTATGAAACCCAGAGATAAATTCTATTGCAGATATTGAAGATGAAAGAGTTGTCAAAAATGAAAGAGGACCAGGAAAGCAATGGAGAATGTTTGATCAATTCATGCATCGCCCGGAAGTGATAGAACCTTTCACCTGACTCATTGACTACTACCCAGGAATTATTCTTTTGCATCTGAGAATAGATTTCAGGATATGCTTGTGCCGCATCTATGGAGACTTCAGAGAGAAGCATGAACTCTCGAATGATTCTGACTCCCTTCTGACAAAAGCCACAGTCACCATCAAAATAAATAGCGATCTTACCAAAACTATTTTTTCGAAAGTGCCCCAGTACTCTTTCCCAAAACTGAGGAGGCAGAAAGATCGACCACATCACAAGACATGTATAGGGGAATACGCCAATCCACATGGTGAGGATAATTCCAATATGAAGGGCCCAAAAGAAAAGAACGACAGATGAGCGAATCCCCCACCAATATCTTCCAAACACCGCCGAAAAAACCAGAAGTAGGGGGCCCAGCCACTCAAGATAGATGGTAAAGATGGTGGTGAGCTTTTGAAAGATGGGAAAGTCTCTTACCCATACACCTATTGGAGTAGCAAAGATATCCAGACGGGAAGAGTAAAAAACAGCGGTATAATCTGTGCGCCAGATGGGATGGTCTTTTAAAATGTAGCTAACAAAATAAATGGCAAAAACCTGAAAAAAGAAGGCGAGTGTCCAGGTGGAGAAATGGCCTTCTTTTTTCCATTCCTCTTTTTGTTTTGTAAGAGCAGAATCTATGGAAAAGCAGCGATTAAGAGGAAGAAAAATGGACAAGAAAAGAATCGCTCGCAGAATATCATCGCCGCCATTATTTACCAGCCAATTCCTATTATGAACGGATGCCGTCATGACAAAAGCACCAATCATGGCCCAGCGGGTTTTATATCCAAAGATCAGCATCAATCCAAAAATAAAATGAATTACAAACATGAAAAGAGCAAAGCCAAAAGAGCCATTTGCTAAATGCAAAGAAAAGGACCAGGGCATGCTCATTTCAGAGGTAAACAGGGCCCGAGGCACAAGACCAATATCGGTATAAAAATTAGTAAGATCAGGCAGGCGATAGACCACATCGGAAATTACAATGAGGCCCATAAAAAAGCGATACATCGCTAGAGAGCGATAATCTAAACTTAATGTTTCTTTAAAGAATCTGAGAGCTCTCATTAATCTTACCTTTTCTCGTTAGACATTTATTTAATTGTAACGGATTTCATGACTTTTTCGAGAGATTCGTCTAATGTTTCTCAATTGAAATAGCAAACATTAATGCATAGCGAGATTCACTTCATGCTGTATAAAACCAGAGATGAAATCACCAAAGATTACGATGTCATCGTAATCGGTTCGGGCCTTGCCGGAATGACCGCGGCCAATATCATGGGCCGCCATGGACATGCGGTCCTTTTGCTGGAATCCCATAATAAATTGGGAGGCTTTGCCACCTGGTTTTACCGGGAAAATCGTCAACACATCTTCGACGTATCTCTTCATGGCTTCCCGGTAGGCATGATTAAAACCTGTAGAAAATACTGGAGTAAAGAGATCGCAGATTCAATCGTTCAGCTTAAAGATGTACGATTTGTTAATCCACAGTTTAATTTGCAAACTGATTTCACTAAAGAACATTATTCAAAACTTCTGAATGAAGAATTTAAGATACCCCAGGATACAGTAGAAGCTTTCTTTACTCATCTGGCCCAGATGAATTTCTATGATGATTCAGAGCTAACTAATCGCGAACTCTTCGATAAGTTCTTTCCGGGCAGAAATGATGTGGTGAGATTTTTGATGGAACCCATTACCTATGCCAATGGATCGACCCTAGATGATCCGGCCATTACATATGGTATCGTCTTCTCAAACTTTATGAGTAAGGGTGTCTATACCTTCCAGGGTGGCACCGATGTCCTCATCGCTAAGATGAAGGAAGAGCTCTTGAAGAATAATGTTGATATTAAGATGCAGTCCCGAGTAGATAAGATTTTTATTGAGGATGGAAAGGCCACAGGAATTATTCTTAATGGTAAGCTCATTAAGTCCAAGGCCGTGCTCTCTAATGGAAATATCAGGTCCACTATTTTAAATATGGTGGGTGAAGAGCACTTTCCTGCTGAGTTTGTTCAAAAGACCAAGGAAGTTCGTTTAAATTCATCCAGCTGTCAGGTATATATGGGTCTTAAAGCAGGTGCCACCATTCCCTATATCGGAGAACTGGTCTTCACCTCTTCCTACCCTACCTATGACCCGCAAAAACTCTTAGATATTAAGGTGAGTTCTCGCACTTTCTCGGTCTATTATCCTAAAGAGACTAGACCACAAATGACAGACGCAAGAGTGGCCATCGTGTCCTCCACTAACTGCCATTATGATGACTGGAAGAAGCTCTCTCCTGAAGAGTATGAAGCAGAGAAAGAATTCATGATCGAAGAGACTATCAAGGGCCTTGAGGCCTTCGTCCCTGACATCAGAGATAAGCTTGAAGTGATTGAAGCCGCGACTCCTCTTACGGTTGAGCGCTACACCCTTCATCAAAAGGGCTCATCTTTCGGAACTAAGTTTGAGGGCCTGGATGTTTCTATGAATCTTCACAAGACCATGCCTGGGCTCTTTCATGCGGGTTCAGTAGGTATCATTATGTCAGGTTGGTTAGGGGCCGCAAATTACGGTGCTATTCAGGCCAATGCCATCGAGAGTTATCTCGGAACAAGAGGAGCATAGATGTTCGACTTTAATTCACAACATGTTATCGTAACAGGTGGTACCCGTGGAATAGGGGCCGGCATCACAGAAGCCTTTCTTAAAAGCGGGGCCCTAGTAGTTGCAACTTATTCTGGCAATGATACTGCCGCCATGAATTTTAAAGAATCCCTTTCAGTCTATGGTGATAAACTTGTTATTAAAAAGTTTGATGTAAGAAGTACTTCTGAGGTGGAAGCCTTTTTTAAAGAATATGATGAGACTTATCCGAGTCTTGAGATCCTTGTGAACAATGCCGGAATCAGAAGAGATCAAATCATTCCTAGTATGCAGGAAGAAGATTGGGATGCGGTGATCGATACCAATCTCAAGGGTACTTATAACATGACTCGCTTTGCGGTTCTTTCTATGATGAAGAATCGTTATGGCCGCATTGTTAATATGTCCAGCGTAGGTGGAAAACTGGGCCTTCCGGGCCAGGCCAATTACGCCGCTTCTAAGGCAGGCCAGATTGCTCTTTCTCTTTCAGTATCTAAAGAAGTTGCGAAAAGAAATATTACTATCAATAATGTGTGCCCGGGCTTTATTGAAACTGAACTACTCGCTGATCTGCCAGAAGAGCAAGTTAAAGATTATAAATCGCAAGTTCCTATGAAGCGCTTTGGAAAGGTTTCTGAAGTCGCTCACGCTGTTATGTTCTTTGCCAGTAAAGAGGCGAGCTACATCACGGGAGCTAGTTTAGATATAGCAGGAGGCCTTAATGCTTGAGACCATTCTTAAGAATATTCCCCAAAGAGAGCCCTTTCTTTTCATCGAGAATATCGTCGAACAAAGCAATGACTCTATTACCACTTCCAAAAAACTCACTGGAGAAGAAGACTTCTTTAGTGGCCACTTTCCAGGTCGCCCGGTTTTCCCGGGAGTTCTTATGTGTGAGGCAGTTTTTCAAACCGGTGCCCTTCTCATGGCCCTTCGTGGTGAAGCTGCCGATAACTCTAAGACGGCACTTGTCACTCGCATTCAGAATACCAAATTTAAGAACATGGCAAAACCTGGGGATCTCCTTCTGATCACTGTAGACTTTGTGGAGATGCTCGCCAATGCGGCCTTCATGAAGGGTAAGATCAAGGTGGATAATAAAACCATTATGACCATTGAATTTGCAGCTACCATCGTAGAGAACGGAGAAGTTTAATGGATTTTTTGGGAGTTAAAGATAAGGTTTTTTATATCGCCGGTGTGGCCAATAAAAAAAGTGTCGCGTACTTTTCGGCAAGAACCTTAATTGAGGCCGGAGCGAAATGTATCTTCTCGGTTCAAAAAGAAGAACAGATCTCTTCACTTAAAAAACTTTTCCCCGATGCCCCTGTCTTTGTCTGTGATGTGGAAAATAAAAATGATCTGCTAGAATTAAAAGACAAGATCACGGCCTTTACCCCAAAGCTCGATGGCCATCTTCATTCACTGGCCTTCGCTAATTTCTCTGAAGGAGTTAAACCCTTTCACGAAACTAAGCGAGAAGATTATTTGCAAGCGGCGCAGATTTCTAGCTTCTCCTTAGTGGAGTCGGCCAATGCTCTAAAAGATCTTTTCTCAGAAGAAGCGAGTATAGTAACCATCTCTATCTCCAATACTCGCGCCACGTCCTATGGCTACCTAGGACCTATCAAGGCAATGCTCGAAGCGACTGTGCCATTTCTCGCAAAATCATTTTCAGAATTTTCAAAAGTAAGAGTCAATGCCGTGGGAGCTGGTCCTCTTAAGACCTCGGCCTCAGCAGGTATTCCGGATTATATTGATAACTATCTTTATGCGGAAGAATTGACCTTGAGAAAGCAGGCCCTGGAAACCCAGGAAGTGGCAAATACAGTAGTATTTCTGCTCTCTTCCCGGAGTTCAGGTATTAATGCCAGCACCGTTTTAGTGGATGCTGGAATCAGTTGTAATTACTTTGATCAGAACCTAGTGAAAGCTTTTGCTAAGAGAGAAAACTAAAAAGAAACTTCACACTCGATAGTTTCTTTCTGGCTTCTTCTATTATCTACCTTAATATGCTCCACCACCATGTATTGACCAAGGTGACTAGCGCGAGTCATGAAGATTTCTTCGGTGTAGTTTACAGAATTTCTTGCCTGTGAGCGTTCAGAAGAAAGAAAATAGCGAGCTGGACGCAAGCGGTACTGAGTGCCGTCTTGAACGAATCTCTGAAGCTTTTTATTTCCCTTTTGAGCAGTAACCAGGACACCATCCTGATACTCTTCTAAGGTCATCGTGCAATCAGAATTTACACCTGTATAAACTCCTGGGCGAAGGATACTAAGAAGGGCATCTGGGGCCGATATTTCTACCGCAAAGGCAGAAACAGAAAGCATAAGAGTCAAAGTAGCAAGAATGAAATTTTTCATAGAGTTCTCCAATGCTTAGACCTATAGCAGATAAGAAAGACTTGTGGGAGGGGTTAGCTCAATTTTATAGGATATCACGGTGAGCAAAAGTTCGCTTGAGGCCCTCTTCAATGCTAACCCGTGGATAGTAGCCAAAATCCTTCTTTGCCCTTTCTTGGGAGAAGTAATGGGATTTCCCGAGGTTAAGCGCAACGAATCGCGTCATCGGGGGTTCAGGTTTTTGAATACCCCCTAACATAAAGGCCTTCTCTAATAGCCAACCCAAACGATAGGCAGTTTGAATATCGATAGATTTCATCACCGGCCCGATCTTCATAAAGCCCAAAACTTGATTAATAAAATCCCAGAGCTTAACTGGTCGCTCTTGTCCTATAAAATAGGCCTGCCCGCAAACAGTCGATCCCGGTTTTAAGGCCTCGAAGGCCTGGACATGGGCCATGGCCGCATTTTCAACATAGATGATATCAACCAGATTCTCTCCGTCTCCTACCACCCGAAGCTTGCCCTCCTTCCCTTTTTGAATCACCCTGGGAAAAAGATGTGGATCTCCTGGACCCCAGATGAGATGAGGTCTTAAAGCGCACGTCATGAACTCATGACTATCATTGGCCTCGAGGACGAGCTTCTCGGCCATTGTCTTGGTCTCAGCATAGGCCGTGAGATGCTTTTGAGGATAGGGACACTCTTCCCCCACCCCTAAAAGATCATCTTTACCAAAGACCACCGAGGGAGTTGAGGTATAGATGAAGCGCTTGATACCGGTTACTCGAGCGGCTTCCAGAAGATTTTTAGTTCCGAGAAAATTTATATCGTAATATTCCTGATACTTTCCCCAAACTCCGGCGAGGGCCGCCACATGAAAAATGGCATCAAAGCCAAAACTCAGGGCCTTTTCCACATCGCTCTTTTGTCTTAAATCACCCTTAATGGTCGGAACACCTAAATCTTCCAAATGAGAATAGCTGTGACGAGAAAAATTGGTCACGATGTATTGAGAATTTTTTAGAAGTTCTTTGATGAGGAAGGTTCCAAGAAAACCTCCTCCACCAGTTACCAGAATGCGCATGAGAGTATCATAAGGCCCGGGGCCTCATTCGTCTATTTCATCATCAACAATAATGGGTGACGCATTCTTAGTGTTGTTTGCAACAACTTCATCCCAGAAAAAAGGCAGAGTATCATAGGCAAATGAGCCAATTAATAGTCCAATAAAGAGCCCGGGAAAGCCAAAGACAATGGCACCACCGACTACACACACAAAGGCCGCAATAGGAGGAATACGACTCTCACCCATGGAAGCGAGATAAGGCCTTAAGATATTATCGATGACTCCAGTAAACATACCCACACAAACGATGATAATGGCCGCAGTGGTCTCACCTTTAAAGAAAGCGATTATTCCGAATACAAAGGCTACAGGGGCCGCACCGATGACAGGGATAAAGGAGAGGATCAAGGTGATAAAGAAGACTAAGAAGAAATCTCCGAGACCCAATAGGCCTACCCCGGTGGCCACACAAAGGGACTGGAACCCCCCGGTGACGATATTGGTAACGTAGACTTGTCGAGAATCTGTAATAAAAATCCGAATCAGATGCTCCATGCGGGATTCATCTAAACCCAATAGACTTTGAAAAAATTTTCTCACTCCAGCAGCATTCTTTAAGAAGGAATATGTGCAGGCAACCATCACCAGAAAGAATAAGAAAACCGTGGGAAGACCTGCGGCAATGTCCTGAAAGAAATTCAAGAAGAAGGTATTTACTTTTATGAAATAGGAATCAATTCGAGCATCAGTGAGATAGGTATCAATACCTAAGCTCTCTGAATAGAAATGAACTCCATCGATCAATTGATTCTTCAACATTTGAATAATGGATTGCACCCCCTGATTTCTATACCTCGCATCGGTTTGAAATTTCTCCAACTGCTGAGTGACAGCAATGGTTCCTTTAGCGAGAAAAAAAGAGAAGGGAATGGAAATCACGATGGCAAAGGTACTTGTGAGAATTCCCGCTGCGAGCTTTCTCTTCACACCTTTATTCTCAAGCATCAGCTGCAAAGGGTACATCGCTAAGGAAATGGTTGCAGCAAAGACGATGGGAATGAGAAAGGGAGAGATAAGAAAAATTCCAAAGAGGACTAAACCTAGGACATAGACTACTTTGACGGCGTAGTGTTCTGATTTTTTTGACATAGGTCTCCCCCATTTTCCTGGGCCCAATGAGAAAGTTTTATCCGATCAATTTTAATATTGTGTCTGACATCCACGGGAAATGATCGGTGTAAAAAGAAGCGTGTAATTTTTTGAGAAGCCTCGGTTTCTTCACTAAGAGCACTTAGCTCTCGGAGGAAGTCAGGATCGAATCTAGTCTGCCCATCATGCCTCTCTATGACAAGACCGGGAGTGACTTCATTCTTGGACTTTAAGTGAACAAGGGCCGATCTTTTCACCATAGGATGCTGATTGAAGATGGCCTCAATTTGCAGTGGGTAAAAAACCGTCTCAGAATCAATCTCTACACGGTGGGCCTTTCGCCCCAAAAACCACAGATTATTGTCTTGATCTAACCAACCTATGTCTCCCATGCGGTGCCAGAGCTTTCCGTCGGCATTGATCTTGGCCTTCTTGGTCTCTTCTTCCATTTCAAAATAGGCCGGTGTCACCTGGGTGCCAGAAACCACGATTTCTCCTACGCTACCAGTAGGTAGCTCAGAAAGATCATCTTTCGGAATATCCGAAGTTTTAATAATTCTTATTTCTACTCCGGGTACCGCTCGACCGACACATGTTCCCAATCCTTTTTTAGATTCTTCTGCTTTTCCTTTAAGAATCTCTCTGCCTGAAATAAGAGAAACTGGCAGACACTCGGTCGCTCCATAAGGGGTATAGGTATCTCCAAAGGGAAGAATCTTTCTATACATCTCATGAATCTCACTCCTCACGGGAGCTCCAAACATCACAACATACTTCACTGAACCCAATTGGATATTATGTCGAAGGCAATAGCGCCCTACTCGCTCCCATATGGCCGGAGAGCCTGCCACAAAGGTTGCCCCCTGCTCAAGAATATTTCTCACAAGTTTTTTGGGATCAACCATCGCGGGCCTCGTTGGATCCATATCAGGAATAACCGAAGTCATTCCCATAGCAAGAGTGAAGAGAGCAAATAGCGGGAAGGCCGGAAGATCGATGTGCCTCTCATCTAACGAGAACATCTCTTTTAAAGCATCGGTCTGGGCATTCATGATTCCGTGAGTGTAAATCACTCCTTTAGGAATTCCGGTACCTCCGCTAGTAAATAGAATCGCCGATGTATCAGAAGGATTAACCTCACAAATATCAAAGCTCTTACTCATTAAAGAGAGATTCTCATAAAGATGATGAGTCGAGCCTCCTACAGGAGTAAGAGAGATTTTAACTTTTATACTTCTAAAGGCCGATCTCAAAATTCTTCGGATCCAATGGACTTTTCCTATAGAGATCATGGCCTCGGGTCTTACTTGCTTAATCGATGAGAGTAGATTTTTAATTCCCATACCGGGATCGATCAGAACAGGAATAGCACCTACTTTAAAGAGAGCGAATGTTATGACTGAAAAATCAAGACAAGGCTTCACAAAGAGAAGCGTTCTCATGCCCGGGCCTATGCCCTTATCTTTGAAGAAGCTCGCCATTTGATTTGAGCGCTCTTCAAATTCCGAAAAAGTATAAAAAGGATAAGAATAGCTTCCCTGATCAAGCTTAGAGAATACCACCGATTTTTTATGAGGAAATTTTTTAGCGACCTCGGATATTCGGTGGGCGATATTCATCTGATAAACTCCCAGATTTTTTGAGTCACTTCGTCTTTAGCATCTTCCAGTATGTAATGACCGGCATTAGCAAACCACTGAGCATCTGCATCCGGATAAATAGAGATCCATTTCTCAAAGAAATGTTGATTAAAGCAAAAATCCTTTCCACCCCAGAGAATAAGTTTTTTCTGTTTCAAAAGAGGAAGCTTCACTTCAATCTCTCGTAAGGTTTTATAGGTTCTATGCTCTTTTTCCATAGGAATATCCTGCACAAAGCGCGACACAGCGATGCGGTTCTCCCAGGAATTATAAGGCAAGAGATAGGCCTGTTTTATCGCCTTCGGTAGAGGCTTCTCAGTCGTCATAAAAGTCGCGGGCCAGGCAAAAAGATTAAATTTGCGAGTCAGAAACTCTCCCACCTTCCCTTGTCTTAAAAGATTGATTCTTTTTGGGATATGAGGACTCGGAAAGGCCGCAGTATTTAGAATAATGATCTTATCAAACAGTTCTGGATAACGGGTAGCAAGTCCCATTCCAATAGCACCACCCCAATCATGCACAATCAGAATGATCTGCTTAAGTTCTAAGAAACGAATCAGTTTATAGGCATTCTGAATATGATTCTCTAGAGTATATTCATAATCCTGAGGCTTATCAGAGAAGCCACAACCCATATGATCGGGAACGATGGTTCTGAACTTTGAAGAAAAAGTCTGAATAAGATTTCGGTAGTAGAATGACCAGGTGGGATTTCCATGCAGCATCAGGATAGGTTGCCCCTTCCCTTCATCCACATAATGAATGCCATGATCTCCTAACTGGAGAAATTGAGAACGAAAGGGATAGGCCTTCTCTAAACCCAGAGTCTTGATACGTTCTCTCATTTCATTCATTTCCACTCCAATCCCAGCATAATGCTGGTGAGCCCACTTCCAATACCTAGAAGGGCCACTTTATCGCCTGACTTTAAAAAATTATGTTCACTGGCCTTAACCAGAGTCAAAGGCAATGCTGCCGACCCTGTATTTCCAAATTGCTCATAGGTCTGATAATCCCGATCTAAGGGAAGCTCCAACTGAGTCAGAAGCCCCAGGCGGTGAGCTGATCCCACTTGATGAGGAATGATTTTATCCACATCACTATTCTTCCATCCCAAAACATTCTTGCACTTTTCCCAGTTGCTCTTAGATAACTTAATTCCAGCGATCATCAGGGCCTCTGAATCCGTCTCCATCATCAGTCCCTGAGTCGACCCATCCCCTTGGCAGAGTTCCACCGCATTGGAATCCGTGAGGCTTGAGCCCCCAAGAATGATGGGAGAATGAGGAGCGAGATCGCTATGAGTGATAAGAAAGGCCACACCGGCCGAACCAATGGTGAGGCTTGCGATAAAGGGTTTTATTTTTTTCCGATCCATTAAGGGATCATTTTTAAGATGATTAAGAGTCTCCTCAATGAGGGGGCCTGCGTTCTCACCAGATACAATGAGAGCAGACTTAATCGCACCATTCTCAATCATCTGCCCTGCCATAAGAATACTCGACATCACTCCCAGGCAAGCGTTGGAGAGATCCGAGATCATGCAGTGAGGAGAGAGTCTCAGATTATGATGAACCTGAGCGGCCGTAGCGGGTTCTAAAAAATCGCGACATACAGAAGCATGAATTAAGAGATCAATCTTCTCACGGGGAAAATCTTTAATCGCTTTTTCAGCAGCAAGGGTCGCAATAGAGCTCGGACGAGTACCCTTCTTCCACAGACCCCGGCGCTTAATCCCAGTTTGCAGCTCAAGCCTCCCCTCAGGAAGCTTTGCTCTTTTATAAAGCTCACTCAGCTCTTCTTCAATCTCATCAGAGGTGAGAAAGCTCTCAGGCTCCTCATATCCCCAGGACAAGAGTCTGACGTTTTTTAATTTCATGCTTCCGCTCCCATAAGACCATGGAGATTGGCCATGGATATTCCCGATAGAAGGGAGCCCACTATACCTAAGAAGCCTTGATCAGTTCCTATAATAAATAATCCCTGAATAGGAGTTCTCCCATCCCGGCTCTTCTCGGTAGAACCATAGACCGTGCCATCCAGATGCCAGGTATAGCGCTCGATAGTGGTGGGACTAAAGACATCTTTAAACAGAACCTTCTCATCAAAACCTGTAATAACTTTTTTCAAAAGATGAAGAGCACTCTCTGCCACTTCTGCCTTCTTCTCTTCATACTGTGGGCGAGGAAGCTCCTTCCACTGAGAATAGTTGGCCATATAGGTAATTCTCACCACTCCTTCACCTTCTCGAACTAGCGGCTCATAGTTATCTGGAAAGCAAATAACCGCCGAAGACGGATCGAAGAAATTCTGAGCAGGTCGATAAGTATATTTTGAAGAATCATTATAAAAAATAATGGTGGAGTCATTCTTCTCAAGTGGAATCTTTTTATCCAAGACAAAAATACTTTCTAAAAAAGTCATGGCCCCAATAGGTGGATTCATTTTCTCATGAAGAGCTTGAGTGATCTTTGCCGTCTCCGGGAGACCAATGCTTGAAAGAATCACCGGAGCATGAATTTCCTCGTCCCCAATCTTCACACCTATGGCCTTACCATCTTGGGTGATAATCTCAGAAACAGGTGTCTTAAAGCGGATCTCTCCCCCCACGGATTTAAGCTTCTCCATTAAGAGAGTTATGATAGTTCTCACTCCGCCTTCGGGGCGAGAAAAGCCCTCAAAGTAAAGAGACTTGAACATAATCACAAACTGAGCAAAATCCATGTCATCTTCCCAGGCCGAGCCGTAGATGAGAAGAGGACAGAGAATCATTTCAATCAGGACTTCATCCTGGATGATCTCCCGCAAGACCTCGCGAGAAGAAGAATAACTAATAGTTAAATCCAGTTCATTAAAGTCCCTCACACGAGTGACGAGCTTCATGAAATTATCTTTTTCCCGTGGGAACTTCTCCATCACTTCATTTTGCAGAAGTTCAAACTCATTGGAAAAAGAAAGGGAGTAATCAGGAAAAAGAATCTTTGAGTAGGACTGAGGGCACAGCTTAAAATCATCATAAGATAACCTGAGCTGCTTTAAGAGTTTTGAGAAGGGCTTTCCCTTCTCTCCCTTCTTAATAAAATTCGTGAGTGCATGAAGACCCACATCAAACTGACGGATGCCACCCTTATCAAAGTTCTTTCTTTGATAATAGGAATTGAGTCCTCCCGGAATGGAGTGCTTCTCCAGGATGACAACTTTCTTGTCAAACATGGCCAGTCGGATGCCAGCGGCCAGTCCCGACATTCCGGCACCTATGACTATAGCATCGTATTTCATGTGAATGACTTAAGCGAACTTAGGAGACAGGTAGCTTACACAGCTCTCAAGCGTCGCGAGTTTTGGATAATCTTCCTGAGGCACTTCCACCTTATGGCGTTTACGAAGCTCCATAACGATATCTAGAAAGTCCATAGAATCCAGATCCAACTGTTCACGAAGTGACTTTGAATCATCAAGTGTTGATACATCTTCATCCGGGGCGATATCAGAAATAATGTCTAAAACAATCTGACGAACATTTGCAGCTGTCATATTCGAGCTCCTTAAGCAGTATATTTTTTAACTATAAGTGCAGAGTTGATCCCCAGCATTCCGAAGGAATTATTGAGGATATAATTTACTTCTCCAATGTGCTTCGGCTCATTGAAGACAAGATTCTTAATAGCGCAGTCAGGATCTAATTCCGTGACATTCATTCCCGGATGAACCACACCGTCTACAAAGCTTGGAAGATTCCCAGCTAGTTCTAGAGCTCCTGCTGCTCCCATACAGTGACCGATATGACCCTTAGTGAAGTTCACATAGGTTCTATCGGAATCAGCAAAGGCATCACGCACGGCCCTTGATTCTGAAATGTCCCCTGCTCCCGTTCCGGTAGCATGCATGTTCACAATATCGATATCCGAAACCTTGAGCCCTGCTCGCTTAATCGCCTTATGCATACACTGAACTTGTCTCTCACTATTAGGATTCACAAAATCGGTAGCATCTGAATTAATAGCGTATCCTACGATCTCGGCATAGATCTTGGCATTTCTCTTCTTAGCATCCGAGAGGCGCTCAAGAACATAGATGCAACCCCCTTCAGAGATCGCAATACCATTTCTGTTCTTATCCATGGGTCTAGAAGCCTTACTAGCATCTTCGTGATGGGCGAGTGCTCCCTGGGCCGCAAAGGCGGCAAAGATGCCAAAGGTCTGAGGAGATTCAGAAACTCCACCCACCAATGCTACATCCACTTCACCCAAAAGTAACTGCTGAACACCTTGGATGATACCCACATTACCACCAGCACATGCTGAGCCCAGAGTATAATGAGGTCCAGTAATATTCAGATTAAGTGTCACCTCACCCGCAGGAGAATTGGCAACAGTTCTTGGATTATGGTGAGGGGACCAGAGCTTCCAATCAAGATTATTCTGGTGCATATCATAGATTTCGTTTTCGGTTTCTACATTTCCATGCTCAGTGATACCGAGATAAACACCCACCATGGACTTATCGATATCACTCCAAGGAAGAGCTGAATCGGCTATGGCCTCATTAGCGCAATAGATAGATATACTTCCCGCACGAGTTCCGCGACGGCGAAGCTTCTTGGATTGATATTTAAATTCATCAAAATCACACAGGCCCGCAACTTGCTGACCCATATAACGGATCTCGGCATGCTTCACGCCGGACTGACAATTCAGAAGTGCGTTTCGAAATTCGCTTAGATTATTTCCATTAGGTGCAGTGAGTCCTATGCCGGTCATCACTATGCGCTGTGTATCATTCATGGTCATTCCCAGAGTAAAATGGAAGAAAAAAGGTAGCTTACTAATCATTAATTGTATAGTGAACAATTTAGATTGAGTTCGCTCGTTTCGTCTTGCTGAAAAGTCGGCTTTGGAGGATATTTAGGTACTAGGTAAAAACGTTTGGCCATTATTTAAGGAGCCTTCCATGGAAAGCTTGATCGTTATCTCTAAAGTTAAAAAATTCATCAAGGATAAAGCAGACTGCAATACATCCACAGGTTTTTTCGAACCGCTTAATGCTGATATTGTAAAAGCTTGTCGTGACGCTATTGCCCACGCTCAGAAGCTAGGTCGCAAGACTGTTATGGGCAAGGACTTCAATCTCTATGTCGAGAATTCAAATATCGAAGAATCATTAGTTGTTGCGTCAAAAGTGAAGAAGCTCATTAAGGAAGAGGCCGGTCTTTCGACATCTTCTCAGGCGATAGATCAGTTAACGGTAAGAGTTCAAACCGTTTGTCTTAAAGCAATTGAGAACGCTAAGGCCGATAAACGTAAGACTATTATGGATCGTGATTTCTCTGCTCCTACTTCACTTATGTAAATTCTTTGCTGCCCAATACTTTTAGTGTTGGGCAGAATCCTTCCCAATAAATTCATCCGATTCCTTTGATCACAAATCAGGAAAAAAAGATTATGCACAATTTTAAGTATCTCTTTTTGGCCTTCTTTTCTTTTTCACTTTTTGCCCAAAGTCCTTCTCTTAAGGAATGTAACCAGCATAAGGAAGAGGTCTTAGAGAAAGCTTTTTTTGAGGATGAAGAAGCCCTAAAAAAAGACAAGAACAATCACAATATTCGTTTTGTTAAAAACGAGAAGAATGCCGTCGATCTTTTAATGAAGTACGATGAGACCAAGTTGGGAGGAAAATTCAACCTTTTACAATCAGTTCGTGAATCAGAGAGTTGTACTAATCCAAATGATAAACCAATCGCTGTTGAATATTGTGAAGATAGCTTTTCAAACTACAACTTTTTTAGGGGTTTGATTTACGGGTTAAAGTATTACGACTGGAGCAAGAAAACTCATTCCTTGGCCATGGAAAAATTTTGGAACTATATAAACGAAACCACTAAGAATAAGCAGACTTTAATCGAAACAATAATGGCAATTAATTTGGTTAAGCAAATGTCAGATGCGGGATTGATAACAAGACCGGGAATTGAACAAATTAATGATCTAGAGAGACAGGCCGAAACTGCTGATAATAAACTTAGAAAAGAGCTTACAAACAAAAATGGGAAGCAGCTGAATTGTTCTGAACTCAAGAAGGCGAGGACCAAAGAAATTGATTTGTCCCAGGATCTCGTGGCAAAGCTCAAAGCGTTATTACTATAAATACAAACAGCGGAAATTCGCAACATCTCCCCCAAATTCGGGTTTGTTGGACCTCCGGGGAATTTTCAGCGCTTTAAACCCCTCAACATGAGGGGTTTTCATTATTTATAATCATGCCGACGTGATGACTCTGGAAAAGCTGATTTTCGAGCTGGATATTATCTTTTTTCAAAAATGAAATCGATCGCCTTCCCCATGTAATAAGTATAGCAGAATCTTTTATTAAGGAAGCTACGTTCTCCTATTATATAAAAGAAGACAGCGTATGCAGTTCACTGTTTGAGATGCCACTTTGGCATCTCAAAGCTAAGAAAAGGCGGAAGACGTTATCAACCACTTGTTTTTACGAAGAGTGACTCGTGATACTCTCCTTCTGTTCTCAATTCTGATGCTACAGAAGTGCTGTTAAAAGTAATGCCAACCTAAAAATCCAGCAAAACCTATAGAAATTGGACACTAACTATCTTGCCACGACTTATTTATGAACTATATAAAAGATTCATAGCATGATCAATATAGGTCGCACTTTGCGGTCAATAAATTCAAAAATCTTGTCGTCGATGTTATAAGCCATGCATGCAAAAATCCTGCGAATATTTAAATTTTGAATTCCGTCTAAAACTGCAAGAAGAATTTGCCCGACGGTTGAGAGTAAACGAACGATATTCGATCCGTTCATTCGCAACTCATCTGGAGATAGACTCTTCAACTCTTAGCCGCATTCTCTCTGGGAAAAAGCAAGTATCTGAAGCTAAGATGCAAGTTTTGATGGGAAGGATTGGTTTAGAATGGCAAAACAAAGACAAGGAAAAGAATTTTTTAGCGATTGAATTAGATACCTTTACTATGATTTCTGATTGGTATCATTACGCCATTCTTGATCTCACCTTACTCAAAAATTTCAAATCTGATTCTCAATGGATTGCGAGAAAGCTTGGGATTGAGCCCTATCAGGCCAAAAGTGCTTTAGAGCGTCTCAAGCGCTTAGGCATGTTAAGAGAAATTGATGGGAAACTAAAAAAATCAGAAGGCTTCTATTCAAATTATTCTGAAGGGGTTACTTCAGCTGCTCATAAAGAGTATCAACGACAAGTAATCAAGAAAGCCCTTCAAGCTGTGGATAATTGCCCCCAGGATCGGAAGGATATTACTTCAATTACTATTGCAGCGGATTCAAAGAAACTGCTGCTGGCAAAAGAGAAGATTAAGGATTTTAGACGCGAGCTTTGTGCTTTCTTAGAAGACGGAAACAATGATTCAGTTTTCCATTTAACCGTTCAATTATATCCAGTTACAGAAATAGAAAATTAGAGGAGTTATTATGAAAATGTTATGCGCTTTTTTGATCAGTTTCATTTTTGCCATCAGCGGAATTGCCGGTAATGAAGCCGGCGGTGGTGGACATATTTGCAAATCACAAGTGGCTATTTATTTTGAGAATATTGTTAAAACTATAAATAATGATCCCGAAATTTTACAAAATTATCCGGAATGGACAAATTTACAATTTGTTATGAATCCTTCAAAGAATCCGAATTTTAAAATTGAAATAATGGCCAACCCTATTAAAAACTGTCCCAACACAGAAAATGCTCTTGCTTGTGGTCAGCCCAATAAAAATAAAATTCAGATTTATTGCGGAGAGGATGGATGGAACTCATTAGGGATGGAAGAGAAATATAGGCAGATTATACATGAAGTTTACTGGTGGTCTAACCTCGATGATACTAATTATTTTTATTCAAACAAACTTTTGAATGAAATCTATGGGATTATCATATCAAATGAATTAGTCAGTCAAAAACCTATTATACTCAGACAGGGAGATGTTAATTCCTTAGAGGTATTACTTAATAAAATTGATCTTTGCGAACCAGTAAATATCTATGGAAATGTGGGGCGTTGGGAAAAGAAAGATGAAAACCTAATTTGCAAACCATCAAGTACACGTGGTTATTCGGAAAATGAATGTAGTTTTGATTTTACAATGAATTATACAGTAGTAGTTAACAATGAGTTTACAATCGAAATTAATAGGAACAGTAGAATAGAGCCTGGTGCCAATCAGGGGAGCTTACCTGTTGGAACCGTTTTTTCTCTTGAAGTTTGTAAATCACAGATTCGCAAGGCCATCTTCCCTGCGCAGTCTTTGAATTGGTTTCAAAGTTTTGAAAATGTTCAGTCAGGAATAATTCAAACATCTGGCCGAGGAAGAGAAAAGTCTTGTTATAAAAATGTATTTCAGGGAGGATACGATCCGACTTCTGGAAATATAGCAGCGTACTCTTTCAATCGATTATACTTTGATTGTGAGCATCAAAAGAACTAGGTAAAAATACAAACAGCGAAAACAATCGCAGAAGAGTAGCTGGCTTCAAAGGCCAGCTACTTGTTTAAACTTTTTTAACGACTTAATTTAAACCTTCCCCACGGAACCACATCAACCCACCTGGATCTAAACCATTTGACATATTCTCAAGAAGCTTCAAAACTATTTAAATAGATATTTAAAAGGGAAGCTAGATGAAATTCTTTACCATTCTATTAGGATTGTTTTTAAGTTACTCATCTTATGCTGTGGAAATTAAACTAAGCTTTGCCAGCTCTTATAAAAAAGGTGCAATAACCAAGGTTAATCATACTGAAGCCATTGCGACACTTGGAAAAGAATTTATTATGCCTTCTGAAGGTGGGAATCCCTTTAAATTTAAAATGAAAGTTTCTGAAAATCATAAAAACGAAGTCGAAATTGAAGGACATTTCTTTGATTCTTCTAATAACATTGTAGCTTCCCCAAAAGTCATTACGTCATATGGTCAAGAAGCTACTCTAACTAGTGCAACGAAAGATGATCTTTTCAGCTTGAAGATAACAGCTACAAAACACTGATGAAAGTTTTTACTCTCTTACTTTTTCCCATTCTGCTTAAGATCCTTATACCCGAGCAAGCACAAAGAAATAATCAGACTGACGATTCTAAAAAATAAGATTGTTTTAGGAAAGCACCAACTCTGTTCCCAATACGACAAAGATGAAGGCTTTTTAAGACGCTTTGCTATTTGATATAAGATTCATAACTGTTTCGGGGTCTTTTTCGATCATGTTTAAGAGCCTACAAGCTGGGGCCGGCATTGATCTTAAACCTTGTTCCCAGTGTTGAACTGCTGAAATAGTTACCCCAAAAATGGATGCCAAAACGGATTGGCTTATTCCAAGTCCTGCTTTGATCTTTTTAATCTTAGCTTTTGAATACGATGGTGGTTCCGCAACCATCCATAATCTAAAACAGTTCAATGATAGAAGAAGTATCATTAAACATTGAATGAAATTTTAGCACTAAAAAGTTGATTACTTTCCAACGGCTCAGTAATATCTCTCTTAAATTATATAAGTTAATCAGGAGACAAAGTGATCAATCGCTCAATAGAAATAGGACTATTGTTAAGTTTTGTTTGTTTGCTGGGATGTGCAACTGCAAAAACAATAATTGGACCAGATGGAACAGTGAACCAGCTCATTTCATGTCATTCAATCGAAGATTGCTATGAGAAGGCTCGCGAGGTTTGCAATGGCCCTTATAAAATCATAAATACCAGTTCACAAACTTCTGGATTCAATGGCAATACTTCATCGGAAATAAAGCTATTAGTGAAGTGCCGTAAATGATTACAAGGTAAAATTTTTAATAGCTGGCTTTTATTGGCCAGCTATTTGTTTCATTCTGATTAACGACCCAGCGCCATCCCTTCCCCACGCGGATCACTCACACCCACCCACTTCTTCTTCTCTTTTTTAATGGCCTGAATAGAGCAACCAAGCTTTCCACGAACCACTTCATGACCTTTCTCTTTTAGGGCCTTCTCAACTTTTGAGCTGAGATATGGCTCTTCGATCTTTAAGATATCGGGTTGCCACTGCTGATGGATTCGAGTGGCGGCCACGGCTTCATACAGAGGCATATTGAACTCAACCACATTGAGAATAGTCTGAGCTACACAGGTAATAATGCGAGTTCCGGAAGGAGAACCAAGGGCGAGAACGGGCTCACCATCTTTCGTGATGATAGTGGGTGACATACTTGAAAGCGGACGCTTCCTTGGCTGAACTAAATTATATTTACCACCCACGGCCCCAAAGAGATTGAGCTCTCCCACTTTCTGAGCGAAGTCATCCATCTCGTTATTCAAGACAATGCCGGTACCTTTAGCAATGACGCCAGATCCGAACCATCCATTAATGGTTTGAGTCGAGGCCACAAGATTTCCATGCTCATCGGCGATGGTGAAGTGAGTGGTGTCATCGGACTCATAGGGAAGTTTTACGGCCTTGAGCTTATTGGCCTTGATGGCTTCCGAAGTATCGATTTTTTGGGAAAGCTCACTCAGATAGCCCTCATCTAATAATTCTTTGGTTGGGATATTATTAAAATCAGGGTCTCCTAGATAAAGGGCCCGGTCCATAAAGGCCCTTTGCATAGATTGGGCGGTGAGATGCACGGCCTGGGTGGATTGCGGGCCAAACTTGGCTATATTGTGAGGCTCAAGCATTTTTAGAATCTGAATCACGTGAACTCCACCTGAACTTGGTGGAGGCATAGAGAAGACCTTGAGTCCCTTAAACTCACCCATCACAGGTTCACGCTCTTTCATCTGATAAGTCTTCAGATCGCGATGAGTGATAATTCCTCTTCTTTTTCTAACAGTGTTTACAATAGCCTTAGCAACCTTGCCATCATAGAAGCCTTTGTCACCCTGACTTGCAATAAGTTCTAAAGTCTTGGCAAGATCTTCCTGACGGATGATGGTACCTGGTCGAGGAACCTTGCCTTCATCAGTGAAGAAAATTTTTCGCATTTCTGGATCGTGCATTAGAACATCTTGTCTCGCCTCAAGCGCCAGATGAAGGGCATCGTATAAAGGGAAGCCTTTTTGAGCGAGTTCAATCGCAGGTGTTACAGTACTCTTCCAAGGAAGCTTTCCCCATTTCTGATGAAGCTCATAAAGACCACGCACAAGTCCTGGAGTGGCCACGGCCAGGGCACCATCTTGCGAGAGCTTGGGTTGAGCATCGCCCTTGGCGTTCAGATACATCGTTTTAGTGGAGCGCAGGGGTGCTATTTCACGGAAGTCGAAGGCATAAACTTTATTTTCTTTTTTAGAGAAGTAGATGAGAAAGCCACCTCCCCCTATACCAGTTGAATGGGGTCTCTCCACCGAAATGGCAAAGGAGGCCGCAACGAAGGCATCGATGATATTCCCCCCTTCCTTAAACATTCTTAAGGCTGCCTTGGTGGTGGCCTCACCTTGAGAAGTCACCATTTGAGAAGCTGCCTTTGCCTCATGTCTTGCTCTGGGCTCTTGCACGGTGGGAGCAACGATCTTGACCTTGTGGGTACAACCGATGAAGAGGATGAGTAACAATACAGCTCGCATTTACGACTCCTGATAAATAAAAGATACTAAAGGAGTCTAGGAGAAAAAAAATGGATCTAAAAGATAAAAAGTGCCTTCCTTGCTCAGGTTATGTTCCTCCCCTTTCACTGGAAGAAAAAAGAGAGAAGCTCGCGCTGCTTTCTGCAGAATGGCAACTCACCCAAGGTGATACTCGTATGGCCAGGGAATTTAAGTTTAAGAATTTTAAGAAAGCTTTGGCCTTTGCCAATGAAGTGGGCAGAATTGCAGAAGAAGAAAAGCATCATCCTGAAATTCATTTGGGATGGGGTCACTGCGATATCGAGATCTGGACTCATGCCAATAATAATTTAGTAGAAAATGATTTCATTCTAGCCGCCAAGATCGATGAGGCCTTTGCTACTTTTTCAAAACCAACTTAAGCTCTTTTAAAAATCTCTTCACCTTTACACTCTTTCCAGTCAAATAAGATTGGGAAGGGTCTATATAAAACTGATCCAGGGCGGAGCGACCTATGAGCATACGATATCTCATGGTCTCCCGATTTGAGAGGGTGATTTCGATGCGTTTTTTAACTCCCCCTAAGACCATGGTAGAGCGAATCACATAACGTTGCTCCTTATGTCCCCCAGAATCGGTAATAATCCTCTTGTCGATGAGCTGAGCACGACATTGAACTTCTAGAGTTGAATCATTCTGCATAGGATGGACCTTAAAGCAGACAAAATTCTTTCTCCCCTCTTTCTCAATGCGAATATCGAAGGCGTGAAGACTTGACGTTTTTGCTCCAGTATCTACCTTGGCCTTAACCGCCGGCAGATCTAATCCCGGAAGAGAGATCCATTCTCTAAAGCCAATAATCTTTGCACTGCTATTTATGTCTTCATTCATGGGAAATAGTATAGCAAAGGACGATTTTTCCGGTTAACAAAATTTGCAAAGGCAAAATGCTTTGGTAAAATAAATTAGTCTGACATAAAGTCTAACATTCCTTTAAGAGGTTTATTTCATGATGAAATTTTCTGCGGTCTCTCTCTGCGCCTTATCAACCTTATTGGTTATGGGGTGTGCGCATACCCGACCTGAAGCTTCTCGCAAACCCAATGTTGCCCTCAATGAACTTATCGAAACAGTGGAAATGGATGATCTTTCAGAACGAAAGACAGGGGAAGATATTCACGAGCTGGCCGAAGCTGATGCCGATGATATCGTTATCAAGCAGGAAGTCGGCGAGAGTAATCTCGATGAAGAGCTTCCAGACTCCGAGCCCAATACCATTCCTTATAACAAAAACTTTTTGCAACTAAAGAAGACCAAGCGGATGCAGTTTTGGGTGGATTATTTCACTAAGAGACAAAGAGATCGCTTCCAGCGTTTTATCAATAATGGTGAAGAATATCGCCACATTATTGAAAAAGTTTTTGCCGAGCATGGTCTTCCAAAAGATCTCTATTTTGTAGGATTGATTGAATCAGGCTATTACTTAGGGGCCCGCTCTCATGCCTCTGCCGTTGGCCCTTGGCAATTCATCAAAGGCACGGGTTCAAGATACGGTCTTAAGATCACACCCGAAATCGATGAGAGACAGGATCTTTTTAAGGCCTCTCGTGCCGCTGCCATGTACTTTAAAGATTTGAATAATGTTTTCTCTAGCTGGGAGCTTGCCCTCTCTGCCTATAATGCTGGAGAATACGGAATTTTGCGAAGAATCATGAAGCACGGAACACGTGACTTCTATGAACTCTCACGCAATAAGCAGCTTCCTTCTGAGACCATTAACTATGTTCCAAAAGTCTTAGCGGCCATGCATGTTTGGAAGAATGCCAAGAAATATGGCTTCACTATTCCTAAGAATAAGCACCGTCTCTTTGATATGACTGAGCTTAAGCCTATCAAAAAGAACACCAGTCTTACTTCCATTGCAAAAAGACTTAATATCGATGTGGCCCTTCTTAAGAAGCTTAATCCGGAGTTGAAACAAAATAAAACTCCTAGTCGCTTGGCCGGGACTTACTACTTAAGAATTCCCAAGAGTAAGTATAGCTATAAGCTTGAAAGCTTAGAAGCAGCTCCAGGAATTGAAAGACCAGAATCAAGAAAAGAGCTCACACGTCGCATTGCTAGTAAACCAGAAAAGAAGACAATTGAAGAAGCCGGGCAAGCTGACTTCCATGTGGTCAAAAATGGCGAAACACTTCTTTCGATTTCCAGAAAATACAATATCAAGGCCGGAAAACTCGCTATCGTAAACGGGTTTAAGACCTGGAGAACAAGAGTAAGAGTGGGCCAGCGACTTAAACTTATCGAGAGTGATAGCAGAGTAGCAGCATCTCAGGAAAAAAAGGTGAAGCTCGTAGGAAAGCCTATCGTTTATAAAGTTAGTCCTGGAGATAATCTGACAGAAATTGCCCGCATCTTTAAGCTTGAAATCGCTCAAATCAAGAAGGCCAATAATCTTAAGAGTGGCAGAATCATGGTGGGTCAAAAGATAGTCCTACCCAAAACGCAAAAGGCCATCTATACAGTTAAGCGCGGCGATCATCTTACTAAGCTTGCCAATGATTTCAACCAGCCCCTCGAGGCACTGGTGAAGCTAAATGCTCTGAACAGAAAGACTATCTATCCCGGTCAAAAGCTTATAGTGAATATGGATTAACTTTTGGTGAATCTATTTGAAAACTTGTCCTAAGTGGTAAGTGATCCGACAAGGCCGAAGGTAAAATTTCGGCCTTCATCATTTTATGGCCTGCCTGATAAAAAATATAATCCAGCCGTCTGTCTGGCCTCCAGGAAGGAAAGGTAAAATAATGAGATTCCATCTGGGCATAGATCTCTTCCGGGATCACTTCCAACATGCCTGATTTGGTCATGAGCTCAAAGCTCGGGTCATTTTCGTAATTATCATCACCTTCTTCAAACTTACTTTTATTCATGGCACTGGTGGGAACCATATTAAAGTCCCCGGCAATAAAATCAATTTTTTCTTTTTGTGAAAGAGCGATAAGTTCATTAATTTGCTTTTCGCGATCTTTCTTATCAAAGGCTTCCAGATGAAGATTAACCAGTGAAAAGGTTTTTGTCCCCACTTCAAGAGTGACTTTCTGAAAGTATCTATGAAGATAGAAGACATTATACCACCAAGGATGAGAGGCCGGTTTATCCAGAAGAGTGACCTCATGGCCCTTTAATGGATAACGACTCAGAATGGCCCCACCGGATTTCATGCCACCAAAATTATTGGTAATGGGCCAATAGGGGAAGGGAATATAATTGGCGTCCCAACTAATGGCCTCGGCCACATAGGGATAGCCAGCCTTTTCTGCCACATAACGGGCCTGATTTATTTTTTGAGAACGACTGGAATCAAAATCTATTTCCTGAAAGCAGATGACATCTGGGTCCCACTTCTTAATTTCTTCAACCAGTTGATCAAGTCTGGACTGGAAGTATTCATTATCTCGAGTTATATATCCTGGCCCCTCGGAACCCTTTCCGTAAAGAAAACCAAGATTCCAGGTAAGGATTTTTATAACAGAAGGATCTGTGTCCTCATCAAACATCTCCTTTGGCTCGATATGTATAATCTCTGGGCTTAGTTTTTTCTCTCTTAAGCTCCAGGGGTATCCTGCCCAGGCGAGAAAAAGAATAAAAAGAAAGAAAACTGATAAAAAACTAAGAAGAATGAGTTTCATATTCTTTTGCCACCAATAAAGAGTGCTTCAACTTGACCGGGAAAGGTCACGTCTAAAAAAGGACTATGATTAACTTTAGTCTTAAGAAATTCAGATGTCACATAGAGAGGTCTATTTAAATTCAGGATGGTGAAGCTAGCGCGATAATCTTTTTCAAGATGACCCAAACCCCTTCCATAAGATTCATATGACTTTGAGAGCTTTTTCCAGCTAGGTAGGAATTGATTGTGAAAGGCACCAGGGTTCTCAGAGGTGACCTTGGCAATAATTTTTGGATCAACTCCCTCTTGAATCAACCATGTGACAAAGGCCCCATAGGTATCAAGCCCGGTAAGTCCTGAGGTGCCCTTTAATTTTTCTTCATGGGTGTGAGGAGCATGATCGGTAGCGAGGTACTGGATACCGCCTTGTTTAAGGGCCGCTAGGAGTGATCTGCGATCTTTTTCACCACGAATAGGCGGATTCATCTGAAATTGTTTTCTTTCCACTTCACTCAATTCTTCGATTTCATAGTAAAGATGCTGAGGAGTAACTTCTAAAGAAATATCAACACCTCGAGAGCGGGCCTCTTCCACTAAGGCCAGTCCTTTCTGAGTACTGTAATGACAGAGTTTGCCTTTAAGCTGATACTTTTCAATAAGCCTTATGGCATCCTGAGTCGCAACAACCTCGGCTTCTTCTGGACGCCTTAGATGATGTTGATCCTCCCCTTTATGGGCCTCTAAAATTTCTGGATCCTCACAGTGAAAGCTCACCCATTGTCCCTTGTAATGAACCAAGGCTTCATCCAGACCTTTCAGATCTTTAAAAAAAAGCTCGCCCACCGATGGCCCCATATAAACCTTATAAGGAACAGGATAGGATAGCGGCCGAGTCTCAGGACCTATGCCTGCATAAAGCCAGAGCTCGCCCTGGGCCTTTTGAGCAAGTTTAAATTTCTCCTCATAACTATTATCATCTATGGGAGGGATAGGATTATTAGGCATGTCTCCAGCGTGTGAGACTCCCCCATTATGCATGGCCTTTTGAGCAGAAAGAAAATCTTCTTTGTAAGTATTTTTACCGGAAACATCTTCCCGAGCATGAATATGCACGTCACCCATGCCTGCAAAGAGCAAGCAATCATCACTAAACAAATAATCGAGCTTCTCTCGAGGAATGCCAAGATCACCTACCTCAAGAATAAGTCCCGTGCTCTCATCAAAAGTTATCTGCTGGCGAGCTATCATTTGCGAAGTCACACAAACGGCTTCTAGACTCTTCACTTGGACCTCCTTACGGTGGTGGGAGATCCCTGATCCGTGGGCATGGTAATAAGTTCATCGATGACTACATGGCGAGGCTGCTCCAGCATAAAGATCATCATGCGAGCAATATCTTCGGCCATAAGTGGAGTCATATGAGCGTATACGGCATCTGCGAGCTGCTTATCCCCTTTGAACCTTACGGTACTAAATTCAGTATCAACCATTCCCGGAGATATCTGCATGACTCTCAAATTTTGTCCGCAGGTCTCTTCCCGCAGGATACGGGTGAAGGCATTTACCGCGTGCTTAGTAGCGCAATAAACAGATCCTCCCTGATAGGTATAGTGGCCGGCTATGGAGCAGAGGTTAATAATGTCGCCTTTTTTTGCTTTAAGCATCCAGGGTACAACTAAATGAGAGAGCTTGAAGTTTGCCGTGATATTGGTGTTAATCATTTGCTCCCAATCAGAAAACTGGGCCTCTTCCACTCTCTCTTTTCCAATGGCAAGCCCAGCATTATTGATAAGAATATCGATCTTCTCTTGAGTGCATGTCCTAATCTTTTCCCCTATTTCCGAGTCGTTAATATCGCCCACTATTAAATGATTTTTTACCTCTGGGTATTTTGTTTTAATCTCGCTTTGCAGTTCAGTGAGCTTATCAGAGCGGCGGGCGAGTAAAAAAAGTTCCGATCCTTTTTCTGCTAGCGATAGGGCCATCGCTCTTCCAATACCAGAAGAAGCACCGGTAATAAGGACTCTTTGATCTTTTAAATTTTCCATGAAAATAACTTTACCTTGAAATCAAAAAAAAAGGCCACTCTAAGAGTGGCCCTTTTGGTTAAGAATTAAGCGTTTAATTTTCTTAATACGTAATGAAGGATTCCCGAATTGTTGAAATACTCAAGCTCATTGGCAGTATCGATACGAGACTGCAATTTCACATTGGTGACTTCCCCATTCTTGCGCTTAATTTGAGCGTCAAGAATCGCCTTAGGCTTCATATTAGACATTCCAGTGATGCTAAATTCTTCAGAGCCATCAAGGTTAAGCGTCTTTCTATTCTGGCCATCTGTGAACTGAAGAGGAATAACACCCATCCCAATAAGGTTCGAGCGGTGAATTCTCTCAAAGCTTTCAGTGATCACGGCCTTAATACCTAGAAGACGAGTCCCCTTGGCGGCCCAGTCACGAGATGATCCCGTTCCATATTCCTTACCAGCAACCACTACCAGAGCTTTTCCAGCGGCCTGATACTTTTGAGAAGCCTCATAGATCGTGGTTTCTTCACCTGAAGGAATGTAAGTGGTGTATCCACCTTCCTTACCAGATTTAACCATTTCGTTTTTAAGACGAATATTGGCAAAGGTTCCGCGAGTCATGACTTCATCATGACCACGACGAGCGCCATACTGGTTAAAGTCCTTAGGAGCAACTCCACGCTCAACGAGATATGAACCAGCAGGAGTCTCAGGCTTAAAGGATCCAGCAGGAGAAATATGGTCAGTGGTGATGGAGTCAGCAAAGAGACCTAGTACATTAGCACTCTTTATATCAGAGATGGCACTTGGATCTTTAGTCATGCCCTTAAAGTAAGGAGGGTTATTGATGTAAGTCGAACTCGCATCCCAAGCAAAAGTCTCCCCTTCTGGAACAGATACTTTCTGCCAGAATTCATCACCCTTAAACACATCGCTGTAGCGAGATTTAAACATGGCAGGTGTGACACACTTAGCGATGGTATCGTGAACTTCCTGAGAAGTGGGCCAGATATCTTTAAGATAAACATCATTGCCTTTCTGATCTTTACCGATTGGCTCACTCGCTAGATCGATCTTCACGTTTCCAGCAATGGCATAGGCCACAACTAATGGAGGAGAGGCCAGGTAGTTGGCCTTAACATCGGGAGAAACGCGACCTTCAAAGTTTCTGTTACCAGAAAGAACGGCAGCGGCCGTGAGGTTACCATCTTTAATAGCTTTAGAGAAAGCCGGCTTAAGAGGACCCGAGTTGCCAATACAAGTCGTGCATCCATATCCCACAAGATTAAAGCCCAAGTTATTGAGTTCACCCTGAAGATTAGCGGCTTCAAGGTAATCCGTTACCACTTTAGATCCAGGAGCAAGAGACGTCTTAACCCATGGCTTAGTCTTAAGTCCAAGAGCATTGGCCTTCTTAGCGACTAATCCAGCAGCAATAAGAACGGAAGGGTTAGAAGTATTAGTACAAGAAGTGATGGCAGCAATCATGACATTACCGTGAGTAAGAGTAAATGACTCTCCATCAACGGTCTGAGTCTTCTCAGCATCATCGGCCTTCACTTTAAAGCCAGTTTCAGAAACAAGATCTTTCTTAAATCCAGCGGCGAGATCAGTTAAAGCAACTCTGTCTTGAGGACGCTTAGGTCCGGCCAGAGATGGCTCAACATGAGAGAGATCAAGCTCAAGAGTATCAGAGAAGATAGGATCTTTATGATCATTTCTCCAAAGTCCCTGCTCCTTAGCATAGGCCTCAACTAACTGAACGCGATCTTCATCACGACCAGTAAATCTTAGATACTCGATGGTCTTCTCATCGATTGGGAAGAAGCCACAAGTGGCCCCATACTCAGGGGCCATATTGGCGATGGTAGCGCGATCAGCGAGTGTTAAGTCCTTTAGACCTGGTCCATAGAATTCAACAAACTTATCTACCACACCTTTCTTACGAAGCATTTGAGTCACAGTTAAAACGATATCGGTAGCAGTAACACCTTCACGGGCCTTGCCTTTAAGCTTAAAGCCCACGACTTCTGGGATAAGCATGGTGACGGCCTGGCCAAGCATAGCGGCTTCGGCTTCGATACCACCAACACCCCAACCAAGAACCGAAAGACCGTTAACCATAGTTGTGTGAGAATCGGTTCCGACACAAGTGTCACAGTAGGCGAGCTCTTTTCCATCTTCAGCTTTTGTCCAGACAGTTTGAGCAAGATATTCAAGATTAACCTGGTGGCAAATACCTGTTCCAGGAGGAACTACACGGAAATTTTCAAAGGCTTTCTGCCCCCATTTAAGAAACTTATAGCGCTCGCCATTTCTTTCATACTCTAGCTTCATGTTAGCTTCGAAGGCACCAGCGGTAGCAGAGTAGTCAACGATAACCGAGTGATCGATCACTAGATCAACTGGAACCAAAGGATTAATCTTCTGAGGGTTCCCACCAACGGATTTAATAGCATCTCTCATGGCCGCCAGATCAACTACTGCTGGAACTCCCGTAAAGTCCTGCATAAGCACACGTGCCGGATAGTAATTAATTTCACGAGTGGACTTTTTGTTTTTAGTCCATTCACCCATGGCCTTGATGTCATCACTGTAAACAGTGAAGCCGTCCTCGTTTCTTAGGAGATTTTCCATAAGCACCTTAAGTGAGTATGGAAGATTATCAACATCACCTACACCGGCCGCCTGGGCCGCCTTCAATGAGAAATAATCATAAGACTTATTGCCGACTTTCAAAGTCTGGCGAGATTTAAAAGTATCTAATCTCTTCTGTGACACTTTGGACTCCCTTGGAAAATTTATGAGATATTCTAACCGTTTAGGACAATTGTGACAAAGGGAAAGGTCAAAATAATTGCCCATTTCCCTCGAGGGAAAAAATGAGCATGCCCTTGCTGGAAATTGATATTTCCCTGATGATGAGCAATAAATATCCTGCAACGTATCATAAGGAAGACCATGAGAATAACTCGCGAGAAGCATCTCAACTATCTGACCCGACTTATGCCCTATCTTTTCGGAGCTTATATTCTCCAATGTTATCTTTACTTACAATGGGCCCCTCGGGATCTGGCCCTGGATGTTTCCCTTTTTATGGGCATAGGCATTGTGCTGGTTTCCCTAGGTTTTGCATTCTATGATCAGATCCATACCGTAAAACTTCACCGGCATCATTTAGTAATCAGTATTGATCTCATCAAATACAAGGAAGAGATTCTCTACAGTCATATTCAGCACATCGAAGTCAATCCATCGAGTCACGCTTTTTATAATGTCACATTGACTCTCCGGGATGGAGAAACTCATAGGCTTTATTACCTAGATGATGTGGAAGAGCTCAAGCAGCATATTAGAAATGCCTAAGCACTTTTGGGAAGAGAGATTTCAAAGGAAGTGAGTTCTTTTTTCATATTAAGAGTAATCCCACCCTTTCTCTCTTCCAGATAAGCCTTGGTCATAGATAGTCCAAGCCCAAAGTTTCGTCTCTTAGTAGTAAAGAAAGGCTTGAAGATGGAATGACTAATGGCCGAAGGTATCCCCGGCCCGTTATCGGTAATCGTAAGAGATACCTTGTCTCCCTTATCTTTTAGATCAATCTCAATCCGCTTATTTTCGCGATCTTCTTCCGCTAATGCATCGATGGAATTAGTCAGAACATTCAGGAGGATGTGAGTGAGTTCAGACTTGTCGGCCAGGACTTTGGCATTGCTTTGAATATTTAATATTAGATCAATTCCCAAATTATCAATCTTTCTGCTGGTGAGAATTTCTAGATCCCGGATCACTTCACTGAATTTGATTTTTCCCTCAATAGGTTTTGTATTATTGGAATACAGTCTGAGTGCTTTCATAATCTCACTCACCCTCGAAAGAGTCGAGTCGATGATCTCAAGTTCCTTAAAGACCTCATTCTTATTCTGCAGATCGGCTGAATTAAGCTTTCCTTTTAGGATCATCAAATGCCCGTTAATAATGGAAAGAGGATTACTCACCTGATGACAGATATCATCGGCCAGCTCGCCGACGGATTGCATTTTGGCTTTATTGATAAGGAGTTGTTCTTGCTCATCTAAGCGAGTCACCAGATTCTTAATTGAGTAGTTAAGCTTGGTGACCTCCATTTGCTCAACCACAAGAGAAGCAAGATCTCTAAGGATCTGCTTTTGGCCTGGTGAGAGTTTACTCGGCCTGGTATCCAATAAGCAGAGTGTACCCACATTATAACCGTTCTTAGTTTTTAAAGGCATACCTGCATAGTACCTTAGGCCTCTCTCCACTGCAGGATTTGATCGGAAGCGTTCATCCAAAAGAGCGTCGGTAATTTCGAAAACATCATCTTGCTCTATCGTATGAGTACAAATTGAAATATCTCTTGAGGTTTCAGTTACTTGAACGAATTCCCCTTTTTTGGATTTGAACCACTGCCTTTCAGCATCCACCAGGGAAATGAGTGCGGTGTCTTTTTCAAAAAGATAAGCGGCCATCCTAGTGATTTTATCAAATCTCTCTTCTGGGGGAGTATCCAGAATTCCAAAATTCTGAAGTTCTAAAAGCCGAGCATATTCGTGATCTATATCTATTTTTTTCATATTTCACTTCTCTCACTCATATACTGAGGGAATTTGCCGAAAGGTAAAGCAGTATGGAAGAAAAACAATTAATAATTACCCGAGAGAAACATTTAGATCATTTAGTTAGAGTGGTTCCCTTAGTCGTCATGGGGTATGCTCTTCAGTGTTATCTGCTTTTTCAGCTTAAGGGAGCACTTGCTCCGGAATTTATCATGATTCTGGGAGTGGCCTTGGTTTTGATGATTAGCTCATTTATTATATATGACACAAATCATAAGGTAATATTCGGACAAGATTACTTGAGTATTTCTTTCTTTTTATACCATCAGGTCATCCCCCTGGATGATATCATCCAGGTCCATGTCGCTGGCTCGCAAAATTCCTTTGATAGGGTCATGCTTCATACCCATCATTATGGAAAGATCCGGCTTTACTTTGTTGATGATGCCTTTAAGATTAAAGAATGGATCGACTCACAAAAAAACTCCTCACAGCTTGCGGCCTGATACTAACCTTCAATATCAGAGCAGAACTCCCTCCGGCTTCTCTGGGGGAGGTCACCCAATCCCATGGTACTGTTACTTATCTTTCTTATACTCCACCGAATGTTGTAAAAGCTGTAAAGGCCAAAGATGATCTCTTTTCAGAAGGATCGTATCTAACAAAAAATGATTCCTTTCTCACGGCCAAGAGTATTTATGGGCAATGGATAAGAATGAGCCCCAAAAGTAAAATATCACTCTCCCTCGATCATGAAAGTAAATCAGTGGTTCTGCATCTTCTCTCTGGTTCAGTAAAAGTTCTTTCTTCCGAAAAACTAAAATCACAAAATCCTTATAAACTCATTGTAAAAAGTGGAAACACTTTCTTTGAATCCAGTGAAGGAAAATTCAGCATCATCCGCCACCTGCCTTTAAGTAGCGTAAACATCTATGTGGAAAAAGGCGTGGTGACGACCTATCGAGAAGGAGAAAGAGAGTCTCGTCTTCATCATCTTCATGCTCTAGAGACCATGAGTATTGCAGATAAGTTATCTGAATTTTTGCCCCCTAGAAAGATGACAGAAAAAGAAATTAAGTTTATTTCCGAGGCACGCTATCTTAAATTGTAGGCAAAGGCATTTTTAAAGTAAATATTGTAGGCCGATGAGTCTGCTCTAATTCAATAGTCCCCGAATGGCGCTCGATGATCGTTTTACAAAGAGAAAGTCCGAGCCCTGGATGACTGACTTCTTCCTTAGTGGAAAAAAAAGGCTGAAAGATAAATTCATAAATATGCTCTTCCACACCCAATCCCCAATCACAAATCTTAAGCACAGCAAATGGCCCATCTCTTCTCAAATGAACACTAATCCTTTTATCATGCAGCATCTCTACGGCCTCGCAAGCATTAACGAAGAGACCATTGAGAGCAAGAGCTAGTTGCTGAAGATTACCAATGATCATGATGCCGTCTTCAACCACCATCTCAAATTTCCCTGTCTGATTAATCTTAGCAAGAGTCAAAGAAGAGACATCATGGACGAGCTGACTAAAATCCAGGGCCTTCATTCCCTCATTATTATGGATTTGCCTGAAGACCTTCATGCTTCTTAAAGTATCTGCTATTCGGGAGCAATTGGTCTCGATAAACTCTAATTCTCTTCTTAAGAGATCAAAGGTATTTTCAGGGTCCTTCATCAGCTGAGAAATCTGTCCAACTCCTCCTCTTATCATATTTAAGGGATCAGAAATTTTTAGCGAAACTCCCGAGACTATTTCGGCCAGAGCACGCGTCTTTGCGGCATAGATAATAGATTGATACTTATGCTCCATTTCCTGCTTAGATTTTGACATATCCCAAATATCCTTTACCCCTTCTCGATAACGCTTTCTCATCTCGCTTTGATCGATGATTTGGGCCGCTATAATTTGAAGAGTTGATACTTGCTCAGCACTAAGATGATGGGGCTTCCAGTCCAGGACACATAGGGTGCCAATGCGCTGGCCTTGACAACTAGTTAAAGGTACCCCTGCATAGAAGACAAACTTCTTTTCCACGACATAATAGTTATCTGAATAGTCGGGGTTCCTAGTCATATCAGGAATGACGATAACATGATCTTGCTCAAGGGTTTTAATGCACATTGAGGTCTTACGATGGATTTCCTTGATGTCGATGCCTACTGCCGCCTTAAACCATTGCCGCTCACTATCGATGAAGCTCACTAAGGCCACGGGTGTGTCACATGTGATAGATGCAAGAAAAGCCAGTTGATTGTAGCTAACCTCTGGTGGAGTATCTAAAATACCGTAGCTTTTTAGATCATTAACCCTGATTCTTTCTAGATCATCAACAATTTCCATGAGATCACTCCTGTGATCTCAGAATAAAAAAGAATCCGCGGCTTCTGCAATTAAAGCTTTCTTAACTAATGCCGACTGATCAAGTTAGTTACATATTCAAGGCACGATTATCAGTCGCTGCAAGACAGGCCTCTTTGAAACCTTCCGAGTATGTTGGATGAGCATGAGATATTCTGCCAATATCCTCAGCTGAAGCTCTGAATTCCATTGCCACCACGGCTTCCGCAATCATATCGGCGGTTCTAGGACCGATCATATGAACGCCTAAAATCTCATCAGTATGCTTATCCGCGAGAACCTTAATAACTCCATTACTCTCATTCGAGGCCTTGGCCCTGCCCAGTGCCAAGAAAGGAAACTTTCCAACTTTGTACTCAGTACCTTTTTGTTTAAGTTCCTGTTCAGTAAAACCTACACCAGCAACTTCTGGCCAGGTATAAACGACTCCTGGAATAAGATTGTAATTGATATGAGGCTTCTGTCCGGCCATATACTCGGCCACAAACACACCTTCTTCTTCGGCCTTATGAGCAAGCATGGCACCCTTCACCACATCGCCAATCGCCCAGATATGAGGAACAGCTGTCTGAAGATGATCATTAACCGGGATGCGACCTCTCTCGTCAACTGAGAGCCCCGCCTTCTCAAGATTAAGGCTATCGGTATAAGGACGACGGCCAACGGCCACTAAACAGTAGTCACCTTTAAGTTCAATTTCTTCACCGGAAGTTTTATTCTTGGCCTTAACACTGACTTCATTTTTTTTGCGATCAACCGCAGTCACCCCATGGCCCAGATAAAATTCAACTCCATCTTTTTTAAGAACTTTTTGAAGTTCTTTCCCCATGTCTACATCCATAGTGGCAATACAAGAATCAGCATATTCGACCACCGAAACCTTTGATCCCAACCTTTTGAAGACTGAACCAAGCTCCAGACCGATGACTCCACCCCCAATAACGATAAGATGTTTGGGAACTTCCTGAAGCTTCAAGGCTTCGGTAGAAGTGATAACTCTTTCCTTATCGATCTCTACTCCCGGAAGGCCAGATGGCTTGGAACCAGTGGCAATGATGATATTCTTAGCAGAGATTTCCTGGTTACCCTTTTCTCCTGTGATCAAAACAGTGTTTTTGTCTTTAAAAGATCCGTGACCATGAAAGACAGTAATTTTATTTTTCTTCATGAGAAAAGAGACACCACCAGTAATGCCCTCAACCACCTTGGCAACACGAGCACTCATTTTTTTAACATCAAGCTTTACTTCGCCGACTTCAATGCCGTGTATGGAATGAGAATGAACAGTCTCATGATACCTTTCAGAGGAATCAAGCCAGGCCTTAGAAGGGATGCAACCCACATTCAAGCAAGTTCCACCTAAAGTATTATAGCGCTCGATAATCGCCACCTTCATCTTTAACTGAGCTGCACGAATGGCCGCGATATATCCACCAGGTCCTGAACCAATAACGACAAGATCAAACTGTTCCATTTTCAATTCCTTAAATGTCTAAAAGTAAACGAGACGGATCTTCAATCATTTCCTTCACTGCTTTGAGGAAGGAAACAGACTCTCTACCATCGACGATTCGATGATCATAGGAGAGAGCAAGATACATAATTGGACGAATGACAACCTGACCATTCACGGCCACTGGGCGCTCAACAATATTATGCAGACCAAGGATCGCCGATTGAGGAGCATTTAAAATAGGAGTCGAGAGCATAGATCCAAAAATACCACCATTCGTTATGGTAAATGTTCCACCCTGCATTTCTTCAATCGTGATTTTACCATCACGAGCGCGAGTGGCCAGTTCAATAATTTTGGATTCAATCTGTGCCATTCCCATGCTTTCCGCATTTCTGATAACAGGAACGACTAGACCTCTAGGAGTAGATACGGCCACACCAACATCGGCATAATTGTGATAAACGATTTCATTCCCATCGATCATGCCGTTTACAGCTGGGAATTGTCGAAGGGCCGCACACACGGCTTTGGTAAAGAAACTCATAAAGCCCAAACCAACACCATGCTTATCCTTAAAGCTTTCCTTATATTTTTTTCTAATTTCCATAACCGCAGACATGTCGACTTCATTGAAAGTCGTAAGCATGGCCGTAGTATTTTTAGCTGTGACCAATCTGTTAGCAATTGTCTTTCTGAGACCACTCATCTTTTCACGCTTAATTTCCCGTGAAAATGATTGAGATATCGTTTTTTGAGCAAGAACCTTCAATTCTGTATCCGCTCCCGAGCTAACCTCAGTTTTCTGAGCACTCATGGCATCGGCTTTAGTAATGCGGCCTTCTTTTCCACTTCCTTGAACGGCAGATGATTCAATACCTTTCTCTGCAAGGATTTTGGCCGCTGCCGGAGAAGGATAATTCTTATCACCACTACTTGCCTCAGCTTTTGGTGCAGGAGCTTCAGTTTTAGGAGCAGTTTTTTCAGGGGTAGCAGAGGCTCCTGCAGAAGCTGTTTCATCCACTTCAGCAATCTTTGCACCAATGGCCACGGTCTCACCTTCGGCCACCAGGACTTTAAGCTTTCCTGCCTTAGGAGCAGAAATCTCTAAAGTTGCTTTATCTGATTCTATGGAACAGATAACTTCATCAAGCTTTACCATATCCCCATCGCCCTTAACCCAGCTTGCGATGGTAACTTCACTGATAGACTCTCCAACACTCGGAACTTTAACATCAACCATATATAATCCTTTTAAACTAATTCGATTTTTTCAGCGAAGGCGGTGTTTATAATTCTTGTTTGCTCACTGGCATGGACACTGGCATATCCGGTTGCAGGAGAAGCAGAGGATTTTCTGGCAATCAGTTTAAAATCATCAAACTGCTCATAGCGACGAAGGAAGGTGAAGGCACCCATGTTTTTTGGCTCTTCTTGAACCCAAACCTTCTCAGCATTTTTATATTTTTCGAGAAGCTTCCAACTCTGCTCTTCTGGCATTGGATATAATTGCTCAAGACGAACCAAGGCCACATCTTTGCGCTTATCTTTTTGCTGCTTGGCCTTAAGATCGTAATAAACCTTACCAGTACACATTACCAAACGCTTCACATCCTTAGCATTGACGTAGGAGTCATCGATAATTTCCTGGAAGCCACCAGTGATGAAGTCTTCTTTAGAAGAGACACATTCAGGGTGTCTTAAGAGAGATTTAGGAGTGAAGATGATGAGAGGCTTACGGAAATCCCACTTCACCTGACGACGAAGGGCATGGAAAATATTAGCAGGAGTCGTAAAGTTTCCTACCACCATATTCCATTCAGCGGCCAACTGAAGAAATCTCTCCGGTCGGGCATTTGAATGCTCAGGTCCCTGGCCCTCATAACCATGAGGAAGAAACATCACTACGCCACTCTGGCGCTGCCACTTAGACTCACCACTGGAAATAAACTGATCGATAATAGTTTGCGCTCCGTTAGCAAAATCTCCAAACTGAGCTTCCCAAATATTAAGTGAATTCGGCGACCCCAGAGAATAGCCGTATTCAAAGCCTAGAACTGCGTACTCAGAGAGAAGGGAATTATAAATTTTATATTTACCTTGCTTATCAGAGATGGCATTTAAAAAGATGTGTCTATTATTCATCTCTTCATCAACAACACCTGCATGGCGATGAGAGAAGGTTCCTCGGATACAATCCTGGCCCGACATTCTGACATTGATACCCTCCTGAAGAAGAGAGCCATAGGCCATGTGCTCTCCCAAGGCCCAGTCAATTTGATCGTCTTCCCATCTTTTAGTTCTTTCCTCTAAAAGCTTCTGAATCTTTTGAATTGGTCTGAAGTCATTAGGTAGCGAGGTAAGGGCCTTAAGATTTTTTTCCAGCACTTCTTTCGATACTGCTGTCTTTGGAGAATAATCAAAGTCTTTAGGAGTTGAGCGGCGGAAAGATTGCCACTGTTCTTCTGGCTTTTGATAAAGATAAGGAAGGGGCTTCTGTTTCACCATATTGAAGCGGTCTTGAAGAAGATTCTTAAACTGCTCTTCCATCTGAACGGCCAATTGGGATTCGATCTGTTTACCCTCAATGAGTTTATCTTTATAGATTTCACGAGGGTTAGAATGCTTTGTGATAAGTTTATAAAATGATGGCTGAGTGAATCTGGGCTCATCAGATTCATTATGCCCATGCTTTCTGTAACAAACCATATCTACAAAAACATCCTTATGAAACTTAGCTCTAAATTCTGAAGCAAGTTCAACGGCATAAACCACTGCCTCAGCGTCATCGCCATTTACGTGAATCACTGGGGTCTCTAGAACTCGCGCCACACTGGTACTATAGATGGATGAGCGGGCATCATCGAAGTCAGTAGTAAAACCAATCTGATTATTAATCACAAAGTGAATGGCCCCACCGACATTATATCCCTTAAGGGCTGACATCTGAACCGTTTCGTAAACAATACCTTGGCCCGCAACGGCCGCATCACCATGAATGATAATAGGAAGAAGTTTATTTGGATCTTCATTATAGAGAGTATCCCCTTGGGCCCTGGTATAACCCAGAACAACTGCATCGACGGCTTCCAAGTGAGAAGGATTCGGCATAAGCTTGAGATAAACTTTCTTCCCGGCAGTGGTATTAACATGAGAAGAGAATCCCATGTGATACTTCACATCTCCGTCTCCCATAGTAAGATCTGGAGTGGCCTGGCCTTCAAATTCATTGAAGATGTATTCATAGGTTTTACCCATGATATTTGCAAGAACGTTTAAGCGACCACGATGGGCCATACCGATAACAACTTCTTCTACTCCATGATTGGCCGAAGCATTGATGATGGCATCCAAAGCGGGAATGGTGTTTTCTCCCCCCTCAAGTGAAAATCTTTTTTGTCCAACATACTTGGTGTGAAGGAAATTTTCAAAGGCCACGGCCTCATTAAGCTTAGTGAGAATTCTTTTCTTCTTCTCGATGGTAAAATGTCTTCTGCTAGCTTCGGTTTCATATTTCTCACGAAACCACTCGCGGACTTCAGTATCATTGATGTGCATGAATTCAACACCAATGGTTCCGCAATAAACAGTCTTAAGATGGGCTATGATATCCTTGAGTTTCGCTTTACCTAACCCCAAGGTCTCACCCATGGTGAAAGACTCTTCCAGATCAGCAGATGTTAATCCATGATCACCTAGTTCTAACTTAGGAAATCTATTCACTCTTTCACGTATGGGATTGGTGGTTGATATCAAGTGACCACGACAACGATACGACTCAATCAGGCGATAAACTTTGAATTCCTTGCCAAGATTACCGACAGTTGCTTCACCTGCTTCAGAAGAATCACTGCGATTAAGACCGAACTCCACACCTTGGAAGAACTGCTGCCAGGAAGAATCTACCGAAGAAGGATTCTTTTTGAAATCGGCGTATAAACCATCGATGAAAGCATTGTCGGAAGAAGAAACGTAGGAAAAATCTTGGGAAATAGTCATATTTGGCCCGATAGATAAGAGGTTTTTGTATGGCAGTTATTATATGACAAAGGCTCACGAGTGAAAACTAAAACCAAGAAAAATCATGAGTTAAGAATTTGCGACGCACCACCAAAGTTATTTCCGAGCAAAAGAGTTGACCTTTAAAAAGCATTACGCCATTTTAGGCCCATGAAAAATGCACTTATGTTTTTATTCGCTGTGATTTTCACTCTTAATCTTCAGGCAGCTCCTCAGGAGAGCAAGCGCGTTAATGGTCTACTCCGTTTTGTGGCCCATAATGCGGCCATGAGAAATTATGCCCTATATACTCTGATTGCCAACCGCTGCAATCGTTATATGAATTATTTTGACCAGCTTTCTTGTCAGGAAGCTGTAAAGCATAAGATTAGAATTTTGGATTACGATATTATCCTTTCAAATAACAAAAATCTTTTGCCCATAGAACCCAAGACCTGGAATCCAAAATCCTTTGTATTCGTGGCCTTTAAGAATGATTTCCTAAAGCTTCTGGGGGAGACTAAAACCACCGTATATCTTCAGGACCTGCAAGAACAATTGTCTAAATTTATGACTCATGAGCTTTCTGATCTCAATATCTGGTCTTTGACTCTTGGACATTATAAAACCAAGTTTAAGGCCGCCCAAGTCATGGCCGTCTTATTCCAGGATACTTCAATCATGAAGCTTCACCTGGCCTATCTGGACCGGGCCGACATTAAAGGCAATACTGCCTTTAATGCCAATAAAGTCCTTCTTTCTCGAGTGATAAACACTATTAACTTGGTCCTGGATCTCTCCGAGGCCCATTACCAAGAACTCTTCTATCCAAGGGAGCTTCAGTCCCATTTGAATCGCAACATCTATCATTTTTATGTACCTCTCTACCTCGCCATGGCCCTCAGAGAAGAAGGCTTCTCCCCAAGATTTGCCTATACAGCACCACTCATGATGACTCTGACTTATGAGTTTATTACTTCTGCCAATGACGGTCGCTACTTCTTGAAAGATCCCATCTCTTTAGATGAAGGCAGAGAGCAAAGTAAGATCCGTGATATCTTTGGTGGTTATTGTGGAGCAAACTTCGGTGTCTACGGGATGGACTTCGATAGAGACTTCTCTTACATAAGAGATACCTTCTTTGACTCTACCGAAGAAGCCGTTCGCTTTATGCTTCGTCTGTAATTTGCTTTAAAAAAAGCTTCACTTCTTGAATCACTGATGGAGGAATCTCATGTCCTCCATTGAAGACTCTGAGCTTTCCCTGAAAGTTTAAAGAATTAAGTTTTCCCTCGAGCTCCCTTGCTCCGGCAAGAGGAAGTATAGGATCTGCTGTGCCATGAGATTGATAGAAAGGGATTCCACGGGCCATATTCGGAAAACGCTCTCGGGCCAGCAGACTTCCTGATAACAAGACCAGACCGCTAAAATTGAGTCCATTTTTAAGAGCAAGGTGAGTAGCGCACATCGCTCCTTGGGAGAACCCTCCAATAATAACTTTCTTATATTTCCCAGCGATTTCAGTCACCAGGAACTCCAGCTGCTTCAGGGTATCATCAAACTCTGGGGGAATGCTGCTTCCCATATCGCGATAGGTTCCCTCACGCATGGCCTTTTCAAGCTTTTCAATATCGATAGAAAACCACGATCTGCCTTCGTAATGCCCCATAGGGAGTCCCAAAACTCCATTAGGAAAGTACCAATCAAATTTATCCTGATGCCACATCTGCCATAGAGGAAAGAGATCATGCATATTGGCACCATAGCCATGAAGAAAAATAACAGCAGTATCAGAAGCCTCGCCTTTCACTGTAAGACACTCTATACCTTGAATCTGCTGGAGTCCTGTTTTCATTTTAAAGCTCGATTTTTATATATGGGGGTTCAACTTTAACAGAAGGATGATTAACTCTTCTCTCCAATTCATTCATAACTAGTTGAGTTACCGATAAGAAGCCAAATTTAATTCTATCCACTCTTATAAGCATGATTTTATTATTCTCTGTAAAACTCACATGTCCCCAGGCCCTGAGACCAGCATAGACGAAGTACTTAAGATAAAAGACAAGGGAGAAGTCACCTTTTTCTGTCGTAAGTCTCAGGTGATCCGCAGGTGCTTGCATCTCACGCGGCCCCTTGGGAAGCTTGCTTAAAAGATCAACCAGGATAAAGTCAGTGGGAACATCCACTTTCTTTGCTACTAGTTCCATGTCCTCTCGGCAGTCTTCCATTAAGCGAATCTGAAGCTCAGGGGAAAGAGAACTCCCCTGGCACTCTAAGCTCAGGTGATCAAACTTATACTCCCCCTGCCCTTCTGGGGCGGCCATTAAGTGAAGAGCATGGGCCGAATGATGGAGTTTTCCAATAGAGAGATTCATCTTTTTTCCGTCTAGCTGCTCCATATTATGAAAAAGCTTTATGGGAGAATTCCAAAAAAGATCAAAAAAAGGACTCTCAAGCTTCAAGGCTTCTTCCGTTCTATGAACTTCCACGAAGTAGGGCCTTTCATGTAAGGAGAGACCAAGACTGGCCTTCTCTACCTGCCCACTCCCATAGGGCCTTTGATAATTGAGATCTAGATTCTTAACGGTAAGAGAATCGACTCCAGCAAAGGCCATGTTGAAGAAGCACAAAAGAAGGGCAGGTAGAAAGAAAGACTGCATCACTTATCCCTTGGTTAAGGTGATAAGTTATTTTCTTTTCTTTCCAGTGAAATCGGCAAGTAACTTTTTGATAGCGCTGACTTCGGGGCCTAAATCGGGGTGCTTGGTGTTAATTCTTCCCAGCAATTGAGTAATCTGAAATTCTAAAAGCTTCATATCTCCCGCAAGTTCAGCTAAAAGTTCAAACTTCTGCTCAAGCAGCAGAACTTTTAAGTTTGCATCATGCTCAATTCGTTTAATTTTTTCTTCTAGTTCAAGTGTCTTAGCGATGGGAGGTGGAGTTGATGGTTTTCTCGCCTCTTCAATTTTTTTTACCACGGCTTCAGGACGAGATATAGAAACTGATGACTGCTTGGGCAAAGGATCAACCTTGCTCTGAGTGATTACTCTGGGTGAGGAGAATTGGAGGTCAACATTAACCTTTACTTGAGAGTCTTCGCTCTCATCTTCTTCAAATTCTAGTTTGAGGTCTTCAATGGCCATAGTTATATTATCGGAAAGACAGGAGTGAGACTTAAGAGAGGAAAAAATTTAAGCCTTCCCCTCAACTATAGGCCAGTTTATGCCGATGGGAGTAAAGTAACATTGGAAGGAGCTGAGGATGTCGAAGTTCGACGATGATGAGGACAAGCCTACGGTTGTCATTGATCTGAATGCCCTAAAAAAACAGAAGTCCAAGCTTGAAGAGGATCTTGCCTCTCAAGCTTCTGAACTTGTCTTTAATGTGGGAGAAGAGGAGTTTGCTAGCAGTGAAGCTGAAGGCATATTGTCAGAGATAGAAGAATTTCCTGTTATCTGTTTTGATTTTCAATCCGATTTTTTTGAAAAATCCCTGAATCAATTTCCCGAAGGTTTCGAATTTAAGGTGGCCAAGAGTCTCCCAGAGCTCAACTCTTTTTTGAAATCTGAACACTTCCAAGTAGTGATCTTCAACTATGATGTGAACTCAAAAGCAGTTAATCAGTTATGCATGCAGATTAAGCAAAAAAGACCCCAAACTAAGACCCTTATCATGGCCCGTTCGATCTCGCCAAAAAAGGCCCTCATTCACGCTGCAACTCCATCGGGAGCAGATGGTTATTATGAGTTTCCTCTAGAGCCAAATAGAATTAAGCAGGAATTGATAAAGATTCATTCAAAGCTAAAATAAAAAGGCCACCGTTACCGATGGCCCAATTATTTCTGGGAGATGAAATCATGGCTAATGACTTCTTTTCCATCATTCTCCAAAAATCTAAAGCTCGTCAATAAAGCCCTGGGCTTTTTTTCTAACACGCAATACCAATTACTGAGTTAGAAAAGAGAGATTGACTGCCCAGCTCAGTCTTTGGAATGATGACAGCATGAAAACCTTAACTAGCTTTATTTTGTTTACAGCTTCTCTATCGGCCTTTGCTGCCCCCGATTGGTCGAAAGAGGCAGAAATTTACTCTCCCCGTGAAAATATCTATCAACTTAGTGAGAATGAATTTCATAACATCGTAATGGAAGGCAGAAAAAAGGCCCTCTTTTATCCTGTCACTGTCAGTGATCTCAAAATTCCTTATACTCCATTGGTAACATTTTTTGAAACAGGGCCAAGTGATCCTGTAAGGCAACTTCTCTACAAGCTCGCCAAAGTTGTCTCTCCCTTCAGGAGTATGGACGATGTCTTTAACTGGTTGGGCCTGCATGAGTTTCCTGAAAGCGAGCAATCTGAAACCCCTAACCCCTTCCCTCAGCTCTCGGACTACGAGAGGGAGCTTCCGATGGGGGCCACGCTTTTAGAAACCGATCAAGGAAAGGCGCTGACTTTTGGATGTGCTGCCTGCCACGTCTCTGATCTCTTTGGAGTAAAAGTTCTGGGTCTCACCAATAGATTTCCACGGGCCAATGAATTTTTTCGGCAGGGCGCTCAGCTCGCTCCCTATGTAAATTCCTTTGTCTTCAAAAAAACTCTCAACGCTACTGAAGATGAAAGACTAATGCTTAAGAAGGCGAAGAAGAATCTTAAATATGTTGGGCTAAAAGAGCCGGTCGTTCTGGGCCTTGATACCAGTCTTGCTCAAGTGGCCCTCTCACTTGCCAAAAGAGAGAAAGACCCTTACGCCAAGAGAAGTGAACTTTCTCATCGTTTTCCCCGAAGAAATAAACTGGAGAAGATGGTGGCCGATTCCAAGCCGGCCGTATGGTGGAATGTGAAATATAAAAACCGCTGGCTCTCGGACGGATCGATTGTTTCAGGCAATCCCGTTCATACTAATTTTTTGTGGAATGAAATTGGACGAGGAACTGACTTGCATCTCCTAGAAGAGTGGATGCATTCAGCTCAGCATGAGATCGAGGCCCTTACGGCCGCTGTCTTTGCCAGTAAGTCTCCTCGATATGAGAAGTTCTTCGGAGAGCATGCAATCGATATTGAAAAAGCAAAGAGAGGACAAAAGCATTTCATTCAATCCTGCCAGAAGTGTCACGGCACCTATGAAAAGGCCTGGGATCAGCCTCATGCCCATAACATGAGCAAGAGTGAACTGGTGCAAAATTCAAATGTCCGCTATCACGTGAAAACTCCTATTAAAAACGTGGGCACTGATCCAGGGAGATATTTAGGAATGCATGAATTTGCCGAAGATTTAAATCGACTGGCCATTTCTCAGAATTTAAATGCCGTGGTAGAGCCTCAAAAGGGCTACGTCCCACCTCCTCTAGATGGTATCTGGTCAAGATGGCCGTACTTTCATAATAACTCTATTCCTAATCTGTGCGCTCTTCTTACTCGGGCCTCTCAGCGTCCAAAGACCTACTGGGCTGGGCCAGCAGTGGATAAGGAAGCTGATTTTGACCAGGACTGCGTGGGGTATCCTTTAGCTCACAAAACTCCAGTGAGTTGGATGAAAAACCCGGAATTTTTCTATGATACAACTAAAGAAGGTCTCTCTAATGCAGGTCATGATGAGAAAATCTTCTTGAAAGATGGCAAGGAAATTTACACAGCTCAGGAGAAATCTGAACTTATAGAATTTCTCAAGACCTTGTAGAAATTCAGTAGAGAAGAATGTAGGACTTAAGAACATCCAGTTTGTTTTTAAGTCCAAACTGTTTAATGTTGTCAAACAGAGGATCGGTTAATTTTTCTCTTAGCTTTTGAATGCTTTCTGGATATCCCGCAAAAGCTATGAGAAGTTCCCTCTTACTATCCTCTTTTTTGAATATTCCGAAGACCAACTTAAAATCTTTAAGCCTTTCATTCCTCAAATCAAGTGCTATCCCGTCTTTTAACAAGAGTCCTACCATGATGAGATTTCTTTGCTTCTCATAGACTTCATACTGAGGGCCCCCATCATTAGGTGCAGCAAAGTAATCCAGACTTTTCTCAATAAGTAAATCAGCATCTACAAAGATATTAAGCGTTGTTCCTATTTGCGTGACCCCTAAACCTCTGGATGAAGTCGAAGCAATTGTCTCGCAAAGAAGCTTTTCATTATCTGAAATACACTTAAGATCATTGATCAGTGAAATTAAATCTTCTCTAGAGGTGGCTTCCTTTTGAGTGATGAGAGCTATTTTTTCCTGAATTTCTGGTGACGGTTTTGGAACAACCGGATTCTCAATGGAAGCAGATGTCGTCCTACCCGTATCGGCCACATCATCTGATAACTCAATATAGGCAGCAACTACAATGATAAGAGCAGCAACAACCAGGCTTAGATAGAGCTTGGAATCGGCTTCATTTTTAGCTTTCGGTCTATTCTTGGAGTGACGTTTTTCTTCAATCTCTTTTTTGGTCTGAGCTGCTTTACTCGGTTTAAGGGAGCTCACGGTTTTGAAAGATTTCGAGTGATCTTTTTTTGATAGAGTTGGATAAGAAGATTCACCTTTATCCACATTAAGAGTCTCAATGCTCTGGCCTCGAGTGGCATCATCACTGAGAAGAGTGAGCAGTATGCCATCACTTATTCTTACTGGAAAAAAAGACGTGAAGGGAACTTTCTTTCCAGGAGTCAACCTCTCTTCATTGATGTAGCTCCCATTAGTACTTCCCTGATCAATGACAAAGTAATTATCGTCTTCACAAACCACTAGAATATGTTTGCGGCTGACACCTTCTGCATTTAAAACAATATCGCAGTTACTACTCGACCCGACCATTATCCTCGGTTGTGACAAGGGATAGAGGTGTGACTCTACTTGATTAATGAGTACTTCAATACGCATGTAGGTATCTTATAAGAAAAAGCTAAGACTTTGTTAAAAATATTAAAATTCAGACAGGCCGAGTAAGGCGCTATTTCTTGTAAATGACTACCGCTGCACTCACCTTATCCTTGCCCCATCGGGAGACCTTTAAGAACTGCTCATCAGGAATCGGAATATGCACGCGATTGATGACTCCTTCATAGTCGCTAGGAGTAACCTGATCGGGATCATGAATGTAGATAAAGTCATCATCATAGGCCGTTATGACAACCCAATGTGGCACTCTGTTATTATCAAAGTGATAGGTACTAATGAGAACGATGGGAATACCACCTTTCTTAAGGATCTCTTTCACATCTACCAAGGTCAGTCTTTTCCTGAAGACCTTTATGTTGGTATCTGAAATCTTTTTTTCAAAATCTTTATGAACCAACTCAATGACTTTCTTTTTTTCAAGACTTCTTACTGTATCGATAAAAAGAACCGAGGTATGAGAGAGATACATATCAACCTTATAACCTCTTCTCCATGCCGAAAGGGCGAGACCATGCGGCCCACAACCTCCATGTCCGGAAGTCATAAAGATGGTGGTGGCCTCTCTCCAAAGTTGCAGTTCAGTGGTTAAAGACATATCAAACTTAGGACTAAAAGTTTTCAAGGCCATCATGAGACAAGAGGGGCCGCATGTAAAGTCTGTGCCCTGTTGATAATAAGGGATCTCCACTCGAGATTTTTTCTTCAGAACACGAATTCTTTTTTCATAGCAAAGGGCCGGTGCCCCATCCTCATAATAGTCATCCTTCTTAGAAAATTTTCGATAACCTAACTTCTCGTAAAGCTTAATAGCGCCCTTATTATCGGGTCTAACTTCCAAACGCAAATAAGCGCAGTCCTCATCATCTGAGGCCAGGGTTTCTAAGGTGGCGATAAGTTTTGAGGCCAAACCATGCCCCTGAAACTTTTTTAAGGTACAAATGGAATAGAGTCGAGCAAGACTGGTTCCCGAATTGATAAGTACCAGACCATACCCGATCAGTTTGGTTTCATATTCAATCACTTGGAAGATGGAGTGAGCATGCTTAATCATCCAGTGAAAATTTCTTCTGCTTAATTGATCATAATCAAAACAAGCATTCTCAAGCTCCACTAGTTTAGGGAGATCCGAGACGCGGGCCTTACGTATTTTAACTAACTCAGGTTTAAAAACCTGAGGTTTGGGAGCAGAAGAATTAATTTTTTTCAAGTTCTGGCCCCCTTTGAAGATAGAATTCATTCTGCTATTGTACTTAATGTAACATCAACTTCACCAGTCAAATCTGGTGATTACCTTTGGAATGATTGTGGCCAAAATTATTGTCATTGTAGAGAAGCTTAAAGACTGGAACTCTTATTACCCTGTCGAACAACTTATGACACCCCAGGATTATCTGGTGAACTGGGATGAAAATCTCTACGATTCCAAAGGTAATAGCGAACGCATCAAGATAATCAATCTTTGTCGCAATTATAAATATCTCAGTAATGGCTATTATTGCTCCCTATTGGCCGAGGCCCGAGGTCATTCAGTCATCCCATCGATTAAGGCGATCAATGACCTATCGCGCTCCTTTCTCTATAGTCTAGAAACAGAGGATCTTGACCTGGCCATACAAAAGGGCTTCAAAAACCAAACACCGGGGGATGGATTTTCTATCTCCATTTACTTTGGAAAAACTGAAAAGGAACAACTTCAGGATGTGGCCCGTCAAATCTTTGATCTCTTCCCCGCTCCTATTCTTCATGTTGATTTTGAATGGGATCAAAAATGGGAGATCAAGAGTATCCGGACTGGTAGTTTAAATGCTCTTTCCACTACCGATGAAGATAAATTTGCGGCATCCTTGGATGATTATTCAAACAAGATCTGGAGAAAGCCCAAGGCCAAGAAAAAATATCGCTATGATCTGGCGATTCTCCACAATCCTGCAGATGCCATGCCCCCAAGTGATAAGAAGGCCTTGAATAATTTCATTAAGGCCGGGAAAGAAAATGATGTTTTGGTTGAGCTGATTGAGAAGAAGGATTACTCAAGGATTGCCGAATTCGACGCTCTCTTTATTCGTGAAACAACGGCACTTAATCATCATACCTATCGTTTTGCTAAGAAAGCTGAATCCGAAGGACTTGTGGTGATGGATGATCCCATGTCGATCTTAAGATGCACAAATAAGATCTATATGCATAATCTTCTTCACTCAAACAACATCAGTGCTCCTAAAACCATCGTCATCAGTAAGGACAATCCTGAGCAGCTAAAGCAAGCAGTTCTAGAAATTGGCCTTCCTATGATCATTAAAATCCCGGATGGATCATTCTCAAAAGGTGTTCATAAGGTCAAAACCATTGAAGAATTGACCAAGGTCACAGAGGATCTCTTCAAAAAAACGGCCCTCTTGCTCGCGCAGGAATATTTTTATACGGATTTTGACTGGAGAATTGGGGTGTTAAACGATAGAGCAATCTATGCCTGCAAATACTATATGACCAAAGGCCACTGGCAAATCTACAATCATGAGAAGAAGGAAAAGAATGGTGTTCAGGTTGGTCGGGCCGAAACCTTCCCTATCTCAAAAGTACCCAAATATGTTCTGAATGCTGCTCTGAAAATTTCTCACCTTGTAGGCAACAGTCTCTATGGTGTCGATGTTAAAGAGCGGGACGGAAAGGCCTATATTATCGAGATCAACGATAACCCCAATATCGATTCAGATGTGGAAGATGCCATTGCTGGAATGGATCTCTATCACAATATCATTCATGAGTTTGTCCGCAGAATTGAGGAAAAGAAATGAGAGTACTGGTATTTGGAGGAACTCATGGAAATGAGTGCACAGGAGTCACGGTAGTAACTCAATATGCTGAAGCTCTAAAAAAGAAATTCCCCAAACTCGATTTACATTTTATTTTTGCTAATCCAGAGGCCCATCAATTAGGGAAAAGATTTAAGGATGAGGACCTGAATCGGGCCTTTCAATTCCTTCACGAAGATCGTGCTCAATCATATGAGCACAACCGCGCAAAAGAAATAAAGAAACAGATCGATGAGGCCCCTTGCTTTGTCATCGATCTTCATACCACTACCTCAAATATGGGTTCAACCGTTATTGTGACTCATTACAATCCTCTGAATCTTGATATCTCTGCCAAACTTTCGACCTCTCTTGAGAATTGCCGGGTAATTGGCTCCCCAGATCCCAAAAGAAAGTATTTAGGAAGCCAATCAGACCATGGACTTATGATCGAAGTAGGTCCCGTGCCTAATAATTTACTAGAGGCCACATGCTTAAAGGCCACTCTGGAAATCTTAGAAAGTATTCTTAATCATCTCTCTCTTCATCCCTTGCCTTCAACAGGAAGTATTGAGATCTATGAAGAAGTAAAAGATGTTTACTACCCAGAAAATGAAGCAGGCAAGATCACCGCTTATATTCATAAGGACCTTCAAGGTCAGGACTTTCATCCACTTAAAGAAAGATTCACTGCTTTCGAAAGCTTTAAAGGAGAAAGCATAGACCATGATATACAAGAAGAGCTTTACCCTATCTTCATCAATGAAGCCGCTTACTATCCTCAAAAACTTGCCTTCAGTCTTTGCCGCAAGGTAAATAGAAAATATTGACACCGTCGGGTCGGGAAGAAAATAACAAGCTATTAAAATAATTAAGCATGGCCCTTGCAGGGAGCCGAGAGATTCGATAAATTTATATGTAATTAATCAGGAATTAAGTCATTCAAATTTAATAAGAATGATAATAAAGGAGAATTTATGTCTAAGTATTTCGTACTCGCTGCTGCTCTTATGGTTCTTGCTGTTGCTTGTAATAAAAAAGAAGAAGCAGCTCCTGCTGAATCTACAACTGTAGAGCAAGCTGCTCCAGCAACTGAAGAAGCTGTTGTTGAAGAAGCTCCAATGGACGAAGCTGTTGAAGAAGCTCCTGCAGCTGAGTAATTTCAAAAAAAAGAAGTAACTCAAAAGAGGCCTCAGCAATGAGGCCTTTTTTTTTGCATCAAGACCACTGTAGACCAATCTTGTCAACGTCACTCCCCCTCATGACCTCTTCATCCTGGCCCTTTAATATAACTAAACCTGAATTGAAGGAGGGCCATATGCAAAGAGCAGAACATATTAATCATTCACGAGTTCGAACAAATAATGATTACGACATTACCGACGTTGTCCGCTTTGAGAAAGTAGATGTAGGATGTTTTATTTTGAGAATCACCATCGGTGGTCTCATGCTGATACATGGGTTTAATAAGCTTATGACTGGTACCGAACAAGTGGATCAAATTCTCATGAGTGTGGGTCTTCCTGCTTTTTTCTCTTTCGGTGTTTTCTTGGGCGAAGTCATTGGCCCTGCGATGATGATCATTGGATGGAAAGTAAGAATAGCTGCCTTTCTAGTTGCCTTTAATATGTTGATGGCGATACTTCTTGTTCACTCCTCAGACTTTCTAAAGATATCGCCCGGTGGTGGCTGGATGCTGGAGCTTAATGCCCTTTATCTCTTGGGTGCGATTGCCGTATTTTTCTTGGGTTCAGGAAGATTCTCCCTCAGTAGAGGTAGAGGAAATCTTGACTGATTTTTTATAGTCGATGGGAAGCATCTTCGTTAGAATTCCTCTATGAAAATTCTAAAAAAGATCCTTCAAGACACACCTCTGGAAATGTTTCTTGAAAAACATTTCACAAAAATCCCCTATTCTTCGCCGAAGGGGGCCCAGGAACTGCTTCACCTTCTTAACTGGAAGGTGGTTGAAGAAGTCATGAATAAAAAAAACTCTGTCTTAAGAATTGTACAGGACGGTAGGGTTATTAAAGATTATGTAGAACTCTCCTATAATGAGGCCCTGGAGCATCATAAAAAAGGTCATACCCTTCTTTTAAGATATGCAGAGAAGTCTCACCCTGAACTTTTAAATCTCGCTCAAGATTTCGCCCAATCTTTTCATACCGAAGTCGATATCCAGCTCTACTGCACACCGGAGGGGCATAATGCCTTTGGCTGGCATTATGATGTTGAGGAAGTATTTATTCTACAAACAAGAGGAAGTAAGCACTACACTATACGCCCAAATACTGTTCATCCAAATCCGCTCATCAGCTCTATTCCTAAAAATCTCGAGTATGAGAAAGAGAAAACTCCTATCGAAATTCAAGTCACCTTAAAGAAAGGTGATTGGCTCTATATCCCTTCAGGTTGGTGGCATATTGCTAAGACCCAAGCTGAATCTATGCATATCTCCATTGGGCTCATGCCTTCTTCGGCTGTAGATATTCTGCGGTTTCTTCCTCAATACCTCTCACAAAACAAGTTCTGGCGCACTCGTATGCCCATTCACAAGAACTTCGATAACTCAGAGGAAGAAATTACTTTTTATAAAGAAGCTATGATGACTTTAGGAAAGGATATGACTAAACATCTCTCATCAGATGAGTTCATCCAGGAATTTCTTAAATTCAAAAAAGGATGCTCGTAAAAAGATCTCCCGGGGCCATGGGGTAAGGCATAGAGGAAAGGGCATTTCCCTCCCAAGTCAGATCTTGAATCATCCAACTAATTACATCCATACCTAGCTTACCGGAGAGGAGGATTAAAATTATTCCCGAAGCAGACATTATTTTTCTCATCAAAAAGGGATTTGAAAGATGTGGCTTGAGAAGAGAAGAAGTGGAAGACAAAATAACAAACCACACACCCGAGAAGGCAGCAGCACCAACTCCTACGGCCAATCTATCACTCAAAAGTTCATACTTTGCTGAATACCCACCAATAAGCACAAAGGCATCAAGATAAGCATGAGGATTAAGAACACTAAAAGTAAGGGCCAAAAGAATACTGCGCTTGAGAGTCATCTTCAGAGTCGATTCACTCTCCTGAAATTTTTCTGACTTGGTAAATATCTTTCCCCAACCATAACTAAAGAGAAAGAGCACGCCAATAATGCCAATGAAGATTCTCGCTTCAGGATAGGCCGTGAGAACAGAAGCAGAGCCAATTACCCCTAAGGTAATCAGAGCAAAATCTGAGAGAAAACATACCAGGGAGACCACCAGAGGATACTGCCGTTTTAGACCAGACTCCAATACAAAGACATTCTGGGCCCCCAGGGCCAGAATCAGACTTGCTTGCAGTAAGAAACCTTCGAAAAACAGTCTCTCCATTTTTTGCCTCCGCAGTCTGGATTCTAAAGAGAGGCCACTTAGAAAGCACCTTGATTTGTTATTAAGAAGTTCATGAAACATTGAGTTATCGTCACATCATTTTGTTTGTGATAGGTAGGTGTCATGAAAATATTCCTCATCATGCTATTCCTCTTTCTACCACTAACGGCCATGACTGAAGGTTATACTTTCAAGGTCAATGATCTTGAGGGTGAACTCCATGCCAATGGATTAATTCCTGAACAAGCTCAAGTCGTGATGCGCTGCCAATTTATTAAGAATGGTAAGATCACTAAGTATACGGAAAAAAGACCGTATACGTCTCTGGAGCTCATTGAGGAGAACGAAGAATTTTCTATCTCAAAAATCAGGCTGAAAAAAGCCATGATATGGGATTACCTTCCAGGATATAAAATACATAATTGTTCATTCAATCTTCTGGTCCTGCTAAAGGATACTCAAACGAGAAAAACTCATCTAGGAGACTTTATTCAGCTGGGCCAGAAAGTGGGCCAGATGTCACAAGTTGAAATCCAGGATATCACCAATACTGAAATCGCCACTGAAACTTTGAGGGGGAAGTGGAATCAAATGATTCTCACCTTAAAGAATGTTAATAACAAACCTACTATCATCTTGGATCATCAATGACTTCATTCATTCGTATTTTTTGTCTGTTCACTCTCAGTTTTTCAGTTAATGCCCTTGAAATAGAATTCATTGGACCTTGCCAAGACGGCCCACTTCTTAAGACAGAAGTTGATGAGGCTTTTGAAAACGTAGGTGCCATCACGATTGCAGTCTTAGAAAAGTTTCAAGCTCCTCACATTGGAAATGAAATTGGTCTACACACGGCCTTTAATACCCCGATTGGCCTAGAGGCCCTGGAAGTCATCAGTGATGAGGAAATGAATAGTTATGGCTGGTGTTATGAAGTCGATGGAATAATTCCAGAATCATTCCCAGTTGAATATAAAATCACACCAGATATAAAAAAGATTAGTTGGTTCTTTGGCCATGCCAGATATTTTAGAGGTGAGTGGACAGATCAATGCCTGAAAACCTTTAAAAATCCACCGGCCTTTCTTTGTTCACCCTGAAATTTTTTCATTAAGATAGGCTTAGCATATTTTAAGTGATAATTGCTTCCCACTAAACACTTTGGAGGCTTTCTATGAAAACCGTATTATCACTAGCTCTTCTCTCTACAATGGTCTGGTCTTCTTCAACTCTTGCTTTTAATAGCTTTTCTTGCAAGGCCCAGGTATCAGATAGTTCGAAAAATCTCACTGCCCCTTACCTTGTTGGACAAAGCAAAAACTCTTTAAATAAAGCTGTTTATAAGGAAGAAGTTCTTTCTGTTGAATACAATCCATACACTGTTAAAAATGGTATGGCCTCTATTGTAATTGATGGCCGCGCTAAACGAGTTCAATTAAATGTTCATATTGCTGCTACAGAAAGTCATGATGGCGTGCAACTTGAAATGAGAGATACAGTTTCTGGAAAGACCCTTTCTCAGGAAGTTACTCATTATAACTCAGGCAAAACAATCAGCCTTGTTACTGCCAATGGTCGCTTCGACTATACTTGCAACATCGACTAATTCCTGCTTACTCTCTAAAGAAATCTTCAGCATAAGGGCCACCCTCCTGGGTGGCTTTTTGCTATTTAAACCTGATATAAATAGCACTTCTTTTTCCAAAAAAAGAGGTCAAAGATGCAACGAATCGAAGACTATGCCATGATTGGCGATTGTAAGACGGCTGCTCTCATAAGTAATGAGGGATGCATCGATTGGCTCTGCCTCCCCGCCTTTGATTCCGCTGCTTGTTTTGCTGCTCTCCTTGGAACTAAAGAGAATGGATTCTGGTCTATCAGACCTCGCGAAGACATTATAAAAACGTCCAGAAGCTACAAAGAAAACACCCTCATCCTAGATACTATCTATGAAACTCAGCACGGGAAAATGAGGATCACCGATTTTATGCCTCCCGCTTCTGATTATGTGGATATAGTTCGTATCGTTGAAGGTCTTGAAGGAGACGTTCCCGTAGAGATGGAGATGTGTCCTCGATTTGAATATGGAGAACTCATCCCCCTTTTTAAAAAAGAAAACGAACAAGAGGTGAATATTATCAGAGGTCCTGATCAACTCACAGTCCGAGCAACTTCTATTCTCAGAGTTGAGAAATATAAATTGCTCTCTTCTTTTCAAATTTCCAAAGGAGAGAGAGTTTCTTTCCACATGTGCTGGTCATCATCGCATGACAAAAAAGGTCCGGAGCTGGTGCCACAAAAGGCCCTCGAGGAAACGCATCATTTCTGGGAAGAGTGGTTAGAGTCCTGTCATTTGGATGATAACTCAAAACATCCTGATATTATCAAACGTGCCATCCTTACCTTGAAGGCCATGACCTATAGTCCTGCAGGAAGTATCGTTGCGGCCGTGACAACATCCCTTCCTGAAGTGATCGGAGAAGAAAGGAATTGGGATTACCGCTATTGCTGGCCGAGAGATGCCGCCCTAGCGATGCGGGCGGTTCTTAATAGCACTGGCCAGCGAGGAGAAATGGAGGCCTGGAGACATTGGCTTGTAAGGGCCACAGCTGGACTTCCCTCGCAAATGGAAGTTCTCTATAAGCTCGATGGCACGAGACCCTCAATGGAAATTACTCTCCCCTGGCTTAAAGGCTATGAAGAATCCACTCCTGTTCGGGTAGGCAATTTGGCCCATGATCAACTTCAGTTGGATATCTATGGCTCAGTTATAGAAGTTTTTTATATGGCCCAATGTATGGGACTCCCCCCACTTAAAGAAGCCTGGGATCTTGCCCGGGGAATGCTTGAGTATCTAGAAAAGAAGTGGCAGGAGCCAGATGAAGGGATTTGGGAAGTAAGGGGACCAAAAAGAAATTTTGTTCATTCAAAACTCATGGTATGGGCCGCCTTCAACTGGTGTATTGAGGCCAACGAAAGATTTGGTATAGAAGGTCCAGTAGATCATTGGAAAAAAATAAGATCTGAAATTCATGATGATATTTGTAAGAATGGCTTTAATAAGGAGCTTAATAGCTTCACCCAATTTTATGAATCAGAAGACGTAGATGCTAATCTGCTAAGAATTCCTCTTCTAGGATTTCTACCTCCTAACGATCCAAGAGTCGTGGGAACTATTAAAAAGATTGAAGCAGACCTTCTTCTGGAAGAAGGACTTATTATGAGATACCTACCCAGAGAAGAAGTAGAGGGAATTCCACCCAATGGGAAAAGGGCCTTTCTCTTATGTAGTGGTTGGTTGGGAGAAGTCTATGCCTTACAAGGAAGAATTGAGGATGCAAAAAAGGTCTATGAGAAACTCATGTCTCTTGTAAATGATGTTGGTCTTTTGGCTGAGCAATACGATCCAGTCTCTAAACGCCAGCTGGGAAACTTTCCCCAGGCCTTCTCTCACATCGCTCTTATCAGACTGGAGCTTGCGCTAAGTCAGGAAGGGAGAATCAAGGAAGATTAGTTAAGTTCACAATCTTCTACTCGTGCCCAGAAGTGCTAGAACACCTGTAACAACCACGAGAGAAGCCGACCCTAGACTCTTCCTATTCATAGACAACCAGAGCTGAAAACTTCGCTTTTTTGCGATGTCACTAAAGATGCCTTTGGCACCGTAATCAGTATTAACCGGTTTCCACATATTGGATTTATGAGTGAGACCCTTCCTATCTGTTTGCTGATCCTTTATGCCATCCCGAGCAAGCTTCCATTCGGCCAACCAGGGAGCAAATTTCGCTCCTAGTATCGTCTTTAAGGTCGATCCCCCAACCCATAATTCTTTTCTTGGATTATCTGCAATAAAGGTCACCGCTCGGCCAATAACTTCCGGCTCAAAGATGGGAGGAACTGGCATGGGATGCTTAGGCATATCATTTTCCATCCATTCAAACTGAGGAGTGTTTACCGCCGGTAAATGAATCTCACTGAGCTTTACCTGACTTTTTTGAGTCATAAGTTCAATTCGAAACGATTGGATAAACCCATGAACGGCATGTTTAGAAGCACAATAGGCCGATTGCAGAGGGATGCTTAAATAGGCCAGGGCAGATCCGATTTGAATAATATGACCGCTATTTCTTGGCAAAAAGCGGCGGTTGGCCACTAATATGCCATTAACTGAGCCCAGATAATTAACTTCGGTTATGCGGCGAACTTCTTCTGAGGTAATTTCTTTAACCGGCCCCAACATGGTAACCATGGCGTTATTTATCCAGATATCGATAGGGCCAAACTTGTTTTCAATTGCGACTGCCGCCGCTTCAAGATCATCTTCATGACTCACATCACAGGGACAAGCAATGGCCTGGCCACCTAGGGCAAAGACTTCGGCTACGGTAGAGTCAAGTTTCTCTTCGCCACGAGCAATAAGCCCTAGCTTTGCCCCTTGCTTAGCAAACTCCTGGGCAATGGCCCGGCCAACACCGGCAGAGGCTCCTGTAATAACGACGACTCTTTGCTTCTTGTGATTCACTAAAGACCTCCTCTGAAAGTTCTTATCTTACTTGTGCAAGAATAATACCTTTCAGAAGAGGCCAAACTTAATTGATCAGATATTAATGAACATGAGTTGGGCCCTCGCGAGATTCATCGAGCTCAATTTCATATTGAATAATTTTATCTTCAAAGAAATATTCTTTATGCGAGTTAGAATTCAGCGTTACCTTAACTTTATTCACACCTTTCTCAAGATTGATATGGAACCAATTACTATAGACCCGTGCTACCTTCTTCCCATTAACGTAGATATGAGCATGACCTTCACCAACCACATCCTCTTGACCGGAATTTTCCGGAGTGAAAGTAAAGTTTGTAGTCATTAAATGCAGATTCCACCCCCCGTTCACATCCTTAGCGGCATGAATGACAACCGAGGGGACTGGCGAATGAGCAGGAACATCAAAGCGATCATGCCCCATCTTGGCACGCTTCTCCAAAGCTTCAGCATGGGCCCTGTTGGCCATGAGCTGGTAAGGGTAGGCCAGGACAGTAAAGAGAATAATAAAGTTAACGATGGCAAAAAGAGATCTTAAGGCAAGGGACTTGTGATACCTGATAGGGGCCTGATAATACTTTCCGGGGCCTTTTATGATAAATACTAAGAGTGCTCCATGCAGAATAGTATGACCCACGACTTCGGTCTTTCCAAAAAAGCTTGTGGTGATAAAGAAAACGAGTGTTACCACAAGGGCCAACGGGCGATGCAGAAGACAGATGATCAATAAATATCCCAGAGAGAATTCGATGAAGGCACACGACAAAAGAAAAAAGTCATGGGGTAGGCCCATGGTAAGAGCAGGGGCCTGCTCGAGGACTGAGAGTCCCCAATAGGGATAAAACATCTTCTCAAAGGCAACCCAGCAAAGAGAAAAGCCTAATCCAGAATAGAGAACCGGAAGATCGATATTACGAATTCTCTCACTCTTGGCATAAGAAACCATGAGAAAAATTCCTACGGCTGGGTAGACTACATAATCCAACATATGAAAGAAGCCGTTATAGTAAATACCCATGAAGTAAAGAAAGACCATTCCTATACCAGTTAAAATAGTGGTCTGCTTAAATAAGAGGAGTAGGGCCAGAGCAAATTGAAACCAGCCCCAGAATGGAGCAGGGATGGCTATTTCTGGAGCAATATAAGAGTCTCCCTGCCATGACATCAGGAGAACGGCACCCATCGTGACCCTCATGATAAGCCCTCCTTGATCAGCATACTGATCAAAGAAGCCATTGACTCTTTGGTAGACGGCAGAGCGCTCACCTAACCTATCGGTGTAAACCAGCACAGGTAGGAATACCAGGGACAGGACAAAAAGACCCCAAAAGTACGGATGATTGAGCTGGGCCCACTGAAGGGGTGCATGCTGAAAATCGTAGTCACTGAACCATTTCACATGGGCCTGGGCAAACTGAGGCACAAGGGCCAGAAGAAAGAGCATCCATTTTTTGTTCATGTTGAAATCCCTGTATTTAATGATAGATGTCATTATTTTCTGTCTCTCTATCAATAAAAACATGATCTCTACCAGGAATCAACTCAGGGATGAGATTTATTAAAAATGAAGATGTATCTCAGATAGCCAAATCCCCATACGATAATGGCAAGAGTCAAAACGAAGGAACTATAACCCAAGTGAGTTAGATATAAGGCCGGCATCAGATAGGCCGAGACGCGGGTTGCCGCGGCCAATATCACCAGAAAGGTGATGACATAAATGAGCTTTCTGTTTTCTAATTCATTATTACCAGGCCCATGGGACTGCAGTACTCGAATACTGACTAATAGGCTTAATAAAACTATGCCATTAATGAAGAAGGAATGGGAGGCATGGATCATGCCATCAGGCCAAAGGGCCTTTAAAAAGAAGCTTAAGACAATTAACCAGCCACTTAACCACAAGCTCCAGGTGAGAGCAGTTTTAATTTGTGGGAGTTTAAACAGCCACCAATACTTTAAGGCTATAAAACCTACAACGAAGGCCCTGAGATAATCTCCTACACTTTCAGATAAAAAATAGCTTCCAACAAAAGCAATAATCAAACCTAAAAAATGCTTTGGCACTGTGGAAAGAATGGGCAAGGTTTTTTCATATTTTTCTCTTTGGAGAGCAACAACCTCTACATGCCCTAAAATGCCAGGAATCAATCTCGAACCAACACCTAAGATAATCGAGGCCATGGCCCCTTCATAGTGAAGATTTTTAAGGGCCTCTAGATCGATGAATATGCCTGAAAGAGCAGATCCTAACCAAAGTAAAAGACCAACAAAGATAAAGACAAAACTATAAGGAGGATTCTCTTTTCTCTTAGTGATTCTGGAAAAAAGAAATGAGAGAATGATTAATGGTTGAAGGGCCGAGACAAAAAGAGCCGCCTTCTCTTCCCCTCTATAGGCAAAGAAAACTCCCGTCAAAGTCACACTACCAAATAAAAGAACTTCAAAAGTTTTGGCGGAAGATGTTTTTGAAAACTTGGGTACGGCCGTCATAAGAAAGCCTGCTATAAAGGAACCCATAAAACCATTTAAGACAAGATAGCGGTGGGCCAGAACAGGATATTCATCCGGAGTCCAGATCAGGGGAAGCCAGAGTAAAATACCCCAAAGGAGATAAAGTGCTCCTAGAGGGAAAAACAGTCTATAAGGCTCACGTATCCAAGAATCATGCATCAAATACCTCTCCTCTATGACTATGCCATTAAAATTCAATTTGAGAAGATGAGATTATTCATAATGCTGACGTTCATCATCATTTTCTCCAACAATAATCACAAAGAAGAATCTGATCTCGGACATGTTCTCCCTTTAAAAAGCGACTATCATAAATGAATGAAAACTCTTAGAAAATTATCAAATGACGAAATTGACCTACTGAAGAAAAACTATGATGTGTTGGAATTCAAAAAAGACTTCGATCTTGTCTATGAATCCCAAATACCAAGTGCAGGAATTGTTTTTCTTGAAGGTGAAATGCTCCTTTTAAAAAGAAAGAAGCTTCGACTTGCTCTTGAACCTGGAACATTATTGGGAATTAAGAATCTTCTGCAAGATGAACCAAGTAATCTTGGCTGCAAGATCTTAGGTCTGACAAAACTTATTCTGATTCCAAGATCAGATGTCCTGACCTTAATCAAGGATAAAACTTCAGAGCTTTATCGGATACTTAAACCTTATCACTAAAAAGGCCAGGTTGATCCTGGCCTAGTCACTACTTAACTTTGTTTTTTGCTTTCTCTTTCTTTTTATCCTGCTTCTCTTTAGTAGTAAGTTTAGGTTTACCCTTGATCTTACCCTTATCTTGTCCACCTTCTCCACGCGCCATGAAAACTCCTTATGTTTTAGTCTTCAAATCAATAATGCATCTAATATACACTGCATTCTTAAGTTTAATTTCATTTTCTCAAGATATTTTCCAATGATACTCATATCCCATGAAATTCATAAGAAAATCCGCCCTCCTCCTTCTATCCCTTAGCGTTCAGGACTGCCCGGCACAAACCGCTGGACTATTTAAAAAAGGCACTCAAGAAGTGGGTTTAACAAACTTAAGTTTAGGATATTCTTCAGGAGGCGGATTTTTAGTCGAAGCTCAAACCCGTTATCAATACTACTTGATCAATAGATTTGCTCTGGGGGCGGGGGCCTTTTATAATAACTTTAATTCAAGAGAATGGATGGGCCTGGGTCCTGTAGCAAGTTACATACTTTTCACCAAAGATCGTTGGTTTTCAAGAATCGATCAACAAATAATCGCCGCTAAATTCAACGGATTCTCTGATGATCCGGCCACCCTGACAGGTAGTAGCGCCATCAGTATTAACTATCTTCCAGAGTACTCTAACTTCTTTATAGGTGGTGGATACATGCGCACCTATGCGCTTAATGAGGGCAGAGTCATTCGTCCGAACTCTCTGCAAATTTTTGCAGGTTGGATCTGGAGATAATTATCGCTTTCTTTTCTTATTCTTAAAGCCCGGATGCTGCTTTGCCTTGGCCTTCTCTTCCTCTACCTTTCGTCTTTTTGAATGATCCAGATAAGAAAGCTTCTCCTGACTTCTTCCTGGTGTAGGAGGAGTAACTCTTCTGATAGGTCCTTCTTGTAGCCATATACCAGCTGGTTCTGAAGACCCCTTGAAGTTCTCGGAAGGAATATCGAGCTTGATCAATTTTTGAATTTTTTGAATGATGGGCCTTTCTGAGTCATCACAAAGGGTGATTGCTACCCCAGTTTTTCCGGCCCGAGCAGTTCTACCTATTCTATGAACATAGGTTTCTGCCTCTAAAGGAAGCTCAAAATTAATCACATGACTGATATTCTGAACATCGATTCCCCTTGCAGCGATATCCGTTGCAATAAGAATTCTCATCCCGCCTTTTTTAAAACTCTCCAAAGCTAGCTCTCTGTCTTCCTGAGACTTATCTCCATGAAAAACACTGGAGGCCATACGGTGAAACCTCAGATATTCCTTCACTTTATCTGCAGAGTTTTTGGTCTTAGTAAATATCACGACTAATTCACGCTCTTCTGATTTAAGAATCTTTCTTAAAAGCTGAAACTTATCTTCTTTTGTACAAAAAATGACCTTTTGATCTACAGTTGGCGCCGTTGAAGCATTGGGAGAAACTTCAACCCGCTTGGGATGGGTGAGGATTTCCCTAGAGAGACTTGCAACTATTCCTGGAATGGTAGCCGAAAAAAGCATGGTTTGCCGCTCACTTGGTAAGCTCTCGATGATGGCGTGGATATCATCGATAAACCCCATATCCAGCATGCGATCTGCTTCATCCAAAACCAGAACTTCAAGCTTAGTCATTCCCACTTGCTTCTGGCCCATGAGATCCAGAAGTCTACCAGGAGTTGCGATAACAATATCGACTCCCTTTCTTAAGGCTTCAACTTGGGTCTTTTGATTCACACCTCCAAATATGGCGAGAGTTTTAAGACCCAGGCCTTGAGCATAACCCTCGCAGCTGACTTGAATTTGAGTCGCGAGCTCTCTGGTAGGAGCAAGAATCAGGGCCCGAATGCCTTTACCAATAGGTGCATTCTTAAGTAGGCGATCAATGATCGGAAGACAGAAGGCAGCGGTTTTACCAGTTCCTGTTTGAGCAATACCTAATAAATCATGACCTTCAAGCACCAGGGGAATGGCCTCTGACTGAATAGCAGTCGGAGTTGAATAACCTAGGGTCTTAAGATTATTAAGTAAGGAAGCAGAAAGAGGAATCTCATTGAATTTTAACATGCCGGCTTTATAAGGCCTATTCATCAAATTGTCAGGAGTCTTCTGACGTAAAGAAGAAATTATCTACTGAATAGTAAGGGTTAGGCCTGTCTCACCCTGAAAACAGACATAACTTCCCGTCCATTCTCCCGCGATTTCAGAGCCAGGTATCTTGGATTTTCTTTTAAGGGTGAACTGTTCACAATCCTGAAAATCGATCTTCCCCGTAAAAGTATTGGCGGCCCCATTGATTCTTCCTTTCAAGGGAACCATATCATACCCCTCAGGACGACTGATCCAGCTAACTCCACCTAAAGCAAGTTCACCGGACTTCTTATCAAAGGTTCCATTCATGGCATAGGTGCCAACTGGTTGATCAGGATTATTATTAACTCCATAAAAGTGAAATATTGCCGTCACTGGAAGAATGGTAGCTGTCTTTGGTTTCGCCTCAGCGGCCTTCACTTCAACGGGAGTCTCTTCCTTGGGCTTTTGGGTTACTTGAGGCTCGGCCTTAGCTGGTGGATTCTTGGTTTGTAATAGAGAAAGGAAGATCATCACGAATAACAAATCGAGTAAGGAAGTCAGTTCTACGGTCTTTCGCTGTCTCTTCAACATAATTTATAATCTCAAGATAGATAGATACTGGAGAGAATGCGGCGATACTCATTACTCTCGAAAATGACTCTTTCAATCTTTGCCTGAAATGAACTCTCAATAATCATAAACATGATTGAAAAAGTGATTCCAAGAATGGTGGTATCCATCGCAAGCACAAAGGCATTGGAAAGGGCCGAAGGATCGATTTGGGCTCCGGGTTGAAAAGCCGTTTGTGCAATAGCAAGAATGGTTCCCAGAATTCCCAATAGCGGAAAAACTTGAACTAAGGTCGAGATGATACTGGCATAAATTTCGATCTTATAATGCCTATTATAGAAAGGTCGCTCATTAATCTTTTCAGCATTCTTGCAGAAGTCCCGCTTTAGCTCACTATTGAGCGCTATTTTATTAGTGATAAATTGCAAAGCACCTTGGATCTTTTCATGCACATGTGCAGAAGAGTCTTTATCGGGGGCGTCTGGGAAGCCTTTCAAAAGATTGTCAGTCACATCTAAGAGAACGCTTTCATGACGCTTAAGCATAAAGAAGATTGAGAGAATAAGATAAACTTCCGCGGCAGCAAAGGTGTAGATGATGATAAAAATATTATCGGTTAAGATGCTAAACAAGCTATGTAGGGACTGATCCAAAGGTTGGCTCCTTAAATATAACTAACTTGAAGTTATAGTCTAAGGCCTCTTGAAATTTTATCAATAGAAACTCTTTTACCTGAGAATTTTACTTAGTCACCGCCCCCGTAGCTTCTTTTTCCTGAACTTTCTTTCTCACCAAAATCTTAGGATAGCTATGAAAGTAGCGATTGGAGATTTGCTTGAAGATGGATGAGTTGACCATGGAAGAAATTCCGTCATCACCCTTATGACGGGAAAATCCCAGATAACCATTGGCCCGAGCTGCCCGATAGGCCTCATCCGAGAGCCCTTCCGGGTTCTCAGTAGAAACCTTCCCGTCAAAAAGGCCGTCACCATAATTGGGATCACTTTCTACCCCTTCAGTAAAGGGCGGTGTGAATTCAGGGGCAGAGGTTTCAACAGGCGAGATGGCCGCGAGTAATGGAGCGGACTCTCCTTTTCCTTGTGGAGAAGCGAGAGGATCTTGAGCTTTGTCTTCAGGAGTTAATAGACTTGTATGAGAGAGATTAAAATCAAGTCCTTTAAGGGCATTAGCAATTTTTGGGTCTTTGCCTGCCGCCTTCTGATATTCACCTTTCATCCAGGCAAGCTCTCTTTTGATTTCATTATCCAGGTTTAACTCTTTAGCGTCTTTCCCAAATTTCTTCTTCTGGGCCTGATTGTAGTCCTCTTGCGCTTTTAGGGTTGCCGCTCTCACACTGTCGGCCATCGATCCCAGGCGACCTGCGAGAGCATTGGCCTCTTGGGTATTTCCTTGAGAGATGGCGTTGGAAAGCTCTATCCCAAGGTTACTGGCATCTTTAAGAACATTCTGACCAGCACTTGGAAGAGAAATAGGGTTCGGTCTTGAAAGGACGACAGGATTCTTACAGGCGCTATTTGATACTTCTAGTTCCTTGTTTTCCAGGGCCACACAATTATTTTTATTCAAGCTCTGGCCATTGAGTTCTTTTACGGGTGCAGCTCGGTACTTGCCATCTGCATCGGTAATCTTAACTTCATATTCATTTTTATTTTCATTCTGCTTGAGTTCTTCGGCCGGTTTATCTTTAGCAATTCCATTCTCGGTATCGGTTTCTGTCCTAAACTGATTGTAGAGAGCTTGAAGTTTTTCAATATTTTCATCGGCCACTTGCACTCTTACTCCTAGCCCTGCCGTAATCATACCAACTAGGGCAGCGGATACTCCGAAGGTCGCTACGCGAGGAATGGGATAATTATAGGAGGCCATGGTAAGTTTTGCGATGGAAGGAATGAAGTAACTAAAGAGGGCATACATCATGGTCACATAGCTAGTGAAAGCTGTTCCCCCGGCAGCGGAAAGTCCTATGGAGTAGGCCGCTGTAATGGCCTTGGCCATAAGCATGCCGGAGATCCCACTTCCAATGGAAAGGGGTGAGCAGTTGGCATAGGCTATAGCAAGATAGCTATTGAGATAGGCCGTACAGGCAGGAGCATACTTTCCGCTGCAAGAACTTTGAGCAATTTGCACAGAAGCGGGACTAGCAAAATTAGGCAAGGTCTGGGCCCATCCCGCTGGCATAGTAGCCGTACACATTCCCATATGCATAGCATACTTAGCAGCAAAGCAAGCAGCATATCCCACATTGGTTCCGGCACAATCTTTAGCTGCATACATGGCAGCGAGACCTGTACAAGTTGAAGTTCCAGTACCTACACCTGCACTGATACCACCTGTCTCCTCTAAAATGGCAAGCCCAGCGGCCGCTGTATACATGGTGGTTACGGCCAGCAGCCAACCCTTACGACTTAAGAGATACTCACGGGTATCTTTCTCTTCTTTTAGTTTTAATTCAATCGCCTCACGCTGAACTTCCCCTCCGCCTTTAAGTGCAGCAAGTTTTTCTTTCGTGAGGATAAGTTCATCGAGCTTTTTATTATGATTCTCGTTTTGCTTTTTGGCACCTAAGAGTTCAGAAGCAATATACACCAAAGAGCCCGCCATAAAGGTCGCAATAGAAGGTATCTTCATCCCAAATGAGCATTGGGAAATGATGTTGGTCCCAATGATACTGGTAGACATACTTAGGATTTGCTTAGCATAGAAATCGTAACCTGATTTATTCTGAGAATTTCCTTCATAGACAGGATCATTCTGAGGATCAGAAACCTTACTTGGATTACTTGGATCAATCTTCTGCTCTTCTTCGGTAGTCGATTGATTTCCTGCAGCCATGGCGACAGGTGATAGGATTAACTGCAGAGCTATGAGGACAGAGAAAAATTTCATAACCCCATATTATCATTAGCTTGAGTTTTTCTAAGTTAATTCATGAGATGAAATAATTTCCCTGTCTAAATAGCTGATTTTTTTGAAGGTGCTTTCACAAAGAAGTGACCATTTTTTCTGCCACTTAAGAGCGAAACTCTTTTTGATACAAGGAGATGGCGGCCTTAATAACCTTCATCGCTTCTTTCTCATCATCGATGGAACTGATCTTCACATCCTTCTTTTCAAGCTCCTTATAGCTCTCAAAAAAACGTCTCATCTCTCTCATCTTGTGTGGGGCCAGTTCCTTGATCGATTTAATATGATTATATTCCGGATCATGGCAGTGAACCGATATGACCTTATCATCTTCCTTACCTTGATCGATCATGCGAATAACTCCAATCGGTCTGACATTCATGATTGAGAGTGAGGCCACAGGCAGCTGGCCGATAACTAGAACATCCAGAGGATCATTATCATCGCAAAAGGTTTGTGGAAAAAATCCATAATTACTCGGATAGTGGACTGAACTATAAAGGATGCGGTCCACCTTCAAGAGACCCGAGTTCTTATCGATCTCATACTTGATCTTTGATCCTGCGGGAATTTCAATAATACAGTTGAGTCCTTCATTTTCCGAGAACTCTAAGTCCACATCATGCCATGGGTTCATTTTCATACCTCTTACTAGTGAGCTCTGCTCGTTGACTTGGGCATTAAGAATACTATGATTCCTGATATGGAAGCCACACCTTCTGAAAAAAATATTGAGAACTACTATTACTTTGATGCTCTTCGTGCTTTTATGGTGCTCTTAGGCATCGCCCTTCATGGCACAATCTCCTATGGAATGGAGAGCCATGGCGCAAGCTGGCCCTTCTCCATCGGCCCCCAAGAGACCTTGACACTCTGGCCCTATAAAGACGCAAAAAACCATGCCTTCTTTGATTATTTTCATAACGTGATACACATTTTTAGAATGCCACTTTTCTTTGTCATGGCCGGCTTCTTTGGAAGATATAGTTATGAGAAAGAAGGAAGACTGGCCTTTCTCCATAAGAGGAAAAAAAGAATTCTTTATCCACTTATTGTCTTCTGGCCCATTCTCTTTGGTCTAGTTGGTCTCGGTCTTCTTCCTCTATTAAACTTAAAAGAAGAAGTAACTCTTTCCTATATTCTGTCTGTTTCAGGCCCTATTCATCTGTGGTTTCTCTTCTATCTTCTTTACTGCTATTCCACGGTTGTACTGCTAGAGAGAATTCTAAGATCTGGTTGGTTAGAAAAAAATATGCCAAGTTTTTCCTCTTATACAAGCATACCTACTCTCTCCCTTTTGTTGGCAATAGTTATTTCTTTTCACGGGGGGTCAGTAAATGCTGCTGCTAGCTTCTTTCCGAAAAGGGGAGCCTTTCTTGTCTACTTCATCTTCTTTCTGTTTGGGTGGATCAATTATGGAAGAGCTTCGAGAAGCGTCAATTCTTATTTGACCAACATTACGGCTTTAGTGATTGGACTAGGAATTATCTTCTACCTAACCTTCAATATGAATAATCTAGCAGAGGATAATCTCTTTATTCTTTGTTTTCTCTCTGCTTTCAGTGCATGGAGCTTAATTTTTTCGTCTTTAGGTTTGGCCCGAAGAATTTATCTGAGGCCTCATCCTGCAGTGACTTATCTTTCAACAAGTTCCTACTGGATATATATCTTTCATTTTCCCATCGTCATCCTGATGGTCTTTCTTCTAAAAGATCTGACCTTACCTGCACTCACAAAAGGTGCTTTGGTGTTTCTCCTCAGCACAACTCTTCTGCTGATTTGCTATGAGTTCTTCGTACGTGAAGGTAAGGTGGACCGATTTTTAAAAGGGAAGTAACTATTTAAATGCCGGATAGTCCGTATAACCCAAAGCTCCTTTGCCATAAATGGTTGTGAAATTTGTTTCATTTAGGGGTACGTTTTGTGAGAAACGCTCCACCAGATCAGGATTAGAAATGTAAGGAACTCCAAAGGATACTGCATCGGCCATGCCTTCTGAAATAAATTTCTCTGCACTTTCTTTATTGAATTTCTCATTGGCAATAAAGACTCCACCAAATTCATTTTTCATCATAGGAGAGAGACTATCTTCTCCCTGATACTCACGAGTAAAAATGAAGGCGATTTTTCTTTTTCCTAATTCACGGGCCACATAACCAAAAGTCGCCTTTGGATCTGAATCAGACATGGAATGAGAATCCCCTCGAGGCGAGAGATGCACTCCCACTCGTTCAGCTCCCCAAACACTAGTAGCGGCATCCACCACTTCAAGTAAAAGACGTGCGCGATTTTCTACACTTCCACCATACTTATCCGTGCGCTTATTTGTTCCATCTTGCAGAAACTGATCCAGGAGATATCCATTAGCACCATGAATCTCAACCCCATCAAAGCCTGCCTTTTTAGCATTCTCAGCCCCCTTTCTGTAGGCCTCAACAATACCGGCGATCTCTTCTGTTTCAAGTGCTCGTGGAGTCACATAATTTTTCTCCGGACGAACAAGACTAACATGTCCACTGGCCGCAATAGCAGAAGGGGCCACAGGTGTTTTTCCATCCAGAAACATAGGATCAGAAATTCTTCCTACATGCCAGAGCTGCATAAAAATCCTTCCGTCTTTAGCATGAACAGCAGAGGTAATCTTCTTCCAACCCTCAACCTGCTCCTGGGACCAAATTCCAGGAGTATCCGCATAACCCACACCCATAGGATCGACAGAGGTTGCTTCAGTAAGAATTAAACCCGCAGAGCTTCTCTGAGCATAGTATTCGGCCATAAGAGCATTAGGAATTCTACTCGCACCGGCCCGGGCCCGCGTAAGAGGGGCCATAACAATACGATTAGGAAGTGTGAGGGAACCAAGTTTTAAAGGTTGAAATAATACCGACATGAAGACCTCTAGTTATAGTTGGAGGAGATGGATGGATTCGAACCACCGAACAACTGCCGTGCAAGGCAGATTCCCTTAGACCACTTGGGTACATCTCCAAGGTAGAAAGCTTAATGCATCCATGAATGATACATTATAACTAAATCAGTTTAAATGCAACCATAATTAATACATTTATTTCCATTATTCATGAAAACTTGCTATGATCTATAAATGGTAGATACACGCTTTCCGGTCTCGGTTCATATCATGGTCTCCCTGGCCTATCATCAAAATGAGCTGATGAGCTCAGACCAATTGGCCAAGGTGCTCAAGACTAATCCCACATTCATAAGAAAACTCGTTTCTAGATTGGTTGAAGCAGGTTTGATTGAAAGCTTTCGCGGAAAAGGTGGCGGTATCCGCATCAGTAAGGACCCCGCAGCTATTTCCTTAAAAGATATCTACCTAGCTTCTCTGGAAGAAAAGCAAATGCTTTGCACTCCCAATAAACCCATTACTAAGGCCTGTCCTGTGAGCTGCTCCATGCAGGAAATTTTATGCGGAATCGTTAATGGCATTGAGGCCAATACCCATGCTTATCTGGATAAAATGACTCTGAGTGATCTTCTTAAAAAAGTCTCAGCTTAAATTATTGTACGAAAGGTTATTGAGTACCGTTGGTCCTTCACCGGAGGGATATGATGCTGCCACTGCCATCTTGCCTCATCCCTTACAACATAAGCTGATCGGGCCTCAAGATTAATTTCATACTTCTCCCAATGTCTCATCTCTCCTCTTCTTAATTGAAAGCGACAACTATTTAAAAGAGATATACCCAAAAGGGATTCAAAAGAAGGAGCATCATGATGCCAGCCAATAGCTGAACCTATGGGATAGGAAGTTACGAGTGCTTGAGGTATAACTTTCCCTAATAAAACTTCACTGCGATTTTTTAGGTCCCAAAGCCATTCTGGAATGGGGCCAATACTTGAAGCTGATCGGTTAAGAAAATCATACTTCATTCCATAATGAATGATCTTCCGCTTGGCCTCTACCCCATGCATCTCAAAGCTCGAAAAGCTGAGGTCCTTGATAATAGTCAAGAGTTCTTGCTCTTCCTCTGATGTGATAAAATTTGGATAGTAGGTGAATCCGGTAGGAACTTTTTTCTTCTCGGGAAATAATGATAATTGATTCATCCATGCCCCACTACTCGGCAATCACCACCGTTTTAATATTAGTGAATTCCCGAATTCCAAAGTGAGAAAGCTCTCTTCCAATTCCTGATCTTTTCATCCCACCAAATGGAAGAGCGGGATCAGATGCCACCTGAGCATTGACAAAGGCCATACCGGACTCAATATCACGAATAAAGATCTGTTGCTCTTCAGCATCATGTGACCAGAATGTGGCCCCTAGACCAAAATGAGTGTCATTGGCCATTTTCATGGCCTCTTCTAAATTTTTCACGCGGAAAAGGAGTGCGACCGGACCAAAGAACTCTTCATAATAAGTCGAAGATTCAGGTGTTAATCCTGAAATGATGGTGGGCTCAAAGAAATTGCCCGCTCCTGAAACAGCTTTGCCACCAGTTAAAATCTTTCCTCCCCCTTTCACTGAACGCTCAACTTGGTCGATCAAACTCTCCCTAATACTGTCAGTGGCCAGGGGACCAATCTCAGTTAGAACATCAAGGGGATCACCTACCTTAAGTCCTCTCATCCCTGCTATAAATTTCTTTTCAAATTCATCGGCAATAGATTCATGAACAATAAAGCGCTTAGCCGCCACACAGGATTCACCATTGTTAATGGTTCTGGCCTTAACCGCCATCTTAACCGCCTTATCCAAATCAGCACTAGGCATAACAATGAAGGGATCGCTCCCTCCAAGCTCTAAAACGACTTTCTTGAGATTTCTTCCTGCATGAATGGCCACATCTATTCCGGCCTCTTCACTGCCCGTAAGAGTGACTGCTCGAATTCGTGGGTCATCAATCAGCGAAGAGACATCCTTGGAACTTATAAGAAGCGTTTGAAAAACTCCATCAGGTGAGCCCGCCCGAAGAAAAATTTCTTCAATTGCTAAAGCACATTGAGGCACATTGGAAGCATGCTTTAAGAGCGCAGTATTGCCTGCCATAAGTGCCGGGGCAAGAAATCTAATAACCTGCCAGAAGGGAAAATTCCACGGCATAATTGCAAGGACTGGCCCCAAGGGAGTAAACTCCACCATGCGCCTTTCTCCTCGTTTACCGGGGACATTTTCGCTCGAAAGAAACTCTTCTCCTTTCTCAGCATAATAGCGGCAGCATAAGGCACATTTCTGGGCCTCTTCTATTCCAGATTTTAGAGTCTTTCCCATCTCTAGACTCATGAGCTTTCCCCAACGCTCTTTCTCTGACTCAAGAATCTCCGCCGCTCTTAGGAGAATTTGCGAGCGCTCCTTGAAGCTGGACACTCGATAGGAAGTAAAGGCCTTCCATGAATGCTCAACTGCTGACTCGACTTGATCCGGGGTATGCTTTTGAAAGATCCCTAGAAGTTCATGATTGGCAGGATTGATACTTCTTATTTCTTTTAAAGTATTTGTCATGATTTCAACCTCTTTGAACCTCATTGTGCCATAAGAGGCCTAGCTCTAGGTACATATACTTTATTTAGCAATGCATTCTAATTAGAATAAAAAAATTTTCTTAACAACCTTTAAAGATCAATAAGAAGAATGCCGATCCTGTAGTTATGAAGATTATTCTAACAGTATTATCACTCCTTTCTCTCTTCCTGGTGAGCGCGTGTAATGTTGAACTAAAAAAGACAAGAATTACCGATAGCTCCGAGGGAGAGGTTCCCTATATTGAAACTCCTCACATCGATAATCCTCCTACCGTCACTAATCTCTCTACCCATACTCGCCGCTCTCAGGTGGAGAATTTTATAGTGCTTAATTACACCGATATTGACACCGATCTGGCCACGAGTTGCACCGTCTCTAACTTAAGTCACCTCACCGTAACCACTCTATGCGCCTGCGATGGAAACGGCATTTGTAAGGTAGGAGTAACCGGAGATGTGGGCTACACAGGAGTAGCGGGCCTTGACTTCACTGTTACTACTAATTCTCTTACCTCCAATACCGCCAGAGCTCAATTCAACTTAGATGTGCTTTTCACAACAGAATGGAAAACAGATAACACTGGAACATCGGCCAATAATCAAATCACCCTGCCTTTAGTGAGTGGTGGTAATTATAATTTCCTGGTTGACTGGGGTGATGGTTCCACCAACACCATCACTAGTTGGAACGATGCCAATAAGACCCATACCTACACTACTCCTGGTGTTTACACAGTTACCATAGATGGAATCTTTGATCGCCTCTCATTTAATAATGGTGGCGATGCTCAAAAAATTCTGAAAGTCGTTTCCTGGGGAAACAATCAATGGGCAACTATGGAAGGGGCCTTCTATGGCGCCTCTAATTTACAAATCACTGCAACAAATGCTCCGGATCTGAGTCTAGTAACTAACCTGAGTTCAATGTTCAGAGAGGCTTCTAGCTTTAATAGTAATATTGGGACCTGGAATATCTCGGCAGCTACTGATCTAAGCTATATGTTCTGCGGAGCTTCTGCTTTTAATCAAGATATTAGCTCTTGGAATACAGGTCATGTGACTACTATGACCCATATGTTCTGCAATACTTCTGCATTTAATCAGAATATTAGTGGCTGGAATATATCAAATGTCACAGACATGAGTAATATGTTTGAGAATGCCACTGCATTTAATCAGAATCTTAGTAATTGGGATATAACTGGTGTTACTTCCTACAATGATTACAGCACTGGAGCGACTTCCTGGGTGCAACCAAAACCACCCTTCTTTTATGATACAGCTCCTCTTGCCTTTAATTTGCCATTGACCACCAGACAGAGAGATCAAGAGTTTGTAGTAAAACTAAATTATGAAGACCCTGACAATCATCCGGCCACAAGTTGCAGTATCTCGAATTTGGTTAATGTTACAATTACCACTCCCTGTGCGTGCAGGGTGGGTGGTTGCTTTGTGGGACTAACCGGTTCAACTGGATATAGTGGCCCGGCAAGTATGAGCTATACTGTTACAGCGAACACCCTGGTTTCAAATCTAGCAAGTGCCGCTTTTGAGCTGAAACAACTCTCATTTATCACACGCTGGAATACAGCTAATGCAGGATACACAGCGAGTGATTCGATCATATTACCCCTTGTGGGAACTTATGATGTCAATGTGAACTGGGGAGATGGAAGTGCCATCCAAAGAGTAAGAAGTACAGATGGAGAAGCTGGACTTATTCATCAGTATCCAGCTCCAGGAATTTACACTGTAACCATGACCGGTACCTACAATCAAATGAGAACTCTTGGAAACAAAGACCCATTAAAATTCATTGAAATTATTGAATGGGGGCCCAACAAATGGAGCACGATGCAGGATGCTTTCATTAATTGCAAAAACTTGAAAATTACTGCAAGCAGTATTCCTGATCTAAGTAATGTGACTAATTTTCATAATATATTCAAAGATGCCACTTATTTTGAAGGAGATCTCAGTCAATGGATAACCTCATCTGTGACTCAGATGGGTTATGCCTTTGATGGCACTTATCTCTTCAACAACGATATCAGCAATTGGGATGTCTCCAAGGTAACTAGTTTACAGGGAACATTCAGGTCGGCACGTGCGTTCAATCAAAAAATTGGCAAATGGAACGTTTCAAAGGTTGCAGACTTGTATGCCACCTTTTATGGAGCTTTAGTATTTAACCAAGATATCAGTTCTTGGAACACGTCATTAGTATCCGATATGCGCTATACTTTTGACTCAGCAAGAGCTTTTAATCAAAATATTGGAAACTGGAATACTGCCCGAGTAACACGTATGAGTCACATGTTCAGATCCGCCGTAGATTTTAATCAGGACATAAGTGACTGGGACACTTCAAAAGTTACCGATATGAGCTATATGTTCCAATATGCAAATAAAATGAATCAGGATTTAAGCGGTTGGAATGTGGCCCAGGTTACAATATATACGGGTTTTGCTTCCAATACCACCTCCTGGATCCTACCAAAACCAAACTTCCTACCATAATCTCAAGTAATATCTTCAAACTCCCTTGAGCCTCGCCCATACTCTGGTATGAACTCCTTACACAATTAAGGAGTCCCTATGGTTTATTCGAAGTTTAAGTCACTCTCATTAGGTTTGTGCACTCTTACCCTCTTTGCTTGTGGCAAGGCCCCTGAAATTGATAATCAACCCCTTATGCGGGAAGTACAGGATCCTCTGGTTACAGAATCAGTAGAAACAGATATGAAGGATGTAACTGCAAAATATAAAGCTGATCTTCAAGGAACCTTGAGGTCAAAATCAGGTACCCTGCAATTTCATGATGAAAACAAAATGACCATCGAGTCAATCATTCCTGTGAGAAATGCCAGCAATTATTATCTAGAAGATCATTATCTAGATTGTAAGTTTAAGAGAACTGGAACCTATCGAATCATACAGTCAGAAATGGGATTAAGATTAGTCTTTGAACCCACTCTCATTCACACTATGAGCGCTCAGTTTCAAAAAAGAGGAACAACCTTTGATCTCGATCAGAGTGGCAAAGCAAGAATTAAAACACTTTGTGAAGACTATGCCCAAGTAGAGTTAAGCTCACCTATCTCTGGCAAACTTCTCAGCCTTTCTTCTGAGCATCTGCACTTCCATCACACCCCGTTTGCCGGGGAATACGATTATGAAAAGAAGAACTGGAGTTATGCGGTCTCAAAGATTGGTGATGACTTTACTGACTTTTACATCAGAGGAACGGAATTAAACATTTCTGAACTTTTCGGAAAATATTATCAAGGCAAGTATGAGTCGAGCAATACCAATGGCAGTCGAGAATTGAGTATAATCTCAGAAGATGGGTCATTAAGATATGAGATAACAAGTGAAGACTGCATTGATCATAGTGAGTTTGAAGTCTACTATAACCTAACCCTCGGCCCTTACCTGAAAGTTACTCCACAGGACAATTGCAGTTTACTAGGCAGCACTAGTGTCATCACAGTCAACAACTTTGAATTCGATAAAAATAATTCGTTTATCAATCTGGTCCTCCCCTTTGGGATTTACAGCAAGATATTAACTCTACCAAATGCTATGAGGGATTAATTGTCTTAAAACTCAACGGAAAGCAGGGCCCTGGTATTTCTGAAAATCGAATCACAAATCGCCTCCAGGGGGAGATCATTTTCATCTTCCCCAAATGGATCCTCGATCTCTACTCCGATTTCTTCAATTCCAAAAAAGACATAGGATAGGAACAGAGTATCGAAGACCACGGCCCAATTCCAAGAAAACAATTCAACTAAAGCAAATGGCAAGGTGAAGCAATATATGACTAAGGCCCTTCTTAAATGAACAACATAGGCAAAAGGTAAGGGCGTCCTATGAATTCGTTCACAACCACCTAAATAATCAACTAACAGCTGAACGTTTTGATCGATGCTAATTTGGACAAACTCATTAATATGACCAGCGAGTCTGGCTTGCTGCAAGCAAAGACTGATCTTTTTAGCAGCAAACATCGCAGGATGGGGAGACTCATAAGCAAGTTTCACCTCTTCTGGATCTAGGTAAGCAGCAATAGGGCCGAAACTCTTCTTATCTCTTAAGATATTCATAGCGGCGTAGATAAAGGCCATCATCCACTGAGCAACTTCTCTTCTGGTCTCGGGTGCTTCTGAAAGAAACGCTTCAGTGGTCCTCATAAGATTGCGCGTCTCATTTACCATCCCACCCCAAAGCTTTCGTCCTTCCCAGAAACGGTCATAGGAAGCATTGGTTCTAAATACCAGAAGTAGACCTAAAGCAAGACCCACTAGAGTATGGATAATAGACGGAATACCAACAGGATGGATGTAAATATGAAAATACACCACTCCTAGTGACCAAAGAGTGCAAAGGAGTACTCTGCCAGAGATTTCTCTTACCAAGGAGCCACGTATATCGAAGAAATGGTCCATCCAGCGATGGGGATCGTATTGAATCATAAGTAGGAAAGTTATAGATCAACCTCAATGCTCTTTCAAGAAGAGCAGAGAGGTTGCAAATTAATGATCAAAATAAGTAAGGCGAGACGGCTTTTTACATGACTTAAGGTCAACAATCACTAGCCCCATAAACTCTTTTTGAAGCTTTAAGGTTTTCTGATTGATTTTATATGAAGGAATGACTTCTAGGAGATCAAACTTAATATCTCCATTTGAGCAGGCGGCCTCTTTGATCATTTGCTTAACTTCAGCGACTGAACCTTTTTCAATTTTAGGAAGTTGTTTTTCAACATAAGAAACTAAGGCCTCTTCAGTTGCAAAAGCTGGAACGACATAGCTGCCTCTAAAACCTTGTGGCTTATGATTACCTACATCGACACCTCCTCCCCAACTTTGGAGAGAGAATAAGACGATCATCAAAACAAGAGCTAAGATTTTCATTGTTTCACCTCTGTCAGCGGGAAGAGCTGAACATTTAATTGGTAAACCTCATCAGCATCAGGAATGTTACTAGTTAACTCATTTATCTCTTTTCTGAAAGCACGTATTTTTTCTTTTAATAGAGGGAGCTTATCCTTACTGATACTTAAGGTAACTCCATTGAATTCTCGAACTTCACTGGCATCATTCTCTAAAGAATTAATTGAGAGTTCAATCATATCCTTATGATATCTATAAACACTAAGATGACGTAGATCATCTGCGGTGGATAAGGCGCCTGAAGTTTGTTTATATCCCTTCACTTCATCTCTTTCGATGAGTTTTAAGGCCTCAAGCGAATCCAGGGCATCCTGAGTTTGCTTTGAGTTAACTCTCTTTCTTAATTTTTCGGCCAACCACTCAGGATCGTTCTTGAAACTATCTAATCCAACCAGGACATAGATTGCCACATGAAACCACTGGGCCAGGAGATCAAATTGGTGCTTTTCTAGAAGGGAGAGACCCTTCTTTCTTTTGAGCGCCATGATTTCATTAAAATAATTAATTTTTTGATCAGGATTTGTTTCCTGATTATAGAGAACAAGGAGTTCAAAAAACTGAGACTCAACTTTCTTTTTGAATCCAAGAGCATTTATATATTTAGGAATGGTATTTAGCGTAAGGTTACGACTACCATCGATAACCATCTTCAGATGAGAAGGAGACCCCAGATCACCTTTATTAACAAAAACACGATAGGAGTAAGAAGGACTGGCCTTCTTCTTAGATAGATAAAAATCCTGCAGGAACTGCCGGTAATTAAGATATTCTGTAATGTTAGGAAGATTATCTTGCATGATCCATCTACTTAAAAAAAAGGGACCCTCATATGAGGATCCCTATAACAATAACTCTTAGAATTAGTTGTTGTATGCGCGACAACGGTTATGAGAAACAGTAAGAAGACCACGGTAAGAAACAGAAAGAGTTCCGTTTACATTCTTGTAGAATTTCTTGATGAAAGTCTTACCGATTTTGATGTGACGAGCTTGGATTGGAGCACATCTAGAGAAAGACATACGCTTAGCAAGATCTTCGAACTCGCCAGTTTGAACAGCAGGAATAGCTTCTTCGATCATTGATACAACTTCTTCTTCAGAAGAACCCCAGAAGTACAATCCGAAAGATTGAGTTTCGAAAGGCATAGCAAAAGATGAAGCAGAAAGTGTAAGAGCAAGAGCAGCGATGATAGTTTTCATTTGTTTCTCCGTTGGTTAAAAGTTCTTAACGGAGTAAATAGATCATCTAATTCATGCCTGTCAAACTTCCTTTCAGGTTTATTTCTAAATATGTTCACAGATGTGTACGGCCGACATACAATAAGGAAGTTAACCACATGATATTACATAGTATTTATTAAAGGACATACCGTAAAAAATAATCACGCATCAAGTCTAGAAAGAACACCTTAATAAGTACTCGCACTCCCAGATAATGAATTCTGCATGAAGAAGTATCACCAGAGCAGTTTTGGAGTGTACGAATATTTAAGTATTAAGTTTTATTCTTAATGATCTCACATCCACTTACTGCTCTAGAACCAGAGGTCCTCCAGCGAAGACTGGCGTCACTACTCAGTGAAGTCAAGCATCGCGAACCTGTCTTAAAATCTCCAGGAGTTAAGCTCAAAGACAAAACTCTATTCTGGCTTGAGCTATTGTAGCGAACAGTACTAAGCAATCCTGATGTTGCAGGATCAGAATCTTTAACCAAAAACGGAATTGATATTGAATTAAGGCCACCTCCAGAAGTAATTACGGTTGTCCTGCCTACATTCATACTTGGAAGTGGATAAGTGATCATGACTTAATCGCCAGTACTAGCGGATGTGATTCCTTGTTTTGTCAATTCCGCATCTCCCCCTGTTCTGTAGACAAGCTTAGGATACTAATTTTTTATCTGTTAAGATGCCATTGAGACAAACCAATTCCTGATGGCACTAAAGATTTGCCATTAGGCGAGATAATTCTTCTGATGGTTGATCCTCCATCAACTAATTCCCCTTCTCTAAAAGCTCCACTGGTAGAAGTAAAATGCCAATAAATGCATTTCTTATCTTTTTGATTTGCAGGTTTTGAAGTAGGTATAGTACCTGGAGCTTGATGAGAAGAATCAGCAACACTTTTTTGTGCGCAAATCCATCTTCCACAATAAAGATGGCTTTTAACATCACTCTTATTCTCCTAAGCAAGTCTTTAAGTAATTCTAACTGTTTAATAAAAACGATGAAACATGATGAAATTTCAGCTATATACGACTATAATCTCTACCATCTTATGACCCACTCTATACTAGAAAAAGTTATTAAAATGAACTCTCTTCCCAACCTCCCTCAAAAACTTCAGGCCCGTGGAATCTATTATGGTTGGGTCATTATCGCCGCCGGAACTCTAGGGGTGATCATGAGTGTCCCTGGGCAAACGATGGGTGTGAGTGTTTATACAGAGTTTCTAATTAAAAGTTTAAACATCAATCGTCTTGAGTTGAGTCTTGCCTACATGTGCGGCACACTTACCTCTGCCTTTCTTTTGCCTATGGCAGGAAGACTCATGGATAAACTTGGTACAAGAAGAATGGGGGCCTTTGCTAGTTTCTTTCTTGCACTTTTCCTTTTGCTACTTTCCCATTCTCCTTTATTGGTTAACAAAATTGAAACCTTGACTCAATGGAATCATTACTGGGTGGCCTTATCGATGGCCTTCATCTGTTTCCTTGGAATCCGTCACTTTGGTCAGGGACAACTCACCATGGCCTCAAGAACCATGATGGGAAGATGGTTTATGAAAAGAAGAGGTTTTGTACTTGGTATCAGCGGTGTATTTGTTGCCTTTGGTTTTGGATTGGCCCCTCTTGTATTAACCCGTCTAATTAAAACTTTTGAATGGCAAGGATCTCTTCAACTTCTCTCAGTCCTTTCATTTTTAATGTCAGCTTTTGCTTGGGCAACTTTCAGAAACTCCCCTGAGGAAAGTGGATTGCAAGTTGATGGTGGACAAATACCATTAGCAGGTCAGGATGTTGATACTAATCTCATGGAACATTCCTTTACAGCAGCAGAGGCCATTCGCACCTCCGCTTTCTGGATCTTTAATTTTGGAATGCTTGCTCAGGCCCTGTTAGTTACCGCCATAACTTTTCACATGGCAGATATAGGAAAAACCAATGGGTTAAGTAGTGAGAAGGCTTTTGCTCTCTTTCTTCCCCTAGCTGTTGTTTCAACAATTGCCGATTTTATAGGTGGCTATTCTAGTGACCGCTATCCATTGAAGTATGTTTTAACCGTTATGCAAGTTGGTATTTGCACAGGTCTTATGGGGCTTCAGTATCTAGGCACCAGTACTGGATATATGATCACAGTAATTGGTTTTGGTATTTCTAATGGTCTGTTCTCTCTTCTGATGGGTGCTGCTTGGCCAAAACTTTTTGGAAGAAAACACCTAGGGGCCATAGCCGGAGTAAACATGTCTTGGATCGTTGCGGGAAGTGCAGTTGGTCCCTACTTATTTAGTTTGGGAGAATCTTTCACAGGAAATTATGTTTCTATCCTTCAGTTATCGCTAATACTCCCTCTATCTGTTGCTGTCGCATCTTTCTTCTTGAGACCGCCATCAATCAAGGCCAGTTGATTAAGTGCCTCTACGAGTAAACTTTTACCAGGCCCTTTTTTATGCCAGGTCGAGATCCCACTAGGATGAGGAAGTGGGACCACTACAATATCTTGCCCATGATAGTTAACAGAGATTTTTTTTCCGACGATATCTGTAAGAGGAGCAGATTTTTTAAATATCCCCGGCCCCAAGACTTCAGAGATTGCAAGCTTTCCCACCGCAATGACAACTTTGGGTTTTAAAACATTCATTTCAGCAATTAAAAATTGTCGACAGTTAGCTATCTCTTCAGAAGAGGGTTCCCGATCACCGCCTCCCTTAAGATTTTTCCCTGGAAAGCAACGTGCGACGGCAGCAAAATAGATTTGTGCTCGAAGTTCTTCTTCCGAAAGTCCACTCACCTTGTGCAGCCACTCAAATAAAGTTTTTCCTGCCGTAAAGGCAAATGGTTTTCCTTTGCTTGCCTCATGCGGCCCAGGGGCCTGGCCAATTAACATAAGGCCCGTCTTATTCTTATTGCCAACAACAGGCGTGCCACACATCTGTGGACAGGCATCACAGGCCTTTAATCTCTCATGAATTTCTTCTAAGGAGTTCATACGGCATCTTAATGCTCATTTCCAGTGTTTGACTAGCCAGGATAAAAGAGAGTAATTTAGTACTTGGAGACATCCATGAAAAGTTGTTGTGAAAATAAATCCGCTGAATTAGAAATGCTAAGAGCTGAGCAAGGTAAAATACTCAAGATTGTTTTATTGATAAATGCTGTCATGTTTGTGGTGGAATTCACCATGGGATGGAGAGCTCGCTCTAGTGCCCTGATGGCAGATTCTTTAGATATGTTTGGCGATGCTCTCGTTTATGGCTTTAGCCTTTATGTCTTGAACAAAAGTCAGCAGTGGCGAGCCACTGCTGCTCTCATGAAAGGAATCATTATTACTGCCTTCGGTCTGATAGTTCTGGCAGAAGTCGGATTTAAACTCTTCTCGGATATTATTCCAGCCGCTCATACCATGGGATTCATTGGCGCACTTGCTCTTCTGGCCAACCTGGTTTGTTTGCAATTACTTATGAAGCACAGAAATGATGATCTTAATATGAAGTCAACCTATATATGTTCCAGGAATGATATTATCTCTAATATCGGAGTTCTTGTGGCCGCTATTGTGGTGAATTTCACTCAAAGCAAATGGCCCGATATCGTGATCGGTCTCATTATTGCTTGCCTATTCCTGAGATCGGCATTTCCCATTATCTCAGAGTCACTGGCAGAACTAAAATCTGCAAATTAAGCACTTTATTCAGGTTTCACTGCCCCATGCCTCAAGATGAATAAGGCCGCAAAATATCTCCTGGGTTATACCAAGGAGATATTTTGGCGCGAGAAACAATTTTAATTACTGGCAGCAGTGGATTTATCGGAAGCACACTCGCTCAGCACCTCTCTTGCAATTATCAAGTCATAGGAGTAGATCGTGATGCCCCAAAAGATCCAGTCCCTGGAGTGATTTATCACACCATCGATATTACTTCAGAGAAAGACGTGGAAGAGACCCTGCATGATATTAAGATCGCTCATGGGTCCTGCCTTCACTCAGTAGTTCATCTCGTGGCCTATTATAGTTTTGACGGGAAAGAGGACACAAAATATCAGTCCATAACTATCGATGGAACCCATGCTTTACTTACACAATTAAAAAAGAATTTCTCTGTTTTGCAGTTTATTTTTTCAAGCACCATGTTGGTCTATGCTCCTACTCATCCGGGAAAAAAAATCATAGACTCTTCATCGGTTGCTCCGAGCTGGCCCTATCCAAAATCAAAAGTCGAGACAGAAAAGATTCTGGAAAAAGAACATGTCGATATTCCCATCATAAATTTAAGGATAGCGGGGGTCTATAATGATTTTTGCCATTCACCCACCCTCTCTCATCAAATAGTGAGAATTCACGAAGGTTGGCTGACTTCTGTACCCTTTCCGGGAAATCCTGATCATGGGCAAAGTTTTCTTCATATTGATGATTTAGTCAAAGGCATCGAAGTCCTCATTCAGAGGCGTCAAGATTTAAAAGGATTCGAGACATTCGTATTAGGTGAAGAAGAAGTCTTAAGCTTTAGAGAGCTGCAAGAAATTATCGGACGAGAGCTTTATCAAAGGCCCTGGCCCGTCATTCGAATACCTAAATTCATAGCGCGGGGTGGGGCATGGATGATGAAGTATACCCCCTTCATTCGCGAGCCTTTCATCAGACCATGGATGATTCCTCACTCAGATGAACACTTTGAAGTTGATAATACTCGCTTCAAGAAATTGCTTAACTGGTCCCCTGAGAAAAAGCTCAGAGAGCGTTTACCAATCATGATCTCAAATCTCAAAAAAGGCCCACAGAAATGGTATGGAATAAATAAAATTCCTCCTCCTTTCTATAGAAGTCTTTCCATGATTGGCAGCGAGAGAGAAAAACTGGGATGGCTTGCTTCCATTTTTACCATTTTTCTTGGCGTTCTGCTCTTCTTCAATCCATTTGCCATGAAAGAAATAGAATCAGGAGAATTCTGGAGTCAAATCATCTCTGGAAGTCTGATTACTTTATTTGCGACACTTACTCTCATACCGACCTTAAGATGGATGAGATGGATAAATGCTCTCATGGGTGCATGGATTATGCTATCCCCTCTTATCTTTGAAACGGCTTCCACTGCAGCCTATTCAAGCGATACTCTCATCGGCGCCTTGGTGATGCTTGCCAGCGTCTATACCCCCTCTTCACCTAGTGAATACGAGGGTAAAGGGATTCCTCCAGGATGGAGCTATAATCCCTCAACTGCGGGACAAAGACTTCCCATTATGTTCCTCGCCTATCTGGGATTTCTTTTCTCAAGATATCTCGCCGCCTATCAACTTGGGCATATTGAAAATGTCTGGGATCCCTTTTTTGAGAATGGAACGGTAGAGGTTCTCACATCTTCTGTTTCGAAAGCTTTTCCAGTATCTGATGCTGGTTTAGGTGCAATGACTTATCTTTTAGATGTCATCGCCGCGGCCATAGGAGGAAAACAGCGCTGGAGAACCATGCCTTGGGCCGTCATCCTTTTTGGTCTTATGATCATTCCCGCAGGATTTACGAGTATAACTCTCATAATGCTTCAACCTATTAGTGTGGGGGCCTGGTGCACCCTGTGCCTTATCACGGCCTTCATCATGCTTATCATGGTTCCACCGGCGGTGGATGAAGTCCTCGCCTCGGTTCAGCACCTGCTTAGGGTTAAAAAAGAGGGGCAACCATTTTGGAAAAGTTTTTGGTTGGGTTATACTGAAAATAAAACAGAGAATCACCCCGTTAAGACAAGAACAGAAGGTTCCTTCATACCATTGCTAATTTGTGCTGCTTTAGGAATGTGGCTCATGTTTTCGCCATGGGTGTTAGGGCTAACAGGATTGGCCTCAAATACTGTGTATATATTGGCGGCCATGATTACCACTGTTGCGATTATAGCCTTCAGTGAGGTCGCACGAATCATCAGGCTTGTGAATATTCCCCTGGCCCTTTGCCTGGCCATTATGCCCTTGTTTTTTGATTCCATGAGTAGAATGGCCAGCTGGCATTTCGCTTTCTCTGGAAGCCTTCTGCTTATTTTGAGTCTTCCAAGAGGTAAGAAGCAGCAGTCATTTGGAAAGATGAACAGAATTGTTCACTGGTCCCCTTTAAAGTCATGATTCTTTGAAAGAAATTCAAGAACGGTTTTGGTCTTGCTCTCATGACTAGAACAAAGCTTCACACCACGCAGGATTAAGTCTTTGAAGAGTTTTTCTTGAACTTTCTGAGCATCCTTAATAGGGGCCCTCGTAGAGACTTCATAAACTTCAAAATGCTTATCACGATTACTCATAGACCAAATTTCAAGAGTCTTATCATCATACTTCCAGATGCGGGCCTCAATATTCCCATAGATTTTAAGATGATTCCAATTTACATACACGTTATTATCAAAGAGGAAATGAAGTTGGGTAGAAGAGAATAAAGTGATGAGTGAGGTTTTTCCCTGAAGGGCCAGATCCCATTCATGAGCGGGAAGAGATGAGTCTAGTGAGCAAGAGCTTTTTTTCTCTTCGCCATACCAATCTTTTTCACAATCAATTTCAGGTTTCGCGAACTTCAGCTCATCCTGTGTACGAAGCTTTACAGTAATGGTTACTTTATTCTTATCAATATCCTTTCTTATTCTTAAGATTTTCCCTGAATTATTTAGCGATAGATCCGGATGGTCCAAGTACCAAATATTTCTTTGTTTGATAAGGCCGGATGCTCTTTCTAGTTGAATCAAAAGCTCACTTTGAGAGGATGGACAAAGGCTGGCGTGAATTTCCACTTGCTCCTCAGAGCTTAAAGCTAAATCATTAAAAGAAAGTAGAATTAGAAATAGAACTAACTTCATTTTAATTCCTCACTAAGAGGAAAAAGAACCAGATAACTATGATCTTCACCAAAAAGACCAAAGTCATTATCACTTAGCACAGCAATCGTTTCAGGATCAATAAGAGAGAGGCCCTCTGCTTTCTCTACAAAATCATATCCACTCTCTAGCAGATCTATAACCAAAGTTTTTTTAACTTGCTCTTCCCCGGGAGCAAACTGGATCTTATAAATCTTCTTAATGGCCCCCTCTCCTTTTCGTGAAGTCTGCTCAATGACTAAAATTTCACCGTCTCTAGTGGCAATGGCATCCCCAATTTTTCTATCGCTTATGCCATCATCAAGAAGATAGATGAACTCACCTGTTGGCCTATTATGTTTGGGATCAAACTCTAAAATACGAATGACTCTCGAAGCTTTTGGATCTGAGGCCAGAGGACTTTGCAAAAAGGCGTAAATTTTACCTCGAGTAAAAGCAATTGCCTCAAAACCTCGATTTAATCTTCTTTGGGAGTATCGGGCAGGAAGCACCGGAGTTCCCAAGGAAGAAGAAGTTCCGTAGGGAACAAAACGAGCAAGCAGCTCACCTTTTGAGTTAAACTTATTAAGAGAGGGTCGATATTCTTCACCAACCCAATAATGCCCGTCATCGTCTTTAACTATAGATTCTGGATCTAACCCGAAAGGAATTAGTGCCAGTTTTTTACCAAAAGCATCTAAAGGCAATTCATCCTCAGGAGCCTGATTTGGTATCCCCTTTAAAGGCTCACCCTTGTAAGTAAGTTTGATTTCCTCTATAACTCGAAGGACCTTGGTCTTTCGAGTTAACCCCAGTCGCACCCACCTCAGTTGATAGTCAGGAAGAAGAAAGGTCATGGAAGGGGCCATCCCCTCCTTCTTAGGTGTCGGTCCATTTGGACCTCGATCAGTCAGAGTAAGAAAGACTTCTTCCCCTGAACTCTTATTAAAGCCTTCATAAATTAAACCAGAAAATCCACCCAGCTTAATATCTCTTCCATCAGTTCTCTTCCCAATAGTAGGAGGATCGCTAACCTCAAAGGCCAACATATGATAAACGGGAAATTTAAGGGGATTACTTGTGCAGCTCAAAATAAAGAGAAAAGAGAAAATAAATGAGAACCTAAGTAGGGAAGTTTTCATAATTATGAAAATTAGCGTAATTGGTGCAACTCTAGCAATCTCCAGTCTTTAAAATGACAAATTATTACTTGTTTCTGAAGAAGCTCGGCCAGATAGAATATAATTACGCTAACAATTTAGGTAACTTACTGATTAGTCTCTTTCATTGAAAGTCTCCATCTCTTTCAGAGCAGTCAAGGGATTCGCCTTTCTGAGCTGATCTCCTTTAGGAAGTGAGATGACAAATGAGCTACCTTGATCAGAGCTATTTACCTTAATCACTCCTTCATGCCCATCCACTATTTGTTTAACGATATATAGTCCTAATCCCATTCCGGCAATAGAGTCACAGGTGGCCCTAGTAAAACGATCAAAGATATTTCGGATCTTTTCTTTATCAATTCCTTTTCCATAATCTCTTACTTCTATGTCAACCGTCTCTTCACCTTCAAAAACATTGAGTTCTATTCTACCGGGAGCATACTTAACGGCATTCATGAGTAGGTTCACAATAACTTGCTCAACTCTCATTTTATCCCATATCACCAGCATATCGGGAATATTGCTTACATACAATTCACACCCAGATAAAGTGAAGACTTCTTTATTTCTTTCTAACACTTCCTGAACAATTTCAGAGACGGTAGTTTTCCCAAAAGCAAAGTGAAACTTACCTGACTGAATCTTAGAAACATCCAAAAGTACATTGATGAGACCGATCATCCGATCTACTTGTCGAAGAGAATTTCCAATAGACACTGGAAATCGATTCATCGCATTTGAATCTTTTGAATCTAGAATCCTTTGAACCATTTGCAGCTGAAGTTTCAAGGAAGTCATAGGCGTATTAAGTTCATGAGAGGCAATTGAAAGGAAATCATTTCTTACTTCGACTGCTTTCTGGGAGAGGTCATAAAGGACAGAGTTCTCAAGCGCCATGGCGACCCTGCGACCAAGTTCTTCCGCAGTTTTTAAGTGCCCTTCATCATATTTGTGGCGGGACTGCTTATATAATAAAGTCAAAGATCCCAGAGTTCTGGCATGAATGGTTAAGGGCACAACCATCAATGAGCATTCACCCAGTTCCTCATGACTTAGATATGGTTTAAGCAGCGACTTTCCAGATTCAATGATTGTCATAGATCCGAAGTCAGGAAAATTTTCAGGAGTGTCTTGTTTAAGTGCTACTGTTTCTAGCTTGCCTTTTTCATTCAAAACTTCAATCCTACAGCAATCTGCAATTTCTTGAGTGGCAAGATCGGCTACCTTCTCAAAGGTTAATTTATAGTTAAGGGAAGAGACCAAGACTTCTCCTGCATTAACCAGCAAACGTTGAAACCCTTCATTTCTTTTCCGCTCTTCAATATCCGTAGCAGTTCCAAACCAGGTAACGACCTCTTCTTGATCATTATACTTTTCCGGTCCAAACTGTACTAGGTGCCAACGATACTCACCTTTTTGTGATTTTATCCGGCACTCAACTTCAATTTCTTCACTCGGATGTTTTTTTAGAGTGGCATAGATGGATGAAAGATCGTCTGGGTGTATGGCCTCTTGCCATCCATGTCCCTGGCTCATTTCTAAGGAAAAACCAGTATACTGAAACCAGACTTTATTAAAGTATTCATGAACACCATTTGGTAAGAATCTGAAAACTATCTGAGGAATCGAATCCGCAAGATAGCGGTATTTCCTGAGACTTTCTAGTTCCAATCTATCCAATGCCTGGGTATAGGTCTTGATTTCAATTTCGTGAAGCAGATGTGCCTGTTCTAAAAGCTTGATGTTCTTCTGATAAAGATCCACAAAAATGGCAACCTTGGATTTCAGAATATAGGGATCAAAAGGCTTCATGATATAATCAATCGCACCTGCCTTATAACCCTGATAAACATATTGCTCGTCCTGACTGATTGCAGACATGAAGATGATAGGAATGTCTTTTGATTTATCTCTCGTCTTAATAATCTCAGCAGTCTCAAATCCATTCATCTCTGGCATTTGAACATCCATAAGAATAACAGCAAACTCATCTTTGAGAAGAAACTTCAAGGCCTCCATTCCAGATTTAGCAAGGACAAGATTATAACTAGGAGACTTTAGTACCGCCTCCACTGCCATAAGTCCTTCTGCTCTGTCATCAACGACGAGGATATTAACTTTCATGACTTAAGGCCTGCTTTTGTATTACTTATAAGCCACTTATGCATAACCGCAAGTAAGTTCTCTGAATCAACTGGTTTAGTAATATAATCACTCGCCCCAGCTTCAATGCACTTCTCCCTATCCCCTTTCATGGCCTTGGCCGTGAGATTAATAATAGGAAGTGAACTGAACTCTTTCATCTTTCTGATCTCATGAGTGGCCTCAATTCCGCCCATCTCTGGCATCATGACATCCATTAAGACAATATCAACATCAGGATTCTCTCTGAGTTTGTCTAGGCCAAGTTTTCCATTTTCGGCATAGATCACTTCCATTCCTTGTCTTTCAAGTACCACCGTAATGGCAAAAATATTTCTCATATCATCATCAACAACCAGGACTTTTCTTTCATTAAAATCAGCATTCTTGGGAAGCTTGAGCTTTGGTGGCTCCTTGACAGTAAGTGCTTCATCTATGCTTTCCTGACCTTCATATTTCATAGGAAGATAAAGAGTAAAGGTACTTCCTAAACCGGGAGCACTCTCCACACGGATGCTTCCTCCCAGTAGTCGAGCGATCTGTCGGCTAATTGTGAGACCTAGACCCGTACCACCATATTTTCTGTTAGTCGTTCCATCAGCTTGGTGAAAGGCTTCAAAGATGAATGTTTGCTTCTCTTTAGGAATACCAATACCAGTATCGGTTACATTAAAGACTATGAACTTCTCACCTTTATAAGTCTCGCGAAGGATTCGCATGGTGACTTTTCCTTCCTCGGTAAATTTAAAGGCATTAGAAAGAAGATTTTTTAAAATCTGCTGAACTCGGGTGATGTCAGTAAAGATTGGTGTACCAAGAATGGCAGGATCATTTTCAATGGTAAAACCCAGACCTTTATGATTGGCCACCGGTCTGAATGTTTGATCCAGGTATTCACAAATTTCTGGAATCTTAACCTCTCGAGGAATAATCGGCATTTTCCCTGCCTCAACTTTAGAGAGATCCAGAATTTCATTAATGAGGGCCAGAAGATCGCACCCTGATGAATAAATAGTACTGGCAAACTTGATCTGCTCAGGAGTCATATTTTTATCATTATTCTCGGAGAGCATTTTTGAAAGAATCAGTAAGCTATTCAGTGGAGTTCTAAGTTCATGGGACATATTTGCCAGAAATTCAGACTTATACTTAGAAATAAGAGAGAGCTGCTCGGCCTTCTCCTCAACAGAGTGAGAGGCAAGCTCCACTTCCTGGTTTTTAATTTCCAGTAGCATCGCCTTATCTTCAAGCTCCTTGGCCTGAGCTTCCAGTTCAGCATTGGATTTCTTAAGTTCCATTAGAAGTTCTTCCGTTCTCATGGTGGAGGCAATCATGTTTAATACCACACCAAGAGATGACATAAGCTGATCAAGGAAGTTTAAGTCGTTTTCTGTAAACTCATGAAGACTTGCGATCTCGATCACGGCCTTGAGTTCTCCTTCAAAGAGAACCGGAAGTACGATGATATTTACCGGGCGTGACTCCCCTAAGCTTGATGAGATTGAAATATATTCAGTAGGAGCATTTCGAATCAGGATGCGTTTTTTCTCAAAAGCACATTGACCAACTAAGCTCTCGCCAAGCTTGTATCTGTTATTAAAATTCTTTCTTTCGGTATAAGCATAACTGGCAATAAGAGAGAGTACTGGCACTTCTTTTTCATTATCCATGATAAAGAATGTTCCCTGATGGGCATCCATCAGAGGGGTAAGTTCTGACATAATCATCTGGGCCACAGAGAAGATACTTCTCTGCCCCTGCATCATACTGGCAAATTTTGCGAGGTTAGTTTTTAACCAGTCTTGCTTAGTGTTCTGCTCAGTCGTCTCTTTAAGATTTCCAATCATCTGGTTAATATTATCTTTTAGTGCGGCCATCTCCCCTTGAGCATCGACGGTAATACTCTGAGTAAGATCCCCTTTTGTCACCGCAGTGGAAACTTCCGCAATCGCTCGAATCTGAGTCGTGAGGTTTCCAGCGAGCTGGTTCACGTTATCGGTCAAATCTTTCCAGGTTCCAGATGCACCCGGCACTTTCGCCTGACCACCAAGCTTTCCTTCAATTCCCACCTCACGGGCAGTGGTCGTAACCTGGGCCGCAAAGGTTCTGAGAGTTCCTGTCATGGAGTTAATGGTTTCCGCCAGAGCTGCTACTTCCCCCTTGGCCTCAATGAAGAACTTCTGGTTAAGGTCTCCGTTAGCAACCGCGGTCACAACCTTAACAATCCCTCGCACCTGAGTCGTGAGGTTAGAGGCCATGACGTTCACATTATCGGTCAAATCTTTCCAGGTTCCTGCAACCCCCGGCACATTGGCCTGAGCTCCTAGTTTCCCTTCGATCCCCACCTCGCGAGCAACGGTAGTCACCTGATCGGCGAAGGTTCGGAGTGTGTCTGTCATATTGTTAATAGTTTCAGCAAGGGCCGCCACCTCCCCTTTGGCCTCAAGAACGAACTTCTGATTAAGATCTCCGTTAGCAACCGCGGTCACTACTTTAACGATCCCTCGCACCTGGGTGGTAAGGTTTGAGGCCATAACGTTCACGTTATCGGTCAAATCCTTCCATGTTCCAGAGACCCCGATAACATCTGCCTGACCACCAAGCTTTCCTTCCGTACCCACTTCCTTCGCCACACGAGTCACCTCGGAAGCAAATGAGGAGAGCTGATCCACCATCTTGTTAATCACGTGCTTAATCTGAAGAATCTCTCCCTTCACGTCCACTGTAATCTTCTGGGACAAATCTCCGTTTGCAATCGCTGTCGCAACCTTGGACACGTCTCGAAGCTGAACTGTTAGGTTTGAGGCCAGACCATTCACATTATCTGTCAGATCTTTCCAGGTTCCGGATACCCCACGCACATTGGCCTGACCACCAAGCTTTCCTTCTGTACCCACTTCCTTAGCCACACGAGTCACCTCGGCCGCAAAGGAGTTAAGCTGGTCCACCATCACGTTGATGGTACTCTTGAGTTCCAGAATCTCGCCTTTAGCATCAACGGTAATCTTCTGAGACAAATCTCCTCGGGCAACAGCAGTAGTCACCTTAGCGATGTTTCGCACCTGATCCGTGAGGTTTCTCGCTAGACCATTCACATTATCCGTTAGATCTTTCCAGGTACCAGACACCCCTCGTACATCGGCCTGTCCACCAAGCTTTCCTTCCGTACCCACTTCCTTCGCCACACGAGTCACCTCGGAGGCAAATGAGTTAAGCTGATCCACCATCACGTTGATGGTATTTTTAAGTTCGTAAATCTCTCCCTTAGCATCCACGGTAATCTTCTGGGACAAATCTCCCTGGGCCACCGCTGTTGTCACCTTGGCAATGTTTCGCACCTGTGCGGTTAGATTATTCGCCAGACCATTCACGTTATCGGTCAGATCCTTCCAGGTTCCTGAGACCCCTTTCACATCCGCCTGACCACCAAGCTTACCTTCTGTACCCACTTCTTTTGCCACACGAGAAACCTCGGCCGCAAAGGAGTTAAGCTGATCCACCATCACGTTGATGGTATCTTTTAGTTCCTGAATCTCTCCCTTCGCATCCACCGTAATCTTCTGAGAAAGATCTCCCTTCGCCACCGCTGTGGTCACGTAAGCAATGTTTCTCACCTGATCCGTTAGATTTCGGGCCAGACCATTCACGTTATCTGTTAGATTTTTCCAGGTACCCGAAACACCTTTCACATCGGCCTGACCACCAAGCTTACCTTCTGTACCCACTTCCTTCGCCACACGAGTCACCTCTGCCGCAAAGGAGTTAAGCTGATCCACCATCACGTTGATGGTGTTTTTAAGTTCATAAATCTCGCCTTTAGCATCCACCGTAATTTTCTGAGACAAATCTCCGTTAGCAACCGCCGTTGTAACCTTGGCGATGTTTCGCACCTGAGCGGTTAGATTGTCTCGCTAGACCATTCACATTATCGGTCAAGATCCTTCCAGGTTCCCGAGACCCCTTTCACGTCGGCCTGACCACCGAGTTTTCCTTCTGTACCCACTTCTTTCGCCACACGAGTCACCTCGGCCGCAAATGAGTTCAAGTGATCCACCATGACGTTAATGGTGTTTTTAAGTTCATAAATCTCGCCCTTGGCGTCCACCGTAATCTTCTGAGACAAATCTCCGTTGGCCACAGCGGTAGTCACCTTAGCGATGTTTCGCACCTGTGCGGTTAGATTGTTCGCTAGACCATTCACGTTATCGGTAAGATCCTTCCAGGTACCAGAGACCCCTTTCACATCGGCCTGACCACCCAGACGTCCTTCCGTTCCCACTTCCTTCGCCACACGAGTCACCTCGGCCGCAAAAGATGAGAGCTGATCCACCATTACGTTGATAGTGGTTTTAAGTTCGTAAATCTCCCCTCTGGCATCAACGGTGATCTTCTGAGAAAGATCTCCCTTTGCCACCGCCGTTGTCACTTTAGCGATGTTTCGAACCTGAGCAGTCAAGTTACCCGCAAGGCTATTCACATTATCGGTTAGATCCTTCCAAGTTCCGGATACTCCCTTTACATTGGCCTGACCACCAAGCTTTCCTTCTGTACCCACTTCCTTTGCCACACGAGTAACCTCGGAAGCAAATGAGTTTAGCTGATCCACCATGATATTCACTGTCATACCAATTCGAGCAAACTCACCTTTAAGTGGAGTACCATCTATATCCATGGTCATCTTCTGAGAGAGATCACCCTTGGCCACTGCTGTAATTACTCGAGCAGCTTCCGTGGTTGGCTGAACCAGATCTACGATCAAGCTATTGATAGATTCGACGTTTGTTGCCCATGAGCCTTTGACAGCACCAATGGACACGCGATCATTCATCTTTCCTTCTTTACCAACAATATGTCCTACTCGAACAAGCTCTTGGGCCATGGAGCTATTGAGTTCATTGATGTCGTTTAAGACTTCAGAAATATCAGCAATGATACCTTCGCCCTCAACCGGAAGCTTCACAGAGAAGTCTCCGTTTCTAATCGCCTTAACCATATGTAGAACTTGCCTTAGTTGTTCTTTTTCAGAAAGCACTGGAACAGCAGAAGACTTTACTGCAACGGTTCTTTTTCTGGATGAGGTGGGTTGTTTTTTAATCTCAGGAGATTTGATAAGAGGTAACTTGCTGCTCTTGGCCTTAGTAGGTTGAGTTTTCACGAGGTAAGTTCTCCTTAAAGGAAATTTAAAAAATGAAATTAGTGACTATGAAAAGATAGGAGAGGTTTCTATAGGAGTTTTTCATTCACGACAAGCGTCTAACGCTATTCAAGTAATTATTTTTGCAGAGAGATAAAGTTACTAAGATTACCTAAAGGAAGTCTAAAGAATTGATGAGAAGATTGTTAATATGATGCAGATCTCGTAAGTTCTTCAGGCCACCATCGTGACCTAAAGAACTTCTTTTTTAACGAATCAAGAATAATGGTTTTTCACTTAAAGACAGCATCTTCGAGGTAAAGCTTCCCATCAAAAGATTTCGCAACCAATGATGCCCAAACGCCCCCATAACGGTCATACTGATATTATTATCCTGAAGATAATTCAGAATTTCTTTATCTGTATCACCAGTGAGGTACACTCCCAGGGCCTTATAAGAAGAAGCTTTTAGCCTAGCAAGAGCTTCATTTACAAAGGAAACTGAAATTTCACTTTTCTCTCCGACATAAACGACATGTACCTCTAAGTCTTTAAAGGCTTCTTGAGAAAGAAGATAACTCAAGGCCTTCTCAGAAGCTGAACTTCCGTCAAAAGCAAGAAGAAGACTTGAAGGGGCCTCAAAGGGCTTTGAAACAACAAGAATTGGTTTTTCAAGTGAACGAATGACTGCCTCTACCTTATGGCCTACTGATTTCTCAGGGGATTTCTGATGATTCAGCCCATAGCGACCTATTACCAGGGCTTCGATATCATTTTTAAAATCTAGAACATTATCCAAAAGTCGACCGTTTTTAAGACAAAGCTTTGGATCAATCACAGCATTCTTTTCTGCTCTTCTTTTGGCTGCTTCAAGAATAATTCTCGCCTTTTTGCGAAGAAGATTATTCTGCTCATGCTCAACTGCAACAAGTTCCTCTAGAAGCTCATCCCTCGAATCAATTCCGATATTGCCGGATAGATCAGAGACCCCTTCGGTTGATTGGTGATCAAGAGTATGAAACAGCTTGAGATTCTTTTTAAGTTTAAGGGAAAGCCAAGAAGAGTAGTCACACACTGCCTCACTCGGCGGAACTCCATTAATACAAGCAACTACGTACTTATTATTTTCCATTAGTGACCTCCCATAATTTTATCGATTTCCGCTGGATCATCATAGACCCCAAAGCGATCGACTATTGTCTTACTAGCTTCATTCAATCCAATTATTTCTACCTGAGATCCTTCCCTTCTGAACTTAATCACCACCTTATCAAGAGCGGCAACAGCAGAGATATCCCAGAAGTGTGCGTGGGTGAGATCTATAATGACGTGATCGACAACCTCTTTAAAATTAAACATTTCGATAAAACGATTGGCCGAATTAAAAAAGATCTGCCCATGTAGCTCATATCTGCGCGAACTCTTCTCTTCATCCAGGGAAGTTTTCATATACATGAAGTGACTGATCTTATTGGCAAAGAAAAGGGAGGCCAGTAGAACTCCTACAAACACACCATAGGCAAGATTATGAGTATAAACAACGACGGCCACAGTGGAGAACATAACAATATTAGTTGAAAGTGGAAGCTTTTTTGCCTTTTTAAGTGATGCCCAACTAAAGGTTCCGATGGACACCATGATCATGATGGCCACTAAAGCGGCCATTGGAATCAGGGATAACCATTCGCTCATGAAAACGACAAGTAATAAAAGAAATATACCTGCTGATAAAGTTGAAAGCCTTCCGCGGCCCCCCGACTTAATATTAATAATGGATTGACCAATCATGGCACAACCGGCCATCCCACCAAATAGACCTGCCACCATATTCGCGAATCCTTGTCCCTTACACTCTCTATTCTTATCACTACCAGTATCTGTAAGATCATCTACGATAGTGGCAGTCATAAGAGATTCAAGTAACCCCACGACCGCAAGGGCCGCAGAATATGGAAAGATAATTCTCAGGGTTTCAAAGTTAAGAGGAATATCAGGCCAAAGAAAGAAAGGCAGTGAATCAGGAAGTTTCCCCATATCACCTACTGTTCGAATATCTAGTCCTAAATAAAGAGAAACTGCTGTTAGAACGAGAATACAAATAAGGGGAGAGGGAATAACCTTTCCTAATTTAGGTATGTAAGGAAATAAATAAATAATCCCCAAACCAAAGGCCGTCATGGCATATACATGCCAAGTAACATTGGTGAGCTCGGGTAACTGGGCCATAAAGATAAGGATACCTAGGGCATTCACAAATCCCGTAACCACAGATTGAGAAACAAAGCTCATGAGGCTTCCCAGCTTGAGGTAGCCTGCCAAAACTTGAAGTATCCCTGTAAGAACAGAAGCCGCCAAAAGGTAATGGAGACCATGCTCTTTAACTAAAGTCACCATAACTAAGGCCATGGCACCAGTAGCAGCTGAAATCATACCAGGACGGCCACCAATAATTGAGATGACAGCGGTAATACAGAACGAAGCATAAAGACCAACTTTAGGATCCACTCCTGCAATAATTGAAAAGGCAATGGCCTCAGGAATAAGGGCAAGAGCAACTACAATACCAGAAAGTAAATCACCCCTGACATTCCCAAGCCAGTCGTGTTTGGTCGATGAAAAAAGCATAAGACTCCAAATGCGAGGAATTTAATAAAAAATAAGAAAAGGTATGTGGGATAAACAGGAAGAGCTAAGGTGGTGAGGGTCTAAAACAAAAGAACAAAGATAGCTCCAAAGGCAAGGTTAACATTCTGTATTATTAATATTTAGACCACAAACCACAGGCTAGCAAACAGTTTTTGAAAATTAGGCCATATCATCTGACTCAATCATCTCGAGAATATCATCGGCTTGCCAATGAGGAAGCTCCTCTCCAAGACCAGCTAACAAATATTGAAATCTTTTCTCATTCCCCACCATAGCTGTCTCCCGCCACTCAGGGATTTGTGCCAGACGCGCTCTCATAGCAGCATTTAAGAGATCAATCCAAGTGGGAGCTGTAAAAGTAAAATTAAGTGCTAGAGCATCTCCTTCAGCTTCTGTTGAGTGCCAATGGCCGCGAGGAACAAACAGAAAGGATCCAGGGCGAAGCTCTATAGATAAGGCATCACAGGGCATCTCGCTAGGCATCGGAGCTTCTAAATAGCTCATAAGCTCGGCATCCACCTCTTGACCCAAAGTATGTCTGGTCATGGGATTTAGTACTGAATGATTGGGGGCGAGCTTCCACTTTTTAATTCCCTGAATCTGAAGTACAAAGTTAATATTCTGATCAAAATGAGGGGCCGTCCCCTTTCCATCTGGTGTGGCATAAATAAGACTTCGTCCATAAGTCATGGCAGATAACCCTAGAGACTTTCTCATATCTTCTAACCAATGAATGAGAACCGGAGAAATCCTTTGGGCCTCATTAAAAAGAAGTCCCATGCCGTTATCAAAAAGTTTTTGAGCATCCTTTGCAGTAGTATCAATTGAGCTCACTTCATCCCGCACATCTGGGAGATGGGCCTGGATGGGGAAAGGCCATGAGTTAATTAAAGTCTCTAGAGAATTAAGAAAAGGAAGATCAAATAATTCCTTTAGGGAATCTTTATCATGATGAACCACAAAGGGTTCATTATTTTTAAACGTCTTAAAGAAATGAGAAACCTCTACAGGATGGACTAAGGATGAGAGACTTGATTTCATTTCAAGAGATCCTTGTACTTGGTGGCCTTGCCACGTGAGAGCTCTACCGGATATTTCTCTGCATTGGCACTAATTTTTCTTAGGACCACTTCTTCCAGATTGATATCGGCTTTGGAAACTATACGCATGAGATACACGAAGACATCGGCCACTTCTTCTTCAAGTCTCTGCTTTTTCACCGGATCGTCTTTTAGGGACCTAGATTCTTCTTCAGTTAGCCATTGAAAAATCTCCAGCAGCTCAGAGCTTTCAACAGATAAGGCCATGACGAGATTCTTAAGAGAGTGGAACTGATCCCAATCTCTCTGGGCAATAAATTCTTCAATCAGAGCATTTACCTTAATCAAATCAATATTTTTCATGTCATTAATATAGAAAACTTTATGAATTAAGTGGAGCTTAATTAAGAGTTTGAGTAAAATATGACCATGAGAAGACATATCTTCGTAAATTTGGGTTTTTTTGCTAGAGAAATATTTAATTTGGTCTTTAGTCCGGTTTTTATCATGCTTACCATCGTAGGCAATGGATTTATAGGACTAGTGGGGACAGCCTTCTTTTATATTGAAACCAGTGTCAATCCTGACATGCTTTTTATCGATGCCATTTGGTGGAGCTTTGCTACGGCCACAACCACGGGTTACGGAGATATAACTCCGGTAACAATCTTAGGAAAAATCCTAGGCATCCTTACCATGCTAAGTGGTACGGCCTTATTTGCTATGTATACCGGTCTTTTTGCTGAGGCCTTACTCAATAGTGAAAACTTTAGAAAGAAATCAAAATAAATTTAAACAGGATTTAAAAATTTCTTAATTTCAATTGCCGTTAGTCTTGCCCATCTCTGAACGCCGATCAAAGTGCCCGCAGCAAAGCCGGCCCAATCTCCGTATCCCACAAACCATAGTCCAGGGCATTTTAATGATTTAGGACCTTCGGTTATAATCTTACCCTCCTTATTTCTAATATTTAATGATGAAAGGTGAGCTAAGTTTGGTTGAAAGCCAGTACACCAGATAATTGCGTCTATTATTTCTTTGTGCCCATCAGACCAAACTACTGAATCAGTTGTAAAATGATCAAACACTCCATAGGCCCTAAGAATCCCCCTCTTTCGAGCTTCTTTCACAGATTCAACCATGACTATTTTCGAGAGATCATGAGCATCATGGAGAATTTCTCCCTTAAGCATCGCCTGATAATTTCTCGTAGCAAGATTAAACAAGAACCTTCCGTCTACTTCATCTGGCAAAAATTCGGGAGGCACTTTAGTTACCCAAAATGTTTCGGCAACATTGGAGACTTCTGCTAGTATCTGAGCAGCTGAATTTCCACCTCCTACAATAAGTACACGCTTCCCCCTAAAGTCATCAGGATTTTTATAGAAAGCCGAATGAATTTGATGTCCCCTAAATAACTCTTTTCCCGCATACGCTGGAACAAATGGATTTCCCCAATTACCGGTAGCGCTGACCACAACCTTAGTTATTAATAAGCCTTGATCAGTTTCAATCTTAAAGCGTCCGTTCTCATAGGAGACATTTCTTACAAGAGAAGATCGCCTAATCTCAAAATTGTAACGCTTCTCATATTCAGAGAGATAGTTAATTACTTCTTCCTTGAGTGGATAAGCTCCTTTAGTAGGTGGCATCATCCAACCAGGTAGAGAGCTATACTCTTTAGGCGAGAACAATTTGAGAGAATCCCAAGTTTTAGGCCATGAACCACCTGGTAAAGCATTAGCATCAAGGATCAAGAAATTAATACCTTCTCGATGTAAAAAATAAGCAGTGGCAAGAGCACTCTGACCACCACCAATAATGATAACATCCCGAAGTTCATTATGATTCATACCAATTCAATTGGTTCTTTATTTAAAGGCATTCCTTCAAGTTCTTCTCTCGTTAGTCGAGAATATATTTCAATTAAAGTCCCATCAGGATCTTTTAGCCACAATTCATGGAGTGGAGTTCCTCTCCAGGTTGTTCGAGGTTTTTTTTCAACGTAAAATCCATTCTCTATTGCTGATTGATAGAACTCAACAACTTTATCCTTTGATTCAACTCCCACTCCAAGATGATAAAGTGTATCGTGATGAAGCTCCTTTCCATCTGAGACAAGTAAAACAAAGTTAAACTTAGTATCCAGGCGATGAAAGGTGACATATCGATGAGTCCACTCCTTAGGTTTCACTCCAAAAAGCCAAGAATAAAACCGAGCGGAAAGAGAAAGGTCTTTAACTCTAATACTGCCATGAAGCTCCAACTTAGATATTGGAATCTTTAAATTCATAATGGCCTGGAGTATTTTCATCCGTTCGATAATTTTCCTCTCAAGATCAGTAGAAAGATCGTTAGGGCCTAAAACTGAGAACAAAAGATCCCAGTTATAAAAGGTAGTTTTCTTTGCCTCTAACTCACGTGTTGCTTCTTTAGAAAGTGAAATAATTGTCCCATCAGATAAATTATCTATAGGAATAAACACACTGGCCAAACCATATTGTGCAAAGACATCTTTAATCAAGATCTCATAATCTTTATCGACAGCTCCAACAAATTGAATCATAACTACTTCTTCCCCTGATCTTCTATGGTCTGCTTAGCAGTTGGGTTCACGAACTGCTTTCTTTCACTAAACCGATCCACTAAAAATCCTGAAATATCTCTGGTCAAATAAGTAAAACGCATAAGCTCTTCCATCACATCCACCACTCGATCTCTATAAGCAGAAGCCTTCATTGTTCCATCCTCATAAAACTCATCATAGGCCCTGGCAACAGAGGATTGATTAGGAATGGTAATCATCCGCATCCATCTACCCAGAAGTCGCATGGAGTTCACGGCATTAAAGGACTGACTTCCCCCCGAGACTTGCATCACGGCAAGAGTTCTTCCTTGTGTGGGTCTTACGGCGCCCAAAGTTAAAGGAATCCAATCAATCTGATTTTTCATGACTCCTGAGAGATTTCCATGAAGCTCGGGACTAGACCAAACTTGCCCCTCAGACCAGAGGCTTAATTCTCTTAACTCCTGAACCTTAGGGTGATCTACCGAGCGGTTATTATCAAACATGGGAAGCTCAGTGGGGTTAAAAAACTTTACCTCGGCCCCCATAAGAAGCAGAATTCTTCCTGCCTCTTCAGACAAGAGCCGACTAAAAGAGCGCTCTCGCAGTGATCCATAAAGAATCAAAATACGTGGAGGATGATTACTCTTTAGAACATCGCCCAGAGTTGGCCTTAAGTTAAAATTCACGTCATCTAAAAACATAATAACGTTCCTAGTATTTCCATTTATTTGATAGTTTCACTAAAGAGAGCATCACAGGTACTTCAATCAGAACTCCTACCACTGTCACTAGTGCTGCTCCTGAGTTTAGGCCAAAGAGAGCAATTGCCACCGCCACCGCTAGTTCAAAGAAGTTACTCGCCCCAATCATGGAGGCCGGGGAACAGATGCAGTGAGGAAGCTTCATGCCCTTTCCAATCCACCAGGCCAGAAAGAAAATGAGATAGGTTTGGATAGTGAGAGGAATGGCTATTAATAATATATTAAAGGGAGAATCGATGATCTTCTCTCCCTGAAAAGCAAAGAGAAGAACAAGGGTTGAAAGCAAGGCCATAATTGAGATGGGTTTGAGTCTTGGAAGAAAGACTGTTTTGAACCAGTGCTCTCCTCTGGATTTAATCAAGACCCGATTGGAAATAAAGCCCGCCACCAAGGGTAGAACCACAAAGATCACCACCGAAGAAAGAAGAGCGTCAAAAGGAATTTCGATATTCGTTACACCTAAGAGAAATTTCACAATAGGGATGAAAGCAATCAAAAGAATGAGATCATTCACTGCCACCTGAACTAAGGTATATCCCGGATCTCCATCGGTGAGATAAGACCACACAAAAACCATGGCGGTACAAGGGGCAGCTCCTAAGAGAATCGCTCCTGCAATATATTCTTGCGCGAGTTCAGGACTGAGATAAGCGGCATACAGCTTATCAAAGAAGATCCAGGCAAAGAAGGCCATGGTGAAGGGCTTAATCAACCAATTGATGATGAGAGTAAGAGCAAGTCCCTTGGGGTTTGATCCTACTTTTCTAATGGAGCTAAAATCAATCTGAACCATCATGGGGTAGATCATAAGCCAAACAAGAATGGCCACCGGAACATTTACCGTAGAAATATTAAAGTTACTTAAGACTTTAATAGAATCCCCTGTAAGTTGACCCAGCACAATGCCCACCACAATACATAAACCCACCCAAACTGTGAGATAGCGCTCAAAAAAGCCCATTTATTTCTCCAATACTTTCTTCATATCTTTAACAAAAACCTCTATCTCATCTCGCACTCGGCGATAAACAGCAAGAATCTCTTCCTCATTCTGCATCTCGCGAGTTAAGGCAGGAGGATCCTGAAAACCTACATGAACGATCTTGCCACCTGGAAAATAGGGACAGTTTTCATGGGCGTGATCACACACGGTCACCACATAATCAAAAGTCACATTAGGTAGTTCTTCAGTGGTTTTTGAAAAGTGGGCAGAGATATCTACTCCAGCTTCTTTCATGACCTTCATGGCCCTTTCATTCATACCATGCTTTTTGGTCCCGGCCGAATAGACCTCAAACTCATTTCCCCAGTACTTACGGGCCCATCCTTCGGCCATTTGAGAGCGACAAGAATTCCCGGTACACAAGAACATAAGATTTTTTTTACTCATAACTTCCCTTCAAGTCCAAGACCCAGTTCAAAGCATTCCTGGACTTTATATTGTTTATAACTATCTTGTTGCGAGTTACAAGCGCAGGAGAGCTTCACAAGACTAGCCTTCATCTTCAAGAGATCTTCAATCTTCTGATCGATTTCATTAATTTTCTCAAGCGTCTTCTTTTTAACGGTTCCACAGGTCAATCGCGGCTTAGTATTGAGCTCCAAGAGCTCTTTGACTTCTGCTAGAGAAAAACCCAATTCCTGGGCCTTTTTAATAAATATGATTTTTTGGGCATCTTCCTCAGTATATGATCTGAAGGAACCACTCGATTCAGGCTCTCTTAAAAGTTCTTTCCTCTGATAAAAGCGCACAGTCTCGACACCCACTCCGGCCATCTGCGCCAATTTTCCGATGGTTATTTTTTGCATAAATGAAGTTATCATCTGTACCATGGTACGGAGTCAATGATAATGTCGAGTGAAGCCATTTATTTATGGAAATTCTCTTGGAAGTATATGAATAAGCGCCCTTTTATTACTCTTAGTTTTATTGTCTTCACCATCGCTATTAATTTTTTAATACCTACATTCGATAATTCACTCTATGGAGTTGAGGGTCATCCCGCGAAGTGGTTAAGTTTCATGCCGGCCGAGCCTCTGAGGTCATGGGGAGGAAGCTTAATCCTCTCGCCCTTTCTTCATCTTAATCTTAAACACCTTTTTATAAATCTTATTTTTTTTGTTCCATTAGGGATGATGATTGAGAGAAAAAATTCCGGTCCCCATCTCGCCCTATGCATTTTAATTATTCATGTCGAAGTCCTGCTTCTACTCATCATCACTCATTTTTTCTGGGCCCTAGATGGAAAAGCATTTCTAGGATTGAGTCATATTATCATGGGTCTATTTAGCTACTGGGCCATCATGCAAAAGAAATATTTTATGCTGGTCTTGGTTTCTGCTGTTATTACTTACTCTCAATGGCAGACGGAAAATCCACTAACCCTAATCGCCCATGGCCTAGGGTTAGTGGCGGGATTTGAATTATTTGTCTTGGGCCATTTGTGGGAGAAATCGAGGTCGTAAGGCCCGCAATGTGCCCTCGTAGTCAGAAACAATCCACAGATCGCCCTCTACTGCAACATCGGCAACTGTTCTTAACCATTCTCCTTCTGACTTATTTGCTTTCCAATTCATAAGCATCTCTCCGGTATCAGCATCAAGTATGTAGAGACCATCATTTACGGAAGGATAGAGTACAACATGAGAAGGAGCATAATAACTTGCCCCTGCAAAAGAGCTGTCCTTCATTTTTGCATTAAAGCACCATCGATTGCGACGAGAGCTGACGTCAAAGCGACAAACATGTCCTTTAAGAGAAGTATAGAGAATGTCATTGTCCAAGGCCTTAGGCATTCCTACCAAGGGAAGTGATGTGTGTAGACCCGCAGAATGCTCTCCACTCATGCGGTCAAAGCAAGCAAGATGCCCTTTCTCGCTGGGAAAATAAACCTCACCTGTGACAAAACAGACATCCTGATTTATAACTACTGGTCGCATCCAGCTGGACGCTGGTAGCTCTTGTTTCCAGAGAATCTGTCCAGTTTTGAAATCAACCGAGACTGCATAGGACTTATATTTTGCCTCATCATGCTTCTCTCTTCCAGTTCCAAAAAATACCCTTCCTCCATCATCAAGCACAACGGCAGCATCCATGTGTCCCGGATTAACCTTCCATTTGAGCTTCATGCTGAGTGGATCTACGGCATGCAGACCATCGAATCCCCCAACCACAAAGAGGGTGTCCTCTCCTTGGTAAGAGCCTACAATGGCCTGGCCTTCGGTGTGCCCCAGAGTTTGATAACTTCCCTGAAGTTTTCCCGACTTTAAGTCAAAGCGGTAAACCCGAGCGTGATGAGTGTCGTGAACACCTTCTCCAACATAAAGAGAGTTATTCCAGATAGTCACTTCGGGTGAGGACATAGTCCCAGTGAAGAAAGTCCTGATCACCTCTCCACTGGCCAGATCAATCTCGCTAATAATTCCATCCTTATTTCCTGAGAAGGCCCTGCCATTCACGATGGTTGGCGCCCGAAATGCTCCCGCCTTCATATCCAAATGCCAGAGCTGATCGATACCTTGGTGAATTTTTTTGGAGGACGAGAGTGATTTAAAGACTGGTTGAGCTGATGCTTTATTTGAGTACACAATCTCTGAAGGCCTGGCCCTAATCTCCATTTCTCGTTCAATGGTACTTATTAACTTGGGATAGTTCATCCACCATTTCCAGGCATAAACTCCACTCAAGATGATGGCATTAAACAGAAAGGCCGTGGCCAGCACCTTGGGTTTAAGGAGTACTTCTAATAATTTTTTAGGGCCTTCCAGTTTTAGTTCAATACCAAAGAGGGCCGCAATAAAACTCGCCACCACTGAAATCCCCACACTGACCAAGGTAAGGGGGATCATGACCGTCGGGATAATCATAGGAACCAGTTCATTAGGCATTGTCATTTTTTACCCCACCGTTATGGCCATCAAGCCAGATGTGATCGCCATTTTTTAAGATCTGTGTCGCCCGAGGAAGATTTATTCCCGGGACACCTAATTCTCTAGCAAGAATCGCACAGTGACTCAAGACTCCACCCCGCTCCACAATAACTCCTCGGGAGCGAGTAAATAGAGCAGTCCATCCTGGGTCGGTAGCAGGAGCAACGAGAATGGCGTCACTAGGCCAGCTAGAAAAATCTACTTCCGAAGGATCGTTCACCACACACACAACTCCCTTCACGATTCCGTGACTTAAAGGAATGCCTCGGAAAGAATTGGCAGTGATTTCACTGTTTAAAAGAGAGTCTTTGATGTCTTCTTTTTTGAGAATGTCCGGAAGATATATCCCCTTATAAGCATCGGACTCTTCTTTACGTTTTTTTACGATTTTTTTTACTTCAACCAAAGAGAGCTTTTTATAATAAAGGTCCTCGACCTCTTCTGGAGAGAGAAGAAAGATATCATTACCAATATTTAATCTGCGGCCAAGTTCCAAACTGCTATAGCGAATATGAGCATAAGGACGTAGGATTTCCATCTTCCACTGCTCTCTTAATTCAAGGAGCTCTTTTAGAAGTTTCCATTCTTCCTTAAGAACAGAATCCTTGAAACTCTTAAAGGTGTTTATTTCAGCTTCTACATCAACTTCTGTATGCTTGCCTTGATGCTCAGTTCTTCCTGTTCCAAAAATACTCTCCCCTAGTTCTTCCCAACGAGGATGCGAGAGATCTAGCTCTCCAGGTCCGCGGTGGCCGAAGCGTGAAAAAAAGAATTCACGCTTTAATGGCTCTTCCTGAGCGCGACTAAAGTAGCGGTTCATTTCAAAGCTCGCTGTATTTAGACCTGCCCCCATCCAGCGCTGAAGATATTCTTCGACTTTTTCCACTCCTACGATGCTTGTAAGAATTGCCCGTAGGCTTTGGTGAGTGGCCTCAATCAAGACCACCAGAACTAGTGGCCACTTAAGACTCACTCTTGAGAAGTTCGCGATTTCTTTCTGCCAAAGATTTAACAATGCCTCATCTTGCCAGTCAGAATAAAAGCCTCCTTTAGATGGTCGCTGAAGCTTATGCTTAAAATCAACCAGCTCCTTTCGGGATTTTTCAATCCATTGACGACGATTGGTGGACATGTTCCACCCCACCCTTATCATTCGCCACATACTGACTGGTGTATTTAGAATTCCAACTGGACTCACCTTATACCATTCAAATTTCAAATGTGAGCGAGGACGAGGCTCAATGCGATAGGGAATGGGGCCAAAATACAAAGGCACCATCTGACTCATATTTATAAAGCCTCGACCAAAGATGCGCTCCATTATAGATTCATGAGGAGAAAATGGGCCATCTGCAAAACCTAGATAGCCTAATTCTTTGAGTGCAATATCAAAGGCCCCTTTTGGTGCAAAGGCCCTTTTCCAAACTTCAAAGGTGAGGTGACTTGGCTGTCCAGTCCACTCCGCGAAAGTCTGTCCATCCCACCAAGTATCTTTGGGATATTTGTTCTCAATGCGTTCAAGCTCTTCTGTTAGAAGAGTTCTTTGTCTTGACTCAGATCTAGAAGATGTAATGGGTCTGGCCTGAAGGAGATAAAGTCGAGAATCATGACCTATCGCCCATTCCATATCAATTTTCTGAGCAAGCTTCTTCTCAACCTGCTCTCCAAGAGAAAAGACTTCATCGATTACTTTTCTTTCAAGAGGTCCACTGCATTCTAAGCGATTCTTAAACACACGAAAGGGATTCACCTGTCCTGAAACCAGACCTTCTCCTAGTCCTTCAATGTATTCCAAGACTGCTCCCTCCTCTGTACAAGTCGGGTTAACGGTGAAATATACCCCCGCAAAATGGGCATCTACCATTACCTGCAGAAGAATATTCATGGGAACATCTTTCTTCTCTCCCATGAAAAACTGCCGATATCTCTGAGAAGCTTCTCGATCAACCGACTTAAAGCATGCCTTGATCGCTGTCTTCAATTCCTCAAAGTCTTTTACGCCAAGAAAAGTTTGATTCTGTCCCGCAAAACTCATCTCCTCAGAATCTTCTCCAAAAGCAGACGAACGAACAGCAAGTGGGGCCAGAGCTTGTTTTTGCCACCACTCTTTGATCTCCTGCCACTCTTCATTTCTATCAGGCAGATGGGTAAGAATTAATCCCGCCGGAACCGGCAATCCTTCCTGCGCCATCATGGCAAGCACATAGGCCTTGGATCCCACAAATTTGTCTTCTTTACCTAGTGCATGAAAATCAGCAATCATGAGTATCTCCCTTGATACTTATGAAGCTAGCAAACTCCAATCGATAAAAGACTGACAAATATCATCTCTTTTGTCTGACTTGAATCAGAAGCAAAGAGTTGCCAGTAGTAGATGATACGCCCATCTAAAAAGGGAGTATTTATGAAAAATCTTTTTATCCTGGCGGCCATGCTCTTTGCTCTTCCTGGTCTTGCCATGACAAAGGTGCAGTTAACTGGCCAGCTCTACATACCTCATGGCTTTGATGACAATGATCTTGTAGAAATCGTTGTAAATGGCAGCCTTCCGGATCTGTGCCACAAGAGCCCAGGTCACGAAGTTATTAAAGAAGGAAATAACTTCATCATCAAGATGTATGCTTACCGGGCAGAAGATAATACTAACTGCCAAAAATTATCACTTCCTTACAATGAAACAGTTCGCTTAGGAATTCTACCAGTAGGTCATTACAAGGTTTCTCTTCTGGGAGTAGTAAAAGATCCACGAGGACGCTTCGAAGTCAAGAAGGCAGTCTCTCCTCTTCAGGATGACTTTCTTTACGGAAATGTCCAGGGTCTGAAAGAAAATGACTACTCCCGAGAGATCGAACTCATCGGAACTAATCCCGTGAACTGTTTAAAGTTTCATGAAGTCGTTGAAGATATCCAGAAGAATGTAATTGTCCTGAAGCCGCGCTTCAAGCAAGAAGGATTATGTGAAGAGATTCCGACTCCTTTTGTGATTAAGTACAAAGTTCCATACTTAAGTTCTCATCCAAAAGGTGTATTGCTGCATGTTCGGGTATTGAATGGAAGATCTTATAATTATCTTTATCAGAATAGGTTTTAGGAAATCGAGGGCCGGCCATTGGCCTGTCCTCGATTTTATATCTATTTTCTGAGTTTAATAAATCTCATAAATCTATCAAATTTTGAAAGCACCTTTGTTTTCAAGGGCTCCACGTTGTCATCTACACAGACATCTCCCGAATTCATGTAGTTAACTCTCGCCTTAGAGAAAATAAAACTGAAGTTCTTTTGAATATGACACAGAGGCTTATAGTCGTCGAAATTTGTTGAAGAGTTCAGATTCGCTAAATTCTGCGGATTCAAATTAAAACCAAGCTTCGTCTGACATTTCAACATAAATTCACATTTATTTTTATATTCCTTACCCATTTGACGAGATTTACGATCATCACGAACAGACTCACTCATCATCACAGGCTGATAGAGGAAGAGACAATCTCTCAAGGCAGGAAGGACTTTAGCATCAAAATGAAATTCTTTTTCCCCAGGAGAGGCGTCGTGCATGCTTTTTGGTTTATCAATTTTACTCAGCATTGGATCAATAATCTTATCCTGAGAATAGTAGCTACTCATGAAGTTAAAATAATTCTCAGTATTATTAAATCTATCTGCAACGGCGAGCCCTTTAACCGATACCGTTTTAGTTTCTTCCACCGTCGTGTTGGCGATGGTCTTCATTTCTTTTAGAGCGTACTTATAAAGATCACTATCACTGCCATCACCCATTTGTTCATAATATTTAGAGAGAACAAAAGGAATATTTATTTTGACCGTGTTTGCTCCTACATTGACCGTTTGAGAAGTACCTTGATTTGTTTGAGCGACCGGTGCCTGAGATGGTTGTCCCCCTGTCGGTGTTGACTGAGTCGAAGGTGCCTGGGCCGGTGGTGCCGCAACTGGCAGAGGTGAGGCCACGGGTGGATTCTCGGGTTTATCGCTTAAAAGGTTAGCAATATTCTTATAGCTATTAAGAACTGAGGCAGCATTTTGCGGGGAAAAATCTCCTAGAGTGAGCTTATTCATTCCCTCACGGAAAGAGCTGAATTCACTTTTTAAATTTTCAAGCCCGATTTTTTCTCGGTTGAGCTTAATCTTATCACTCATTGATGGGAAGCTATCGATATTTAACTGATCCACAATACCTGGAGATGAATCCTTCCCAAAAAGATATTCCTGAAAAGAGAGGTCTTCTTCTCCTCCAATTTGTCGAAGCCCTGGCGCACTCTTAAAGAGTTTGTCACTTAACTCACTCATCTGCTCGATATTAAGATCACTCAAGTAATTTCCTGCATTATTCTCCGTAATATTTGTGGTCTTGAGAGGGGCCGTTTTAACCGCTGGTGAGGTGCGGATAGAATGAAGAATATTCATAAGGCCGTTGATTTCAGCTCCAGTCTTTGACTCGGCCGTTGGATCTTCACACTCCTCAGCTTTATTAATTTGAGCGTAATCCTTGATAGTATCGCACTTGAGCTTTTGCATTGAGATCATAGTACATAGAAACTTCTCATTTCTCTGCTTATCAACATTATTGATATTATCGTAGAGTTCTTTAAGATCCTTCTCTTTTTCGCGCAAATCTTTCTGAGCAAAGGAATTGATCATTATGGAGATAGGCTTGGCCACTAAGTTCAAGGCAAGACCGGCAAACGGTGAGCCCAACTGCTGGCCCAGGCCCACACTCGCAGTAATCAGTGAGTTTGCAGTATTGGCATACTGGGCCGAGTAACGACAACTTGGATCGGTGTTCATAAGAGTATCAATAGTCGCGCTGATTTGCTTATAAGAAGCAGAGATCAATTCTTCCGTCGTTTGTCTTTTATTTGCATCAGATTCAGATTGATTGAGGATCTTTTGAATCATTTCTGATTTCTCAGTAAGATCTTGTCCACAACTTGAATTCCAAACATGGAATACTAGAGAGTCCTCTGCTGGACCAGTACCATATAGCCCCTTATCCACACATGAAGAGAATGTACTCATTTCAGTACTCACACCAACTTGTTCACGATGGCAATCATAGAAAATCGAATTGATTTTTTCTCCATCATTCCCAGCTAAATCAAGATAGCTTTTAAGATGTGATGGATCCTTAGGAAGAGTCTTAAAACTCTCTAAAACGTAACTTTTGTAGGAATCTATGACATCCCTAAATCCCGTGACGGTGGTGGTACAGCTAACTTTCTGACCGGCCAGAAAAAGAGCATCAAAACTGTTTTTAGCTGGAACCATTTGTTGCGCGAGAGATTGAATGAGCATTTCTGATTTAGCAACTTCATTGATTGGTGGAAGAAGACATTTGGAGGATTCATTCCCCATTTCCTGTTGGATTCGCTGGAGTTCCTGAGCGAGAACCGGTTCGGTACTCTTCAGAATATCATAGGAGTCCTGATCCTTAATGAGATAGGGACAACTTGAAGGTTGGACCACTTGAGCGTAGGAAGACTGGATAAGTAAAAAAACAAGGAGTATTTTCATTTTTTTAGACCCTGTTTATCGAGGAAAGAATTCATTTCCTCTGGAGTAACATTGGTAAACTGATAATGATGAAGAATGCGTTTTTTTCCTTCAGCTTTCACAACCACGACACTGTTTTGAGGCGTAATCAGACAATAATCAGCTCCGTTCTTCTTCATCATCTTCATCGATCCTTTCAGCGATCGACTGAGTAGTCGGCAATGGTGGGAAGTTTCTTTTCGACTATTAGAAAAAAGAGGATTAATGGGTGAGGCCTTATGCAAAACCTGAGCCTTGGTCTTCTTATTTCCATAGATAGTGGCATGATCTTTTAGGATTACTTTTGACTCGAGGGCAAACCACTCCCCACTCTGTGAGAAGGCAGAAAAAGAAAAAGATAATAATAAAAGGCACCAGATAATATGCACGCTTGCATCCTCCATTAAAAGAGAAACGGCAAAATTCCTATCGGAAGAGTTGAAAAAAATAATAGATGATCTTTAGCTAGGCTTCCCTACCTAAAGAGTCCAGTACTTCCAGTGGAGATATTGGGCTAACTGCCACTATTAAGCGTTACTGATTTACAGGCATCATTGTTTGAGTAACAAACTAAAGTTTTTTATATAGCTCTCCGATAAGCTAACAAATCTAACATCGGAGTATTGATGAAGTTCGCTATACTAATCATCACTTTAATTCTTACGCTTCAAGTGATTGCCGCGGAAAAATCTATAAAAGAAGAATGTACTAACAAATTAGTGGCCTCTTTCCAGGCAGCTGATCAAGATCTTGATAGAAATTTTAAAGGTTTTTACATGTGCTCGGCGAAAGGAAGAGAGCTACAAAAAAAGTCCTATGAAACCACCAGCAAAATCAAGCTCGTAGGGTATATGGCCGCAATCACAACATTAGGAAAAACAAAGAAAATGACACTTCGAAATGAAGTGGTCAATGCATGTAGCAGTCTTGAACAAATTGTAGCTGAAAAAGATTCGAAAAAAACACCACAACAAGTTGGAGATGAAATCTTCGGATGTCACATCGATGGCTGGCCTTATGCTCAGAGTTCACTCCTTCTTCAGATCATCGTTGAATCTCTGGAATCAGAAAATGATCCTAAGAAAATAAATGATTCCGAAGGTAGTAAGGAAGTTGAAGGTGGATCCAAGTCGAAATCTAAATCTAAAGATTCTGGCGCAATCAGACAGTAGTATTTTGAAACAGAGTCTTCGACTTAGTTTTAGATGCCCACAAAAAAAGATGTGGGCATTAGAATCGTGGAAATGCCGACTTGTTGGTTGACTTGCAGAGACTAAGAAAAGATTAGAATTAGAACATAAAAAAAGCCGGAACTAAGTCCGGCTTTTTTTTATAATTTGGTGGATTAAACCATTTATAAATCAATTTAACTACTTATACCGATAAAAAGCCAAGAGCAGCCAACTACAGAGACGAAGAGAGATTTAAAGTGCTGATCTAGCTTTAGCGGATTCAAGAAGTCTTCCAACAATCTCTTGTCGACCAGTCATAGGGAAATGTTCAATCAGATTATCATCATCATCAATCTCATAACGTCCTAAGTAATCTAAATCGTCTTCGTCCACAAAATTGAAAATTGAAATGAACCTACCGTCTTCACTTAGAAGACCTCTGTATTCTGTTTCACCAATCTGAACTGTTCTTTCAAGTTGTGCCATTGTCAATCTCGCATGTGTCGGTGGATTCTCATGAATTTCGACAGGATAATCATAACCCGACTCTCGTAATAAATCCATTACTCTGCTACTTTGTGATCTAAAGCAATGAAATCTTACCCAGTTTGGATCGAGCTTGATTTGCCTCCGAACCAAAACCTCTGAAATATTTATACGATTTCTGAGATTTATGGCCATGTTCCAAGTCGAAAGGTCCGAATACTTATCTGCTGCCCTCGCTAACCCCCATGAAGTTACGAAATTGAAAGGATAAATGAAGGCTTCTTTTTGTAAGAGAATTCTTTTATCTATTTCAATTGAAACGTAACCATATCGACTCAGCCCTGCTTGCAATCCATTTGAAAAGGAACAAAAAACATAATCTACGAAACCACGTTCCGCACGAAGTTTTAAGTTCGCTAATCGTGTTGAGTTGGTCTGGTAGAATTGATTTGCTGTAGCAGGATCAACTCCCCAAAGTGTTCCAGGAGCAAGAATTTTCCGACTTCTCAAGATTGAAGGCAATGCTCGAATATTTGTTTGGTGAAATAAATTAGGCGCATTTGCTAGAATACCCTTAAAATTAGAACTATCGTAAGTGTTTGGTGTTGGCATCTCATCTCCTGAGTTTAACATTTTAAGAGAGGGCTTACCCTCACGGCAAACCCTCTAATCTAAATTCTATGAAAACAATGGGATGACATTTAAGGTTGTATCGGATGAAGGAATAACATCCAACGCTTCGGCCACACCTTTGACATCGATTCCAGAAAGCCTTAGGTATATTTGAAAGGTCTTAAGATCGCTCCAGCCACCCATACGCATGACTTTCAGAGGCTCTACTCCTGTTGAAAGCAAATGGGTGGCAAAACAGGCCCTAAGGGTATGGAATACAACTCTCTTCTTAATCCCTATTCCCTCAAGGAACAATCTTAAAACCTTTCCAGCATCACCATATTTCCATTCTGGAAAATGAGGCAAGACAAATTGCTCATGAGCCCGTTCAAGCCTAATCTCCTTTAATAGTTCTTTGAGCTGGGAGTTGATATCAACGTTTCTCCATGTTCCATTTTTTGGACACTTCATCCCGTTGATTCTCTTGTTAAACGATTTAGAGACCCGGATGATCCCGTTTTTTTCGTCTATATCACCCCACTCCAAAGCTTGCAGCTCACCACTTCGCATCCCTGTTGAAATAGCGATGGCCCAAATAGGATACCAAGGATGTTTTCTAGCTTTAGCTTCCAAGAGCAGCTTCCGAACTTCATCCAAAGTAAGGATCGGCTTTACCTTATCCTCCTTACCACCTACTACTAAACCATGAACGGGGCTTTTCCCTGAAAGAGAATTGTGCTGAATGAATCCTTCCTCAAGACCCCAAGTATAGACAAGATTAATGGAACTCCTAATTCTTCTTAAAAGACTCGGGCTAATACCTTTAGATATTGCAAGGTTAATAACATGGCGGCCGTCTGCCCTAGTAAGGTCAGAAGCAACTTTCAGGGCCCAAAGATCAGTGTATCTTTCTAAGCGGTGAACATGGTCTGCAATGCTGTGAACGTTGAATCGCCCAAATCCTAGAGAACCTCTTGTCGAAATCTCCCAACGGTAAATGATTTCTGACCAAGTAAGCCCTCTACCTTCAAGCTTTGCAACTGCTTCTGTTACTTCTTTGAGTAATTTTTTCTCTTCTCTTCGAGCAGCATTTATAGAGTCAAGACCGGAAATGATCCTTTGGATTCTTATCCTCTTAAGTTTCTTTCCCCGTTCATTGACATAAACCTTATATAACTTCTTACCGTCTTTTACATATTCTCTTATTGCCATTAATACCTCCTAAAAAAATGAAGTATCAATGAGTGAATGGAGTTCAGACCTTTTGAAGTAAAGTCTTCCGTGAAACTTTCGAGCAGATAGTTTGCCTTTGTAAACCATCTGTCTAAGAGCATGGGTAGACTTCTTTCTAAGATATAATGCTGCTTCTTCTGTAGTTAACCATATTGAATTGTCAAAGAACTGAGCATTTTTTTGCTCTCCGATATTATACTTTTTTTCATTCGGAAAGTAAGTAGCAATAACTGAATTTTCTACCATCAATGCTCTCCCTAAATTAAAAAGATAAGAAACCAAGATCATCTGCAATAAAACTAGAACATCTTTTTGTTATGCCCTCAATTGTCCTGTACTCACGTTCACGATTTTGGCCACGCACAAAAACCTTGCAACCTTTATTTAAGAATACACTTGCATGCTCTGCCTGTTTTCCCCAGATAACCACATCGTGCCAATTAGGTCTCTCATGATCTGATACTATCTCCGCTAACGAAAAATAGCAGACAGGCTCCTGTTTTGGCGTGTAACGAAGTTCTGGATTTTTACCAAGACGACCATATAGTATCTTTGTTACTGCCATTATTGGAATCCTCCTAGTTAATCCCTAGCTTCTTAACCAAAAACTCTCCCATCGAAAGCTTCGTTTCAGATTTTTTGTTATACTCATCTAAAGCGCGCTCGACCTTTTCCATTTCACTGAGGCTTGTTTCTTGAATCTTCTCAATATCCTTCACTGTTAGTTTTGGCAGAGAGGCTAAAACAAGATCCTTTAAGATAATCTCTCGTCCATAGTTTTTGTTATTCGCTTGAGCAAGAAGGCTTAGAAACATCTCCTTGCTTTCAATATCTTTGCTAACATCAATGAAAAATTTGTTCTGTTCCTTGGTTGAACTGATATCTTCATTCATTTCCTTTTTCTTTCGTCCTCGTCTTTTCCTCTCTCCTTCAACTTTATCTAACTCTGTATCCATAAATCCCTCTCCTTCCCCGTTAATAAATCCTCTCCTTAAACCGCCACATTAATTTGCTCCCATTTCCAAACCTGTCCCCTCCTTATTTATTCAATTTCCCTCTCTCTATCTATATTGACTTTTGTTCTCTTTTTTTTCCTCCTTCATAAATCCCCAACCATGCGAACTTTCTTTTGCCTCTCCAAAACT
>DFXX01000067.1:48797-53255 GCA_002381765.1 Bacteriovoracaceae bacterium UBA4097 | reverse complement strand
CCATATTCCTGACGAAGGGCCATTAGGCCCGGCATTTCTGCTTCAGCTAGCTTGATTTCCTTACGACCCCAATCTGCTAGTGAAATATCTTTAACCTTATATTTCAATCTGCTGGAGTTTCCGTAAGTGCCCTGTGAAAAAGTTGCTTTCATTAAAAATTCCTTTTCCAGTACCTTAGAGGTCTGGTACATGGTTTCGTATACAATTATTGGGTTTAAAACTAGCACTCTTTACTTAGCTCCTCAAGAAGAGAACGATCGAAAGATCAAGGATTTACATAATGTCTAATGTTAAAAAATATCGTTTTGAATACTTTGCCTCATGCCCTAGTGGTCTAGAGGAGCTTCTCTCTCAGGAAATCTTAAGCTTAGGCGCAAAAACCACCAAAGTCGTCAGAGGTGGAGTTCAATTTGAATCATTTCATGAAATAGCGCTTAAAGTTATCCTCTACACTCGCCTGGCCAGCCGGGTTTATAAATACCTCTTTCAATTTGAGGTCACAAACGAGAACGATTATTACCTGGAAGCCACCGATATAAAGTGGAAGAGTCTAATGGAAGTTCATCAGACTTTCAGGCTCACAACTGTCTTTGGAGATCTCCCGGGAGAAAGGGAAGAATTCAGAAACTCTCAGTTCGCGAATCTCAGACTTAAAGATGCTATAGTAGATTACTTTCGCCATCACGAGGGCGAGCGTCCGAGTATTGAAAAAGAAAATCCAGATATTTCATTTCTAGCACGTATCGAGCGTGGGCAAGAGAAGCCATTCGCAGTTACTTTGATGCTCGATTTATGTGGCGCCCCTCTTCATCAAAGAGGATATAGAATCTCGACAACAGAAGCTCCTCTGAAAGAAAACGTAGCAGCAGGAATTCTTAGACTTGTAAATTGGAAGCCTTCTGAGGAAGGTCTCATAGATGCCATGTGTGGATCGGGAACCATAGCTATAGAAGCTGCTCTGATTGCTGGAGACATTCCTCCTAGTTACTTGCGGGTAGAAAGTGCGCTGAAGCAAACGAACTTCAAAGTTTGGACCTTCCAAAACTATCCCTGGCTTCTAAAAGACAATTTCCTTATGGAAAACTTCACCAAGATGCTAAATGAAGTGATGGATGAAACTCAAAAAGGGATAAAGAAGCTCGAGTCCATGAAAGGCTATATCACTGCCAATGATCTCTCTGAAGCTACCCTCTATTCCACCAGGGAAAATCTAAAGAAAGCCAAACTTGCTGGTGCTATCGAGCTAAAACATATGAATGCTCTTGAGCTGCCTGCACCAGAAAAAAAATCTCTTTATATTTGTAACCCTCCTTATGGAGAGCGACTAGAGCATGGAGAAGAGGAAAAACTGAAGACCCTTTATAAAGGTCTTGGAGACCACTGGAAAAACACCTTTAAAGGTCACAGAGCTGCCATCTTCACTGGAAATCTATCCATGCTAAAAGTAGTAGGTCTAAAAACCAGTAAAAGGCATATTCTCTTCAACGGCGATATTGAATGTCGATTGGCGGAGTACGATCTCTACTGAGGTTTTCTTAGCTGGATCAGGATATTGTCCTCACGTACTTTGATGGTATGATCCCAATTCTTTAGTTTGGGTCTTAGAGTGGTGATGTGAGTATCAACGGTGCCTTGCTTTACCACCACATCGCCCCAGATTTTTCTGATGAGTTCCGAGCGAGTGACACTTTCTGGATAGTTTCTAAAAAGTACTCCCAAAATTCTCATCTCAAGCAAAGTAAGATCAACGATCTGATGGTCGACAACAACCTTGAAAGTTTCTAAATCAACGCTGAGATTACCCACTTCTAGTTTGAGAGCAGTCAGCTGATGAAGTTTAATCTTGTTGATAAGTCGAACAACGAGTTCTTCTACTCTTAATTCACGGGAAATGTAGTCGATGGCCCCCATGTCATGTGATTTAAGCCTACTTTCTAAAGACTGATCACCAGAGATAAAGATGATGGGACAACCATTATAATGGGGATGCTCTTGAATTTTTGTGTAGAGAGTATAGCCATCCATATTAGGCATGTGAACATCAAGAAGGAATGCATGGGGTCTATGTTCTTCCATGAGCTTGGAATGAGAATTCACATCTTGAGTGGCAATGACATGAAACTTATCAGAAAGTAGCTCCGTCATGGCCTCAATATTATCTAACTGATCATCAAAATAAAGCAGCGTCCATTTCATAATGATAGCTTCTTAACTAATTGCATCCCTTTCATTTTCACATTCTGTATTTCGTATTCCCACTCTTTGAGTTTTGCCTTTAGATTTGAAACATGGGTATAGATCGTAGCATCTAAAACATGAGAACCTTTCCATACCTGCTCCACAATCTCTTCCTTAGGTACAACATTGGGAAAAGTTCTAATCAACAAAGAGAGAAGTTTCAACTCAATGAAGGTTAACGGCAATTCATGTCCCATGAAGTAGGCCTTAAGCTCCGTGAAATTGATTTTTAAGCTACCAAATTCAACAATATGCTTATTGCTTTCGAAGAATTTGATTTTAGATTTAATACGAGAAACTATTTCTTCTGGCGTGAGATCACGGCTCATGAAGTCTACTGCTCCTAGTTCAAAGGAGCGAATTCGTGTGCTATCGGTATCGTCTGAAGAAAGAAAAAGAATTGGGCATCCATTATAAGCAGAGCTCTCCATTACCTTTTCATAGACAGTAAAACCATCTATTCCGGGCATATGAATATCTAGTATGATGGCATCATACGAAGCCGAAGGAAATTTTTCCAAGAATAATAGTGGATTCTGGAAAATATCCACCTTAAAGTGCTTTTCAAGAATTATCTCAAGCACTTCAAGGTTGGCCAGGCTGTCATCTATGTAAGCAATCCTGGAATCCAAGTTATCTCCAACATTAGTTTTAATTAAAACGATCTTCTAGCTTCATTGCCAAAGTAGGGCTAGCAAATTTTAAGAGTGCTGTCCTATTTGCCACTTTATCAAAATGTTTATCAGATTTACTGAAAAAATAACCTGCAACATCCTGGTCTTTCAAGAAGATAGTGTGTCCCTTGGTATCAAACTTCCTGAGAATGAACTCAGAGTCAAGAAACAAGATGTCTCTTATGGTAAAATTTTTGGAGATGTACATGATGATACAATAATCCGAGAGCTCGGCCAAAGATTTCTTGATTTTTACACCCTTGGGAGATGTTAAATCATGCCAGTGAACCTTGACCTCTACGATGCTTCCCGACTCAGTTTTAAAATCGAAGCCTCGTTGTGAGGAAGATTTAATCTGGTGAAGGCCAAAGATGATTTTGGCATACCACTCACCTAGCTGAATCGGAAGATTCTTTCCATTCATCAGCACTTTATGATCCTTTAAGATCTGAAAGGTTTGATGAACGACCTCAACGGTGTCGAAGATGGCCTTCTGATCTGGGAAATGCAGGATCCCAATGTTCTTCATAACCTTACTAAGAAGTCGCTTATTGAACTGCTTCTGATACCAGACATCAAATTCACTGACTTCCAGAAAATCATAAGAACTGAAGACGAAGCCTTCAGATTTAAGGGTTTGTAGTTGATCAACTTCTGGTAGCTCTTTTTGGAGATAGCTATAGGGAACGTATTCCCTATCATTGCTGCCACGGACAAAGATGATATCTTTATCGTAATCGGAGCTGCCATGAGAAGACCCAGAAAACTTCTGGGCCAACTCAAAGACTTTATTTTTTAACACGGTGTAACCTTTTAAACTTAAATTACACCTATTCTAACACGGTCACTATCAAATCTCTAGTGTCGTCATATCGTCGGTGAAGTCGGTAATGGTCTTGGCAATCGAGAGATTGTGGATGAGAAACTGATTGCAATAAATCCGGAAGTCCGTCACTTTCGACTCGTAATATTTCTTATCCTCGGCAGAGGCCCCGGGAATTTTCTGATCCGCAAGTACCGCTGACTCCAATAATTTCCAGCCTAAAACCATCTGAGAAGCAAACTGGAGGAAATCAGTACAGTTTTGCAGAATCAAATTATACTGATTATTTTTAGCATAGCCCGAAAGCTGTTGCATGGTGGTTTGAGCACTCATCAGGACCTTAGTGAAGAGATCCTTCTCTTTCTTAAATTTGCTTTCATCTAGTGCCCCAACGGCCGTCACGATCTCTTGAGTTAAGGCACCTAAAGCTTTACCACCATCTTTCAGAATCTTTCTCATGACAAAGTCGATGGCCTGGATAGCATTGGTTCCTTCGTAAATGGTGGCAATCTTCGTGTCGCGAACAAACTGCTCTACCCCATACTCAGTACAGTAGCCGTAACCACCATGGGCCTGCAGGGCCTCAACCGAAACATTAAATCCTTGCTCAGAGCAATAGGCCTTACAAATAGGTGTTAGTAGACCGATGATTCCCTCGTACTTGGCATCTTTATGAGCTTTATTGAAAAGGTTAGCAGTATAAAGACAAAGAGTTCTCATTCC
>DFXX01000067.1:0-48768 GCA_002381765.1 Bacteriovoracaceae bacterium UBA4097 | reverse complement strand
ACATCTGGATGATCGATAATTTCTTTACCGAACTGCGCTCTCTCTTTTACATATTTTTCGGCCATCATATAAGCGAGATTTGCCTGGGCTTCGCCTTGAATACCGCAATAAAGACGGGCCTCGTTCATCATGATGAACATCGTAGCCATTCCTTCAAACTCATCTCCGATCAACCAACCTTCACTTTCTCCATCGATACCAAACTGCATTTCACAAGTGGCAGAAGCATGAATCCCCATCTTGTGCTCAATCTTCGAGCAAACCACATTATTTGAGTCACCCATCGACCCATCAGCATTGATCTTATAGCGAGGAACGACGAAGAGAGAGATCCCCTTAGATCCTTCCACTCCCTTTGGAGTACGAGCGAGGACCAAATGAATATTATTTTCATAAAGATCAGATTCACCTGAAGAGATAAAAATCTTAGTTCCTTGAATAGCATATTTCCCATCGGCAATGGGCTTAGCTGTAGTTCGAAGCGCCCCCACATCTGACCCGGCACCAGCCTCGGTCAAACACATGGTTCCCCCCCACTCTCCACTCATCATCTTAGGCACGATGGCGGTCTTCATAAACTCATTGCCCTTAAGATTAATAACGTTCAAAGCTGCGCGAGAAAGACCCGGATACATGGTCCATGCACAGTTAGCACCTGTGGCAAGTGACATACAGGCAACATAAAGCGCTTCCGGAACTGCTGTCCCACCAACCGCTTCAGGTAGGCCCAGAGCGAACCAACCATTATCATAAAAGCTTTTCTGAACTCCTCTTAGGACCTCAGGAACAATAACTTTTCCATCGATATGTTTTACGCCAACTTGGTCCGAAGGTTCACGTGTCGGAAATACTTCGTTCTCAACGAACTTATTATATTCAGCAAGAATGCCTTTGATGTCCTGCTCTTCCAAACCATAATCTTTCCAATCTTGGATTTTAAGTAGCTCAGTTAAATTGAATTCAACGTCTCTAATATCTGCTTTGTAGTATCCCATATTTGCGTTCCTCACCTTAATCAATAAAAGTAAGGATAGGATAACTTAGAACTGGGAAATTTTTGAGAATAAATGAAGAAATGAGACTAAGAAATACATTAACCGACTAAAACGATGGATTTTAAGCAGTATGGAATTGCTCCCATACTGCTTAGAATTGATTATTGAGTGATAGTCGTCATAGATTTTTGTGTCTGTTGATTATAGATGAGCACGGGATTATAAACAGAGTGATAACGTGTATCAATAACGTATGTTAAAGAAGGTGCTGCATTTAAAGGCCCAACTACTATGGTATAGATACCATTAGAAAATTGAGCATTATGTAGTGACCAATTCTTATTATTAAGTGACATGATCTTTGTTAATTCCGTATTACTTGATTTAGAGTAATTAACCCATGATCCTCCTAACTCACAACCATAACTATAAGGTACAGTCTCAGACACGATAGACTTTGTTCTTAGACTACTACCTTGGCCTTCAATACAAACTTGCAGTGGTTTTTCAGAAAACTGCAGCTGCTGAGACTGCCCCGAACTGCTGTAAGAACACAATTCAAAGTCAAAAAACCAGAACTCTTTTTGCTTACAGTTTTCAGAAGTATTTGCGTTAGGCTGTATGAAACCTCTGGTAAATCCAGCAGAAAGCACCTGCCCTTCCTGAGTACTATTTCTCCATGCCAATGCTTGATTAAATATTCCTAAAATTCTAGTCCCTGCTTGGGTATTACGAAGACTTGGTGTGAGTATGTCATGTGCGACGTCCCCTACTACAACCGGGTTGCTAGTAGAACTACCACCACTTTTACTCCCACCACTCGAATTATCCTTCCCGCACCCCACTAGAAATACGAGCATAAAAGCACTACAAAGTAGCTTTTTGAAATGTGTTGATTCCATTGATACCCCCCTTGGGTAAAATTAACTATTTGTGGATATACATCCAAGAAGCATGCCAAGAAGACTCATCAAAATTTAGCTAGTTAATCATTTCAAATTGTCTAATTAATGGTAAATATTTCGGTGACTGTCTAATGTTTATACAATCCGGAGTTAAGCATGACCTATACCCTCTATGGTTCTAAGACCTCCCCTTTTGTGAGAAAGGTGCGAATGCTCATGGAAGACCTGCCTTATGATTTAAAGGAACTGGATATCTTCTCACCTGAGGGAGCGAAGATTTTAAATGAAGTGAATCCAATCAATCAGCTGCCAGCTTTAGTAGATGGAGATCAGAAGATTTGGGATTCTCGACAAATCTATAACTACCTTTGTTTTAAGCATGAACTTCCAAGGATGACCTGGGATGAAGAGAATATTTTAACCGCTATTGATTCGGCTGCGAGCTCTGGAGTGGCAATTCTTCTAATGAGGCGCTCTGGATTAGCCGAAGACGTAATGTATGCCAAAAGGCAACATGAGAGAATGTCCTCAGTGCTGGATTACTTGAAGCCCTATCTTCTGGATAACGCTCTCAAAGAGTGGAACTTTAATACGATGTCTCTCTACTCCTTCTTGGATTGGGCCCTTTTCAGAAATATCATTTCCATAGAAGATCGCCCTGAATGCCAGAAATTTCTGGATGCTCACTCCGAAAGACAAATTGTAAAAGAAACGCAAATACCAAAGGCTTAATCATGAATCTCAACCGCTATATTGATCATACTCTTCTTAAGTCCGATGCCACTGCAAGTCAGGTGGAAAAGCTTTGTCAGGAAGCTAAGGAGCATGAGTTTTTCTCGGTTTGCATTAACTCCTATTATGTAAAAAAAGCGGTCTCTCTTCTGCGTGGTAGTAACACAGCAGTATGTACAGTGGTTGGATTTCCACTGGGAGCTTCTACCATGGAGACCAAACGCTTTGAGGCGATGAAGGCCATGGCCGAAGGAGCACGAGAAATAGATATGGTACTTAATATTTCGGCTGTTAAGTCAGGTGAATGGCAATATGCTCTCGATGATATGTCTTCTCTGGCCCAGGTTTGCCATCAGCAAGGTGGACTTCTGAAAGTTATTCTTGAAACATGTCTTCTGAATGAGGAAGAAAAGAAGAAGGCCTGTGAGCTGGCAGTTAAAGCTGGTGTGGATTTTGTTAAAACTTCTACTGGTTTTTCTACCGGAGGAGCAACTATAGAAGACGTGAAACTTATGCGCTCAATTGTGGGTGATAAGTTAGGTGTTAAGGCCAGTGGTGGAGTAAGAGATGCCGCAACGGCCAGGGCCATGATTGAAGCTGGAGCTTCAAGACTTGGCACCAGCGCCAGTGTCGAAATAATGAAAGGTATGAGTTCTGGCTCAGCTTATTGAGGTTATTCCCCAATAAGCTTGAGCATACGTAGTTTTCCGATCTTAAGGATATGCTCCTGCCCTTTTGCAAGTTCAAGAGTATCAGCGCTGTGGCCTTCAAAATTAACCTTTACTGCATTCTGCTGAATAAGTCTTCTACCATCAGACTTTGACTTAATGAGCTCCAGCTCCAGGAAAAGATCTAAGAGAGCAATCGTTCCTGCAGGCTTATTCACTACCTGAATATCATCAGGGATTTGTTTTTTTGAAAAGCGAGCTTCAAACTTATCTCTTTCTTCTTTAGCGGCTTCAGCACCGTGATAGTAGCCAGTGATCTCCTGAGCCAAATCTTTCTTAGCGTTCATCGGATGCAAGCTTCCATCGGTAAGACCTTTTACTATTCCTTCAACTTCAGAACTTGGTCTGCGACAAAGCAGAATATAGTACTTCTTCATAAGCTCATCGGAAATGGACATGAGCTTACCGAACATATTGGTAGGAGTATCTGTAAGACCAATATAGTTGTCCAAGGACTTGGACATCTTATTGACTCCGTCAGTCCCCTCTATTAACGGCATGGTTAAAATACACTGAGCTTCTTGTTCATATGCATGCTGAAGGTGACGACCCATCATAAGGTTAAAGGTTTGATCCGTTCCACCTAATTCAAGATCGGCCTTTAAATGAACGGAATCATATCCTTGAAGTAAGGGATAGATAAATTCGTGAAGATAAATCGCCTCAGAATTAGTGTAGCGCTTTGAGAAGTCATCTCTTTGCAAAACAGCGCCAACAGTTGCCTTCCCCATCAGACGAATAAGGTCCAATCCAGAAAACTTCCCTAACCATTCGCTGTTAAAGACAATCTTGGTCTTACTCATATCCAAAACTTTACCAATCTGCTCTTTATAAGTGATAGAATTTTGGAGAACTTCTTCAGCCGTCAAAACAGGACGAGTTTTGTTCTTCCCCGAGGGGTCACCAATCTGGGCGGTATAGTCACCAATCAAGAAATAGACCTCATGGCCAAAATCCTGCATCAGCCTCATCTTCTGCAAAACTACAGTATGACCCAGATGAATATCCGGTCTGGATGGATCGGCCCCCAGCTTAATGATCAGAGGCTTTTGCTTGTCATAGGATTTCTTGAGTTTCTTTAGAAGTTCTTCCTCAGGAATAATCTCAAAGGCCCCTCGTTTAAGTTCTGCGAGTTGCTCTTCAGGTGTAGCAGTAATTCTTGTCATCTTGGTATCTCCTGCCCACTAGTGTAATCATGCCTGCAAGATTAGTGAATATCTTTATCTACAAAAAACGGGATTTCTCTTCCCATTTAGGAAGATGTAATTTGAAGGGTCATTTTTCCCAACATTGGCGTAGATGGTCATCTCACCATAGGACGGGAACTTGGCAACGAGATCGACTTCACTTTTATTGACCAATCCATCGGCCAGAGCAGTCTCTCCATTTAGCGTAACCCTGATATCCGAAGAACTTGAGTACTGAATCCAGATTTTATAAGCAGGGCTTTCACAGGTCATGGAAGCTGCCAAAGCACTATTAAGAGAGAGTAGAGTAATCATAATAGTTAAAAGTTTCATATATTTTCCTTTATTCAAGATTGGTGGTAAAATCAATGGTTGCATTTGCTCGACCCAGGCCATCGGAGAAGAAATTGAGCTTTTGAAAATAACTGTCTTTTAATTCAGGTATCTCAAAATTAATCAATTCATCATTATTAAATTCTTTCAGGTCATCCATGATGGTATTGATGACTTTTCCTCTAAATCTGACAAATTTGACATCACTTACAAGATTATATTCAGGAAACCCTTCGATCAGAGTTTTCTCATTGGTTGAGACTTCCCTTACTACTATTTTAAAATTAGGTATGCCATTAATTTCCTCCGTTTTAAGGAAAATCTTGAGCTTCACCGGGAATCGCAGTTCAGATCTTCCAACTAGAACTCTCTGAGTGCGGGTAAGCTTCTTTATAACATCCAGATAAAGTGAAAAGGTATTTCCATAATCTTCGGCAAGAACGAATACCGACTCAGGACCCAGTCTGAGCTCTTTTTCACTGAGCATATTCTCCCAGAGACCTCCGTTGATCGTGGCCTGAATAACCTGGTTTAAATAATCCTCACTCATGCTAAGAGCGATATTGGCCGAATTTTCAATTAAAAGACGGTTGAGGAGTCGGGAAGACCTTTCATAGGTAGCTTGATCAATCTTTCTTTTACCTTTTCCAGGGATTTTTCTCTCACAGAATTTATCCGGAAGTACTATAGGTGCATCACAGAAAAAGCCTCCTAGATTGAATTCAATAAGACCTGTCCGGTTAGAATTCATTTCGCGAAAAGAAAGTGAACCATTAACCATATTATTGAACACAATATTCTTAGGAGCCGTTAAAACTCTTGGAGAATCTTTAATAATATTAGCAAGCTTTGAGTTCATATGGGTGTTCAAGATCGTCAGAATACCTTGCTTAAGATCATTTTCTCTTGAGCTAAGAAAGATCATTAGTTTTTGCTGATCAATTTTGACTTCTTTTTTACCAATCTTTATTGCAACCTCTGGCAAAATTAGTTTTTTAGAGCTGAAGTCGATTAAGTGAGGCTTCTTAACAATTTTAGAAAAGACAGACTGAAGATTTATTGAATGAAGATCAAGTCTTATAAGATCTTTTTCTATAGAGGTATACCATCCCATGGGAAGTTCAGCTTCTAGTTCAGGATCTATGATAAACTCTGGCTTGATGAGTTCGATTTGAAACTTAATAGGATGTTTAAGCTGAGTCTGATTGAGTTCGATTTCAAAAGAAATTTTATCCGCATGTAGTCTTAAACCGTTTATATGGTTATGAGTAACGTATTCTACTCGATTTAAATTTTGACTAGAGATCGGAATAAATTCAGTATTAAAGTCATTGATAGCATAACCAAGACCATCGATAACCAAATTGAACTTAGAATCAAAGAGCTCAAGCTTCAGGAGACCTTGTAGTTCTTTAATCCAACGTTGAGTATCCGCAGGTATTTCTTCCATCGCCTCAGATAAGTCGATGGTTATCGGTTTCTTTAAGACCTGCTGGTAAGGATCGCCGAAATCATTATTAATTAAAAAAGTGCGAAGATGACCAATAAAGGCTTTAGAAGACTCGATATCAAATCGAGCCTTAAGCATCACATCCTGGGATGATTGTGCCCAGAGGGATGGAATCGATAAAAGCAAAAGGACAGAAAATAACTTCATGGATGCGTTTATATCATCGATTGAAAAAGCGTAGTGGGCATCCAGTAAAAAATACAGTTAGCTAAGCACGCCAACCTACCCTCTTCAGCCATTCAGAAAACGCCAGTGCCTTTAATTCTGGCTCTTTAGGTGGACGTCCATCCCCAGGATGTTCCGTTTTAAAAGGGGGTAGTCCCAGAGATTTTCTTCTGGCATCAAGCTTTTCGGGGTCCTCAATGGGAGTTGGTTTGAGTTCTCCTTCAATCCAGTCAAAGCTTGTTCCATAAAGTTGTGGTCGCCCTTCAAAATAAGCGACCCGATCCTCTGTGTAGGCCAGAAGATCCAATGGGTAATCCTTATCAGCAGCCGCTAGCCGCATTTGAATGAGGCAATCTTTCATAAAATGAGGAAGCGAAATAGCATGATGAATGATAAGCCAGGAGCTTCTCACTCCTTCTGGGCCAGCATTTGAAAGCACCGGGAAGCTCATCTTATCGATGAGCTTCATCAGTGATCTCGCATTAGCTAGGTGAACTTTTTCCATTTCTGGATGATAGGCATCGTTCAAAATACCGCGTTCGGAAAGAACGTTTCGCATGTGAAGATCTTTGTCCACCATAGGCTTAAGTTTTATGGCCCAGGTGGGATCTATCACCTGATAGCTCTTAGGACAATTTCAATGGTAAAACTACCCTTAGGTGTTTTAAACTTAACAGCAAGACATGGACCATCTAGTTGATGCTTAATTGTGTGATTATCACCTACAATCAGAGCAGGAATCGCCTTGGCAATATCTAGATTCATCTGATCATTCATTTTAGCTTTTGCCTTACCAAAGACCTGATTACAAATTTCAGAAGCTGCATCTCTGTTTTCAGAATCAATCTCGGTAAATTCTTCATAGAGCATATTGCTCGCAATTTCCAGGAAGCATGGCTTATCAAAAGAAATAGCAAAACTTCCAACAAATTTAGAACTATTCATGGAAACAAGGGAGGAAATATCTCCGCTAGCAACATCTTTTCCCCGAAGAAAAACGGAGCTCTTGGAGACCTTAGTATTTGCCATGACTTCAATGACTTCAATCGTGGAATCGATGAATGGATTGATAAAGCTAACATCCATTTTAAATGAGGGTTTAGAGCCCATGCCCATAACGAAATTCTTGAAGTGCTCAACGACTTCATTATTATCAAATGGCTTCTTCATGAAGGCCAAGTTAGCCATTTTATGAAACTCTTCAGAGATCGTTTCTGATAATACCAAAATATGAACCGGCTTCACATCAACCGGAAGGACTTTGGCCATTTTGATAAGATTATTACCATCAAGCTTGGGCATATTAATATCAGTCACAACGCAATCAAACTTCTGGTTTTCCATCATGCGAATGGCTTCAAGACCATCACTGGCCTCAGTGATCTTGATTTTTTCTTTGAAGTTGTCTTTTAAAACCTGGCTAAGGCTATTTTTAATAGCTTGATCTTCATCAACCAGTAATATATTTTTCATTTTTTCCTTAAAATAATTTTTAAATTTTTACTGATGCCCTTAGATCACCTAACGCCTCATTCGCTTTTTCAAGTCTCTTCAAAAGAGTAGTTCTCTCGCTAGTCAATTCCTTCTTCAGAAGGACTGCTTTAAGTATGCGTTCGATCTCTTTAATCAACTGAGATAAGAGACTTTGAGCAGTATGCAGCTTATCAATATCTTCAACTTGACTGGACTTGTAACCAATCTGCTTTCCCAGCTTTGTTAATTCGCCAATCTGGTTAAAACCCATTGTAAAAGAAGCACCCATGATTCGATCTATATATAAACCAAATTCTTCAAAGCACTGTGGCTCTCCCCGATCTGCAAATTGCGTCAATGTGACTCTGCATTTCTCGAGTAAATCACGACTTTCTTCCACAAATTCATGAATCAATCCATCATCCAGATCAATTTGCATATAATGCCTTTAAATTAAGGAAAGATTTTTGCAATTTTTTCTTGGAGAATATTGATACTGAAAGGCTTCACAACAAAATTACTAACCCCTGCTTTCACGGCTTCAATAACGTTTGCTTGTTCACCTTCTGCCGTAATCATGAGAAATGGTAGTTTTTTGAAACGATCTTCTGCACGAAGATTCTTCAAAAGATCCAATCCTGTCATTCCAGGCATGTTCCAGTCCGACATAATGAATTGAAAAGGGGCGCCATTACTTTCTGCTTCTTTAATCATTTGAAGTGCTGGAATCCCATCAGGTGCTTCATGAATGTCATTGCATCCCATCTTAAGCAGCATGCTCTTAAGGATTTTTCTCATCGTCTGCATATCGTCGACAATAAGGATTTTCATTTTGGTGTCAAACGCCATTTTGTTTCCCTTTAAATAGTGACTTTTATCTATGCAACCTATTCGGATAGAAGCTAAAGAAATTTTAAAAATAATTTAAGAAAATCACTTAAATCCACTCATTAGGAAGTTTCCACGAGAGTGATAGCGGTTTTCCGCCATAAGTTCTTCCAGAGGAAAAACCTGACTATATTTCATGAGGAATTTAATCTGACCACTTTTGAAGAGTTCTAATGAATGGATATAACAGAGGCTGATATCTAGCTCTCGGCCCGAACGAAAAAGAGTCTCTTTATAGCTGCCTTTATTCATCCGCCCTTGATCTTGGCAGACGAGACAAATATCATCATGTTTCATGTAGGACTCTTCGGTAAGTTAAATTAAGCACTTAACGGGTTGTTAGGGAATCATTAACTTATTAAGAAAGAATGCATAAGTACCTAATATTCCGAAGGAAATAAATGATGGATAGAGAATCGGTGATATTCTTTGATGGTGTTTGTGGCCTCTGCAATGGCTTTGTGGATTTTGTGATTCAGGTGGATAAGAATCAAGTCTTCAAGTTTTCCCCTCTTCAAAGTGACTTCGCCAAGGCCCATCTGCCAGAACATGACATTTCCGAATTGAAGTCAGTGGTGCTGATAAAAAATGGAAGGACCTATCGGAAATCAGAAGCTGTCTTCGAGGTCTTTAAGTCTCTAGGAGGAACCTGGAGTGCCCTATCTTGGTTCAAAATTCTACCTCAACCTCTGAGAAACCAAGGCTATGATTTAGTCGCAAAATATCGATATAAAATCTTTGGAAAAAAAGAGACCTGTCGTTTACCTACTCCGGAAGAAAGACAGAGATTTATCCTTTAGACATCTGTAATACTTTCACACCTCCTTCATTAAGAACAAGCATTCTTCTATAAAGAGAAAAATAATTTATAGGGGGAACTATGAGTAAATCCTTGGCCTTGTTACTGGCCTTCTCAATTAGTCTAATATCATTTAGCACTTTTGCCAGTGAGCTTAGAGTTCAAAAAGTAAAAACGATTGGTGACCTTAAACATAAGGTGATTTTCCAAGGTAAAGATCTCAAGCGTGTGAAAGGCACAAATGTCATCACTGGAAAGATTGTCGCGAGATGGGGCGTGCACGTTTATGAAGTTGCTACTGCTTATTACGAGTGCAATAAAAATTTAGTATGTAAGTTCTTTGACTATGAAACAGTTGCCACTTACCAAAAATGTGAAGTTAAAAATGCTACTAAAGTAGAATGTCGCAATCGTTTAGCTGGCCAAACATCTTCAGGCAATTATGGAGAAATCATCAGTTATGAAAATCCTGATGAAGTTTATGATGAGTATGGCGGAAGAAGATCAAGTTATGATGAGTATACAGAATTTCCAGTTCGCATTCCTGGAGAATTTGATTATATAAATTTCTAATTGAACTCCGGCCTCAGTACTTTTACTGAGGCCTTTAAATATTCTGTTATCTCTTTTTCATTTCCTTCAAATAAAATCTCTCCAGGCTGTCGAAGGAGATCCTGAGCGTAAAAAGGATCATAGTACCAATCTAGTAGCATCTGAATCCACTTACAATGATCTTCAAAGGTTTTCCCGTTATCAAATGAGCTGATCATCTCATCCTGAATTTCCTTGAATCTTAATCCTCCCAAGCGCTTTTGAATTCGAAACAATGACATTAGAAAGAATTCTTTTTCAGCACCTTGAACATACTGATGATAAATATTCTCAATTCTTTTTTCTTTATCTATTTTCAAAAGAACTAAAGGAGCATGACGAAGATGAGTAAAAAGTCTTCTCGGGATAGATACCTTTCCAATCATGGCACTTTCATCTTCGATCAATATCGTCTTGTTAAAACTTTCCAGAAGCTTTAAGGCCAGATTGTTCTCAAATGTTATCTGTGAAGGCTGGATTCCCTGATCTCCAAAGGCAGATCCTCGATGATGGGCAAGAGTCTCCAGATCTATATTCTGAAAATTTTGTAGGACTTGAGATTTTCCTGATCCGGTTGGACCGCCTAGTCTGATAAGTGATGGTAGTGGTGCTTCATCGAGCCATGAAAGAAAGAAACCTCTTAAACGCTTATAACCACCAGCAAGAGGAGTTCTTTCGATTCCCACTTCTTTTAACCATTGACATGAAGTTTGAGAGCGAAGTCCTCCTCTAAAGCAAAAGAGTTCTGCTTCAGGATTCTTTAGAATATAATCTTTCCATTGTCCGACTCTGTTCTCTTTAATCGCACCAGAAACCAGTTTATGACCTAATTCAATTGCCTTCTCCTGTCCTTGCTTTTTATAGCATGTTCCCACTAGCGCTCTTTCTTCATCGTTCATAATCGGAATGTTTACCGAGTGTGGAATCGAACCAAGATCAAATTCAATGGGGGCCCTGACATCAATGAGGGGGATTTTACGGGAGAAGATTCTTTGAAGTGAGGGATCATTCCATAATGACATAGTCATTATTCCTTTCCTGAGCACTTCCTATAACAGTCGTATGTATCCATACCTGGCTAAGTGTTTTCACAATACTTTCAGCATAATTCTTATCGACTGAAAGCAGAAGTCCTCCACTGGTTTGAGGATCAAAGCAAGCAAGTTTACGAAGCTCATCTTGGTTTTGAAATTTCACAAAGTCTCGGGTGTACTCTTCATTGGAACGATGGGCCTTAGTCAACCACCCTTTTCCAAGAAATTCTAGTGTACGGGTAAAAAGTGGTAACTTCATAAGATCGATCTTTAAAGTGACTTGAGAAGCTTTGGCCAGTTGATAACCATGCCCTGCTAATCCAAAGCCTGTTATATCGGTCGCCGCATGTATCGAATTTGCCTCTTCTAAAGATAGATAATCAATAATATTATTCAACTTCTTCATAGAAGAGATGGCGTCAGCTGCATCCTTCTCATTAATTTCCATCCGTTTAATTCCTGCACAAATTGTTCCCGTACCTAAGGGCTTGGTCAAAATGAGAATATCATCTGCTCTAGCTCCTTCATTAGACCAAACCCTGGAACTTTCGACGATACCCGTCACCGAAAGACCAAACTTTAAGGTATCATCATCGATTGAGTGCCCACCAACCAAAGAAGCTTTCGCTTCTTCCATCACTCGGGAGGCTCCTTCTAAAACAGCTTGAATGATTGAAGGCTCCATAGTTGCTAAAGGAGCGGCTAAGATGGCCATACATGTCTTTGGTCTGCCACCCATAGCATAGACATCACTCAAGGCGTTTGCAGCAGCAATAGCACCAAAGTCATGAGGATCATCAACTATAGGTGTGAAGAAATCTAGAGTTTGAACGAGTGAGTGAGTGTCACTAATTTCATAGATAGCAGCATCATCAAAATTTGCTCCATCGACTGTGAGTCCTGGGATCTTTGGAGGAAATTTCACTCCGGCCAGGATTTCTCTTAGCACCATAGCAGGAACTTTGGCAGCACAGCCGCCTTTCTTAACAGTTTGAGTGAGCTTCATTTATTACCTTCGGGTAAGGAGACCAACAGACTTATAGACCTTATCTAAAGTTTTACGAGCACGTGCCTGGGCCCGCTCAGCTCCTTGATTCATAAGAAGATCGAGATGATCTTTATTCTTCATAAGATCATCGTATTTTTCTTTAACAGGTCTAAGTGTCTCAACAACAAGATCAGCGAGATCGACCTTTAGATGGCCATACATCTTGCCTTCATAATCTTTTTCAAGTTCTTGAGTAGTCTTGCCACTTAAAACAGAATAGATCGTCATGAGATTAGAGAGACCGGCCTTATTTTCAGGGTCAAACTTAATTTCTGTTCCAGAATCGGTGGTAGATGATTTGATTTTCTTTTCAATTTTTTTAGCATCATCGATGATTGAGACATAGTTCTTTTCGTTTTCATCAGACTTAGACATTTTTTTATCTGGGTCTTGCAAAGACATAACTCTTGCCCCCATTTTTCCCACATAGGCTTCCGGCATTTTGAAGATACCTTCTCCATATCGGTTTTCAAAAAAGCCCACGATATCCCGGCAAAGCTCTAAATGCTGTCTTTGATCCTCCCCAACTGGAACTAAATCTGCTTGATAAAGCAAGATGTCCGCGGCCATTAAGACAGGATAAGTATAAAGACCAGCATTGATATTCTTCACATGCTTTTCCGACTTCTCCTTAAACTGAGTCATGCGATTCAAATAACCCATTGGAGTCAAACAAGTCAGTATCCAGGATAGTTCTGTGTGTTCATGAACATGTGACTGGGCAAAGATAATATTTTTCTGAGGATCAAGACCTAAGGCCAAATACTGAGCGAAGAAGCTATAAATTCTATCATTAAGAACTTTAGGGTCCTGGAAGACAGTCAAGGCATGGAGATCGGCCAGGAAATATAAGCAATCATAGTCTTCCTGCAGCTTCTTCCAATTACTTATTGCCCCTATATAATTACCTAGAGTCAAATTTCCTGTGACGGTACTTCCGCTTAGAATGGTCTTTTTCATAGATAAAGTATACAGCTTCTCGAAATGATGGTGAAGCCTAAACTCTAAAAAGCTAGAACTTAAGTTGAAGTCCGATAGTGGAAGATGCCCCAATAATCGTCGTTTTCACCTTGTCGTCGAGGTTTCCCCACTTAAGATTTTGTTCAATTTTTTGATATCCCACATTGGTGGACCATGTTGCATGAAGAGAATAGTCCGATCTTTTTATAATCTCTCGATTAAACTCAACCTGACCTCTTACTCCAAATCCAGTCACATTACTTAATTCAACATCAGCATTACTGCTGGAAGTAGCAACCGGAAGTGAGAACCAGGCCTTTAGATTGAGTGAAGATGGCTTCTGGGTAGATAGCTCGATATCTTTTTGGGCTCCAACTGCCACATAGGTCGTACTCTGACGGGCAAGTCCAATGATTTCATCACTCATGTTAAAGAGCGGGTTTTGCTCAACCCCTAGTGCTCCCATAAGCCACTTATAAGATAGTCCAAGTTCAGCAGAACTCATTCTATCCTTACCTTTTGATGAGGTTGTCTCATAACTGAATTCATAAGTATTAAACTGGAACCAGGTGCTCCAATCATTATAAACAAATTCGGAAACGAGCTGAACATTACTGGGGTAAACCATTCCTAGGTCAGCATCGATAGTTCCAACCTTTTGAGTAATGGAAAGAAGTTTTACTCCATAGGCCAGGGAGATATTCCACTCCTCTCTCGCCTCTAGTGAACTAATTTTACGCTGTGCTAGTTTTGATTTTTCTACTTCAACCTCAGTCACGGCCGGAGGAGTATACAAAGGTGGAGAATCCATTCGTTTTTTAGGCGTACTGGCCTTCACTATGCGCATCTTTTTAGATTCGACCTTAGTAGCTTCGGGAGCATCAACGATGGAATCATCTGTCGCTGACTCAATATCATTTTTCTTTATCTCTTCGATTTCAAAGGGAGCTTCCACCAGATCCGCTTGAGAAGAAACGGGAGGGACTTCCTCTTGAAAGAAACTATCTTTGAACTGATAAGTTGCCGCAACTATTCCAGCAACTCCCAGGGCAGCAATGATAGTTTTTTTAGAAGAGACGTTTTTCATCAAAACCTTTCTTTAATTTCCTCTTAACAGTTTAGCTGCTTTCTTTGGGTATTTAAAAGATGGAAAAAATAACCGGGAATAGTTGATTATAGCACTTATTTTATTTCTGATTAAGAGAGAAGATATAGCAGATGGAATATTACTTAACGGGCAACATACATCGCCCACCCATGTGTTGAGCGGCATTAGTGGGGCCATACATAAAGCTACTATACCAACGGCCGTATTTACCGTCGTTACCGTAAGCGAAGAATCCTCCTAAATTACCATAACGAATCGCCTCTTGAGTAGTGATAGATGTATTAATATAACTGAATCGATCCCAATGAAACTTACCATTAGCTACCCAGGCCGTTCTCGCGATCGCCCCTGCACCATCATTATTTCGAAGAGGTAATCCTAATACGACATTAAGAAAAGACGTGTTATGAGTACCATAATAATAAATAATATCTCCCGTAATGATACTTCCATTAACGCCTTGAACACCATCAAAGGCGAAACCATCAAAAGCGGTATTACCTGGATCAATTGAACTTGTCCGACCATAACACAATTTATTATCTGTTCCCGAACAAGTTAATTCATCAGAGATCTTCTCTTGCACATTTCCTATCATGTCTTGAATTCCATAGCGGGACTGACAATCGATGGTCGCTATCTTTGAACCCGTCTCGAAATTATTATCATTGATATTGAAGTTCCCGAGGTAATCTCGTGCTGCATTACTTAAACTTCCTTTAAACGAATCGGTATTACACTTACCTACTCTTCCTGAAGCATCTCCAGTTTTAAACGCACTTTTTTCTATATGATCAATCCATTCTGCACTATCAGTATAGACCGAAGGATAACTTCCGGGTTTATCATACCAAGCAGCTGCTGCCTTCCATTCCTTGTTTCTTAGAAGGCGCTTATTAATAGATGCTGTATTAGAACTATTCCCAGCATACTCTACCACTTGACCGATAGTTTCAGACTTAGCCGTACAAGCGACAGCATACATATCCCTGGTTAACCAGACGAGTGGTGGAGCATGAGCAATATTGGTAGCAGCGATTGCAAGTTCAGAAGAGACGGCACTGGTTAGATTTGACCAAGCGGTATTGGCAGCTCCCGTTTTAATCCAACATCTTCCTCGAGCCGATCCAGCACTATCGTAATAAACGGATCCAATAGTTCCTGCTACCCCTGCTCCCGTACTAGGATTTTCTAAATTACCAAAGTGTTGAGAAGCACAGGTTGTATTCCCTCCGGCCCCACAGGTGGCCGAAACATTACAACCAGTCTCGAAGCGATCAACCACAAGATCATGCTCCATATCGTGATAACCACCTACATTACCTTGACCAGTGTATGCACATCGGAAATGATTAGCCGGATCGGTTGGAAGTCCCATAAGGCCACAGACTTCCTGATTGGTAATCCATCTATGAACGAGCGCCATATTATCAGGAGGAGCTATAATGCGAACTTCGCTTATTTCTGCAGGAGAAGTGATCTCATATTCTAGACCAGCAATTCTAAGCTCTAAAGAATAATACCAGGCCTTGCCAAAATCTGCTTCAACCAGATTTGGATCTACAAAGCTGCGAGTTGTAGGAGGAACTCCATTTGCGGTCGAAGTGAGAATTCTGGCCGCAAAAGCAGAACCAGGAGAATCGGCCCGATAAACTTTAACCCCTTCTGGCTGACAAGTATTCGCAGCAGACCAGGCCTTCCACTCCATGCTAACGATACCTGGTTCAGAAGGATTTCCATCGAGGTAAGTCTTTTTCCCAATGGCATAAACATCATCCCATCCGTCGAAAACAATGGTTGGAGCTGTAGCTGCGATATACTTTAAATTATGAGAAACACTCACGGTATTTCCGGCCGCATCTGTTTGTGAGACCTGCACATTAAAGAAGTCATATAAAGCGAGTCCAGTTGTGTCAAAATTTAAGACCGCTGAATAAGTTCCTCCAGAACATGTTGCTGTCTGAGAAGGAGATAATTGAGGAGATGATATTGTCACTACCCCATCGCCATTGGTACAGCTTCCCTGAATAGCAAAACTATTCTCATTCTCCGTACCAACACAAACGCCATCGACCATTCCAGCCCAGGTTGGTTCAGGAAAAACGGTGTCTTTAATGAACGAGCCGGTCGTTGATGAAGTATTCCCAAAGGAGTCAACATGAGTCGCCGTAAATGTCTGAGTACCTTGCCCATAAGAGGATAAATTCATACTGGTGGACCAGGCCCCAGCAGTACATGTCAAAGTTGCCATTACTGTAGTGCTGGAATTTCTGATCACTACGTTTTGACCATTCTCAGAGCAAGTCCCTGCTATCGGAAAAGAAGCCTGATTACTAACTGTAATAAAAGTACCATCAGAGGTAGTGAAAGCAATATCAGGATTAACTGTATCCAGTAGGAAACTTCGGCTAGCGACCTGAGTATTTCCTGCAATATCAGTGAGGGTTGCAGTGACCGTTGGAGAGCCATTAGTAGCGTTTGGAAAATCTAAATTAGCAGTCCAGGTAGATCCATTACAGGTTGTATTCACATCAACACTCGCACCAGATACAACAATGGCACCACTTGCTTCATCACAAGTTCCAGAAACTGTGAAAGAGGATCGATTAGCATTACTAATTTGGGCGTTTACTGCAGGAGCGGTAATGGCAATCAAGGGATTTACGGTATCGTGAATAAAGGCCCTGGAAGAACTCTGAGTATTTCCACCAGCATCTGTTACAGTGGCCACGACAGTTGGAGTCGCATTGATACTATCTGCAAAAACTAAGTTCGCTGTAAAGTTCGCTCCATCGCAAGTCGTGTTGACAGTAGATGAGCCGCCGGTAATTGCGATAGCAGCACCTGGAACATCACATGTTCCAGAAACAGTAAATGCAGTCCTGTTCCCATCATAGATGTAAGCATTTACAGCAGGAGCAGTTATGGCAATTGCTGGTAGAGTTGCTAACTTATTATAAGAAATCGTCTCAGAATGTGTATTGCCAGCAGCATCGGTATGGATGGCTTCAATTACTTGTAGACCGTCAGGATAACCTGAGAAATCTAAGCTTGCCGACCAGACACCTAAACTACAGTCCACCGTTTCCATAACAGTACTGGTTACATCTTCAATCACAATGTTATTAGAGGCGTTTTCAGTACAAGTACCAGAGATAGTGAAAGTAGCTTGATTGGTATTGTTGATGTATGTTCCCGCAACTGGAGAGGTAATATCGATAATTGGATTAACGGTATCATGAATAAAGGTTCGAGTCGCGCTCTGAGTATTACCGGCCACGTCGGTAATGGTCGCTGTTACGGTAGGAGTTGCATCCGTCCCATCAGCAAAAGTCAGATTGGCCGTCCAACTAGTTCCATTACAGGTAGTGTTAACTGTAGCACTGCTACCCGTAATGGCAATCGCACCACTAGTCACATCACAGGTTCCAGATAAAGTAAAAGCAGTTCTATTTCCATCATAGATATAGGCATTTACCGCTGGAGCATTAATCGCAATAGCTGGTAATGTGGTTGATTTTGTAAACGATCTTGTAAGGGAGTGAGTATTACCAGCAGCATCGGTATGAATGGTCTCAATGACTTGAGCTCCTTCAATATAGCCACTAGAAAAATCTAAATTCGCAGTCCATACTCCGGAGCTACAGTTAACCGTCGCCATTACAACATTACTTGAATTTTCAACAATGACATTATTAGTTCCATCATCGGAACAGGTACCAGTAACAGTAAAGGCGTTTTGATTAGAACTATTGATGTAACTTCCTGCTGATGGAGTCGAGTACGCCAATACCGGGTTAACAGTATCATGAATAAAGGCGCGAGAATCACTATTTACATTTCCTGGGCCATCGGTGATGGTAGCAGTCACTGTTGGTGTAGCATTAGTCGCGTCAGCAAAAGTAAGATTCGCTGTCCAATTCGTTCCATCACAGATGGTATTAACTGTGGAAGTCCCCCCGGTAACCGCAATTGCACCACTTGCGACATCACAAGTACCAGAGACAGTAAAAGAAGATCTGTTGCCGTCGAAGATATAAGCATTCGCTACAGGAGCGGTGATTGCGATCGCCGGAAGGGTAGTTGCTTTGGTAAAAGATCTAGTCGTTGAATGAGTATTTCCTGCGGCATCTCGATGAATAGCTTCAATGACATGAGAACCATCAGCATAACCGCTTGAGAAGTTAAGACTTGCGGTCCAGGTACCTGATGAACAATTAACAGTATCCATAATGGAATTCGAAGCATCTTCGAGAACAACGTAACCCGTTCCATTATCAGAGCACGTTCCTGTGACAACGAAGGCGGACAGATTGCTAGAATTTATATAACTTCCAGATGAAGGAGTTGAGAAAGCGACCACGGGATTAACGGTGTCATGAATAAAGACGCGGGAATCATCTTCTGTGTTACCTGCTGCATCGGTAATGGAAGCAGTTACTGTAGGTGTGGCATTAGTAGCATCTGCAAAGGCCAAGTCTGCTGTCCAGGTTGCTCCATCACAAGTCGTATAAACTGTGGCAGTACCTCCAGTAACAACTACTGCTCCACTAGGGACATCACAAGTACCCGAGACAGTGAAGGCTATTCTGTTTCCATCAAAGATGTAAGAATTCACAGCTGGAGCAGTTATCGCTATCGAAGGTAAGGTTGTTTCTTTGGTAAAGGAGCGAGTAACTGCATGAGTATTTCCAGCACCATCGGTATGAATGGCTTCGATAACTTGTACTCCTTCTGAGTAGCCACTTGAAAAATCAAGATTTGCGGTCCAGGATCCTGAAACACAACTCACAGTACTCATGACTACATTGGCAGCGTTTTCAATTACAACATTTCCTGTTCCGTCATCGCTACAAGTCCCTGTGACGGTAAATGAAGCTTGATTTGAGCTATTGATATAGCTTCCAGCTGAAGGTGTTGAGAAAGCCAAAGTTGGATTGACAGTGTCATGAGTGAAGACACGAGAATCACTTTGAGTATTTGAAGCAGCATCGGTAATAGTGGCCGTTACCGTGGGAGTGGCATTGGTAGCATCAGCAAAAACAAGATTGGCCGTCCAGGCACTGCCATCACAAGTGGTATTTACAACTGCCGAACCACCAGATACAGCGATGGCCCCACTCGTGACACTACAGGTTCCTGATACTGTAAAACTCGACCTATTGCCGTCAAAGATATAGGCATTTACCGCTGGAGCAGTGATGGCGATAGAAGGAAGACTTGTTGATTTATTAAATGATCTCGTTTCTGAATGAGTATTTCCGGCAGCATCACGATGGATAACTTCAATAACTTGAGCGCCATCTGCGTAACCAGAAAAGTCAAGGGAAGCAGACCAAGCACCGGCAGCACAGTTTACTGTCGACATAATCGCACTGGTTGAATCTTCAATCATCACATAACCAGTACCATTATCGGAACAAGTACCAGATACGGCAAATGAGGCTTCATTAGAAGAATTTATATAACTTCCAGCCGCAGGTGCAGAAATGGCAACAGTCGGATTGACTGTATCATGAGTAAAGATACGATTATCGTCTTCTGTATTACCAGCAGCATCGGTAATAGTAGCCGTCACTGTAGGAGATGCGTTTGTAGCGTCAGCAAAAACTAGATTCGCCGTCCAGGTTGCTCCATTACAAGTGGTATTGACGGTAGCCGCGCCACCAGTCACGGCTATTGCACCACTTGTTACATTACAAGTTCCCGAGACACTAAAAGCAGTTCGATTTCCATCATAAATATAAGCGTTCACAGCTGGGGCGGTAATCGCAATGGAAGGAAGAATAGTGGACTTAGTAAATGATCGAGTAACTGCATGAGTATTTCCGGCAGCGTCAGTATGAATGGTCTCAATCACCTGGGCACCTTGTGCGTATCCAGTAGAAAAATCTAAGTTAGCTGTCCAGCTACCAGAGCTACAGTTCACTGTGGCCATCACAATATTTGAAGAATCTTCAATGACTACATTATTGGTACCATCATCGGTACAAGTACCGGAAACTGTAAAGGCTGCTTGATTAGCATTATTGATGTAACTGCCTGCTGCGGGAGTTGTATAAGCAAGAGTTGGATTTACCGTATCTTGTATAAAAGCTCGGGAATCACTACCAGTATTTCCTGAACCATCCGTAATAGTTGCAGTAACTGTAGGAGTCGCATTAACGGCATCGGCAAAAACGAGATTAGCAGTCCAATTAGTTCCATCGCAAGTGGCATTAACGGTGGCAGTTCCACCGGTTATTGAAATTGCACCACTTGTAACATCACAAGTTCCTGAGACAGTGAAGGCTGCTCGATTCCCGTCAAAAATATAAGAGTTAGCAGCAGGAGCCGCAATGGCAATAACCGGTAGTCCGGTGGACTTAGTAAAGGAGCGTGTTACTGTATCGGTATTACCAGCAACATCAGTGTGGATGACTTCAATAACTTGAGTACCATCGGAGTATCCACTGGAGAAATTCAGATTTGCCGTCCAGACATTTGAGTTACAGTTTACCAGGGCCATTACTACATTGGATGAATCTTCAATAACTACATTATTAGAACCGTCATCACTACATGTCCCAGATACCGTAAAAGAGGCCTGATTACTTACGTTTATAAAGCTTCCAGCAGCTGGAGCTGAAATGGCGAGAGTTGGATTGACAGTGTCGTGAATGAAGGCGCGGGTAGCATTTGCAGTATTCCCTGCTTCATCAGTCAGAGTTGCGGTTACTGTTGGTGTTGCATTAGTGGCATCTGCAAAGACTAAGTTAGCACTCCAGTTCGTTCCATCACAGGTAGCATTCACATTGCTAGAAGCTCCCGTGACGACAATGGCACCACTGGCAACATTACAGGTTCCCGAAACAGCAAAAGCCAATCGGTTACCATCAAAGATATATGAATTCGTCGCCGGTGACGTGATGGAAATGGAAGGAGGAAGAGTTGATTTGGTAAATGAGCGAGTAAGAGCATGAGTATTCCCCGCAGCGTCCATATGAATGGTCTCTATAACCTGTGCCCCTTCTGCATACCCCGAAGAGAAATCAAGATTAGCTGTCCAGGTTCCTGAACTACAATTGACAGATGCCATCACAGCATCGCTTGAATCTTCGATAACGACATTGCCTGTCCCATTGTCACTGCATGTACCACTGACGGTAAAAGAAGTTTGATTAGAACTGTTGATAAAACTTCCCGCCGCTGGTGATGAGTAGGCCAGGACAGGGTTCACCGTATCATGGATAAAGGCACGGGAATCATTTTGCGAATTACCTACTCCATCCGTGATGGTTGCCACCACCGTGGGAGTAGCATTGGTAGCGTCGGTAAAGACTAAGTTAGCAGTCCAATTTGCCCCATCACAGGTGGTGTTTACACTGGACGATGCTCCCGTGATGACAATCGCTCCACTCGCAACATTACAGGTACCAGAGACCGTAAAAGCAGTTCTGTTCCCATCAAATATATAAGCATTCGCTGCAGGAGCAGTAATAGCAATAGCTGGAAGAGTTGTGGCCTTATTAAATGAGCGAGCTATTGAATGAGAATTTCCAGCAGCATCATAATGAATGGCCTCAATTACCTGCAGACCATCGGGGTAGCCGCTGGAGAAATCAAGATTTGCCGTCCAGGATCCTGCGCTACAATTAACTGTCGCCATGGTGGCATTACTGGCATCTTCGATAACGACATTACTGATACCATTGTCTGAACAACTGCCGGTTACCGTAAAAGAAGCTTGGTTACTCGAATTAATATAACTTCCGGCCGCAGGAGAAGAGATGGCCAGCAATGGATTTACCGTATCATGAGTGAATGTACGTGATGAGCTTTGAGTATTTCCTGCACCATTGATGATAGTGGCCACCACAGTTGGCGTGGCATTCACAGCATCTGCAAAGGCGAGATTGGCAGACCAGTTGGCCCCATCGCAAGTTGTATTAACGGTTGCCGATCCACCAGTAACAGAAATGGCCCCACTCGCAACATCACAGGTTCCTGAGACAGTGAAAGAAGTTCTGTTTCCATCATAGATATAGGCATTCACGGCTGGATTAGTTATGGCAATTGAAGGTAGGGTCGTTGATTTAGTAAAGGAGCGGGAATCTGATCCCACGGCTCCAGAGTTAAGGTTTTCCTGACTGACAGTGATGAGAACTGGACCATCACTTTCCCCCGAGAGATTTAAGTTTCGACTCCATGATCCAGATGAGCAGTTGGTAAGAAATTGCGTGGCCCCGATGGTGATTTCTAAGTTGTTAGTTCCGTTTACTGAACAGCTACCACTGACGAAAAAGCTGGATGCATTGGCCGTATTGATATAGGAGCCGGCTGCAGGAGAGGTAATTGAAACAGTAGGAGCTGCAGTATCTTTAATCCATGTGTATTCAGTGGCACTACTATAGGGTTGCCTGTTTCCGTTTTGATCGGTAGCAACGATACAGATCTTTTTAGTACCGTCTGGTCCGAGAGGATCGGTTATGGGTGTTGAAACTGGTATCTCTGAGGAATAACCACTTGGATCAGAGCAATCCAGGGAACCGTTACCCGTTTTATAAATGTAGCTAACTACTCCCTCTCCCCCAACGGATACATTCATGGAAGTATCACCGGGAGTGGGCACACTATTAAGATCGGCTGAAATTGATGAGTGAAAGACTTTATCCTTCAGACCTTTCACCGAAATTTCATGAGGCAGACAGCTGACCAATAACAAGGGAAGAGAAACAGATACAAAAATGCCCCTAAACTCATGCAGAGTTTTCAAGAAAGCCTTGTTGGATTTGCTATCCCTTTTCCATTCCATATTTAATAAATCGGTACTTATTAAGAAAAAGCTTAAAAAGATAGGCTGAATATGTCCCAAAGATTTCTTGCGGTTATAACAATAATCTTAACCAGCTTGAGTAGAATCAAGACCTTAAGATTTCAAAGATTTAGAGCCGCAAAAACAAGCGATTAGCAAGATTGATAGATAAAAGGATAGGAAAAAAACTCCTAACTACTTTAAGGAGAGACCACAGCGAAAGCCGTAGTGGTTAGTAAAGGTAGCGTTTGAGATGTCCCGGGTCCAATTGGTATACCATCTGCCATTGATATAATTTCCATCCCAGTATCCACCCATAAGAACCGATCGCTCGGCCCGTGGGTCGGCATGCAGCTGATACCAATCGCTAAAAAGATCGATACTATTCAAACTTATTGATCCTCCCCCATCATTGCTGACTAGTGGAAGCCCCAACACTACATTGAAGTGAGTTGTATTGTTAGTTCCACTGGAAAGAGTCCAGTTATTTTCATAGAGAGTTCCTCCACCAGGCCCTTGAGATCCATTGAAGGCAAAAAGATTCATCTCATCGCTTTCAGGATCGACTGAACTAACTCTCCCAGTACAGATATAAGGTAGTGAGGTCGTGCAACTCAATTCATCAGGTCCCCACTCTAAAAGATTTCCTACCATATCCTGAATACCGTAACGGGACTGACAATCGATGGTAGCCAGCTTAGACCCCGTTTCAAAGGCCATGCCGTGAATGTTGTACATCTCTCCATTGAACCCCAAAAACTCTCTAGCAGCGGGAGTGAGATTATTATGACGACTATTATTACTATTACATTTTCCGGCCCTGGTATCCGGCGCTCTAAAAGCACTCGCCTCTACATGCTGAATCCAATCAGCATTAGATGAATACTGTGATGGGTAAGTCATCTGATCATACCAAGCGGCGGCTGCTTTCCACTCTTTCAGTCTAAGAAGCCTCTTGGTTATCGCTGAAGGAAAAGCATTCGGTGTATTATCTTCATATTCAGCGATTTGAGGAATATCCGTAATGACTTGAGAGCTACAGCTCTTGATAGCGTTGTCTCGACTCACCCAAGTAAGAGGAGGAGCATGGGCTATATTGGTGGAAGCAACTCCCAGCTCAGAGATGTTAAGTCCATCCTCGGTTGTTGTTGTCCAAGCAGTATTGGCCGCACCATTTTTATACCAACATCTGCCTTCGGTTCCACCTGGACTATCATGATAATAGACCGAACCAATCAAACCAGGAATTGCACTGTTTCTCGGATGGTCAGCTCCACCAAACTTTGAAGACACGCAGAGAGTATTTCCTCCAGCTCCACAAGTAGCGGTGATTTTGCAACCACTTTCAAATCGATCAACTAAAAGATCATGTTGCATATCGTGGAAGTCGCCATCCACAGTGGTCACCTTACCTTGCCCCGAATAAGCACATCGATAATGATTATTCGGATCGGTAGGCCTTCCCATAAGTCCACATACTTCCTGATTTGTTATCCAACGATGGACCAGGGCCATATTATCAAGTGGAGCAATAACACGGATTTCATCGATAGCAGGAGGATTTTCAATATTATATTCGACTCCTCCAACTTCAATTTTTAGAGAGTAATACCAGGCCTTACCAAAATCAGCATCAAGTAAGGTCTCATCACTAAAACTATTAAGTGTCGGTGGCACTCCAGAAGGGAGAGAAACATGGGTGCGGGTACCGAAGAGACTATCTGGAGTAGTTGCGCGATAAACTTTCACAGTATTTGGTTTACATGTGTTAGACCCTGTCCAGGGTTTCCACCCAATCGAGACGATACCCGGTTCTGCAGGGTTGCCATCCAAGTAGGTTTTTTTTCCAATGGCGTAAACATCATTCCAACCATTAAAGGTAATGTCGGGAGCCGTATTGATGAATTTGACTGAGATGTTTTTATTGGAGCTATTTCCTACAGAGTCATCTTGCGCAACATTGATAGTGAAGTCCTGTCGGTCGACTAGTCCGGCCGTATTAATATTGAGATTGGCCGAGAAACTACCTGAGTTGCAAGTAACATTAACCGGTGAGGCTAAGCGAGCAGATGTGATTCTGACAATTCCATCCTGCCCCCCGGACGAGCAGCTTCCCTTTACCGCGAAACTACTAGCATTAATACTACTTACACATACTCCATCTACAATATCAAGCCATGCAATATCCGGAGCAGTAGTATCTTTATTATAGGTCCTTAAAACTGAGTGAGTATTTCCAGCAGAATCACTTAAAGTAATACTAATGGTATTGGCCCCTTCTGGATAAGCAGAATTTGAGAGATTAATATTAGCTGTCCATAGATTGGAAACACAATTGGCCGTAGCAAGAGTAGTAGCAGACGAATTTCTAATAACCACATTGCCAGTTCCATTATCTGAGCACGTTCCAGAGAGCGAATAAGCGGCTAAATTGGCAACAGGAATATAGGAATTATCCGCAGGTGCGGTAATGGCCACAGTCGGATTAACTGTATCCATGATAAAGTTACGACTTGAGGTCGCTGAATTGCCTGCATTATCACTGATCGTTGCTACAATAAGCGGAGTACTATTCGTACTATCAGGAAAAGTCAGATTGGCAGTCCAAGTTGAACCATTACAAGTCGCCATCACATCAGTGATCCCTCCTGTAACTATAATATTTGGTGTAGCACTATAAAGATCACAAGTTCCCGAAACCGTAAAAGCTGCTTTATTGGAATTATTTATGTAGGCATTAACTGCTGGGGAGGTGATCGATATAGAAGGAACATTGGTAGATTTAAGAAATATTCGTGTGGCTTCAGAGACTAAATTAGTAACAGGGTCTTCCTGGCTCACGACGATAAAAACGGGACCGTCTGACGCCGAAGAGAAATCAAGATTTCTTGTCCACAATCCGGTAGTGCAATTTGTGAAGACAGTGCTGAGACTTCCCTGGATTTTGACATTATTTACTCCGGCAATAGCACAAGTTCCAGCTACGGTGAAGCTCGATTCGTTTATCGAATTCACATAAGAGTTGGCCAAAGGAGAAGAGATGGTAATTATAGTAGATGAACTTTTCGTCCAGTTTACCACTGTTGCCGAAGAGTAGGACTGAACATTTCCATTAACATCTATTCCAACGACACAAAGCCTTTTGGCCCCATTAGCACCAATGGCATTTGTTATAAGAGTAGAAATAGGTCTATTGGCCGAGTATCCAGTGCTGATAGAGCAATTAAGGGTGCTGTCTCCAAACTTATATTGATAATGAGTAACACCACTACCTCCTACCTCCACATTCAAATCTGTGTGGTTTGGACCTGGTGTGCCTGATAATGTGGCGATTGGAGCAGTAGTGTCTTTTATGAATATAACACTAACCGAAGCTTTATTCGTATTACTGGAAGTGATGGTTGCAGTTACAGTCTTAAACCCATCTGCTCCAGTTACCGTTATTCCACCTCTACTCCAACTAAGAGAGTTACAAGTGGTCGTCAAAGTTCCAGAAACATCCCCGGAGAGAGTAATCAAGGCACCATTTTCACTACATTGCCCAGAGAAAACCTGAGAAGTGTGTGTCGTGCTATTTACTACGGTCACCAGTGTTGGAAAATCAATGGTGACTGTGGGCACAGTACTACTTTTGGTGAATAGTCGTGACACTGTAGCGATGTTTCCAGAGAGATCAGACAGAGCAGCTTGAGCAGTTATACTTCCATCTGCAAGGCTTGAGATATCGGTAATTGAGTTCCAAGACCCTGATAAGCATTTACTTATTGAGGTCACTGAACCAGGGCCGCCTGAAGATATTGCAGTGATGGTGATCACTTGATTATTTTCACTACAAGTACCGGACATCTTAAAGGCTGAAGATTGAGATACTCCAATAGTAGAGTTTAAGGTGGGGGATGATATTCCCAAACTTGGTAAAGTAACATCTTTAGTGATCGATCTCGTGGCGGTCCCAGTTAGGCCAGTCGCCGAGTGTGCAACAACTAATTCATAAATCCCATCTAATGGGCTTGAAGTGAAGTCAAGATGAGCACTCCATTCTCCATTTACATCACAAAAAGTGCTGGTCGTAATAGTACTTGAACTGCGGGTAGCAGTGATATTGATTGCGCCCCCTGGGGTAGAGCAAATACCACTAATGGGATAGCTAGATCGATTCGTAAGATTTACATAACCATTACTTCCCAGTCCAACAATCGAAACTGTATTGAGCCCCAAACCAAAGCCAGCAGTGCTTCGTATCCCTAGCGTGGCTTCCTGACTAAAATTAAGCGCAGTAAAATGGATTTTATAATTTTCAACGGTGCCCGGGGCTACCGAATTGCTTATCGAAGTAATAAAAAAACTTTGCTGAATACTTCCAGCAGGAAAATTTCCTGATCCAGAAACTTCTAGAAAGTTAGTTGTCGAAGCAAGATCACCATTACTATCTCTCACTTCCCAATTATAAGTAAAGCTCGAGGACTGTGACCTATTCAGATTTATAGTTACTTCTGATTGCTCACCATCAAAGATGAGATTCGGAAGAGGAGTAACAAAAAGATTAAACTCTTGGACTTGATTTTTCTTCCCGAAATCAGGGCGCGGCTTTTCTTCACAACCTAGATTTAAAACAATAAGAATCATCACAATAATTATCTTCAACATGGAGGGCCCCCATGCTGACTTACCGAAGAACCTAAAATTAGGAAGTAAGTAGATAATTTCATCTCTACGTTTATCGGCTTTAAATAGGCGAAACTTTAAGAATCCTGGGCAATTTGAGGCTATTTGACCGGTACAGAACAACGAACCCCTAAGCTCGAATTTAGGGCATTTGGAGCATACTCAAAAGACGTTAACCATCTACCATTACCTTCTCCATCACCCCATCTTCCACCAAATATAGCAGCTCGAGTACCTGATAAACTTGGAAGGTTCATGACATCATTATGAAAGAAGGGAATTCCTAAACTAGTAATGCCAGGTGAGCTTGCATCGTTTGTTACTATTGGCAGTCCTAATACGACATTGAAATAATTAAGCCCAAAGGTGCGATCTTGGAATCTTATCGATCCCACTTGATTCTGACCCTGTACTCCATTGAAGGCAAAGCCATTAAAAGAGGTATTTCCTGAATCTAGGGAACTGGTAATCCCTGCGCAATTGGAGCCGGAGCAGGAAAACTCATCAGATCCCCACTCCCAGACATTACCTATCATATCTTGTATCCCATATCGGGACTGACAATTCGCAGTAGCAATCTTCGATCCGGTTTCAAAGGCCTGGATGTGAATATTGTACCCTCCCAAGAAATCTCTCGCACCGGCCGATAAGTTTGAATGCCTATTGAAGCTATTACATTTACCTATGAGTCCGTCAGGATCTCCCGTCATAAAGCTTGCCTTTTCTAAACGATCTATCCAATCATGAACATCGGTATAGACATCAGGAAAATCGACATCAAGCTTCCAGGCGGCAGCGGCTTTCCATTCCTTCATCCGTAATAGTCTCTTTCCAGTAGGAAAGCTATTCATGGTGAGACTATCACTGTATTCTTCAACTTGATTCAAACTTATCTGATGAGCAGAGCAAACTTGATTGGCACGGGCCCTAGTAACATAAACTAAAGGAGGAAGATGAGCTTCATAGGAAGTCATCGCTATTAGATTCCCTGGAGGAGCGCTATTAATGGCCACCCAATCGGTATTGGCAGCTCCCACTTTAAGAGAGCACAGACCACCATTAACCGAACCACTATTAGCATAATAGACTGAACCCAATGCTGCCTCAACACCAGTACTGGTAGAAGGGTTTTCAAGATTCGAAAAATTCTGAGAAACACAACGAGTGCTTCCTCCTGCTCCACAAGTCGATGAGACATTACACCCCATCTCAAATCGATCAACCAGTAAATCGTGTTCCATATCGTGGTAATCCTGAACATCCACTATCTTACCCTGGCCTGCAAACTCACAGCGGTAGTGATTTAAGGGATCGGAAGTCTTATTCATAAGTCCACAGACTTCCTGATTGGTAATCCAACGATGAACCAGGGCCATATTTTCAGGCGGGGCAATGATTCTAATTTCATTTATTGGACTCGGATTAGTTACATCATACTCCACACCAGCTATCATAACTTTAAGAGCATAGTACCAGGCCTTTCCGAAATCGGAATCAACGAGACCGGTATCAGTAAATGATCTCATTTTAGTTGGAAGGCCGCCAATGGGAGAGACTTCTGTCCCACTTGCTAGAACCCCTCCTGCGAATGGGGCCCTGAAGACTTTGACAAACTCAGGCTGACAAGTATTAGTTGCTGGCCAGGATTTCCATGCAAATCTCACCACTCCTGGCTCATCAGGATGCCCATCATGATAGGTTTTCTTACCTACTGCATGAACATCTTCCCACCCATCAAAACTTATAGCAGGAGCAGAGATAATAAACCTAAGAGAGCGCACCGAGCTCACAAGGTTTCCGGCAGCATCGGTTTGAGAAACACTGACATTGAAGTTTTGCCTATCGGCTAATCCAGTTGTATTAAAATTTAAAGTTGTATTAAAAGATCCCGCAGTGCAAGGCAGGGAGACTGGAGCAGCTAACAAAGGTGAGGAAATCGTAACATCACTATCCCCACTTCCATTTGAGCAGGTCCCATCGACTAAAAAACTCGAGGCGGTCCCAGAACTAATACACACTCCACTTACTAAATCACCCCATTCAACTGCAGGAGCTACCGAATCCTTAATGAAGACTCTGTCGACTTCATGGGTGTTTCCTGCAACATCAGAATGAATGAATGATAGAGTGTGGGAACCTTGGGCCAAAGTCGAAAGATTTAGGTTTGTGTTCCAAACATTTGAGGCACAATTTACTGTCGCTAAGACATTATTTGAAGCATCTATCACGATCACACTACCAGCTCGATTATCACTGCAGGTTCCATTTACTGGGAAACTTGCCATATTACTTAGGGAAATATAGCTATTCGCGAGGGGAGAAGAAATTGTGAGAACTGGATCTACCGTGTCCTGAATAAAACTTCTAGTAGTGGAGCGAGGGTTTCCAGCATCATTAGTAATAGTTGCTGTAATCGTAGGAGTTGCATTGATATTATCTCCAAAGACAAGATCAGCAGTCCAGCTCGTTCCACTACAAGCAACATTCACCGTTGCCACTCCACCGCTCACGGCGATATTTGGACTGCCACTATATGAGTCGCAGGTTCCAGATACGGTGAAAGAACCCTTATTCGAATTATTGATATAAGAATTTGCCGCAGGGTTGGTAATGGCGATAGTTGGAAGAGAAGTTGATTTAACAAAAATGCGAGTTGCTTCTCCAGCATTTCCAGTTACAGGATCTTCCTGAGTAACTAGAAGGACAACCGGTCCGTCATCGGCAGCAGAGAAATTTACATTATGACTCCAGGTATTGGAGGAACAAGTAGTAGCTACCCTGGTTAAGCTACCATGAAGAATAACACTCTCGCCATTTAGCTCACACGTTCCACTAACTGCAAAACTACTTGCATTCAAAGAATTCACATAAGAATTAGCAGTTGGTGAAGCTATGGTGACATAAGGAGCAACAGTATTCTTAGTCCAAGAAAAAGTTGTTGCAGCGGCCAGATCCTGAATATTTCCAGCTGAATCAATTCCTAAGACACAAAGTTTCTTAGGACCATCAATTCCAATTGAATCGGTAATTAAAGTAGAGTTAGAAATATTGGCAGAATAGCCAGCTGCAATTGTGCAATCAAGTGTATTGTCTCCGAATTTATAGCGATAAATGGTTACATCAAGCCCTCCCACGAGGATATTGAGAGAATTATGATTATTCTCGGGTGTACCTGAAAGAGTTGCAGTTGGAGAAGTCGTGTCTTTAATTAACATGACGCTGCTGTAGCTGGTATTGCCACCACTATCCGTTACAGTCGCTACGATATTTTTAAGACCATCCGATCCTGTAATGGTAATGGCATTTAAAGTCCAGGAGAGGGAATTACAAGTCGTGACGAGAGTTCCAGAAACATCTCCCGAGAGCGCGACACTTGCACCGTTCTCACTACACTGTCCACTAAATATTTGAGAGTTAAAATTTAACCCGTTCACTACCGCTGCCATGCCAGGAGCATCAATGGTTAGCGTAGGACGAATGACATCTTTAATAAAATTCCTGGAGGCAGCGGATTCATTTCCTGCCAGATCCTTGATGGTAGCAATAATTGAGATTGTGCCATCTGCCAGGGAGGAGAGATTCAGGATGGAAGACCAAGTTAAACTATTACACTTTGTTACACTTTCTACACTACCTGCGCCACCAGATGAAGTTGCATTTAAAATAAGAGTCGTGTTATTTTCAGTACAAGTTCCAGAAATAGCAAATGTCCCATTAGTAGTAATACCTATCGCGGCTCCGTTGGCCGGGGAAATTATCGCCAGATTAGGAATCGCGACATCTTTTACAACCTGTCGAAAAGCCGAACCGGTAAGGCCTGTTGCAGAATGAGTTACTATTACGTCGAAGACCCCATCAGCTGCGACACTTGAAAAATCAAGATCGGCCGACCAGGTATTACTGGCACTACAGACAGTTACTGCATTCACAGAGTCTGGGCCGCGAGTAGCCGTGACATTAATCGTTCCTCCATCAGTAGAACAAATTCCACTGATGGTATAGGCACTTCTATTCATTGAATTTATGAATGAATCGTTTTCAAGATTAACTATAGAAACAGTATTTACCCCAAACCCTGAATCAGCAGCACTTCGTATACTGAGCTTAGCAGATGACTTAGCTCCCCCACTCGTAAAGTGGATCCGGTAATCATCTATGCCAGAAGCAACAGAATTACTTAATGACGTGATATAGATACTCTTGGTGGTTTCACCTTTAAGAAATAAACCTGTACCAGACACCTGAAGAAATTTATTGGTGCTGGCATTGTTTCCATCAAGATCTTTAATCACCCAAGTAAAGGGAAAGTTAGTTGAAGCAGGACTTGTTAAACCAATAACTAATTTTGATTGCTCTCCATCAAAGACGAGGTTAGGTTCAGGCAGAAGATTGATATTTGAGATAGTTTCTTTGCCCTTAAAGGCACTACCAGTCACTGAGAGAAAAGTTCCCTTACAACCAGTTAACATGAATATGAAAATCAAAAAACACAATGAATTCAACACGGCGGCCCCCTGAAGTGCCGAATGCGTTCTGAATCAAAATGTAGATTGAATGCCAGAGGATTCATATAGATACAAATCGGAATTTAAAGCTCGAAACTTTAATGAAGGAATCGAAGTTTTAAGGACTTAAGCCGTGCAAATAGCTCTTACAATGGAGATAATTTGCTTCTCGGCTCAAATCCTTAGTTCTTTAGTAAAAAGTTAGTTTATGCAGCTTCGGGAGCATCTTCAAAGTCACCCGTTGCCTGTTTCCGTGAAGTTTTGCGTTTTTCTGGTTTAGCTGATTTTCCTTCAACTAGCTCAGTCAGAGTAGAAACTAGAGATTGAAGCTTCTCAGCTTCTTCTTTTAGGATACTGGCGGTATGAGAAGATTCCTGAGCAATACTGGAATTCGCTTGGGTAAGATGGTCCAGCTCACTCATAGTCGTATTAACTTCTCTAACCCCTGTCGATTGTTCTTGAGAAGCAGTGGAAATTTCTCGAATCATTTCATTTACCGAAGATACATTCACCAAAATTTCATCCAGAGATTGCGCACAATCTTTGGCAGTCCTGGTTCCAAAGTCCACCTTTTCCTTACTTTGCTTAATCAGATTATTCATTAAGGAGCGGGTACCATCTACGATCTCGGTTACTTTCTTAGTTGAAAGCAGGAGCATATTAGTAATCTCTGTAGCAGCATTTCCAGACATCGAAGCCAGATTCCCTACCTCTTCAGCAACTACAGCAAAACCCTTACCATGCTCCCCTGCTCTGGCCGCTTCAACAGAAGCATTGAAAGAAAGAAGTTTAGTTTGAAATACGATGTCATTAATGACCTGAGTTTTAGAAGAGATTTCCTCAATAACTTTAACGATCTCGGATATCTCTTGATTGGACTTCTCCATTTGAGCAATGATTTCATCATTACCTCGAGAAATATCATTGATTGACTGAAGCATAAGCTCCGCCTTCTCCTTGCCTTTCTGGGCGGCAAGGGTCGATTGCTGAGCGCTCTTAGAGGAAGAAGCAGCACTATCGGCATTATTAGCAATCATAGCAGAGATTTCATCGATCGAGGCTACCGTTTCCTGCAGACTTGCTGCTTGCTGAGTAGAAGCTTCTGAAATTCTAGTAGAAACTTCTGCCACCTGTACTGACTTCTCATCAATTTCGGCTGCACCTTCATTCAGAATTCTAATATTCTCAACCAAACTATTACTAATTGAGTTGGCAAAATAATATCCAATTACAAGTGATAAAGAGAAACCAACAATAATGGAGAGCAAAGCGAAGGTGGTAGTATTCTTCTCAGTTTCAAGAGCTTCCTGAGTCATCACTTTGCTTTGAGTTGATTGATATTCAATTAACTTCAAAAGATGCGCTGTCACGACGTTTGACTTAACCGGACAAACCTCACGAACGAGTTCAGTCATTTTATTACGCGACTCGACATCGCCTTTTTCGTAAAGTGATAAAAGCTCTCCACCGAAAGTCTGAAACTCCCCCCAGGACTCTTCGAAATTTTTGAACAACAATTTCTCTTCATCGCTTAGTTTTAAAAGACTGAATGCTTTTTTTATTTCTAAAACTTGAGAGACGGCTTTTTTGGTATTATCTGCAAACTTACTATTATCTTCAGAGGTATTGCCAACAAGACCTAAGGAGCGAATCTGAATTCGAGTCATACGAAACTCGGCCATCAATTTTCCTAGAAGCTCTACTTTAGGAAGATTATCAACAGCGATCGACTGATAGAGCTTGGAGGACTCCGCGTTTCGATAAAGAATTAAACCCGAAATAAAGGAGAGGGCCAAGCAGATACCTACGACCTGCAATACCAACTTCTTCTTTAAGCTTAAATTGTTCATGATTCGCCCTTTATTAAGAAAATTTTAAATTATCTGTAATAGCTTATCGTCACAATATTCCTGAAGATTAATGGCCCAGAATACTGAAAAGCTAGTATTTCGGTTAAACAAAGCCTGAACAGAACCTGTAAAGTAAAGCTTAGCCGCCGAACTATTAAGAATCATTAAATATAGAAAGGACTATATAAAGAGGTCCTCCAGATTAATATGATTAAAATCATAATCTGGAACAAAGGAATATTAAAACAAAAGGCTAGGCTGGTGCCCCTTCTATTTCTTTTCAAAGAAATAGTAGATAAAACAATTCGTCTGCAATCTCTGGATCGATTCCATTTCCAGTAACAATTATCTTGATGAAGTCACAACATTGGAAAGGACTCTTAAGTCGAAAGTACTTTTAGATCTTTAAAAGAAACTAATATATTCTTCTTGGTATGAAGAATGCCGAATTTAAAATCTTAAAGTCAGGAGGATATCCTCAAACCTTCTCCCGAAGAAAGCTTCTGCTATCTCTAAAGAGATCCGGCCTCCCTAACAAACAATGCCAAAAAATCACAGATGAAGTGGCCAATGCAGTCGACGAGGGTTCGAACACTAAGTCGATCTATCAAAAGGCCCTTCGACTAGTTAATCAATCGTCATCTCTTGCCGCTGTCAATTATTCTTTAAAGCGGGCCATCTTCGACTTAGGTCCAGCGGGCCACTACTTTGAAGCCTTTGTGGGACGCTACTTTCAGGAATTAGGTTACTCCACCAAAACTTGCCAAGTACTACAAGGACGATTCGTTACTCATGAAGTCGATGTGGTTGCCACGAGAAAAGGCAAAGACTCTTTTGTTGAATGCAAGTTTCACAATCGATCAGGAATAAAAAACGATATAAAGATAGCATTATATGTAAAGGCACGGAGAGATGATCTGAGAGATGGACCAGCAGGGAAGAATTTAAAGGATTTTTATGTGGCAAGTAACACCGCCTTTACCTCAGATGCTATTAAATATTCCAAGGGATCGGACATTCATCTTCTAGGAATCAATGCCCCAATTGAGCATCCCTTCATTGAAGAGGTAAGGGGCCTGCGGCTCTATCCAGTCACGAGTCTTAGAAGTATTAATCGTCATTATAAATTAGAGTTATTAAAGCGCGATATAGTTTTAGCTAAAGAGCTTACGAGTAACGTATCAGCACTTGAGAAAATGGGTTTTACTGAAAATGAGATCAATAAAGTTCTAGATGAAGTAGAACTTCTCACACAGGGAGTTGTATGAAATTGCTTTTCTGGGGAGCTACTGACGATGTCACTGGCTCCATGACATTTCTTAAGTTACCTGAGGGAGAAGTCTTAATTGATTGTGGTCTAGCTCAAGGAACGTCTGAGACTGAAAAAATCAATGATATTCCTTTGCCTTTAAATCCCAAGAGTCTCAAAGCAGTCTTTATCACTCATGCTCATTTAGATCACTCAGGATATCTTCCCCGCTTAGTAAGAAAGGGCTTTAATGGTCCGATATTTTGTACACCCCCAACTGCTAAGCTCATGAGAATCATTCTTCTTGATAGTGCTACTCTTAATGAAGATGACTTTTATAATAAGCAGGACGTAGAGAAAACTCTCCACATGGTCAAGACTTATGAATGGGATGAACATTTTGAATTTGCAGGAGCGTCCGCAAGATTTATGCCGTCTGGACATATTCTTGGCGCATCTTCGATCTTAATAAAGGCTCAGAGAAAGAGTATTATCTTTTCAGGGGACTTAGGCAGAAGTGATGATCCTCTACTTCCTCCACTCCCACCTGCCCCTTCAGCAGACATCGTCGTCATGGAATCGACCTATGGTTCAAAAATTCGCTCTGCTGATATGAAAAAAGATCTTCATTCATTTCTCGCAACTATAGCCAGGGATTCAAGAATTGGCATCATTGCAAGTTTTGCTGTGGCACGCGCCCAAACCCTTCTGACTCTCATTCATGAGTTCCATGAAGCTCATCCTGAGTATAAAGTCAGAGTGGTAATGGATAGTCCAATGATGAAAGAAGCCAATAAGGTTTACCAACAGTACTCTAGGCTCACGACGAAACCAGAGTCCTTATTTGCTGCCCTAGATGAAATTGACGCCATTGAGTATCAGAAAGAATGGCAATCCTTAAAAAACAAGTCAGGCCCTCTTATTATCCTTAGCTCTAGTGGTATGCTCACTGGTGGTCGGATCACACGACATCTCGCCAATTGGTGTGATGAAGAAAAAGCCATTTTATTTCTCCCTGGCTATCAAGGCAAAGGCACTCCTGGAAGGGCCTTCACAGAAGGCAGAAGAGATTTTAAGGGACCAGATGGAAGAGTATCCGTCTGGTCAGGTGAAGTCTGGACATCGGAAGCCTTTTCTTCTCACGCTGATCAGAAAGACTTAACCGAGTGGGTTTCTCATAATCAGAAATCTCAGGTCTTTTTGCTCCACGGAGAATTCGAAGCTAAAAAAGCACTTAAGCAAAAGCTAGAAGAATCAAACAGCTTAAAGGTAGAAATAGCTGAACGAGGTCAAGAATATTCCATCAACTAAAGAGAAATGGTCGCTAAGAAAGAAACTTCTTGCAGCAAGAAGTAATTATAGTTCACACCTAAAATGAGATGCTTACCGAGAGAAGCTTGAATCCCTGCAAATATGTTTGAGGTTTCTTCCCTATATTCCAGGCGATCATCTATGAACTTCGGTGCCGGAGATTTTTCACTTCGATGGGCCAAATTGAACATAATATTTTTATAAATATATGATCCTGAGTAAATGAATATTTCAGTATCTTTCTCGTCGCGTTTATATCTCGTTTTTATCGCCCCAACATCGAAAGAAAAATTATAAATCTTAGTACCAATTGAATAAGTTGAAACCATGAACCTTTCTGAATAACTTTCTGTTCCATCGAGAGAATTTCCCCTGAGGTAAAAATCATCCTGATAGTGAGCAGCTCCCAAACGAAATGGTCCAAGTTGACCTGAAGCCCCTACCCCCGGATTGATCCTTCCAATCTTGGTGTGTCTCTTAAGCATTAATCCCACATCAAGCGAGACATGCTTTTTTCTAAATAGCTTACCACCTAAGGCCAGGCTGTGCTTCTTTGTTACGTACTGCTTTTTATTGAGATTTCTTTCAAGATAGTCATTGTCTATCTCACTTACCCTATTACCAAAGAAAGAATTTTCAAGACTTGAGCTGATTAAAGCTCCGCCTAATTTTCCTGTTCCTGAAGCTAAATTCCAAACCAAGTTATTACCACTTTGGTGAATGAGTTCTACACCTATTCCACGGTCGAAACTTGTCGTCGCAGGGTTGAGCATGGCCGAGGTTGCGGGAGATGGTAAAGATTGAAGACTGGTGCGACGACCTTGTTTCGTTACACCAGAGCAGTTTTTTAAATTCAATACATCACAGATATCAATAGCATAAGACGAGCTTGATAAAAGCGAGATCGCAATTAATGTAAGTAAGCGGATCATGTGCCCCTTCTGGAAAGAAGTGTTTAAAACTGCCAAAGAAACCTGCCATTAATTCTTCTAAATAAAAGTCTATTGATGAGTCTTTCCAATACATTGGAATATTAATCTAATAAATTCAGATTATATGTCAATTAACCACTGAGGAATCAATGAAATACTCTACTAGGTGGAGACAAAGCCCCAGACTAAAGAGGATCTTGCTCTTACAATTTTTTCCAGAACGACTCATGGTTAGATTTTAGTATCTGTCAGAGTGGACATGGCTCAAGAAACTATCACAACCAGACCCTTATCACGAATGGCCTTTCTCAGAGTCCACTTAGACCTATGATCGACGGTGAACCTCGCTATGAGAACATCGCTGTCAATCATCAAGTCTCCGCAGGATACTTCGACGACTACGACACTAGACAAGCTGCCTATTGGTCTGTCTTTGCGGGAGCCGCGGGCCATACCTATGGTAACCATGCTATCTGGCAGTGGGATCATCCAGTACTCGGTCTAACCGGAAATCACGTTGTTCCAAAAGTACGGTACTGGTTCAATGCCATAAATATGGATGGCTCAAAAGATATGCAACATTTGAGAACCCTCATGGATGCAAGACCGGCTCTTAGTCGTATGCCAGATCAGGGTCTCATTGTGACAAATTACCCTTTAATGGATAACATTCAGGCAATGAAATCAACCAGCTCCGCCTTGATTTATTCTGCCACCGGTAAACCTATCGATGTTCGAATGGGTAGAATCAGTGGCCAGGAAGTCCTTGCTCATTGGTTTAATCCAAGAACAGGTGATGTGATCTATGCTGGAAAATTTGCTAACTCTGGAACCAGAATCTTCACCCCAAGCTCTGCGGGTAGAGGTAATGACTGGGTTCTTCTTCTGGATGATGCTTCTAAGACTTTTGTAATACCTAAATAATTCCACCCAATCCTTTTCGCTCATTATGGGCGAAAAGGATTAAATCCCACATTTGCAAAATACAACCAAGCTGTTCCAGCAACACTACTAGAAGTAGTGAATGAATCATTCGTGGTTTCAGTTGAATAGGGAACTCCCCCTTTGGAGTCCGACATACCTCTTAATGATGTTAAGAAGTTTGTTCTGCTTAAGCCTTTGCAAGTTAAACTGACTCCTTGCTCAGCTTCCACTGCGGCCAGAGCTAAAATTTGTCCTGCTGTTCCTTCAGACCAGACGAAACGATGATTTGGCTCCAGGTTAGAAGGTCTATAATCAAAGAAGCCGGTGATTCCTGCTCCTCCACCTTGAAAGTAACCAGCTTTTTCAACAAAAAGCTCACAATTAGAAGCTAAACCTTTCTGATAAGAGCTGCCTAGAGCAAGGACGCCCCAACTCTGGGTGTCTAGATATACTTCATCTGCATTCGGAAGATTGGTGGAAAATACGGCCCCGGGATAAAATCTGTTTTGAGAAGTTATCCAGAGTGAGTCGATAAATGTTTTTACTTCAGTTCTAAGGCTGCTGTACGCCGCGAGATCGCTATCAGCCGGAAAGGCAGTAGCAAAGCTTCCTAGGGCGGCATAAAAATCAAGATTATGCTCAAGAGAAGTTGTATCAGATTCATCCCAAACAGTTGGAGAATAATTACTCGGTCCAAAACGCAAGGCCTTTCCATTTAGTCCATTAACCGATATAGAGCGAGTCTCATTTCTTAGATACTCCATCACCGCTTTTGCCATAACATCATAATCTGTATCTGACGGATTCATTATCTTATAGTAATTGATCGACATCGCGACCCAAGCTATGGCCCCGGCCATTCGGCGATCTCCTTCCATTGGATAGGAAGAACCAGATCCATCATGGTTATAGGAAAAATACCACCACCCTGCGTTTCCATGGGCTTCCCAATGATTTTTAAGGGCATTGAGAACCGTCTTAGCATGCCCGGCTTCTGAGGCTCGAGTAAAGGCAAAGACTGCTAGTGCTTGATCGTATAAATAGAACTGATCAATATCGAGAAAGCTTCTTACAAAACGAGCAGGAGAAGCCGGCATTGGCCTTTGGGCAGTTTCCTCAAACTTTCCAAAACGAGTAATCAGATTTTGAATTTGAATATTTGCATGAGTTCCAGCAGATGAAAGATGATGATTCTTAAAATTAATAATGTTTGCTCCATCCATCTCTTTCCAAACAATATAGCGGGTCTGGGTCTCAGAAAAGCTATCAAAAACTCCGGCATTATCATCGGGAGTAATTGAATTATGAACCAGAACAAACTGCACTCGATCTGCGAAAGGAAAACCACCGTAGAAATTGTGGCCCGTTTTTTCAAAGCTACCATCTACCTGAAGTGGAGCGAGTTCCTGACAATAAAAAACATCTGTGTGTAGGCAAGCGAGAATCTTATACTCGGTTGCAATGCCAAGAGTGGAAGCATTGTTGACTACTCCTGCGATGGTAAAAATATTGGCCGATTCATTTTCAAAGCGAGCAATGGAAATTTCTGGGTAGGCGGGCAGAATCGTAAGTTCAAAAGTTTTTGTGTCACTGGACCGATTGAAGGTAGCTTTCACTTCGCCCTCAAGGACGCCTTCATTGACCATGGCCCTGACATTTAATCGAGAGTCCTGACCCACAAAGCTTAGACCATCCAAACTTGAAGCAGTAACAACACTTCCTTCAGGAAGCCCTTTCACATCGATTACACTCCACCTCCCTTTTCTAAGAATTGGATCACCTAGCGAGATACTGCTTATCCGAGTGGGGATGATTGATCTCGAAGATTTTTGCTTTTTATGAGAGGTAGTTACGATCAGTTTTCCACAGCTAAAAAGAAGGCAAAGAGACACTAAAAGAAGATGTTTCATGCAAAACATATCGGAATTTACAGAGTACTTCCTTAAGATTCTCTTAAGATTTGGTCTGCAAACAAAGAATAATAGTTACAGGAACTTACAAAATATCTCATTAATAAAGAGTACTTGACCCTTTTTATTCGAAGCTGATAGTTCATTATACGGACTATTTAAACCCGGAGGGGGCCAAATGAAAAACATTTTCCTTGTAACGACTCTATTTCTGTTTTCATGTCTGGCTTCTGCCGCTGCACCTAAAGCATCCGATTATGAATTCACGCTAGAAGAAGTAGCTATGGATCAGGAAGCACAATTCATGCTTCAAGAGTTTAATCCCACTATTGGTGAGATTCTGGTGATGACAAAAGACATCATCGCTCTTGGCGAGAAAATTTATGAAGTGGTTAAAAAAGGCAAACCCACTGCTACCACTGAATATGCTCCCATTCATGTTATACCAGTAGATCCAGGTACTAAGACCCACATCGATCCCTTCGAACTTGAGCTTGTTAAGGAGCCCGTAGTTAAAAAGTACAAGCTTGAGATCAAAAACAAGCTCAATATGACGGTGCTTAACTTCAGCTTCATTCTCTTCTTTGAACCAGGTGGATCTTATCAGGGCAAAGGCAAGTATATCCTAAATGCAATGCTTATCCCTTCTACCAATGTTGCTTATGGCTTTGATTTTAATGCTAAAATGGAACTTCAGGGAATAGCAAACCGTGGCACCCAGGAAGATCCTTTGGCCTCAGCTACCCTTACTCTGACCCTTAATCTAGAGTCCGTAGCAGCTGACCTTGAGAAAATTTATCTCATCCATATCGATGGACTTGGAAAGGTAATCGTTAAGTAATTCTTACTCTCTGACTTCTCTCATCTTTACAACTAAATCTCATTGGATTACCTATTTATTAAAATTTTAATAAGTAGGTGCCCAATGAAATTTTTCTATGCCCTTATCCTTACTCTTTCATTTAATGCTTTCGCTGAAGCCACTCCTTCTGCCCAGGATATGAAGTTTGTCACTAACTTCACAAACTATGCCTGCAAAAGCTTCCGCGATAATACAGCAACTCCCAATGAGATCGCTGAACTTGAAGTTCAATTCACTAAACTTGGTATTGCTGGAGATACGAGACGCGCCATCATGGATATCAAAAGCCTTGATGGAGAATGTACTTACAGTGCGGACTTCTCTCGCCAGAAAGGTTTTAAATCTTTAAAGTTTGAAGCCTCTTACTCTAACGATACTGCTCGCTGTCTAGACCTAAAAGACAAGCTGGATGAACTCTTAAAGCCTGGCTTCAAGTATCAAGTTAAGTTTAATGCTTATCTTTCTGTTCTTCTCAATACCAAGCTCACAGGAGCTTGTGAGAATCTTGGCGGAAACCACTTGATTGAATTTCAGTGGATCTAAGCGACCAATAAATCGACATCTGTCTTAGAAGTAACAAAAACCATTCCTTAAGCCCTTGAGAAAACACTCCTTCTCAAGGGCCTTTTTTGGAAGGCAATTTGCAACTCCCCAATCAATGAAATGTTTGCTCCTGATTCTCTTCTTATTGTTGAATTCTTTTCAACTCCTGGCCTATGAGTCGGATCAGCACACCGTTCCCGATTATGAACTCGCCGATGTGGGCGAAGACATGTCTAAGTTTATCCATAATCGTATTCTACGGGCACTGGGTAAGATCAACGCCACTCCTGACAAAGATTTCACCGAGGCCCAAATTGTGGAACTTATCCACAAGGAATTCGGCGGAACCATGACCTGGCAAGACCAGCTCGACGGTGTCTTTGGACGTCGCCTGACTATCTTTCCCTATCCAGATAATTACAAAGACGGTCTTCCCATAAATTATCTTCCGCCCAAGCTTGGAAATATCTATTCCTTCTCAGGCTTTCACCGCGTACTCTCGTCCTCCTACTTTGTCTTCTGCTCAAGTCTTAAAATGTATGGAATCTATTTTGGTGTAGATAAACTTGGTCACATGTTCAATCAAGGCTATCAATATTTTGAAGTCTATCAAAGGGCCCGGGCAGGAGGGGCCAGAAAAAAAGAAGCCACTCAAGCGGCTGTTGATTGGGGAATTGGAACAGAAGACGGAATCTTCGGCAGAATCGTGACAGGAGTATATTCAAATGGAGATCTAGCTGCCAATTATGCGGGCTTTATGTTCTATCAAAATCTTCTGAACACTATCTCCTTGAAGGGAAAAGAATTTCCACCAATCCTTGTTTTTGAGAGCGATGGATACCTTAAGGTAAATTTTGAGCGAGTGGAGAAGATCAGCGATCTTCTTAAACCATTTTTCACCAGTCATTTGAACGAAGTTATGAATCCATCCCGCTTCGAATTCGCTCAGCGCGGAATCATTAAGAAGGCCATTAAAAACAGATGCCAAAATATTAAGAAATTTTATCAATGGGATTCAGCCGCTGATCTTAACTTCGAAGAGATGACATCTTGGATGGGTCTTCCTTACGGTCATCGAGGAGATAATCTACTTAAAGTTGAAGAGCTCTGCTTCAACTAGAGATTACCATTAGAATGACTTTAGATTGATCTCAATGTTGTGCATCTAACACCTCACTTCTTTAGCAAGACATTTAACTCTAGTAAGCTAGAGGGTGGAAACCAACTTGGAGCACTATATTTCCTCTCCTATGCCCAAAAAAATATTACTTTTAATCAATCCCAAGGCAAGAAGCGGCTCGGGCCGATCTGAAGAGGTAATATTATCTCTTCACGAAGCCGGCCACGAGGTTATCCAGCCTCCTCCCCAAGAGGATGTGCGTAAGTTTATATTAGAACATAAAGACGATGCTGATTTAGTAGTTGTGGGTGGAGGAGATGGAACCATTAACTATGTGTTATCAGCCTTAGTTGAGAGCCAGTTGCCATTGATCATATTTCCTATGGGTACAGCAAATCTCTTTGCCCGATCCTTTAATATCAAGGCCGATATCGAGCAATTGATCGATGTCACTCGCACAGGGATTTCAGTTCCCATCGATCTAGGTATGGTTAATGGCATCTATTTTATCAATGTTTGTGGATTAGGTATCAGCACTGAAGTAAATAAGAGTGTGCCAGCTGAACTCAAAAAAATAACAGGGCCTTTTTCCTTCTGGATTCAGGGCTTGAGATTAATCAGGCATCTTAATCCCTTTAAAATAATACTAACTATCGATGATAAGAATCCTCTTACCGTAAGGACCTGGCAAATCACCATTTGCAATGGCAAAAAGTATGCTGCCTGGATGACCATTCAGCCCGATGCTTCTTATGATGATGATAAGCTTAGATGCCTTAGTACAGAGATCACCAATTGGTGGCAGGTCTTTTCATTGCTGCCGGCCTATATTAAAGGGACCTACCGAGAAAGTTTGGATGTGAGTTTCAAGACCGGGAAGAAGATAAAGCTTGAATCCAAAAGGCCACTGGCCATTGATGTCGATGGAGATGTCCAAACAACAACCCCAGCAGTGTTTGAAGTCAAATCAAAGGTGCTTAATATTATCTTGCCTGCCCAGGTGTTTACTACGGAGGAGACTCCGATATCAGATAATAGCCTTAGATTCACTAGACATGAGAGTTTTCCCTTGGGACCAGAATTTAATTCTTAATTTTCGGGTTATGTTTAACTCATTTATTTGCAAGTAAACTCGATGAATATAGTCTTTAAGGATGAAGGATATAATTAAAGAGTTCTCCAAACTTATTTTCATAGTTCAGAACTTGGTTTCTCACATCGTTAGAGCAGTCGCTTCAAATAACCAAGCTTCCAAAAAGATACTTACTTATCTTTATCTAGAACTCCTGTACGAAAAATCCTCAATTCCTTCTATCCAGATAAAACCTGCGAATGAATACATTTTAAAAATATCTTCTGAAAGAATTTTAGATATTAATCGTAAAATGGATGAGCGCTTTTCTCTTCTTACAGAAAAAGAGCTTCTCGTTTTGTTAACTCTAATGAAGAACGCAAATCCAAAGACGATTTTAGAATTTGGTATGATGAGAGGTGGAAGCTTGTATCATTTTTATTTGAATACTGATGAAAATGTGAAAATTCTCTCTCTTGATCTTTCAGATAAAAATCTTCTTCCAAGTTTAAGAGATATTCTTAGAGAGAATCCTCGTATTCAAATACATCTTGGCAATACTCGACAGTTTGATCCTTCTCCTTACCTCAAAACCATCGATTTTATCTTCATCGATGCAGGACACAGTCTTGAAGATGTGAAAAACGATACCGAAAAAGCTTTGTCCATGATTTCACCTGGTGGCACAATTGTGTGGAATGACTATCATCCTCACTATCCCGGAGTTTATGAATACCTTAATGAACTTTTCATTAATCAAAAAGGATTAAGGCATATCGAAGGGACTTCACTCGTTTTTCTAAAGTGTTAAAGTCAACTCTCCTTATCCTCACCCAATTCATTAAGAGCTTCATCTAAGAAGTGCTTCTCTTCCACTTTCTTAAGTGAAGCTTCTACAGCTTCTTCTACAAATAGTTCCTGAGAGAGACCGAGATAAAGTGAATAAATGGAGATTAAGATAATGCAAGCAAAAGGCAAACCCGTGCAGATAGTAGCAGTTTGCAGGGTTTGAAGCCCACCACCTAGTAAAAGAATTCCCGCCAATATACCTTCCATGGTTGCCCAAAAAACCCTCTGAGGTACTGGGGAATCGAGCTTACCACCTGAAGTGAGATGATCCACTACGAGTGAGCCAGAATCGGAGGACGTTACAAAGAATACCGAGACAAGAACAATGGCAATCATATTCATGACTGAAGTGAAGGGAAAACTCTCAAGTAGTGTGAAGAGTGCGGTCGCTACATTTGTTTTCACAGCTCCTGCAATATCTGCCGTCCCAGAAGCCTGCAAGAATATGGCCGTACCTCCGAAGACCGACATCCACAAGAAGGACAAAAGAGAAGGCACGATGATGACTCCCATGAGAAATTCTCTGACCGTTCGGCCTTTAGAAATTCTAGCAATGAACATTCCTACAAAGGGCGACCAGGCTATCCACCAGGCCCAGTAAAATATTGTCCATGCCCCTTGCCAGTTGGTGTCTCTGAAGGTTTCTGCCCAAAAGCTTAGGCGAGGAAGTTGTGAAATGTAGTAACCAAGATTTTGCGTGAAGCCACTTAGGATATAAACCGTTGGTCCCAGAATTAAAAGAAAGAGCATGAGAAGTCCCGCGAGAATCATATTCATTCCACTCAGAAACTTCACTCCGGCATCAAGTCCCGACATAACAGATAAAGTAGCAATTCCGGTAATACCCATAATGAGAAAGATTTGAATCTCAGGAGTTATGGCCAGACCAAATAGAGAATTAAGACCTGCATTGACTTGCTGGACACCAAGCCCTAAAGAAGTAGCAAGTCCTGCTAAGGTCGCAAGGACTGAGAGAATATCGATGAGATTTCCCCAAAACCCATAAATTTTTTCACCCAGCAGAGGATAAAAGATACTTCTGATTGTGAGAGGAAGACCTCGGTTAAAACTAAAAAAGGCCAGACCCAGCCCCACTATTCCGTAAATGGACCAAGGATGCAGTCCCCAGTGAAAATAAGTGAGTCCCATTGCCGCTTGAGCTGCTTCAGGAGTAAAGGGCTTCATTCCGGAGAACATAGGAGAGGGTGAACCAAAATGATTCATGGGCTCCCCCACACTCCAGAACATTAGTCCGATTCCCATGCCAGCACTTAAGAGCATGGCAAGCCAAGCAGGAGTACTAAACTCTGGAATGGCATCGCTTCCGCCCAGTTTAATTCTGCCGAATCTACTAAAGCAAAAGTAGAAGCACGAAAGCACAATCACATTAGCACTTAGGATAAAAAACCAACCCGAATTAACAGATATTGTACTTAAGGCCTGGGAGAAGAAACCCGCTGCCTCTTCTTTGAACATCAGAGTGAGAACGATAAATATAGTCAGGAGTGCCACTGAGACGAATGTCACTTGAGGATGAATATCAAAACCATAACCTGTCCAATTTTCCTCGCCTGGCTCTCTGGAAGTCGCATTATCAAAGAATGAGGCAGTGGGCTTAATCTGCAAACCTCGAAAAGGCTTTCTATCTCTGATGGCCCTTAGTCTGGTTGCTTTTTCGGCCTGGATTAATTTGGCTGCTAAACGTTTTTTTGACTCAGCTTCTTTTGATTTATCGATTTTACTCATACGTCTCATCCTTCCTAGCATACTAGAGTGAGATCTAGATATATAAGGGGCAAGTACTTATAATACGTTGCTAAGGCAATTCATTCCACCCTTAATCGTTTTTTTTTCATTTAGTTCTTCTGAAAGCTCTCTATCCCACCTTCCATTAAGACCAGCGCCTCTTCCTTCTTAGCTAAGCGAATATCTTGCCCACCAGTCAGATGACTGAAGGCAGGGAGCTGACAATAATTTTCTCCCAACACAAATGTGGGTAAACGCAATTCATCAAAGCCGGCCCTAAGTCTCATCATGGGATGAACATGTCCGGAGAATTGAAAATCCTGTATCTTACTTTCATGGTCATGAGTGAAATAAAAATGATCGATATAAAAACTCGACTCTTCCACAACACCCCAGCTATTAGGAAAATGCGCATAACGATCGTGATTTCCCTTCACTAGAATAAGCTCGCAGGGAAATTCATCTCTAAAGTAGGCGACTTTTTCAATGATGCCATGACTTAATGCCTTCTCATGGTGAATAAGATCGCCCAGGACAAGTAGTGTCTGCGTTTCATAATCAGCTAAGAGATTTGAGAGTCGCAAGAGATCGGCATCAAATACCTTATCAGAAATGGCAATGCCGTGATCTCTCAAATACTGGGTTTTTCCCCAGTGAAGATCAGCTGCGATCAGGATTTTGCGGTGAGGCCAGTAGATGGCCCGCCTGCAATCAAAGATAAACTCATGATCATTGATAACTCTTAGGATGCTTTGGTCCATTTTTCCTTCATTCTTTGCAAACGCTCCTGAAGAGTTTCCGAGGATACCAATGAGCCAATCCGCTCAATGATAAGTGGGAAGGCCAGAGGAGAAGCGCGGGGAGTTTTATAATATTCCACAGGAATTTTCTGCAGTTCAGTTAAAACCTTTAGAAGCCGTGATTCTTGAAACTGGAAAAATTTCACTTCTTCAAAAGACTGATGATAAAGAGGCTGCTCAGGTTCATAAGCGCTAAACACTTCAAAGAGAAGTGAAGAGCTCATCTGGAGATTCTTCATAGTTCGTCTCTCACCTACTCGATTCTGCTGAATAAGTCCCGAGACCTGTGCAATATCTCGAAATTGTTTTTTCGCGAGCTGGGTCATATTGAGACTGCGCTGAATATCTTGCGTGAGATTTTTTAGAGACAAAAGCTCCTTAATCTCTTCTGGTATGAATTCATAATCACGAGGGGCGAGGATCTCAAGACCGTATTCACTCACTGAAAATGAGAAGGTGACCTTGGAGCGTGCTGAGAGTCTCACTGACAACAATGCCGCCAGCGCCTCATGGACAAGTCTTCCCTCAAAGGGAAAGATGAATAAATGTTTGCCTTCTCTCGTGATGGTCTCTTCCATCAAGAGATAACTTCTGCCGGGAAGGCGAGAGATGATTTTCTGCACCTCGATGATGGGGGATAAATACTCCACCAAAGGATGCTTCATTTTTCCACTTTCAATGAGCTCAAAAACTTCTTTCAAGTGGCTACTCAATAGAGAAGAGAGAGGCAGGCGACTCCCCCACCAGATGGGAATAGCGGCTGCTTTAGGTGGAGCGAGCTTCACGATTAAACTCAAATCTTTTACCATCACGTATTGCAGGACCTTACCCGCAAAGACGAAGTAATCTCCTTTTTTGAGCTTACTCACAAAGGACTCCTCTACTGAACCCAGGCTTCCGCCTTTCATAAACTTCACCCGGATGGATGGATCAGAAGTAATGGTTCCCACATTCATAAGATGCTGCTGAATCATGCGTTTATCATGGACGAGAAATCTTCCATCTCGCTCTTTGAGTTTATGATACTGAGGATAGCCACTTAAGCTTCTTCCCCCTTGATTAAGAAAGAGAAGAAGATTATCAAAATCTTCCTGCCTTAAGTGCCGATAAGCATAGGTAGATTTTACTTCCTGAAAAGCTTCCTCTGGAATCAACCCCTCATCGGCCGCCAAGGTCACGA
>DFXX01000118.1 GCA_002381765.1 Bacteriovoracaceae bacterium UBA4097 | reverse complement strand
TGGGCTCGTTTACGGTGCTGACGATTTTTACTATTCTAGGGATTCTTATTCTGCATTTTTTAAAAAACCATAAAGGTGCTCTCTACCTTATTCTTGGATCTTCCGGCTCAGCACTATTAAGCACTCTCATGAAGAACTTTTTTTCAAGGGAAAGACCGATCGAAGTTGAAAAACTTGTGGAAGTATCCAGCTACTCTTACCCAAGCGGGCACTCTTTAGCGGCGAGCTCATTTTATTTACTAGTGGCCTTCTTAGTGTTTACTTCTTTTGATAAGTTAAAAGACCGAATGCTGATTTTTCTATTTTCTCTTTCTTTAATATTTGGAATTGGTATTTCGAGAATCTACCTGGGAGTTCATTACCCAAGTGACGTCCTGGCCGGGTTCCTACTAGGGACCAGTTGGACCCTAGTTTTAACGGCAATATTCTATGGAAGGAAAAGTTCTTGATGTTGGGATTTCTTTTCAATATTTTGGGCAAGAATTTCAGAGGAGTTCGATCTCACTTCCCCTAATGGGAGTTCTAATCTGAAGGTTGAGCCCGCTCCGAGCTTACTCTTGACATCGATTGATCCCTCGAGTCCCTCTACAATTTTTCTAACAATCCATAGCCCCAGACCAAGCCCTGAAGCTTTTTTACGATCACCAAGTCTTTCAAACTTCTGGAAGACTTTTGGAAGATCCTCATCAGCAATACCTAATCCCTGATCCTTGACCTCGATGACAACTGAACTAAACTGGGCCATAACGTTTATCTCAATGGGCCTTCCGTTGCCGTATTTAATTCCATTCGTGATTAGATTCACTAGGACTTGTTCTAGACGGTGCTTATCCCAACTTCCTATTAATGATGCTGGCCCATTTAGACTAATTGGACAGCCCTTCTTCTGGGTTTCATCATCAAACTGATGGATCACTTCTTCTAGAAATGGCATAAGATCAAACTCTTCAGAATGATAATCCATCTTACCTGAGCTGATGCGACTTACATCCAATAGATCGTCTACCAGCATAACTAAACGCCGAACCTGATCCTGGATACGTCCAAAAGGCTTAGTGAGCTCTTCCCGGGTTAATACCTCTTTTTTCTTCATCAAACGATCGAGCATTTGAAACTGTAAATTTAAGGTCGTTAGAGGAGTTTTTAATTCATGAGAAGCTACCGACATAAAAGTATCTCTAATATTCACTGCTTCCTGTGCCTGATCATAGAGGGTTCTGATCTTCTCTTCGTTTAATCCTCTTTGCTCAGCTGCGAGCTTCAGGGCCTGATTTACGTCATGGGCTTCACTGAGCGAAGTACTAATATCTCCCAGAGATCTACCTTGTCCCAAGGCCTTAGCAGACTGGGAGATCGCAAGAATAGGAGCAGAGATTCTTCGCCCCAAATAAAGAGCAAAGAGGATAATACAAATTAAAAGAAGCCCCCCACCGATCATGATCAGAAAGATCGTTCTCTGGTAGGTGATCAGATTTCCATCATCAGGTAGGGCCAGAACAATTGTCCAATCGGTAAATTTTGATCGGGAAGTAGATCCTAAGACATGCTTCTCGTTCAAACTTTTCTCATAAAATATATGAGAACCTTTTTGTTCTATCTTTTTTGCCAAAGATTCAGAAGCGAGGCTACCGATTTTAAGCTCTTTTTGAGAAGAAGCCAGAATATGGCCCTTCTCATCAAGAATAGTGGCCCCCCACTCTTTCGGTAGATTGGAAGCTCCAAAAAGTCTCGCAAAGGAATTAAGATCAAGGGAAGCAATAAGCACATAGATAATATGCCCGTTTCTCATGACGGGGGCTGCAACCGAAACAACTGGTTTTTCAGTAATTGTATTTAAACGAAACCCAGAAATTACTGTTTTCTTGGTGGAGAGCATTTCACGAAAAAATTCTTCGTCCTTAAGCCTCGGTAAGCGAGTCCCATACTTCTTAGCAGTATTGAAGATTTGAACACCCCTGGTATCAGCAAAGGTTATCGAATCCCAGGCCGGATGGGTTTTCACAAAATGCCTAAGGCGCGTATGAAGATATTGAATACGGCTAGGCATGAAGTCTTCAACTTCCGAAAGCATATTTAAGCTCGACCTCATAGCAATCATTTGCTCATCTACTGCAGCATTGAGTGCCTTGGTCGTCCCTAAAAGATTCACTTCAAGAGTTTTTGATCTTTCTTTTGAAAGATACCCAACTAGTCCCGCAGCAAAAAGCACAACAGGTATAACGGCAACTAGAACTAGCCCTACCAGGTGATGTCTTATGCTTAATTTTTTATCTGAAGTTTTTTTCAAATGCATGGGATACTTTATATAACTGAATTTGATCTGACTGACCACGATAAAGGGCCTAGTCGCGCATCATGTGAAGCGGCTAAATAATTCTCATTCGTATAATTTCTCACACTTAGCATCAAACTCTTTGATTGAACGGGAACTCGCATAGCGAAGAACTTGTATCAATTCGAAAAAACCCAATGTAAGATTTCCGGAAATTTTAACTTAGGGCCGTGATGAATTTAACTCACCAACAGGAAGTGAGAACTTCCTCCTCTCCTGCTTCCTTTACTCCTAAAACTAGGGAAACTGAAGAAGGACTAAAATCTATTAATTTTTATCAACAAGAATTAAAAAAGACACTGCCTCAGAATATTTTTCAACGCACACCAGCCAGAGCGATATATATGGTGAGCTTTCTTCTTCTTAATGGGGCCATGATCACCTTTGTGATTCAAATGGATCCGGCCTGGTACTGGAAGCTTCTTTGTGCATTTATGATGGGCCAGTTTAATGCTGGTCTGGCCTTTGTGGCCCATGAAACGCTTCATGGTTCTATCTTAAAAAATCGTCTCCTTCAGGATGTGGTCGGCTTTATTGGATTTGGCCCCTTTCTGGTCTCTCCCACTTACTGGCGTTTCTGGCATAATCATCTTCATCACGGAAATACTCAACTTATCTATAAAGACCCTGATGCTTTCCCTACTCTCTCCGTTTACAAACGAAGTAAGTTCATGCGTCTGGTTTTTAATCTCGCACCCGGATCAAAGCATCCACTGAGCTATTTCTATCTCTTCTACTGGTTTTCCTTTCAATCGGTTTTGAATCAGAGCTATATGCGTTTTAAAAACAAGATGTGGGCGAATATGAACCATGGTAGAGTGACCAAGGAATTTGCTGCCATTGCTTTTCTAGCTGGGGCCTATACTTACTTCGTTGGTTTAGATAACTTCCTATGGTTAGTTGCCATTCCATTCTTTATACAAAACTACGTTGTTTTGAGTTACATCTGCACTAATCACAACATCTCCCCCTTAACCAAAATTAATGATCCTTTAGAGAACT
>DFXX01000001.1 GCA_002381765.1 Bacteriovoracaceae bacterium UBA4097 | reverse complement strand
CAGATGAGGACTGACTTGGAAATCATACCTGTGCAGGAGACCTCCCCCATGGTAGAAATTGGCGCACAATTTATCGAGGATTGTGAGCTAAAAATCTTCATTAGTGATCAAGACCTTCATTCCACAAGCATATTCAAGTAAAGAGGATCGCATGAGACTTTCTCAAGGATACTGGCAAACTTACAAAGAAACTCCATCGGATGCAGACATAGTCTCTCAGCAGCTTATGATGAGAGCAGGTCTTATTTATAAAACGGCCGGTGGCCTTTATACCTATCTACCCATGGCCTTCCGCTCTCTGAAAAAAATTGAAAAGATAGTGCGCGAAGAGCTCGACCGCATTGGCTGTTATGAGATTCAAATGCCAGTCATGACTCCCGCTGAACTTTGGCAGGAATCGGGTCGTTGGGAAACTATGGGTCCTCAGATGCTTAAAGTTAAAGATCGCGCTGACCGCGAGTTATGCGTGAGTCCGACCAATGAAGAGACGGTAACCGATCTATTCAGAAGAACCGTAGGTTCATATAAGCAGCTTCCGGTTTGTCTGTACCAAATCAATACCAAGTTCCGTGATGAAATTCGCCCGCGCTTTGGTCTTCTTCGTGCCCGTGAATTTTGTATGAAGGATGGCTATTCCTTCCATATCGATAAGGAATCTCTGAATAAGTTCTATGATGAGATATTTATTGCTTATCAGAATATCTTTAGAAGAATGGGTTTGGATTTTATTGCGGTTGAAGCCGATGCTGGTGCTATGGCCAGTGGGGATGCCAAAACCCATGAGTTTCAGGTGGTAGCCGATAGCGGAGAGGATGATGTGGTGACCGTGCCTTCTACGGGCTTTGCCGCCAATATTGAGAAGGCCATTACTCTTAGAAAGAATATTGCTTCTGCTCCAGTGGCCGATCTGGAGAAGTTTGCAACGCCAAATCAAAAAACTTGTGAAGAAGTTTGTGAAGCCCATGGCTTTCCTATTACTCAGAGCCTTAAGTCTCTGGTCATGCATACCATTATCAATGGTAAAGAGCAGTTCTTCATGGTCATGCTTCTGGGTGACGATAGCTTAAATGAAGTTAAATTTAAAAATAAGGTCAAGGCAGAACACATCCGCCCAGCTCAGCAAAATGAGCTGGAAAAACTAGGTCTCATTAAAGGCTTTATGGGACCAACCGCCGATGTAGCGCTCAAAGTAGTCTATGATGAAGCTGTTAATCCCGAGGCTTCCTATATAGTGGGGGCAAATGAAGTTGGTCATCACTTAAAAGGCTTTGTTCCTTCTCGAGATACTAAAGCCAAACATTTCAGGGCCGATCTGCGTCTGGCCAAAAGTGGAGACTTCATTGGAGAAGATGAAGTTGTTCTTAAAAAAGGTATCGAAGTTGGTCACATCTTCCAATTGGGAGATAAATACACTAAGAGTCTTAAAGTCACTGTTCTAAATGAAAAAGGACAGGGAGTAACTCCACTTATGGGTTGCTATGGTATCGGAGTCACCCGAGTGATGGCCGCAGCCGTTGAGCAGAACAATGATAAAGACGGGATCATTTGGCCCGCTTCCATCGCCCCCTATGATGTGTATCTCTGCTATATTGGGAAAACTCCTGAGATTAAAGCCGTAGCAGAAGAAGTCTGGAAAGACCTCCTGAAAGACGGCTATGAAGTGCTTTTTGATGATCGTCAATTGGGTCCAGGTCAAATGTTTAAGGACTCTGATCTTATTGGGCTTCCGGTGAGAATACTTATTGGCGAGAAAGATTTCAATGCTACTGGTGAAATCGAACTCAAAATGAGAAAGAGTGGGGAGAGTCTTAAAGTAAAAAAAGAGGAACTCTCAAATACCGTTAAAAAGAAATTAAGTGAGTTAGGCAAATGGGCGTAGATTTTGATTTGATTTTTGGTCTCCACAGTATAGCTGCAGCCTTGGGGAACACTGGTCGCGTGCATGAGAAGCTCGTGGCAACTGATGAAGGCCTGGTTGAGCTGGGAAGAAAGCACAAGATTAACCCCAAGAATCTTCCGGTGAAGGTCGAAATCGTCTCCTCCCATCAACTGCAGGAAAACGCTAAAAAACTCTGCCAATATATGGACGTTGAGTTCACCCGCGTGCCTTCCCAGATTTATCTGCAGACCTCTCCCTTGGAAACATATCAGCTCTCTGAATTTCTTAAGGCTCCAGAGTGCCGCCTTTTGGCCCTTGATCAAATAACCGATGTTCATAATGGTGCCGCAATATTGAGATCCGCTTGTTTTTACGGAGTCACAGCGGTCTTAATCCCATCATCGAAGTCATTTGGACTCACTCCTTCCTTTTACCGAATAGCCTCTGGTGCCACTGAGTATGTAAATCTCATCAGGGTGAGTTCTCTCAGTAAGGCCATCGCCCAGATTAATAATGCCGGTATCCAAACCGTGGGTCTATCTGAACATTCTTCAGAAAATCTCACCGCTGAAGGCCTTAGATCTCTGAAAAGAATTTGTTTGCTGCTGGGTGCCGAAGAAACTGGCCTCTCCCATGCTGTGGCCAGATTAGTACAGAAAAATCTCAGTCTTCCCTCTCAGGGAGAGATAAAATCACTGAATGTTGCATCGGCTGCTGCAATCGCGATGGAAAAATGTTTTGGCATATAACTGAAAAAAGCTTGATTTCGTAAGTCTCTAACATTATAAATTTCAGACTCATCGATGTTTCGTTGATGTATGGGCTGCTCTAGCTCAGTTGGTAGAGCAACTGATTTGTAATCAGTAGGTCGCAGGTTCGATTCCTGTGAGCAGCTCCACTAAAATGGCGTGGTTCCCGAGTGGCCAAAGGGAGCAGACTGTAAATCTGCCGGCGTTAGCCTTCGAATGTTCGAATCATTCCCACGCCACCATCTATGAAGCGTTTGTTGTTGTTGTTGTTGTTGTTGTAAGCGGGTGTAGCTCAGTTGGTAGAGCACCAGCCTTCCAAGCTGGGGGTCGCGAGTTCGAATCTCGTCGCCCGCTCCATTTTTTCAGCCTCGGTCTAAGCTCTCGTGGCTCAGTGGTAGAGTACTTCCTTGGTAAGGAAGGGGTCGCGAGTTCAATTCTCGCCGAGAGCTCCATTATTCCGGGGCTTGAATTAGTTTTTTTTTATTGTCAGGAACGAATAGGTAGAGCATACTCTACCAGTCAAAAACATAGGTAATGGGTTTTAAACCTTTTAAGGAGAGCTAGTCATGGCAAAGGAAAAATTTGACCGTAGTAAGCCGCACGTAAATATCGGAACTATTGGTCACGTGGATCACGGTAAAACAACTCTAACTGCTGCTATCACAATGACGATGGCAAAAGTTTATGGCGGTACTGCTAAGTCTTACGCCGACATTGATTCAGCGCCTGAAGAAAAAGCTCGTGGTATTACAATCAATACAGCTCACGTTGAATACGCAACAGCTAACCGTCACTACGCTCACGTAGACTGTCCGGGACACGCTGACTATGTAAAAAACATGATTACTGGTGCTGCTCAGATGGACGGAGCAATTCTTGTTTGTTCTGCTGCTGACGGTCCTATGCCACAAACTCGTGAGCACATCCTTCTTGCTCGTCAGGTTGGTGTTCCAGCGATCGTTGTGTTCATGAATAAAGTTGATCAAGTTGATGACTCTGAACTTCTTGACCTTGTTGAGATGGAAATCAGAGAGCTTCTTTCTAAGTACCAGTTCCCTGGAGACGATATTCCTGTAGTTAAGGGTTCTGCTCTTGCTGCTGTTGAAGGGCGTAATCCAGAGATCGGCGAGAACGCTATCGTTGAACTTATGAAGCAAGTTGATGAATATATTCCAACACCAGCTCGTGACATCGATAAGCCATTCCTTATGCCGGTTGAGGACGTGTTCTCAATCTCTGGTCGTGGAACAGTTGTTACTGGCCGTATTGAGCGTGGGATTGTGAAGGTCGGAGAAGAAATCGATATCATCGGTATCAAAGCTCTTCAGAAGACAGTTGTAACTGGTGTTGAGATGTTCCGTAAGCTTCTTGACGAAGGTCGTGCAGGTGATAACGTTGGTCTTCTTCTTCGTGGTACTAAGCGTGAAGATATCGAGCGTGGTCAGTGTTTGATCAAGCCAGGAACAGTTAAGCCACACGCTAAGTTCCGTTGCGAAGTTTATATTCTTACTAAAGAAGAGGGTGGAAGACACACTCCGATCTTTAAGGGTTACCGTCCGCAGTTCTACTTCAGAACGACAGACGTAACTGGTTCAATCACTCTAAACGAAGGTATGGAGATGATTATGCCAGGAGATAACACTTCTTTCGGTGTTGAGCTTATTGCACCTATCGCCATGGAAAAAGGTCTTCGTTTCGCGATTCGCGAAGGTGGACGTACTATTGGTGCTGGTACGGTATCTGATATTATTGAATAACGTCAAAATAAATAAAGAATGGGCTTTACAAAGGCCCATTCTTTTTCTAATTTGACAAAAAAATTTTGGAGATTGAATGAAAACCAACAAACTTAGAATTAAGCTTCGTGCTTATGACTACAATATTCTTGACGCATCAGTTCAGGAAATTGTCCAGACTGCTAAAAACACTGGCGCTAGAGTAGCGGGCCCGATCCCTCTACCTACTGAGATTAACCGTTATACAGTTCTTCGTTCACCACACATCGATAAAAAGTCTCGTGAGCAGTTCGAAATGAGAACTCACAAGCGTCTTATCGATATCGTTGAGCCAACTCAACAGACAGTTGATAGCCTTATGAAGCTAGACCTCTCTGCTGGTGTTGACGTAGAGATTAAGTACTAGTATAAAGCTTCAACGCTTTTTATTGTTTAGTTTATTTTATTAACCATGAATGCATCCCTGAGAGAGGGTGATGCTGTGGAGGGCGAATGTCAGACGCTAAAGTTAGTCTGCCTGCTTTTTACGGAATTAAAGCTGGCATGACCAGAATCTTTGATCAAAACGGCAATCACGTACCTGTGACTGTTGTTAAGCTAATTCCGAACGTTATTTCCCAAGTTAAAACTGCTGAAAAAGACGGTTATTCCGCTTATCAAGTAGCTTATAACGAGAAGCGCGAGTCTCTTGTTAACGCTCCTGAGAAAGGTCACCTCAAAAAAGCAAACATTGAGAAAACATTTTCTGAGCTTTCCGAAATTAAGGTTAGCGAAGTGAGTGCAGATGCTCTTGGAAAAGAAGCATCACTAGATGAGTTCCCAGTTGCAACTTATGTTGACGTTACTGGCCCATCTAAAGGTAAGGGTTTTGCCGGGGTTATGAAACGTTATAACTTCCAAGGTGGACCTGCTGCTCACGGTTCACACTTTCACCGTCGTCCGGGTTCTATCGGTTGTCGTGCAACTCCAGCTCGAGTTTTCGCCAACAAGAAAATGCCTGGTCATCTAGGTGTAGAGACTTCAACAGTACAAAATATCCAAGTTGTGGAAGTAAATCTTGAAGCTGGTTATATGCTTCTTAGAGGATCAATCCCTGGCTCAAAGAACGGTTTCGTAAAAGTTGCGAAAGCCGTGAAAAAGGCATAGGGGGAGGTAGAAAATGACTGAATTAAACGTATTAAATAGTAAATTTGAAAAAGCTGGTTCTCTTAAGATCGATAGAGATTTCTCTGTAGATTCTATTAACGGAACTGTTGTTCACCAAGTAGTTAAAGCTACACTAGCTGGTCGTCGTCAAGGTACAGCCATGACTAAGACTAAAGGCTTTGTATCTGGCGGTGGTAAGAAGCCGTTTAAGCAAAAAGGAACTGGTAATGCTCGTCAGGGTTCTACTCGTTCTCCTTTAATGCCTGGAGGCGGTACTGTATTTGGACCAACTCCACGTGACTACACTCAGAAAGTTAACAAAAAAGTAATGCTCAATGCAATTGCTTCTGTATTGGCCGATAAGCACCAAGCAGGAAAACTACATATTGTAGAAACAATTGAGGCTACTGGAAAAACGAAAGACATGTTCAAAACTCTTACTACTCGCGGGTTGCTTCCAGCTCTTGTGATTACGACAGAAGTTAATGAAAAAGTTAATCGTTCAGTAAGTAACCTTGCTAGAGCAAAGTATGCCCCAGTTGATGGTTTTAGCGTTTACGAAGCAATCAAGTTCGAAAACCTAATCATTGAGAAAGGCGCCTTCGAGAAACTATTAAGCAGGTTGGTGTAATATGATGGGTTTAGAAAATATTTTAATTAAACCACTATTAACTGAAAAGACTTCACAAGAGACTGAATCGTTCAATCGCTACACTTTTGTGGTTAATGTTAAAGCTAACAAAAACCAAATCAGAAGCGCAGTTGAAAAATACTTCGATGTGAAAGTCATTAACGTTAGAACTTCGGTTCTTCCTGGTAAGACCAAGCGTGCTGGAAAAAGCAATAAGAAATCTTCTTCATCGAAGAAAGCTTATGTTCAACTCCAGGACGGCCAGAAGATTGAATTCTTCAAGGGCATATAAGGTAAAGGGTTAAAGCTATGGCAAATTTAAGAAAATACAGACCTATTACACCATCTCAGAGAGAAAAAGTTTCTGTTGTTGGTGATGTAACTAAAGGTGTTGCTCCTGAGAAATCTCTCTTAGCTCCACTTAAAAAACACGCTGGCCGTAACTCTCAAGGTAGAATTACGACTCGCCATCATGGTGGTGGTGTTAAGCAAAAGTATCGTTTAGTTGATTTTAAACGTGCGAAGCTTGATATCCCTGCAACTGTTAAGTCAATTGAGCATGATCCAAATAGAACATGTAATATTGCACTAGTTGTTTACGCTGATGGTTTCAAGGCTTATATCATCGCTCCTGTTGGACTTAAAGTTGGTGACGTAGTCATCTCTTCTGACAATGCAGATATCAAGGCTGGTAACTCTAAGCTTTTAAAAGATATTCCAGTTGGTACTTTGGTACACAACGTTGAGCTAAATCCTCTTCGTGGTGGTCAAATGGCCCGTTCTGCTGGAGCTTATGCTCAGTTGATGGCCAAAGAAGGCGAATATGCTCTTCTTCGTCTACCATCTGGCGAATTGAGAAAAGTTAAATCTGTTTGCCGCGCTACCATCGGTCAAGTTGGTAAGATCGAACATGAACTTGAAAACGTTGGTAAAGCTGGTGTGAATCGTCACAAGGGTATTCGTCCTACGGTTCGCGGTGTTGTTATGAACCCAGTAGATCACCCACACGGTGGTGGTGAAGGTCGTACAAGTGGTGGTCGTCACCCAGTATCTCCTTGGGGTCTTCCAACTCGTGGNNTCAATTAAAAAAGGCCCTTTTGTAGATAATTATCTCTATAAAAAAGCAGAAGAGGCTAAGAAGAATACTAAAGGCAACACAGTCATCAAAACTTGGTCACGTCGTTCTACGATTACGCCAGATTTTATCGGCTTAACTTTCGCTGTTCATAACGGCAAGAAGTTCATACCGGTTTATGTGACTGATAATATGGTCGGGCACAAGTTCGGTGAATTCGCCCTAACCCGTACCTTCAGTGGTCACGGCTCTGACAAGAAAAAGTAAGGGGTGAATTATGATCGTCGTTAAAAATAACAACGTAGGAACATCAGCTCGTAAAGTTAGACAAGTATGTGACTTGATCCGCAGAAAGAAAGTTGAGGATGCTCTTAAGATCCTTCGTTTCTGTGAGAAAAAGGAAACTGCTATTGTGCTTACTAAGCTTATCAATAGTGGATTAGCGATTGCTTCTGATTCAAAGAAGTATGACCTTGATAATCTTGTCATCGAAATGGTGAAGGTAGATGAAGGCCCGTCTCTTAAGCGAATTATGCCAAGAGCTCAAGGTCGCGCTTACCGCATCAGCAAGAAGTCAAGTTACATAACACTAGCTCTTAAAGAAGCTTAATCAGGGGAATGACTAAATGGGACAAAAAGTTAATCCAGTCGGTTTTAGATTAGGTTATATCAAGACCTGGCACTCAAACTGGTATGTAAAAAACAATTATGCAAACATCTTTCAACAAGATCTTGCAATTCGTAACTATATCGATACTGAGCTTGCTCAGGCTGCTATCGCTAAAACTGAAATCACTCGTACTGCCGATCAGGTAAAAGTTACAGTGTATTCAGCTAAGCCGGGTGTAGCTATCGGTAAGAAAGGTACTGGAATTGAGAAAATAAGAACCGATTTGAAAAAAATTACAAATTGCCCTTTATTTTTCAATATTGCCGAGGTAAAGCGTCCTGACGCAGAAGCAAAACTTATTGCAGAAAACATCGCTCAGCAATTNNGTTAAAGGTATCAAGGTTAAGTGTTCTGGCCGTCTTGGTGGAGCTGAAATTGCTCGTACCGAAGGATATGCTGAGAAGAAAGTTCCTCTTCATACCTTACGTGCTGATATCGACTACAACACTGCTTCTGCCAAGACTACTTACGGTATCATTGGCGTGAAGGTTTGGGTCTATAAAGGCGAGATTTACAAATAATTATAAGTACTTAGAGGTATTATATGTTAAGTCCTAAAAGAGTAAAGCATAGAAAAATGCAAAAAGGCCGGATGACTGGTGCGGCTCACACAGGGAATACCCTGACTTTTGGTGAGTTCGGTCTTCAAGCTACTACTTGCGGTTATATTACTAACCGTCAAATTGAAGCTGCCCGTATCGCTATTTCACGTGAAACGAAGCGTGGTGGTAATATGTGGATCAAAATCTTCCCTGATAAATCTCTTACCAAGAAGCCAGCCGAAGTTCGTATGGGTAAAGGTAAAGGATCTCCGGAAGAATGGGTAGCAGTTGTTAAGCCAGGCCGTATCTTGTTTGAGATCGGTGGCGTAGACAAAGCTACTGCCGATGCAGCCCTTAGATTAGCCAAGTATAAACTTCCAGTTAGAACGAAAATCGTATCTAAAGCCGACATGGACGCTGTAGAAGCTGCTCCAAAGTCTGCTGAATAAACTGGATTAGTAGAGGTAGTTATGTTAAAAAGCAGCGAAATTACAAAACTTAGCGCCAAAGAAATGAGCGAGAGAGTGGCAACCCTCAAAACTGAACTTTTTAATACAAAGTTCAATAAGTTCACTACTGGCATGGACAAGCCCCATGTTAAGAAAGAACTTAAGAAGGACATTGCTCGTCTCCTTACATTCTTGAACGCTAAAAAATAATAGGTGAACTATGAGTACAATATCTAAAAGAACACTTACTGGTGAAGTTGTTAGCGACAAAACAGCGAAGACAATTGTTGTTAGAGTTGAAAGAAGAACTATGCACCCTAAGTACAATAAGTTCGTGACTAAATCGAAGAAGTATCACGTCCATGACGAGAAAGAAGAAGCTTCTACCGGTAACTTAGTCACAATCATTGAATCAAAGCCCTACTCTAAGTTAAAGAGATGGGAACTAGTTTCTATACAGAAGTAGTGGAGTAATTTATGATACAACAACAATCAATTCTCGACTGTGCCGACAACTCAGGTGCCAAAACTGTCCAGTGTATTAAAGTTCTGGGTGGATCTAAGCATATGAGTGCCAATGTTGGAGACATCATCGTCGTTGCCGTTCAACAGGCGATCTCTGGCGGGAAAGTTAAGAAAGGTGACGTGAAAAAAGCCGTTATCGTTCGTACCGTCTATCCTGTAAGAAGAGAAGACGGATCTTATATCAATTTCGATAACAACAGCGTGGTCATTATTGCAGCAAATAATGAACCAGTAGGTACACGTATATTTGGCCCGGTTGCGCGAGAACTAAGAAACAAGAACTTTTCGAAGATCTGTTCTCTCGCTCACGAAGTGCTTTAATCAGCGTGTAAAAAGAGGAGAATATGCAAAAGCTGAAAGTAAATGACACTGTGCAAATTCTTGCGGGCAAAGACAAGGGCAAGCAAGGAAAAATCAGGTCGATCAACTACAAGACAAACCGTGTCTTGGTTGAAGGTGTGAACATCGTTAAGAAGGCCATTAAGCCCAACCAGCAAAACCAGCAGGGTGGAATTGTAGATATGGAGAAAGCTGTCCATATTAGTAACGTTGCTCTATTGGATCCAAAATCTGGAAAACCAACAAGAGTAGCAATTAAAACAATCGATGGTAAAAACACCAGAGTCGCTGCCAAGAGTAAGGCAGAGATTAAGTAATCTGAGGTAAACTATGTCACGCTTAAAAGCTCTGTATGAATCAGAGGTAAAAAAGAACATGATGGAAAAGTACAAGTACGGTAACATCCATCAGATTCCTAAAGTTGAAAAAATCATCGTTAACTGTGTCACTCGTGAAGCAGTTTCTAACGGTAAGATCGTAGATAGCATTGTAGAAGATCTTGCAGCGATCACTGGTCAGAAGCCAGTTATCTCGCGCGCAAAGAAATCGATTGCTTCATTTAAGCTTCGTGAAGGTCAAGCACTTGGTGCTTTCGTGACTCTTCGCGGAGATCAAATGTATGAATTCCTTGATCGTTTGATCAACCTTTCTCTCCCTCGCGTTAAAGACTTTCGTGGTCTTTCTCCAAAGGGCTTCGATGGTAAAGGGAATTACACTATGGGTCTGAAGGAACAAATTATTTTCCCAGAAATTAACTACGATAAAATCGATAAGATTCGTGGTCTAGGAATTAGTTTTGTAACTACAGCGACCACAAACGAAGAAGGCCGCGATTTGCTTAAGCATTTCGGCATGCCTTTCAGAGAGAAATAAGAGAGGAATTATGGCACGTTTAAGCGCAGTCGTAAAAAATAAGAAAAGAGAAAAGTTAGCTAAGAGAATCGCTCCAAAAGCTCTAGAGCTTAGAAAGAAAGCTGTAAACATGAAACTTTCTGAAGAAGAAAGAGATGCAGCTAGATTGAAGCTTCAGAAGCTTCCTCGTAATGCTAATCCAAATCGTGTACGTAACCGTTGCGAACTTACAGGTAGACCTCGTGCTGTATATCGTGACTTTAAACTTAGCAGAAACAAGTTCCGTGAGCTTGCTAACAATGGTCTCATCCCAGGTGTGACTAAAGCTAGCTGGTAAGGAAGGGGAAATATTTTATGATGACTGATCCTATCGCAGATATGTTAACAAGAATCCGTAACGCTAATAAAGCTGGCCTGGACAAGTTAGATGTTCCTGCAAGCAAAATGAAAGCGAACATTTGCCGCGTTCTTAAAGAGGAAGGCTATATTAAGTCTTTCAAGATCGCCGCAAAATCTCCTTCTGAGATTTCAATCAGAATTGGCCTTAAAGAGGGAGCAATAGTTGGTATTAAACGAGTTTCGACTCCAGGTTTAAGAATTTATAAAGGCTACCGCGAAATGCCACGTGTTCTAAGTGGACTTGGTGTTTCAGTTGTTTCCACTTCGGCAGGAATTATTTCTTCCCGCAAGGCAGCCTCTCTTAAACTCGGTGGCGAGATTATTTGTAACATTTGGTAATGGAGTGAGCTATGTCACGTATAGGTAAAGCGCCAATTGGCATTCCTGATAAAGTTGAAGTAAAAGTTAATGGTTCAACCATTAATGTAAAAGGTCCAAAAGGACAATTGTCTTACACTTTCCGCAAGGAAGTTAAGATAGAGCAAGCCGATAAGGCCCTTAAAGTTACTCCAGTTGATGAATCTACAACAGCTCGCGCTATGTGGGGATTATCTAGAACACTTTTGAGCAACATGGTAACTGGTGTAACTACTGGTTTCGTTAAGTCTCTTGAGTTCAATGGTGTAGGTTATAAGGCTGCAGTAGCAGGCAGTACCCTTACTCTTAACCTTGGTTACTCTCATCCAATTGAGTTTAAGTTGCCACAGGGGATTGAAGCTAAGGTTACTAAGAACGTCATCGAGTTCTCCGGTTGTGACAAAGAATTGGTTGGCTTCGTAGCCGCCAAAGTTCGTTCATTTAGAGAGCCTGAGCCTTATAAAGGTAAGGGTCTTAAATACACTGATGAAACTATCATCAGAAAAGCCGGTAAAACTGGTGCTAAAAAATAATAGGTGAATTATGAGAAAAAATGCCGCAAAAATTAAAAATGAATCTAAGGCAAAGGAATATCGCCGCAAGCTTTCAATAAGAAAGAAAGTTATCGGGTCCGCTGAAGCTCCTCGCTTGTGTGTAACAAGAACAAACAAGCATCTTCGTGTTCAGGCGATTGACGATGTTAAGTCAGCTACACTTTTTTCTGTCCAGACTTATGGAAAGGCAAAAGCTGCTGATCATGCAAATGCTGAAGGTGCCAAGAAAGTTGGTGCTGCAGTAGCTGCCTCTCTTAAGAATAGCAATCTTACGAAAGCTGTTTTTGATAGAAGTGGTAAGCAGTACACAGGTGTTATCAAGGCACTTGCTGACTCAATCCGTGAAAACGGTATTCAAATCTAATTAGGGGACTTTATGAGCGAAGAAAATAACGTTGAATCGACAAATACTGAAACCGATGGAAAAGCGGATAAGAAAGGTGGAAGAAGACCACAGCGCGCTCCAAGACAAGAAAAAAAGCCAGCTCAAGAAGGCTTGAATCCTGATCTTGAAGAAAGAGTTGTCGCTGTTAACCGAGTAGCTAAAGTTGTGAAAGGTGGTCGTCGTTTCTCTTTTGCTGCACTAATCGTAGTCGGTGATAAGAACGGTAAGGTTGGTTACGGTCTTGGAAAAGCCAAAGAAGTTCCTGATGCTATCCGTAAGGCTGGTATGAAAGCTTCTAAACGTATGATCAAAGTGTCTATCGAGAATGGAACTATTCCTCACGAAGTACTTGGTCTATTTGGCGCAGGAGAAGTTCTCCTTAAGCCAGCTGGTGACGGTACAGGTATTAAGGCTGCTGGTGCATGCCGTTCAATCCTTGAACTTGCTGGCGTAAAGAACGTTTTAACTAAATCAG
>DFXX01000053.1 GCA_002381765.1 Bacteriovoracaceae bacterium UBA4097 | reverse complement strand
CGTGATCAATCTTTAGACAACATCTGTAAGCTCTACCTCCTGCCTCCCGTATACTCCGCTAACTTGATAGAATCTGCCTAAGATCATCCTTAGGAGCACATATGCGTCCCTTCTTCTTGCTATTCCTTCTCTTATCCTGTCAGGTGAAGCAGGAAGCCACTCAGAATATCAAAACGACTTCTGGCAATATCATCAATGGGACAAAACTCTCTAGGGAAGAAAGCGATCTGGCCCGCGCAGGAGTAGCACTTTTTTACGGAAACTCCTCTTGCAGTGGAATCCTGGTTTCGCGCAATGTAATCCTATCTGCCGGCCACTGCTTTCCCAGCGATGGTTTAGATACTTCAAAGGTAAAGGTATACCTCGGAAGCGAATCCCCGGCCGCGGGTAATAAAGGGACCCAGTATCAGGTTGAAAAAGTCATCATCCATCCGGATTATATCAAGACACAAGTCGATGCCGACTTAGCAGTCATCGTTTTAAAAGATAATGTATCCAACAATTATGAAGCAATGGATCTCTATGATAGTAATGATTATCTAGAAGTGGCAGATCCATTAGTAATAGCTGGCTTCAGTCCCTTTTCAAAACCAGTAAGAAAAAGTGTCTACGATGTCTTCACAGAAAAATATCGCTATGATTATCAGAATACAAATTCTGAAAACCGCTTCCCATTCAAAAAAATAAAAAACCTTCTTTCAAGAAAGGCCATTGTCATGAGTGACAAGCTCATGGGCCGAAATACTCAAGACGCCATCTTTATGACCCAATTAGCAGGAGGAATTTGCTCTGGAGACTCTGGGGGCCCAACCATGACCCAAAGAGGAGACAGGCATTACCTGGTAGGTATCAATCGAGCCGTTCAATTTGCCAATAAGCTTAAAGGAAGTGACTGCGAATTCATCTCAATCTCAACCTCAGTACGCTTTTATAAATCATGGATTAATGAAACTGTAAGAAATAATAATGGTCTTCAGATCACCTGGACCAATCCAAAGGAAGAAGTGAATCAGAGAGATAAGGAATGCGCCAATACCCTGACTCTTTCTTTTGACATCTATTACGGACTAGCTAATCCCACCCCTGATTTTTGCCAGCAACTCTCATATATCGACATCGCCCAAGAGCTTAAGGACATGAATGAAGCATGCGAGCAGACTTGTAGTAATCTGAAAGGTTTTGAAGGCCAGTGTAGCTTCTTAAGTCGCGGCAATGCAGACATGATAAAGCTCAACCAGGATCTTTGCCAGGCCCTCTAAATGGCCCGATTCATGGCCTGATAGGCGGCAACCTTCCCGACGGCGTAAGATGTCTCAAAACAAGGGTTACCCCAATTGTCCTGATTGGCAAAGAAGATCTTATTGTTAATAGGCTTAGATGCCCGCTCAAAGAGCCCGGACGCAATCCCACCAGTTTGGGCCACTGGAAGTGCATGCCCATAGCGAGTTAAGCGAAGCCCATCGATATCAGACCAAGAAAGCCCCAGATCATTCATAAAGGGAGCAAGGGCCGTTCTCACCCGCTCATCATACTTACTATAAAGCATGTGACTAAAAAGAAACTGCTGGGCCATAGCATATGGCAGCGGCATATAAAGAGTCAGTGCCGATCTTTCGGCTTCCCGAGGATTCGCCCAGTCGGCGATGGTGATATCGGTAAAGACGCGCTTGGTACTATCTTCTCTTTCACTTCTCGGGATGGATCCCTTTAAGGAATAGATATCATAATACTTAGGCTCAATCTTCTTGTTCAGAACCACATTACCCACCAGATAAGCGTGATAAGTTATGCTATCCATGGCCTTAAACTGCTCACTCGATAGCTTGTCGACAAGCTTCTTCGTCACCATCTTAGGGGCCGTCACGATGCACTTCTTCCCGATCACAGCCTTTAGAACCTTATTATTCTCATGATAACAAACATAGACCCCACCCTCGGTCTCTTGAATATCCACACAGAAGGCAGTTGTCTTAAATTCAATATTCTTATTCTTAATCGCCTGAAAAATCCCTTCCGCAATTCCCGCATTTCCTCCCGGAAGAGCTTCAATTCCTTGCAGATCTGAAGTGATGAAGTTCAGTGCCTGAGCGGCTGAAACCTCATCATAGCCACACCCAAATGATGACCAACAGTACTGATGAAAATATTCTTCAATATGCGGATGAACATCAGGAATCTCCTGCTTCACCCAATCCATAAACTTAGTCCGATCCAGTTTATGCAACAGTTCCACATCAACTTCTTGGCCCGGAAACAAAGGCAGATCAGGATAAGAATTCTCATACACATTATTTAAAATTTCATGGGCCCTAACAAACTGATCTTTATTTTTTGGATCCGTATTGCCTTCCCAAAAGCCATTAATGATCTTCCCATTAAGCCCCATAGCATCCGACTCATGACTCAACTTACGAAGCTTCTTCGAAACTCCAATCTCTTTTAAGAACTGATCGATATCTCCACCCTCTTCCGGTGTCACGATATAAGCCGAACCAAGTCCCATATATGAATTCTTGAATCTCTCGGCCTTGGCATTCCCTCCCAAACGCGGATGCCCTTCAAGAATCACTACCTTCTTATTTTCCCGAGTGAGATAATAGGCAGCCGTCAAAGCAGACAACCCGCCTCCCACTATCACCACATCATAACTTTCCTGAGATTTCGGAAGGCCACCCTTCTTTGCGATGAAGTTATCCTTACTCCAAAAAATATCATGCGCCTCATCCGGAGTATCTCCAGTGATCACATCAGAACTTTTAAATGAATTTAATAAAGTGATAGGCGAAATCCCCGCCCAATCCACCGGCGATCCAGAGAGCGAGGAGAAAGCCTTAGCAGAAGGAGGTAGTAGCAAAGCCGCCCCAAAAAGACCTGATTGCGCCAGAAATTCCCGTCGTGAAATCGCCATAGTATACACCTTTTGCTGTTCGGCAGGTATATACTACGGACGTTTGAAAGGTGTCACGTATCTTTTGGACTAGTTCAACACCTTCAAACTCTAGGATCTGAGCTTACTTTGACCATAAACTACTCAAAATAAATACTAGTTAAGAACTCTTTTGTAATCGCTGATGGATTTATAATCTTCTCATTTAATATTCGGTTTGGTCACTACAACCTACATCTGGGGCACAATAAAGATTACCAGACTCATTAGAGGTAAAGTGATAATAATTCGAAAAAATGATTCCAGAAAGTTGAACTCCATAAACTACAGAATTATGAAGACGAGAATACCCTGCTTTATTTGAAGTTAAATTTAAGTAAGAACCTGGTAAAATCTTTGTATTAGTTATTAGAAAACTACCTGTTAGAATAGTCCCTGGGCCATGAACAGAAGACTCTCCATTTATCGCCAATCCAGTAAAGTAATCATCATTGATAACAGCTAAGTTTCCATTTATAGTAAGACCATCTCCAATAGTAGATTCATTTGAAATATCTCCATAACCGTTAAACGTAACATTCTCACCAAGTCTCTCTAACCAATTTAAGATTTGAATCGCTGGTAAGCCACCAGAAATAGATACAGTACCTGCATTCAATGTAAGTTTTTTAGCCCCTCCGTGTATCCCAAAATATCCGGAAGCAATGTTATCTTCAAATACTCTTTCAGAATTGCAGGCACTCCAAAGAACAGATTGACTACCTGGTGATAAGTATGAACCACGATGAACTGTAGCACAGTCAGACCAGAGATTACCCACAATCTGAGTATCGAATAGCTTTGATCTTGTTATTAATAAATTGTTGTGGGAATTGCCATCAAGCTTGGAATTATTAATCACAGATTCTTTGATATGTACTTTACCCTTGACCTCACTTTCACAGATAAAGGAATCCTTTTCTAAATATACACCTTTATCCACTTTAGATTTAAAATCTACGAATCCACCTAACTCTTTTATGTCTTCGCCTGTCATGGATTTTGAGTTATATCGAAACCTTCCATCATTACCTTCACAGCATTTAGGATCATTATTTGCAAGCATCCAAGCAACTTCTTCTAAATTATCGAGAAAAACATTCTTAGCAAACCTAATTGGCTTAACGAATTTTCCTTGTTTCGGGCCAAGAACGGGAATAATTGATGAAAGATAACTTTGCACAAAATCATGGCATCCAGCACCGGGAAGTCTACATAGATCAGGGAAGATGGTGGAATATTCGGCTTTAAGGATTTCGCCATAACTACGAAGGAAGTTTACAGGAAAATCCTGTTCAAAAGTATATACTCTATGATTTTTTGATTTTACTTTTCTAGCGACTGAACCAACTTGTAAATTTCCTAAATATTTATTTAAATACTCAGATGAACGCCCTTTTTTTAATAGAGCGTCATATGCAAAATTAGCATATATATTTCCTTGAGAATGGCTAACTATTATTACCTTGTTTCCTAGGATGAATTGAGCATCAATTTTATCAGCAATCTCATTTATGTCTGCAATCGAATTATATTTTCCTGAACTGACATTCTTATATGTATCTATTTGGATTTCTTTGTATAGATCATAACCTTTTTTTTAATAAATAATCGAGGAGCAAAGAAGTACAAAGCCCAATCAAAATTTATACCATTTTTTTCACCTGAGTACTTTTGATCTATTAGTTGAATTGTGTCCGCTAGAAATCCTTCCGAGGTATTATAGGAATAACCAACAACCAACTGCCCGCCTGCATCATAGCGACTCAATGATTCACTAACTAAATTCCTTACTTTATTGGTGCTATTCTTTAGATCCTCCTCACTGTTATTAATACCATTAATTAGCAATACAAAGGTTTTATTCTTAGAACAAGATAAGGAGATGTTTTCAGCATAGGCTATCTGAATAAATAGAACTATCGAAAGCAGAAATTTCATGATCATTCCTTGATTTATCGTTTCTTAAAAAATTCAATAATATTTGCTTTGTCTTTCACTTCAAAATTACAACTTTCTAAACCTTTAAGCGGATCAAGATCACCCGCTGAGTATACTCCCTTCGGAATCATGAGCTTAAACTTTTCTCTATAATATCTTCGTCTCCAAAAGTTATTAAGCGTCAGCATTTGAAAATTGCTCACATCTTCAATTGAAACCTTTGATTTGTAGTAATTAGCAAAAGAAAGAGTACAATTTGCTCTAACCCAGCCCTCATTTATAAGCCTAATCGCCTCTTCACTCGTTTGAGCATTCATAAACATCGTATGAACTTTATATTCTTCCTTTAAAGCTTTTCTTAAGTTGTACTCATCAAACTCATTATTCACGGCATACTCTAAATCATCCCTCACCCCATCCTGATCCACATCAAAACCCTTCTCGGTAAAGTACTCCCAGAAAGGCGGTGACGGTGGAATCAGGTCATCCCCATCGATATACTCCTTCTTATCTTCACTACAAGAAACAATAATCAAAATGAACAATAGACTGCTAACGAATTTTAAATTCACAATTCTCTTTTCTTTTTGGTTGAAGACCTTGCCCACTTCTATTTCCTTCTATTTTAGCCCAAGCTAATAATCTATCTTTCGTACAGTAGGTTCTTGCATAAAGATAAGCCCTGAGCTCTTCATACTCATCTTCAGTCGTAAACTGTCTTAAACATTCAAGACCATACAGGGCTTCGTTAGTATACCTTATCGACTCTTCTTTATTTTCTCGTAGTTTATTGGCCTTTCTAAGATTCTTAGCAATTTGAATTAGAGCTTGCCTTATATTATACTTGTCTTTTTGAGCTGTGTTTGTAGTTACACTATTGATCCAGATCTCCACATCATCTCTAACACCATCAGCATCTGAATCAATCCCTAAGATTGTTTTAAGTCCAGCTTCCCCTGGATCCCTAGGTTCTTCGTCGTACATTTCGCAATAGTAATCTGAATTTGAAACATTTCGATTAATTTCACTAGCCTGACAAATCTTAGAGTTCGTAATCACTGCATTACCGTAGATTTTAGCAGTGCCTTTAATTCGAGATCCTTGAATTTGAACATTACCTTCTATTGATGCACTTCCAGATACAATGCTGTTTTTTGAAATTTTCACATTTCCTTGAACTTTTGCCATTTCACAAACACTAGAGCTTGCATCTAAGTGTACTGTCTTTGCAACACTTGCAGTGTTTGCAACATAACCACCAAAAGAGCCATCCATATTGGTGTGATTTTTTCCAGCTCCTCCTGTGCAGTTTGCACCATAGGAAATAACTGGAAATATCAAAAGGACAAAAAATAAACTAGCTTTCATAAGATACCTCTTCAGAGGGGAACATCATAAGATGTCCCCCTTTCAGTTGTTTTTTTAAGGATATTCACCATCTTCGACAATATCAGTAATGACAGCCGTACCAAAAACTCTTGCAACTCCCGAAACTTCTCCAGAAGCTTCTACAGTTGCTGTTCCATATACCTGGCCTCTCTGATTTACAATTCCTCTGACGATGGCCTCACCGTATACAAGGCTTCTCCCTGAAACAGAAGCTGACCCTTCTAAAACTGCTTGTTGAAAAAGCTGAGCTGAACCAAAAATTTCTGGTTCTCCATTTTCCATTTTGACTTCTCCATATACCTGAGCGTCTTCATATACTCTGCCGGCCAAAACCTGTGCTTTACCTTTAACAATTGCATTATCAGCGACCTCAGCATTCATAATAGTTGGTGCATCTGTAATGATCGCATTGTTACTGATAGTAGCATTGCTTAACCTAGCATCCCCGTTTACTGATGCTTTATCTGTAACAGTGGATTCTCCACGAACTTCTGCTCTATCAAAGACTTTGGCCTTACCAAATATTCCAAATTCTCTTGGATCATTACCCTCAGTAAAAATGACTGCGTGACCGTAAACCTCCGCCTGTTCGCCTACCGTAGAATCAAGACCTACATGTGCGAACCCGTACACTTTTGCCTCTTGTTGAATGTGAGCATTACCCACGACCTCTGCCTGACCATAGACTTTTGCTTCATTCATAACCTTTGCATCAACTGAGACCTGTGCTTTTTCATATACCGAGGCATCTCCACTGATCTCTGCCGCTCCAAAGATCGTTGCCTTACCATAAACGGAAGCATTGTCTTTAATCACAGCCATATCTTTAACTAAAGCATTCCCTGCCACGACTGCTGTATTTAAGACTTGAGCATTAAAAGAAACCATGGCATTTTCTGATATATATGGACCAGATTCCGCTTGAATTGAATCACCTTGCACTAAAACGTTATCACTCAAAATTGCTGATCCCTGAACCGTTGAACCATTTCTAACTTGAACAGAACCGAATATCTTAGATGAGCCTTCTACGACTGAATTTTCCACAAGGACATGTTCCGGACTTGCTTCAGATGAGATAAAAGCATTATCTTTTATTACTGACGAACCTAAAATGTGAGCTTCACCATAAATTTTAGCCATTCCGCAAACTTCAGAATTACTACTTGTATAAGCTGAGGCGTCGACATATGCAGTGTAAGCAACAAAAGCTCCCGTAGTTAAATCTGGGTTTATTCTGATTGCTCCCTGAGCACCATCACACTGAGCAAAGCTGCTTGCGGAAGACATTACTAATGTTACTGATAATCCAAATAGATATTTCATTTTTCATTTTCCTTTTATTGATTGCAATAGGTAGAGTCATCCTGAAGAACCAGGAAACCATTTACGACACTATTTCCACAGACCTGCGTCTCACCAAAAAGTTGAGCGTAATCAAGAACCTTTCCCCAACCGTAAACTTCAGAAGCGTCAGTGATAATGACCGATCCTTGAACGAAGGCTTGACCGAAAACTTGAGCTTGCCCATCGATCAGCAAGGGGCTCCCGTTATTGTTGATAACGTATGCTTCACCATAGACCTTGGCTTCATCAGAAACTTCAACTAAACCTCTTACCGTTGCTTTACCTGAAATTACTGCTCTTCCTGAAATTATAGCTCCTTCGATTACTGTCGCTCTCTCGCAAATAGAAGCCTCAGAAGCAATTGTTACAGAGGGATCGACAGTTGCAGTACTTGCTACAAAACCACCAGCCGATTCATCAGAATTAACGTGATAAGACCCACTGGCTCCACTACATGGATAATTCTTGTTTTCTGCAAAAGACAATAAAGGAGCCATAAATAGGACTAGGCCTACGGCTTTGATGAATTTCATTTCCTCTCCTTGGAAGTTGAACTTTGAATTTAAAAAAATTGTTAGTTAGAAATGTTTGAAGTGAAACTCAAGAAACCTTAAATTATTCTTTGGTCCTACGAAAATTTCTTGCGATTAATAAAATAGTGATAAGAAATAAAACAATTGATCAACAATAGGACCACTCTTGAATTGAAAAATATCAATTGAAAAATTTAGATTAAGGAAGATGAATGTATTAAGCCATTATTAAAGAAGAACTATTTCATCTCCACAAACTTCAAAAGCCCCTTCGTCGTAGCCGTAGAAAAATTCGCATCCTTTGCCGCAATCTCCTTCCACACCACTTCCCTTGCAAACCCAAGCTTCTTTAAAACCTTCTCATCAGTCACGATCACTGAATTTTGTATCTTATACTTAGTGATCCCCGTCTTAAACGACCCCACCACTTCCGGTGAACTAACCTTGAGCTTCTGATACTGCTTAAGCTTCTCATCGGTAGTCTTCACGATAAAAGTCGGCACCTCATACTGCCCAGAAAGCCACTCACTCTCATCTTTTCGATAAACCAAGAGTTTGCCTTTCTTCACCACAAAAACTCTGAGTAGCTCCAGCTCATGCTCCTGACTCACTTTCGCCACGGCAGAAGTCATGGGGTACTCTAAGGGCTTGCCTCTCTTAAACGCCACACACTCGGCCTTAAGAAAACACAAGTCACATGATGCTTTTCTTGCCTGACAATAGGTGCGTCCTAAATCCATCAAGGCTTCATTTAATTTCCGAGGTGACAGCTTCTTCTCGTTGAATATTTTCCCAGCAGCAAACAATTCCAAGATTTTCTTCTGAAGCTTAAGCCCCTTCTCTTCTTTGATTCCATATAAGCGCGCGATGACTCTTTCTAAATTCGCATCAACGGCCAATGCCCGCTCATCCATACCGATAGCCATAATCGCCCCAGCGGTATAGGGCCCAATGCCCGGAATGAGCTGCAGCTCTTCACTCGTGCGAGGAAACTCTCCCCCATATTCATTCACAATCGCTTCTGCAATCTTCTTCAAGTTTCTTGCTCGTCGATAGTATCCCAACCCTTTCCAGGCAACCGTAAGTTCCTCTTCACTCGCCCGCGCCAGACTCTCCATCGTGGGAAACGTCACGAGAAATCTCTCATAGTGATTTCTCACGGTCGAAACCGTCGTCTGCTGAAGCATGATCTCAGAAACCAATGTTCGATAGAGGGTGCGCTTTTCGCGCCAAGGAAGACGAGAGAACTCTTTCTCTGACCAGGAAATCAATTTACTTAAACTCATAATCGGATTGTTAATTTACTTACAGGATTTGGCAAGCTCATCTACGAGATCGAGCATCTGTGCGGCGGTGAGAGCTTTCTTATCTCCCCGAAATGATCCATTCTTACTTTCGATATAATCGGCGAATTCTTTATGAAGCTCATAAATATCCGTAATGATGACAAGCTTCTTCGCCTCCGAGCGCTCAATCCAATCGATGAGCCTCTTCACATCATTCGGTCCTCTATTGGTACAAAGAGCATCCATACTGCCCGCTTGCTTAATTCCCGTATCAAACATCATCACATTTACTTTCTGATTAAACGGACAATATTTATCCAGACGACTCACAAGGCTTTTCCGATAGCAGCCGCCTTCCTTATCGCTGAAATCAAATTCACGCATAGATGAACTGGTATCGATCCATAACTCAAAACTCGCCCCATCTTTAGCAACCGGCTTCGCCTTCCCACAAAACATATCAAAGTGATTTTTAGGATCGCAATTTATCAGATCTTGATCGATGCCTTTCCCAACAGGAATTGAGGGCCCCGCTTTCTTCTCTACCTTCTCCGCACTCACCGTGCCCCAGGTATCTTCTTTCTTATACAAACCATACTGAGGATCAAAGCAAAAATCCCCCATCTCCTGGCACTCAAGCTCGGCAGTCTTGGCACTAAAAATATACTGTGGACGATTGAGTAACTCCTCTAACTGAGTCACCTTGGAATTAGACAGCATCCACACCTCGATTTCACGAGGAGCAGCCACTGCAGAAAACGAAATCAAAACCAGAAGGATCCATTTGATCATTAAAATTCAACATTCCTTTGGCGGAAATAACGAAAGATCGCATCCCCTAAATCCACAATCAGATCCCGATCATTTACATCGAGACTTAAAAAATCATTCAAGTAAGCCTTCTGTCGGGGAGAAAGGGTTTCCAGCTTCTCTCTTATCGTGACCTCAGTTCTAGTCGTTGTGTGAGATTCACCAAAAGAGACATTCTGCTTTCTGCCTCCCACATTAATGGTAGCACTGGCCTTATTGACCTTCGGCTCCTCATCGGCAAGCTTCTGATCGGAAGATTTTTGATCTTTATAAAATTGCACCAAACGCTTGAAGGTCTCAGTCGACTCTTCCTCGACCCCATCGATCACCTCATGCAAGGGAATCCCAAGAGTCGCGATGATATTTGCAACCAATTGCTCATCCACATTACTGGTTTTCAAATTGAGAAAGCGGCTCATGGTGGAAATGCCCACATTCATCATCTCGGAGAGATCTTTCTGAGTGAGGCCACCCCGCAGTTGCATATACTTACGGACCACGGCGAGGAAATTTTCTAAGAAGTCTTGGCTAAAGCTAATCATGCTCCACCCCCTTGAATTCCTTATCGGATTGCAATTCATTTCCTTGATGCAATTTATTCGCTTGACGCAATTTGTCAAATATCATATCATTGCAATATGAAATCGGGCTTACTTACGGAGGCGGCCATGATCACTCAACTTACTAAAATAGCTCATGTTTCCTCAGCAGAATGCTATCAAAGTATCCAGGCCGAAAAACTTTTGTTTACCGTGATTTCCGGCCAGTTGATGAGCAGCTCCCGCATCGAGAAGTGCAAATATCAGCAAGTTGTCTTTTCCGATTGCAATTTCTACGCTTGCGAATTTCAAGGGGTTACCTTCGAAAACTGTATCTTCGAGAATTGCACCTTCGAATTTTCACATATTAGGAATTCACATTTCAAAAATTGCAATTTCACTAATTGCAAGTGGCGAGCTTCTTCGACAATGGATTCTATTTACATGGATTGTGATTTAGACCAGACCCTCGGGAAGCTCTGCCAGAATGGCAAGAATATCGTTCTAAGTGAAGTTAAGGACTATACCACTGACATCTATATTGAGTTGGCCCAAGTGGCCTAAAAGGAGCTTTATGAACTTAGGTTTTTACGCCCTTACTCTTATGATCAACCTTATGGGTCTAACCTTTCTGATCCAGGCCTATGGCGCTTAAATAAGACTAGTTATTGATGACCTTGGTATTAGCAGGAGTGGTGAATTCAAAGTTACTCGGTCTAAAAGCTACATTCTCTTTTAGGTCGGTGAATTTATAGTTCTGCTTTTTCCCATCGGCCTTCACCAGGGTCATCTGCTCAAACTCATTAAGACTCTTCACTTCTTTGGCATTCTTCTTAGCGTGAAAGATAACTTCCTGAATACCAGCATCTTTTTGAGAGTCTTTATTGAAGGTAATGATGAGGTCATTTCCCTGATACTTATGAGTAAAGAGTTTAGATCCTTCAAGTCCCGTTTTAAAAGAATCAAAGGCCTTCAAAAGTGGCCAGTCACTTCCCTTCTGAATGGTAACTTGTCCCTTTTCTCCATCGATAAAGGGCGGCTGGTAGATCCAGGTCTTTCTATCGTTAACTACTACCGTTGAGGGTTCAGGCTTTAAGACTTCCAGACGCAAATGCGATGGATACTTATAATCGATCTTACCCGTGGTCTTGATTTCCTTACCAGTCACGGTGGACGTCATGGTCTCTTCATAGTGAGATGAAAANNAAAAAAAGGGGAAAGCTTCCTCTTACTGAAGTTACTTATCCCCTGTCCACAAACCACTAATGGAGCTGTACTGAGACGGCCTTAGAAACACCGGGCTCTTGCATAGTCACGCCATAAAGCGTGTCATTAAGTTCCATGGTTTTCTTATTATGTGTAATCAAAATAAACTGAGACTCTCCGCTCATTTCGCGAAGAAGCTCGTTAAAGCGTCCAACGTTTGCGTCATCCAGAGGAGCATCAACCTCATCCAGTAGACAGAATGGAGAAGGTTTAACGAGGAAGATAGAGAAGATCAAGGAGACCGCAGTCATCGCCTTCTCTCCCCCTGACATAAGAGTAATGGACTGCATCTTCTTGCCTGGCGGCTTAGCGATAATGTCCACACCGCAGTCAATAGAATCCAAATCCCCGGTTACTTCTAGCTTAGCTTCACCACCACCGAAGATGATTGGGAAGACTTTCGAGAAGCGCTCGTTAACTTCAGTGAAAGCTTCTTTGAAGCGCTCTTTAGATTTCTCATCGATATGAGCGATGGCGGTCTGAAGATCGGTAAGAGATTTCTTAAGCTCTTCTTCCTGAGACTTAAGGAAATCATAGCGAAGCTTCTGACGATCATAGTCTTCAATGGCCTGCCAGTTGATCTCACCTAGGCGGTTAAACTCAGTTCGGTAATCTTTGAACTTATCTTTGGCTTCCTTGATTTGACCTGGGAAGCGCTTTTCAAATTCATAACTATGAGCTTCGATCTCTTTAGGACCATCTTCGGTTTCCATGGTGTACATGGCCCTAAGATCCTTAAGACCTTCGATCTTCTCAGATGTGATTTCCAAGTGGCGCATAAGATTGGCGCGAAGATCAATGCGGTAGCGCTCGAAGATATCTTTAACCAGAAGTTCTTCTTCCTGGATAATTTGCGTGGTCTTAAGCTCCAGTTCAACATTCTCTTTCTCAATTTTATTGATGCGAGAGTTAATCTCTTTAAGCTCACTTTCTTTTTCCTGCATGGAAAGAAGAACCTGGGCAATCTGATCCTTCATAAGATTGAGATAGCTCTCTTTCTCTGAAAGAACTTCCGCCATATCTGAGTTACTGGCCTCAACCGTTTCCACTTCCACCTGAGCAGACTCGATCTCAGACTGGTAAGTATCAAGAAGCTCTAAATTTGCCTCTTGCTTTTCGCGGTAGCGATCGATTTGAGCGTTCACATCTTCAATTTGAGAGTTAAGAGACTTTAGTTGCTGCTGGTAAGACTGGGCCTTAACCTTTAGCTCCATCATCTCATCGCGCTCATTCTCGTAACTCATCTTAAGTTCGTGAGTGCGGCTCTCTAGCTCCTCAACTTCTGAGGCAAGCTCCTTCACCTTATCTTCAAACTCTTCCTTGGTTTCTAGCAGCTTCTCATCGGCTTCGAGGAGATTGAGGCGAGAGTTAGAAATCTCGGACTTTCTCTTCTGAAGGATTTCTAAGCGAGAAGAATTGGAAGACTGATTGGCTTCCTTAGACTCTAGAGCAGCTTTAGTGGCGGCATAACGAGTATTGATTTCATTAAACTCTTTAGTGAGTTCTTCTAGCGCCGATCTCTTTTCGGCCAGGGCCACTTCTGTAGCACTCATAGCTTCTTCTAGAGAAGAGAGTTCCGCTTGTTTTGTCTCGAGTTCAGCAGACATCACCTGAATCAGGTTATTCCGCTGAACAATTCCTTGAGCTTCCGAGGCCGAATCATGACGAACGCCGTATAATACGGAGTTCCCCACTTTCTTAATCAGAACTTGTCCGTCCTTGGATACAAGACCTTTAAATTGAATATCTGGATTAATTTTTGCTGCTAATTCTGCAGTGAGATTTTCCACCACGAAAAAGCCGTTTAAAATTTTAGTAAGTTTCTGAGCGTAATCCTGATTATTGATGCGAACGATCTCAGAGAGGGCCTTCATATTCTGGCAGCCCTGAGTCTCAAGTCGTCCGATAGACTCAGTGGAGATGGTATTATCAGCAGGCCATAAGATATCAACCGTGGCATTGAAATCCGTCATCAATTGACCAAAGACTTCTTTTCCAGCAGTAGCAAGAACGGCATCCAGTGATTCACCGATCAATTGCTCAACGGCTACGGCATATTCCGGATCACACTCGATGAGTTTACCCAGAACTTCCAGCGAGCCATCGCTTACGCGAGAAACTAGTTCTACGGCACCGGCCCTGCGACCTTCAGCCGAGTTATTGATTTCGATAAGAGAATTTCTCTTCGACTCAACCTGAATAACCTCACGAGAAAGTTCTCTGAACTTCACGTCATGGGCCTTAAGCTCAGAACTTAGAGTTTCAACTTCGCTCTTAAGAGTAGGAAGCTGGGTCTGAAGCTCTTCAACCTTCGCCTTAGAAGACTTCACGGTAGCACGATCCTTCATCAGATCATCAGTGAAGTTAGATGTGCTCTTTTCAAGAGTCTCGATTTCAGAAGTTAAATCCTGAAGAAGACGCGAATATTCTTCTAATTTGGAAGCATTCTTAAAGGCTTCATTATCTAAAGACTGGAAACGCTCTTTAGAAGTATTAAGCTCTCGGCGCTTCTCAGTTAACTCTTCTTCCAGATCGGTTAGCTGACCTTTCAAGAGTTCCACTTTCTCCTCGAGAGAAGAGAAGTCCATTTGCTCATAATTATTTGATTCAAGCTCTTCTAGTTGAGCTCTCAAGGTCTCAAGACGCTCGGTTCTCTTTTCGATATCGATGGAGAGCTCTTCATTTTCACGAGTTGCTCGATCGATATTCTTTTCTTTCTCGATTAGGGACTTTTTAAGATGTTTTACTTTCTCTTCAGAAGCCGCAAGACTTCTGGAGTGATCGTTAAAATCATCCTGAGCAAGATCGATCTTCTCCATCATATCCATCTTCTGGATTTTCTCATCTTCCAATAGAAGATCGATTTGAGATTTTCTTAAGCTCAGATTTTCATGCTCAGTCACTCTGGATTCAAGCATGGTATGGGCATTGATATAATCCTGAAGATAATCATGCTCACGATGAGACTCAACGATGAGCTCATACTTCTTGATGCGATCTCTGAGAGTCTTTGCCTTCTCGGCTTTCTCTGCCTGACGCTCTAGATTCTTTAAATTTTTATGAATTTCGTTTTGGAGATCTTCCAAACGAACAAGATTGGATTGAGTAAGTTCGATCTTCTTAAGGGACTCTTTTTTTCTAAGCTTAAACTTAGTGATCCCTGCCACTTCTTCGATCATCACTCGGCGCTCTTCAGGTTTCGCCTGAACGAGTTTATTAATTTCACCCTGAGCAATAATGGAATATGACTTCGCCCCGGCTCCGGTATCCATAAAGACTTCATGAATATCTTTTAAACGAGCAGGCTCATTATTAATTCGGTATTCAGTTTCACCATTTCTATAAAGCTTACGAGTGAGATGAATTTCAGCAGGCTTAGCGACCGTTCCACTGATATGGATGTGCTTACCATTTACGTTATCTAAAACAAGAGTTACTTCCGCAAAAGAGGCCGGTGAATACTTTGAAGAACCAGCGAAGATCAGATCCTTCATATTGGTTCCACGCAAGTGCTTGGCCGATTGCTCACCCATTACCCAGAAGAGGGCGTCCACGATATTGGATTTACCACAACCATTGGGTCCTACGATCCCGGTAATACCCTGGTCAAAATGAATGACTGTCTTGTCTTTAAAAGATTTAAAACCTTGAATGATGAGCCTATTCAGCCTCATAACGATCCTCTCGATAGTGTTTGTGTGATCATTAAACCAAGGGTCCCATCCGCATCTTGCGTCCGTTTCACTCAGATAATTTTAATGATGCCCCATCATCCTCAATCCCCTATGGCCTGTCTAGAAAATTTGGGCTTACATCTGCTTGCAAAGGAGTCAATGACTCAACACCCCATCAATAAGCTCAAGTTTTTCCACCATTCTGCCGAGAGAAGAATATGAAGTTTTTCTCTTCATTTCTTTTGTTTATCCTCATGAGTTCTTCCCTCTGGGGAGTCAGTCAAACTAAGACCCTCAAAACCAATGAGGGTGAACTCCCTCTCATTCTGAAAAATAAGCTCTGGGTAAGCCCTCATTGCCAGAAAGGTGAGTGCCAGGCGCTCAAAACACCAGCAAAGACCTCTTCAAAAACTCACAAAAGCACCTATCTCACCCAACCGGCTGCGAGCTTTTGCGAGAGTTCGGGTGGCAGCTACCTCACGGGAAAATACTCCTCAGGCAATGAAGATGGCATCTGCCGCTTTAAAGACCAGAGCTATATCCTCGCCTGGGACTATTACTATAAGTTCAAGGATCAAAGGCCATGAGGCGCCTATATTGGGTCATACTTTTTAACACCCTTATCCTCTCTGCCGCTTTCGCCGTTAATCCTTACCAATTAAGGCCTGCGGGCATGAAGCCCGTTTGCGACAAAAGCTATCTAGAAATCCAAAATCTCCCACCCCTTAGAGACCAGGGTGTTTACGGATTCTGTTACGCCCACTCAACTCTCATGCTACTAGAGCACCTTCGCTGCTCCCAGAGCTCCTATCCCTCAAGTTGTTATAAAAATGCTGGCTCAGTTCTTCACCTTGCTCGCTTCAATACAAATAAAGGTCAAAGAATCGTAGCAGGAGGATTTCCCGGAAATGTGCTTGAGCACTTCCGCTATAATGGGCGCGACCTCGCCACTGAATCCTGCGCTCCTTATGAGAAGTGGCGTGATCTGGCCAAGACTTCTCCTCCTTCAGATGCCTCAGGAGAACATGATTACTTCTATTCTATGTGGAACAAGCTCAGAGAGAACTCTTCCTACGATAATAAACTTTGTCTTGCCAATGAACTCAAGGACGCTGGTTTTAATCAGAATATCCAGGAGCTCATGAGTGTCATTGATAAAGTGAACGAGATCAGCTGGAAGGAACTTCGCTATAAAATTCTGGTACCGGAAACTTGCCTTGATCAGTCCATCAAGTATCCCGACTACGACATTCTGCCTTACCCACAAAGAGGAACTGATAAAAAAGATTTCAAGGGCCTTCGCGATCAGATCTATCGATCCCTCTCCCAGGGCCATCCTCTAGAAGCTTCTTTCTGTGCTGAAACAGATTCAAATGGAAACTGTGGCTATCACTCTGCCACTATCGTGGGCCAGCGCCATGTGTGTGATCTCAGCGAATGTCGTTTGCAGTTTCGCATTCAAAATAGCTACGGAGAGAGCTGGCAGAGGCACAATGATAATGGTTGGGTCGATGGCGAAAACCTCACCAAGCTCATGGCCGATTCTGGCATGGGAGTTACCACTATCCTTCCCAAGGGAGAAAGCCTAAATCAGAATTTGACCGCTCCCTTTTATACCAATTCTCCCGTGGGCCCAGGGACCTCAAGAAGCCAACATTCCTCAGGCGAGAGCTGCTGGTCGGTGAATACTTCAGCCATCGAAAACTACCAAGAGCCAATTCCATCATCAGTACCAAAGTTTGATAATTCTTCTCTCAAAAAGCCTGAAGAAGAAGAAACCAAAAAGACCGTCCTCTACATTTGTAAGAAAGACGGTCAGACACTTTTCACCGACTCACCGACTCCTGACATGGACTGTAGGGAACGCTAGCTTGGCACCTTCTGTGCATTAAATTCTCCTCAAAGGAGAATCCCCATGAAACCAATATTCTTTTTTTATAAAATGCGCGAAGTGAAGAGCTTTCTCAAAATTATGAGTGGCAAATTGACTGGTAATAATGAGCGACGAATCCAGGGCGTGGATGAAGCCCTGAGCAATATGAAAGATGAGCAAAAAGTTTATTTAGATGAAAGAAAGAAGGCCCAGCGAGATCAAGCAAGAGAGGACAGGGACGTTTCGGCGATCTAAGTATTAAGCATCTTTGAAATATTCAAAAACAAAGGTAGAGTGGAGAAATACACGTATTCCTAAAATGAATTTGGCATTTCTCATGAAATTGGTTTTCACATCCACCTTGTTCTTCATACTGGTGCTCATCAGTTGCAGGACAGTACAAAATCCTGGCATCAAAAAAACTATAGTCGAAGTCGTTCAACTGAATAACCTGCAATTTGAGACCGAAAGTTTTTTTGGTAACCGTAAAAATCTGAC
>DFXX01000041.1:27219-107995 GCA_002381765.1 Bacteriovoracaceae bacterium UBA4097 | reverse complement strand
AGAAAGAAGGATAGAAGAAGTAGAAGCATCAAAACGAAGTTCAGCAACTTCAGCTTTGAAATGCTTAGGGCGGTGAGTGCTTTCACCACGACGGTTATTGTTAGCAACTTCAAGATTTACAAATACTTTTCCAGTAGAACGCTCGAAAGATAAGCTAGCATCAAGGTCACGCCAAGAATTAGTAGCGGCCATGTCGAAAACGAGAACTTCAGTGGCCTGGGCCATTGAGCTCATGATTACCATTGCAAATAAAAGCGCAAACTTTTTCATAAATCTCCTTAATAGGTTTTTAGTTGAGGATTTCAACAAACGATTGTGAAGGCTATTTATCCACACTATGTGCTAATGCAAAGGAGCGCTGCACCTTCTGAGATGCCAATTGCTATGGAGCTAGGAATAGATCTTAAGATTGGAACAGCAGATCCCTAAGAAGACATCAAATCGAATATTAAAAATTTATACTAACTTAAGGTCGATAAACGCATCTAAAAGAGTGAAAACCATCACCATTGTAGGTGGCACTTGGCCAGAAACTTAGAGTGAAAACGCCGGCCGACTGCCCACCATTCCAACGGCCTCCTCTTCGGGTCAAACCATTACTCGTGTTGGGTTCCGTATAAGGATTGTAGTTACCAAGTCCATTCGTGCTTCCCCGGGAAGTAAAGTTCTGCTCCCATGTCACGCGTTTCATAACGTGCGAGATAGATATTTTCAGAGTAAGAGTATTTAGTTCAACCGCGCCATTGCCCGTTGAACCATTAGAAGGAGTCGCCTTATCACTAGCTGCCACTTCCCAATCGACATATTCCCACATGTTCCCTGCTATATCCCAGATGATTTCACCATTAGAAAGGATATGTGTCCTTCTTTGCTCCCAACCAGAATTTCCCGCTTGAGCAGCACTATTACCCGTACCGAAGTAGGGATCATCGTCTGTTGAGCTGGCTTGAGGAGCATCAGGATTAGTGTCACTATGACCTCGGGCCATAACCCCTACTCCAGCAGTTTGGACTCCTCCAACTGGTGACCAGTTCTCATTGACCAACTCAGCATTACGGGCGATGGTCATCCATTCAGGATTTGTTATGAGAGCATACTTATTAGTGACTCCATGGATAGTATTCAGATCACTGCAATAGCCCTTGGCCCTGGCAAAAGTCACTCCTCCCACTCCTGTCCCGGTCCAAGGAAGGCCAGAAGGAATTGAGGTGGCTACCCCTCCTACATTTCTCATTTCATACTTAGCAACACAAAAATCTTTATTAGTTCCTACTATGGTGTTGCGTGGAATAGGTATATAACCTGAGGGACAAGATATCGGCTCAATTTTCTGCCAGAAAGCTCCCGGACCTAAACCAGCAGCTTGAGTATGATTTGCAATGTGAGAAATGAAAAAAAAGATTGTTAGAAGCTTCATATATTTTTAAAAACCCGGAATCCAGGTTGAATAAACTGTATTTCCTGCTCTCATAAAAGTAAAGACTGTCTCTTTACCATCAATTGAACTTGGCGTCTCTGGAACAAACTTGAAAGTAAGTGATGTTTGACTAAAGCTACAAAGGGCAGCTGTTGTGCCCTTAACAATCAGAGTATATGAGCCGCCGTCTTCCATATTAGTAAAGGTGAATCCCCCACAATTGGCAGTAGTATATTGAAGATTACCATTATCCCAATTGATAGAAGTCGATGAGCCTGCATTAAAGGCTTTACTTGTTACTTGGCCCTGTACTTTAACATTACCAACCACGTCCAGACGTTCAGTGGGTGCATCTGTACCTATTCCCACATTACCGCTGTTATCGATAACCACCTGCTCAACAGAACCCGCTCCATTACTAAAGGATGCTATATTACCTGCTCCATATTGATTCACATGGATCGCATCTGCGGCTCCCGAGAAGCGAGCAAGTATTTTCCCGTAGAAGGTACCACCACCATCCACAGTAAATTTATCTATACCGGGCGTGGCACCAATGGTTACATTTCCAGATGAACGTTGGATATTTCCTGAGCTTTCTGTCCAGAAACTACTGCCTGCCACCTGAGTATCCACATACTGCTTATTTACAGCATCGGTTAAGTTGAAGGGAGCGAGAGGAATTTGTAGCGTTTGGGCCCCAGTTGCTGGATAGACAATTCCATTGATAGTTGCTCCGGCGGAAAGAGCATTTTGCTTGTTATTAAAAGTGTTCCAATCAATGGCTTTTAAGTAACCATCAGAATTAGTGTTAGCCTCAGGTAAAGAAATTACTGCATCAGTTGTTCCTGAAGTGATATTAAGTGGAGCAGAACCAGATATACTAGTAACTGTGCCTCCACTACCTGTTGCAGATATTGTGATTTCTCCTGAACCATTGGTAATAGTAACTCCCGAACCAGCAGTTAAATTTGCCGCTACTGGAGCCCCTCCAGTAGTGCCAATCAGTAGTTGGCCATCATTTAAACTTTCTGCTTCAAGAATTGAGTTTAATCCCGAAATCATTATTCTATTACCGACGATGGAACTAATATTAGTTCCTCCACGAGAGACAGGCAGTACTCCTGTCGTAATTTTTGATACATCAATATTAGGAATATCATCTACACCTAAAGTGGTATTGGTCCAATTTATACCATCAAACTTAAGAAGATGGTTATCTGTTAAACTAACAATTGAAAGAGGAGTACCTTTTATCCTATCAACACTGGTTGAGTTATACGTCCCAGATACATCCCCGGCAAAGCTGGCATTAGATACACCAAACGCCTGCCAAGTAACTCCATTACAATATTCTACTAATGATGAAACATAGCGAAGTGTACCAGCCTTTGTACTATTACAAGAAACAGAGTCATCGCCTATTTGAATACCTCCAGAAACCTCCAGTTTAGAACGAGGAGTAGATGTACCAATCCCGACATTCCCAATTTGGTAATTTATATTCCCCGAATCTTCATTCCAAAAGCTCAGGCTATCGACGTACTGTTTATTAGCAACATCAGTCATCATCAGTGGAGCAAGTGGAACCTGTAGTGTTTGTAGACCACTTGCTGGGTAGACGATGCCATTAATAGTTGCTCCCCCGGAGAGCGCATTCTGCTTATTATTGAAATTATTCCAATCAACGGCTTTTAAGTAACCATCAGAAGTTGTGTTAGACTCGGGTAAAGAAATTACGGCATCAGTTGTTCCAGAAGTGACATTAAGTGGTGCAGAGCCAGAAACACTAGTCACTGTTCCCCCGCTGCCGATAGCAGCAATGGTTATTGTTCCGGGTCCAGTAGTAATAGATACTCCTGAACCTGCAGTGAGGTTTGATACAACTGGAGCTCCACTCGAATCACCAATTAACAATTGGCCGTCCCCGAAAGCCGACGATTCAGTTAGCATATTAGCACCAGAGATCATTACTCGATTACCTATGACAGAGCTAATATTAGTTCCACCACGGGACACTGGTAGTATCCCAGAAGTTATCTTACTCGTGCTTATATCCGGAATATCGTCAGAATCCAGATTTGTGTTTATCCAATTGGTTCCGTTAAATTTTAAAATGTTATCTGCAGTTGGTGCAGTGAGGGAGATGGGTGATCCCTTAATTCTATCTACACTTGTATTGTTGTAAGTTCCAGAGACATCTCCTGCAAATGTCGTGGTTGCACCTAACTTAGAATCAAACTCATCATAATCATCTTTACTAAGAAGACCCGCATCGACACCAGCAGCACTGGCAAAAGGAATGTTAAGAGTATGCACACCACCAGCCGTTGACCAGTTTGGCGCAGTTCCGGTTGATCCGGGAGTCGCAAAAATTTGCACACTAGAAGTTGATCCATTGATACTGGTGATGCCAGAACCGGAAACACCAAAAGTTTGCCAGACAGATCCATCGCAATACTGAACGGTAGCTGCATTATAGCGGATAGTACCGGCCTTAATTGCATTACATGTGGACCCATCTGCACCGACTTGAACCCCTCCAGCAACCTGTAATTTTGATTGAGGATCATTAGTTCCTATTCCAACATTACCAGATAAACGATGGATATTCCCTGCTGACAATTCCCAGAAACTTCTTGAATCCACATACTGCTTGTTAGCAGCATCGGTGGCATTAACCGGGGCCTGAGGAATAACTAGTGTTTCAGTATTATTTGCTGGATAAACAATTCCATTTATCGTTGGTCCATCGGCAAGAGAACTTTGTTTATCATTAAAGATGGTCCAATCGGCTGAGGTTAGATAACCATTAGCTAAACTTGTAGCTGCGGGCATGGAAATGACAGGAGTAGTGGTTCCTGTGGCCACTGTTATAGGAGCAGTCCCGCTCACACTTGTTACCGTCCCCCCACTTCCGGTAGCAGCAATCGAAATACCACCAGCGGTATTTGTAATGCTTACACCGGCCCCAGCAGTAAGAGTGGCAGCAACTGGTGTAGCACCGGTGGAACCGATTAATAATTGTCCATCAGTTAAAGCAGGAGCTTCTCCAATAGAAGTCGCTGTAGAAACCATGATACGATTCCCACTAAGGGTGCTGGTATTAGTACCACCACGAGCAACGGGTAAAACACCTGAAGTAATATCTCCAGCAGCAAGCATGGAATTAACCCAATTGGTGCCATTAAAGCGCAGCACATTTCCAGAAGTTGGTGTGTTAAGAGCGATCGGGCTACCTTTAATTCTATCGACACTGGTAGTATTATAGGTTCCAGAGACATCTCCAGAAAAAGCAGTGGTAGTTCCTAGTTTAGAATCAAACTCATCATACTTGGTTTTGCTGATTAAACCTGCGGTAACCCCAGTCGCACTGGCCATTGGAATATTTAAAGTGTGAGTGCCACCGCTGGTAACCCAAGTAGGTGCTGATCCAGTCGAATCAGAAGTCGCAAAATTTTGGACAGAGGAAGTAGAACCGTTGAGGTTGGTTATACCTGAACCAGAAACACCAAAGGCTTGCCAGGCTGTACCATTACAGAATTCAACCATGGCTGCGTTATAGCGAAGTGTCCCGGCCTTAGTGCTATTACAAGTAACTGCATCGGCACCAATTTGTATTCCGCCTACTACTTCTAATCGTGATCTAGGAGTGGTGGTTCCAATACCAACATTGCCAATATTGTAGTGGATATCATTTACATTGGTTGTCCACTGTGAGCTGCCTACTCCTGAGATTGCGTCATCAACATATTTTTTATTAGCAGCATCCCCATCGACAGCTGGTGCTGTCACATTATGAATACTATTTGAATTCATATTGATGGCACCGATCATCACTCCACCTGCGAGAGGAAGCTTGGTGGTGTCGTTAAGAGTTACACATGACCAGGCGTAGACCGGTCCTGCAGTCATAGATAATTTTTGATTGGCGCCAGTACAAACAGGTACTGCATCGGCTCCCATAAACTGACCAGTCGCCGTACCAACGACAATACCAAGATTGGTCCTGGCAGCTGCAGCCGTGGTAGCTCCTGTTCCTCCTTGAGCGATGGCAACTCCAGCTAGCTTATCGCTAGTAATTCCACCAGCAAGCTTCACATTGGTCACGGACCCATCTTCCAGTTCGGTGGTTCCAACGGAGCCCCCTCCACCAGGAGCGGGACGGGCCCTCCATTCACCACTGTCCCAAGTGAGGACATGGCCATCAATTGCTCCCATTTGTGGCAGTTGCTTGGCTAAATTTGCAAATGGCACTGCATGGAGAGCTTGGTAAGAGTATTCCGTTGCAACTGAATCTTTCGTAGAAGTGATTCTTATAGCGATGGCTTCACCAGGAAGCACATCTGCAAGAACCCTATTAAAAGTCTTGCCAGCAGCAGTACAATCAAAAGTAAGTTTCAAATGAAAGACACCATTGGTGAGAGCTACGCCAGTTAGGTTCTGGGTACAAAGAACACTGCCAGGAACTCCACTACTATTGGTATAGGCCAAGTCAGCTTTAATATCCACCGGTCCCACAACAGGTGCTCCGGTACTAGTATCAACTAATCGACCCGAATAACTTAAAGATTCAGAAGCATAAGAACTGTTGGAATAATAAAGGACTGCTGAGATCAGCAGAATTGAACTGACAATATTGGATAACCTATGCGAAACCATCAAACGTACCACCCGTTCATTTGAACGTAATCCATGTCCTTCAAGGTACTTATCGGTTTTTTGAGAGGTTAAGTTAAACAGAAACCAATGAATTTTAATTATTCTCTAATAACTAAGGATAAAAAGCAGTTGCCTCGCCAAAGGCAAGACAACCTTTTGGAGTAAATTGGTCACTTAATATAGTCGATTCTCATAAAGATCAAGATGCGATTATTGGCAGGCATTTCGACATCCTTTGTAAGTGAGAAGCCATTCTTAGTCATGGCATTCACCACGTCTTCAAAGGCACGAATCCCGCTTAAGGGATTGCGAGTTTTAAGGGATACATCGAATTCAGCATTACTTTGAGAGGTAAACTCACCTTGATATTTGAAAGGGCCGTAAATAAAAACTTGGGCACCTTCTGTTAATCTCTGCCCCAAGCTCTTCATCAAGGTTTTACACTCTTTCCAGGACATGATGTGAAATGTGTTTGCGGTAAACACAATATCAAATTCATTTTTAGGGAATTCATCTTTCCCAACTTCGAAGGTAAATGGCCCCTTGATGTTGCGTATTTTGGCCTCATCTAGCCACTCTTTGATACCTGCATGGTTTTCTGGAACATCAGAAGTATACCATTCAAGATGCTTGAAATGAGGAGCAAGAAAGACTGCGTGTTGGCCAGTGCCTGAACCTACCTCTAATAACTTCTTATCTTCTGAAGTTATAAACTCTTTCAAGACTTCTAAAATGGGTTCTTGATTTCTATCGCAAGCTGCAGAGTATGGTTTCAAATTAAGCCTTCTTTTCGATGAGTTCGATCTTATAGCCATTAGGATCTTCGATAAAGGCGATAACCGTCGTGCCATGCTTCATTGGCCCCGGCTCTCTGATAACCTTACCACCTAAACTTCTGACTTTGTCACAAGTGGCTTTTATATCAACTGTCCCAAGGGCAATATGTCCAAAAGCATTACCATGATCATAGGCATGAGTACCGTAGTTATAGGTCAACTCAATGCAGGGATCATCTTTGGAAGTTCCATAACTCAAAAACACCAGAGTAAATTTTCCATCAGGATAATCTTCCTTAGAAAGTATATTCATTCCAAGAACTTCATTATAAAACTTGATTGATTCTTCCAGATGATTAACGCGAATCATTGTATGGAGGTATTTCATTGATTATCCTTTTTTAGATATGATTAAACCAATTAAGGGGATTATATATGTTCGAACTCACAGGGCAAACAATTACTGCGCTTGTTACTTTGACTGCTATGGAAACAGTCTTGGGCATAGATAATATTATCTTTATTGCAATTTTAGTCGGTAGACTTCCTGTAGAGCAGCAATCGAAGATCAGGAATATAGGAATCTTCTTAGCCCTTGTCATTCGAATTGCTCTTCTCTTTTCCATTAGCTGGATGATGACTTTGACAGAACCTCTTTTTACCTTAATGGATCACTCCTTCTCTGGTAGAGATTTAATACTTTTAGGAGGCGGTCTCTTCCTCCTAGGGAAAGCTACTTTTGAAATTCATCATAAGATTGAAGGAGATCCAAACATCCATCTTAATAAGGCCAATCCAAATCAAAAGAAAGTGAGTGCTGGATTTATGCTTTTTCAGATTCTCATTCTTGATATTGTCTTCTCATTAGATTCAGTTATCACGGCTGTTGGTATGGCCAATCAAATTTCCATCATGGTGGTAGCGATGATTATCTCCATGATTGTGATGCTCGTCTCTGCAGGTAAAATCAGTGGGTTCGTTGAAAGGCATCCTACCATTAAGATCCTTGCCCTCTCTTTTCTACTTCTTATCGGAGTTATGTTAACTGCTGAAGGTATGGGAGCTCATGTTTCGAAAGGCTACATATATTTTGCGATGGCCTTCTCTCTTACGGTAGAGCTCTTAAATATGCGCTACCGTAAAAAAAGTACTTCTAAAATTGTTACTGATACTCTTTAGGAAAAAGATCGGCATTCAAATGACGAAGAACTTGTAAGACTTTCGCCAAGTGCAAGTTCTCGTCCCCTCCTTCCAGGCGTTTTAGAAAGGCAAGACCTACACCAGAGACTTTGGCCAGATCTTCTTGAGTATAGCCTTTATCCTTACGTTTCTTGCGGATAAAATAAGCGACCGTTCCGAGCTCTCTTTCAATCTCGGCATTTGTTCTGCGAGTAACATCCATGTAATTCTCCCTTTGATACTATTTTAAGTTCAAATGGAATTTGTGCAACCCAAAGAAATATAGCTGAGCTTTAATACTGCAACTAAAATGGTCGACTTATTTTGATATCATTTCTGAGCTTAATCGCTGAATTCGGAAAACTCGGCAGTCTCATTAGCTTCAAAGGGACGGTCCTCCGGCTCGATCAGAGAAGCGGGATCGACAATCTGATCTTTAGGGATTTTCCGTTTACGATAAAAATTTACCTCTTTCTTAGGAGCAGCATTGGCGATCTCTCGCTTGGGTTCAAAAGATTCAACAAAGGCCACTAAAGCGGCATCTTTCTTCTTCCTTAAAATTCCCATCGCCGTTAAACCACGCCCATCTTTCTGGTTGAAGTTTACATTCTTCTCTTTCCAATAGCTCAACATAGGAAGGCAATCGTATTCAGCCGCTAAAGTTAAGGGAGTTGAGCCATCTTTGGCCTTGGTATTCCAATTCAACCCACTCTTTTCATCAAGAATGGCAGTCAGTTTATGGCTACATTGCGCACTGGCCATATGGAGTAGAGTCCACTGCTTGTCCCCATATCCCTGATCCAACTTAGGATGCTCTTTCATGAGAAGATCCAATAGCACTGGATTATTCTTAGGAATCGAAAGAGACAAGACATCAAATGGCTTAGATCCATCCTGCTTAATGAAGGGCAATTTACTTTCCTGGAGATACTGAATAAAGCCCGGTCGATCAAAATAACTGAGCCCTTCTGATACGCTATAGACCACTCCGTCTATCTTTGGCAGCTCGCCGTGAATATCTCCTCCGGCCGTAATAAAAGCTTCAAAGGCTTTCTGATCATTTTTAATAAGAGCAAGCAAAGCTTCATCACTAAGATTGCGTTTGGATTCAGATATTTTATGTTGAGAAATGAACCAAGAGCCCATTAGGCCCACAGCACAAGTCGCAAATAGCATATTCCGTTTTTTACTCACAATATCCCCCCGTGGAATTTAGTGATAATCAGATCGGTACATCTTAAGTCGACACAAAATGATTTTTTGGATGATTTCATTCTTTCCCAATAATTCTCGTCAGTTCTCCCTTAGAAATAGCCAGTCGTCCTGTAAAATCCGACACGAATTATTGGCAGTCATGTACAATAAAAACATGAGAGTTCTGCTTTTATTAATCCTATTTTTTTCTTTTTCGGCAACCGCTTTGCCAGAAAAAAAAGAAAGAGCAATTCCCTTACTGGATTCTGCCCAAGACCTTTTTGGAAATAAGGTCAATGCACTTGCAAACAGACTTGATTCTTTCTTTGCTACCGAGCGAGCTGATGATGAATTAGGAAGAAGCCTTATAAGAGTTCAATCCAGATATGAAGTAAGGGAGAGAGCAGCAGGAGATTTGAACAATAGATATAGGTTTAACTTAAGACTTCCAAACTTAGAAGAAAGATTTAAGCTCTTGTATCAGAATGAAGAAGATAAACACAAAGAGGTCACTAAAGAAGAAGGAGAGAAAACAGAAAAAAGAAATAAAGTAAGGAAGGGTTGGCTTTTTAATGCCGATGCTGGATTAGTGGTAAGTATCCCTCCTCGTATCACCACGCGAGCTCGCTTAAGAAGGTCTTTCGAAACAGGAACAGTCATTCATCGTTTCGTAGAAGAGGTTACCTATGTTACTGATGAAAGTGGTCTTGAAGAAGAGACTTCGCTTACAACCGATCACACCATCAGTGAAAAGCTCCTTTTCCGATTTATAAATTCTAAACGTTGGCGTATCCTTCAAAAAAATTTCACCACGACTCATGGCCCTAGCATACTCCACCAACTCACAGAAGATGATGCATTTAATTACGGATTTATTATGTCTTCGGTTATAGACGAAGGTATTTGGTATGTGAACAACTACCGTCTTGCCATAAATTATCGGAGGAATCTCTATAAGAACTGGCTCTATCTGGATTTGATCCCAGGTATCGACTTCCCCAAAACCTGGTCCTTTAGAAGAACGCCTTTTGCGTTCATTCAGCTAGAAGCCATCTTTGGAGACTAAGCAAAAAAAGGGCCCTCAAAGAGGGCCCAGTTAAATCTTAAAGAGTGGCAATCAATGGAGCAATCAAGAGTGATACAACTGACATCACCTTAATCAAGATTGAAATACCAGGACCAGAAGTATCTTTGAACGGATCCCCTACCATATCACCAACAACAGCAGCTTTATGAGTATCAGTTCCTTTCTTCTCACCTACTAACTTACCTTTTTCAATGTACTTCTTAGCATTATCCCAAGCACCACCAGCGTTGGCCATGAAGAGAGACATAGTTGCACCTACAGCAAGTGAGCCAGCAAGAAGACCAGCAAGAGAAGCTGGACCCATAAAGAAGCCAACTGCAACCGGAGCGGCGATGGCAATAACGCCTGGAAGAATCATTTCTCTAAGTGCAGCAGTAGTCGCGATATCAACGATCTTCTTAGTATCAGGCTCAGCCTTAAGCTCCATAAGACCTGGAATCTCACGGAACTGACGACCAATTTCTACCACGATAGCTCCTGCGGCCTTACCAACAGCTAGCATGGTGGTTGAACCAACCAGGAACGGAAGGATAGAGCCAAGAAGAATCCCGATGAGGATTTGTGGATCGGTTAAGACAAGAGCAACTTCTCCCAGACCGGCAAGAGCTCTTACATGATTAACTTCGATATTGAAGGCTGAGAAGAGAGCTAGCACAGTTAGAATGGCTGAGCCGATAGCATAACCTTTACCGATAGCAGCTGTAGTATTACCTACAGAATCAAGCTCATCGGTGATAGCGCGAACTTCAGGTCCTAGACCCGACATTTCAGAAATACCACCAGCATTATCAGAAATTGGTCCGTAAGCATCAACCGTCATAACGACAGCAGTACCACCTAGCATACCAACTGCGGAGAGAGCAATACCATAAAGGCCCAGGTATTTATTAGAAAGGAAAGCAACAACAGCAACGATGATCATTGGAATGGCAGTTGATTCCATACCAACAGCCAGACCTTGAATAACATTGGTACCAGCACCAGTTCTTGCTGATTCAGCAATACGAGCAACCGGAGTTGATGAAGTATAGTAATCGGTAACGAGACCAATCAAAGTACCACCGATAGCACCGATAGTAATGATAGCCGTTACTGATTGAGATATTCCAAGACTTGCCATGATAGCGTAAGAGGCTACAGCTAAGACAAGAGGAGGCATGATGAGTGCACCACGAAGAACGACTGCTGGATCCATATTCTTCATAGTACGAGCAATAAAGATACAAACAATCGACATAGCTAAACCAACCGCTGAAAGAACGAGCGGAAGACCAACAGCAACCATCTTATTAGTTACAGCTTCTACCCCTTCCAAAAGCATTGGAAGTTCAGAAGAAGTTAGAGCAATGGCCATAGCAGCTACGATAGCAGCAACCATTGATTCATAGATATCTGCACCCATACCAGCAACATCACCTACGTTGTCCCCTACGTTATCTGCGATAACACCTGGGTTACGAGGATCATCTTCTGGAATATTTTCGATTACCTTACCGGCAATATCAGAGCCCACGTCAGCTGCTTTAGTATAGATACCACCACCGATACGAGCAAAAAGAGCAATAGAAGATGCTCCTACTGCAAATGAGTGGAGAATTGTCGAAAGGTGTTCTGACTCAGAGAAGACCAAATAAAGAGCACCTAGACCCATAACTCCTAGTGAAGCTACAGATAGACCCATAACTGCACCACCATCAAGAGCAGTTAAAAGAGCGTTAGCCTTTGAACCTTCCCGAGCTGATTGAGTGGTTTTAACGTTAGCATAAGTAGCAGCTTTCATACCGATGAAGCCCGCCAGTATCGAAAGAACTGCTCCCAGAACAAATGAAGCTGCTGCGATTTGGCCAAGTCCATAACCGATCAAAAGGGCAACAACTACGCCATAAACGGCCAGCACTTTGTATTGCCTGAACAAGAAGGCCATCGAACCCTCACGGATATAGCCCGCGATACGCTCCATAGTTTCAGTACCCTTTCCTAAACCGATGACTCGGATATAGAAAAAAGCAGCAATGGCGAGTCCAAGGACGCCAAAGATTATTGGGGTCTTAACCCACATCAACCAAGATTCCATCATGCTGATCTCCCTAGAATTTAACGAATAGAAATGTATAGAATTTTGTACTAAATCTGAGTGTTTTAGTAAATGTGAAATGTCTAAAATGTCCCCTTGTGCGCAGAGCGCCAATCTTTTATCTCCACTACTTAATGCGGGTTGACGTAGGACGAGGTCATCGCTTATGTTCAAAATTCATGAATCACCCAATTCGAAGAGAAAATTTACTCATACGCATGGAGGCCCTAGAGTCAGAAGGCCTCTCTTGTATTGGCTGTGCTGGCAACTGTTGCACCTATGAGGGAAACTCCATGATGACGACTCCTCTGGAAGCAGCCGAGATACTACTATATCTAAAATCGACTCATGCTCAAAATGAAGAGTTAAAAGAAAAGCTTAAAGGAACGATATCAAGATTTAGACTCGATCATCCTTCAGGCAATGGCAGACGCTCTTTTGTGAGAAAAAGCTATACCTGCCCTTTCTTCAATCATCAGGAGCTAGGTTGCCCACTCCCGCGAGAAGTGAAGCCGTATGGCTGCCTTGCCTTCAACTCTCATCACTCGGAAAAAAAGGCAGGAGAATTCTGTTATTCAGAAAAAAAATTACTAGAAGACAGGGAAGCCCAGAATATCTCTTTCGAAGATTTAGTTAACCAAAAACTTCGCGAAAAGCTTAACCTCTTCTGGGAAAAGACTCCCCTGCCACTCGCCCTATTAGAGATTTGGGATAAAGAAATTACTTCCGAAGATCTAAAACTTGGCTAATTTTTCCAGTTCGGGGATTGCGCTTAATCATTCCATTCTCAACCGTCATGATAGAAAAACTGGACTGAAATTTATCAAAAGAGAGTGTATCTTTAAGATCACGTGAGTTTTTATAAATATTAAACATGAGCACTTCCCGATCAATATCCAAGGGGCCCTCTAGTATCAGCTGCATTTTTTCTCTAACCCTATGATCTCTGTGATCATCGCTGAGAATCACCTGAAAAGTCTTTATTTTGGAAGAAGTCTCTCTGATAGATTGCTCTATATCCTCCACAAGAATGCGGCAGGACCAGATATGCAATGTACTATCGACTCTTCCCAATAATAGGAAGCGAGGGTCGTTGCTTCCACACTTGCAATCCTCGATCCATTTAACTCTATCTCCGGTTCTGTAATTCTTTATAGGCATGCTCGTTCTATATAAGGAAGAGATGACAGCTTCTTCATCCACGACCTGCATTTCAACCAGATCCTTAAAAAGGTGATGCTCGCCTGGTTTACTGAAAGAGCATTGATAGGCAATCATTCCTGCATCGACGGAAGCATAGCCAGCTGATCCAAAGTATTTTGTTCCCCATGTGGACTTTAAAAATTCCATGCGGGTTTCTGACATCGCTTCCCCTGCATAAAAGACCATAGGAACTTCGAGATTGACTCCCTTCTCATGCGAGAATTCAGCATTCATAATAAGCAGAGATGGAATCCCCATGACGACATCGGGCCTAAACTTTGAGAGATACATCAGAATATTCTCAGAGGAGCAAAGCCCCCCAATGGGTAGTTGAATGGCACCAATCTTTTCCAGGGCCTTCTCAACCGCCATAAATGATGACCACAGATTTCCTGCCACAAAGAGATTGGCCACCATCATACCAGGTCGTAGCCCCTGACATCTAAAATTATGGGCCAGCATATCAGTTATATAATCAAACTCCTGATAGCTAAAATGAACAAACTTAGGTTCTCCAGTGGTTCCTCCGGAGGAGATGATATATCCAGGAGGATGACTCATTTCTTGAAAATACTTTTTGATATCGGATGAATCCATAAGTGTTTGAGTGGCTTCTCCATAATTCTGTGAGCGCATCTCATCACCAATAAATTTAGTGAGTTCGCGTAAAACTTGTCTGCCATCATGAGGAGCGCCCTCCATCCCCCAGGTAATGGTTCCTAAAGGCGAAAAGCGCTTAATCCCAGCGCTAGCGAGTGCTTCAAGGTAAATCTCCTTCTCTTCTTCATGCAAAAGATAGGAGCATGATTGCAAATAATACTGAAAGGGAGAGAGGCTTTGAAAGAGATCCTCTTCATTTACAAAAGGCTTTATAATGAGAGATCTATTAAGGGGCGAAGGACGAAGAAAACTATTTGCTTCTCGATGAATAAGAAAATCCTCTCCCTTTATGATCTTACCTTCCCCCATTAATTCAGAATAGAGCCCTCGATGATATTCCTTAAGGACTTCGACTGCTTCATCCGGAGGGATATTGCTCCTTGGGACAGCATCTTGAAAGGCCACTTCCAGGGCACGAAGAAAGGAGTCCTGATCTATTCCATTTTGTAGATAAAGATTTTGAGGAGAGGAGCAAGCTCCTTGATTCCAGGGGATGACATCCCTAACCACAGCTTGGGCAACATTGAGTAACTCTTTATTCTGCAAAGCCTGTGCGGTAATGACTTGAAGAGAAATCTTAGGACCAAAATCCAGAAGCTTCACTTCCTTAGGGAGATGGCTTCGATAGGATTCCATCATCTCTTCTCCACCCCAGGCAATAATGCCATCGACTTTTTTCTTAATATGCCCCTCAACTTCAATATCTCCACCTTTCCAGTGAAGAATGGAAAACTTATCGGAAACAATCTTGGTCTTATCGTGCTCAAGGAGTTTCTCGGCAAAAAAGAGGGGAAAAAAAGTATTCTGGCTACTCACTTTTATTAGAGAAATGTTTTTTGTAATTAGACCCATAATAAGGGAATCAATACTGCTTAAAAAAACATTTCCTGCTGTGACATGTAACACCACTCCTAATGGGATGGCCCTTACTCTACCTAGGAAGTGGCGAGGTTTACAGAAGCTGTCCAAAAGTTCCCGTGGTTGAAATTCAGCATCTACTCTCCTCTCAATGCTTTCTCTTTTGAGTAAGTTAGGAAGAATTTCTAAGGTGCTTCGAATCTCTTCAATAGGAAAACTTGATTCTGATGAGAGATGAGTAAGAGCATGATTGAAGTACTCCCCATCTTCCTTCCATAGCATTGAGAAAGAATCTAGAGTTGCGATTATCTCTTGAAGAGAGGTCTTGGCGAATGCTCTTTTCTTTAAAGCAACTTCTTCCCAGAAGGAATCAACTTCCCAGGGTTTCTCACCTTTACCTAAAACTTTTCCCAACCAGTACATATTATTTCCTTAAGAGTTCAAGAGCTTTTAGTGCACAACCCTTATGTTTACTAACACCAGCCCTTCCCTCTAGAAAAAGGATATTTCCGCCCAAACTACAATCACATTTCCCGACTCTCCCATAATCAGTGGTAAGAAGACTAGGAGCAGGATAACTATAGTTATAGGAACAAAGAAAATGGAGCAATCCCTTCTCACCAACTGGCAGTAAGCTCATATCCACTGGGGAGCGCGTGAAGACTCGGGCATAATTAGGGATGTGAAGATTTCCCTTCTCACAATCTACATACGGAATGCCATGCTCGACCATACCGAATAAATCTCTCTGGTGCTCTCCTGGAATTCCCAAACGCTTAGTTATAAAATCTCTAAATTCATGCTTAGGTATTTCTTTATCTGCCTTACCTTTCCAACCCCCACCTGTCTGAAGCCAAGAGTCTACTCCCAAGTCCAAACTAAGATTATATTTTTCAATGATTTCAAAAAGGAGAGCAGGAAATCCTAGTATACGAGTGGGAATCCCAGAATCGGCAAAGCGGTGAAAAGCCTTGATTGTCTCTGATTCATTTAATTCAAAGTCCTGCTTCTCTTCATTCCAGCCTATGGCATAGAAAACTTCCTTCTTCCCGGTGAAATTTGTAAGAAGCTCATCGGTAAAGGCCGTACCTAAGTCATTGGCCACTTGCGGGTCATAGGTAAAGCAAAGATAGTTATACTCTCTTGAATCGGCCATACCTAATGAGCGATGAATATTAAGGGCAAGTTTTTTTACATTATCCAGAGAGTAGCGACTCAGAAACTGTTGGGATTTTTGACCTCCGGTACCAGAACTTGTGAGAGTCAGAACTATCTCATCCTTGGGTACGGAATGAAACTCATGCTCTTTAAAAAGATGTACCATAGTACCTGGAACGAGAGCCAAGTCCTCTTCAGCCACTAACATCTCAGGGTGAAAGCCCAGTTTATTCCAAAGTCTGTGGGTAAAAGCATGATGCTTATAATGAAACAAAGCATTTTCTTTAAAGCTCTCAAGAAATAAGCTCTTCCCTGCTTGGGAAGTATCAAAAGGATCGGATTGGAGAAGAGCATCGGTCGCTAGAGTCTTCATACTTTCAAAAGTTTGGGGTTAAGTGACATTCGCTTCCAGGCCTTGAAATACTCTTCCAAATAAACTTGATTAAGACCTTTGAGCTTCACATTCTGAAAATCGAATATTTCAAATGATCGGCTAAAAACAATAAAGTCATGGCGCTTATCATTGATTTTCTGGAAAGCTGGAAAAAAGCCACAAGGAATAAACTTTGCTCTGATAATACTTTCAAGGATTTTAGGGCGATCTGCTCTTACGATAACTTCAATATACCTCGCCCCCACATCTCTAAGTAGTTTATTAGAAGTTAAAAAGAGCTCCGTGAAATTTAGGTTATTTGGCATCTTACCGCCCACGATGACACAATACCCATCAACTGAAGAGAGATGACAGAATAATTCTATCGATTGATCAGGAGACATGATCACAAGGTTTGGTTGGTGAAAGGGAAAGAACTCAAACTCTAGCTGCTTATCAGACTTCAGATGAGAATAGCGATATGAGACAAACTTGGGAGACTTAACAACTTCTAGATCTCCCGGTGATACCAGGACTTTACTGGGACTTTCCGGAACAATGGTTGAAAGAGTCGGCAGATCCACCTCTTCCTGAACGATACTATAGAGGGAAGCCACTTCATGATGAATTTGATAATCAGAATTTCTTTTTTCCAGGGCTTCTGGATAGATGATCGCTGCTAAACAATGAGTTTCATAGTCATTGGTGCGATGGGCATTGGGAAATATCCCTAGTTTTTTAAAGCCCAATTTTTCAGTAAGAGTTTGGGCGGCTTCATTAACGGTCCGGGTGGTTGAATAGATAACATCTACGCCAGCAGTATTTTTTCTAAGATATTCAATGCCAAATGATAAGAGCTTCTCCATGACTCCCTTGCCGCGAGAATCATTCCTGACCACCGCGCCGAAGGCCTTGGCGATCAAGTCCTCCTGATCATAGGCGGCCAGAACAGAGGCGACGACTTTATTGTTTTCATCTTTGGCAATAAACCAGAACCCTACAGAGGACTGAATGAAATTCGTCATGAGAGAAAAGTCCTTCATGAGAGGATCCGGATAGGCCCCTTGATAGACGTCAAAGTAGAGTTGGGAGATAGGGAAAATATCCATCTCGGTTGCGAGTAAAAATTTCATTCTTTCTATTTACTCTTAGAGTGAATTAACCACAAGAAGACCCCCACCTTTTTACAAGGTCTTTGACCATTTCCCGCTCTCCATGTAATTTACAATCCTCCTATGAAAAATGAAAAGCTTCCCCTAGGTCTTCACTACCAGTATCCCTTCATCGATCGAAAGGAGAGGGCCGAATTACTTGCCTGGATTGGAACCTTAGATCCCCTATGGGAAATGCGGTTTTCTGAACACAATCCTCCACCGGAGGGAGACCAGCAGCGCCCTTTACTCAGACCAGTTTATTGGCTGGGGAACTGGCAGTTTGCTTGCCTGGATTATTATCACTCTCCCAAAGGAATCCTTCACCGCTGTGTAAAAGCCGAGCCTTATCCATCTCTGTTGCAGAAGCTTGTGGATAGGATTGAATTTATAGCTAAAAGAAGATTCCCCAAGAACTTCATTCCCGAGAAGTGGAAACTCAACACCTGTCTTATTAATTTTTACGGCAGTAAATGGGAAGATGGAAAGTGGGTAGACCGTGCCCGAGTGGGAGAACATAAAGACTTTGAGCCAGGTCCAGTGGGATCTCTCTCTTTTGGCGATCGCGCCTTCTTTCAATTTGTTAATGGTAAGTCATCTTTGGGGGATGAAAACGTTGTTTTTTCTCAGTGGTTAGAGGATTCGTCTCTGCAAATATTTGCGGGCGATAAGTGGAAGAACAAAGTCTTTCATAGAGTTCAAAGAGTTGAGGATCGAAGAAAAGAGAAGATTGGTCCGGACATTGAAAATTTTCAAACCAGAAGGATTAATTTCACTTTTCGATACGTGCCTGAGGAGCACATCTACCCACTCCATGATTTACCAACTCATCTGCAAGCAGACATCCGTCCTTATCTAGAAACCCTTTCTCAAGGCTCAGCTTACTTTAAGAAGCTTGTAAAGCTTTGAATATACACATAACCTGATTTTTCTGCTCAAGCTTATCATCTATAAACCGATAAGTTAAAAAATAGCAGCTAGGAGAGGTCTTTTAACTTGGTTTCCCATCTTTGGTAAATCTCGTCATGCTCAATGGTGAGAGTCGTGAGTTCTTCGAAAGCATTATCGACATTTTTCTTAACCTGTCCCAAGCGCTGGGAAGATTCCTGAATTTTTCTAGAGTCCCCTTGAGCCGCTAGATCAATGAGGGCCTTCTCCAATTCTTTCTGCTCATCTTCCAGTTTAAATATTTTCTTCTCTAGAGCTTCCATCTTATTCTTCAGCGGATTAAGTTCTCTTCCTCTTTCGATAATGGCCTCTGATCTCAACCTTTTAATTTCTTGCCGAGACGGTTTCTCTGAAGCTTTAACTTCCTGAACTTCCTCCTCTTCATCCCAGCCAATCTTCTTCAAGAAGCCATCATAGCTTTCTCTGATAAACTCGGCTTTATCGTGATGGAAGACAACTAAACTCTGAGCAACATCTCTTAAGAGTCCTTCTGAGTGGGTCACAATGATGACCGCACCAGGATAGCTTTGAAGTTCCATTGTCAATGCTTCAACCGACTCTTGATCTAGATGGTTTGTAGGCTCATCTAGGAGTAAAAGGTTCGTGGGACGAGCTAGAAGTTTTCCTAAAAGTACTCTTGCTCTTTCTCCCCCAGAGAGAACCTTAATCTTTTTCTTAGCTAGATCTCCAGTGAACATCATGGTTCCACAGATGGCCCTTACTCTTTGTAGAGGAAGACTTGGATCAGCAGCGGCAATCTCCTCTTCAATAGTATTATCCATATGAAGACGATTGATATTGGTCTGACCGAAGTGCCCCATAAGTAGATTCACGTTTCGAGTGACTTCGCCCTCTTTAGGAGTAAGCTCACCAGCAATAAGATTCAAGAGTGTGGACTTACCCTTCCCGTTTTTACCTATAATAGCGACCTTGTCACCCTTGGTGAGAGTAAAATTCAAGTTAGAAAAGAGAAGGTCCTCTTCATAACCAAAGGACAGATTTTTAACTTCCAACAAAGTCTTCCCCGGACACTCTTTATGATTGAACTCAAAGTCTAAGGTTGAAACCATAGCAAGGGCTTCAATATCAGGCATCTTCTCCAGAAGTTTCATTCTTGATTGGGCCTGGGTAGCCTTCGATGCTTTGGCCTTAAATCGATTAACGAATTCCTCAAGTTCTTTTTTCTTCTTCTCGCTATTCACTCGCGTTTTTTCGTGAATCTCTTCTTCTAGCAGAATTTGCTCAAAATATTTCTCGGTATTTCCAGGAATTTTAACTAACTTCTGCCGCCAGATGCCCATGGTATGGGTTGTAACATCATCCATAAAACCGCGATCGTGGGTAATGAGGATCATTTCACCTTTAAAATTACGAAGAAACTTAGTAAGCCATCTCATGGAAACGATATCTAAATAGTTGGTGGGCTCATCCAGAAGCAAACAATCCGGGTCTTCCAAGAGGACCTTGGCAAGGTTTAATCTTATTTGATAACCACCAGAGAATTCCGAAGGGGACCTTTCAAAGTCGGAGATTTTAAATCCCAGACCCATCAACATTTTTTCAACTTTATATTGATCGAACTGAGCATCACCTCTAAGAGCAGTCATTCCTTCCTGAATGATTGTAGGTTCAGTAAAATTCAAATGCTGCTTCAATGTTCCAATGCGGTAATTCTTCGGGATGATGATATCCCCTTTATCAGCAAGCTCCTCACCTAAAAGAATTTTAAAGAGAGTAGATTTTCCCGAGCCGTTTCGGCCGACCAGTCCGATCCTCTCTCCCCGACCTAAAGTGAAAGTAACATCTTCAAACAGTATTTGAGTGCCGAAGCCTTTAGTAAGATTAGTTGTCTGAATCATTTTGACCTTCAGGAGCAGTGGGAGATAGTTTATTGATTTGCATCTGTACAACTAACTGGCAATTACTTGCAAGAACTTTATGAGAAGCATCTTCTCTTTCCAGATATTTACCTAAAGCTTTTAGCCTGGATTTTAATTCATTGAGTTTTTCCTGCTCCGGAAGTTCGTCGCCGAGCTCACTAGCTATCATGCAGTTTTCATCTTTTGATTGAGAGTAGGCCTGAAGAAAAGAAGCTAAGTCATGGTCCATCATTAGTGAGAAAAATCTTCTAACCATCTCACGATTTTCTCCCTTCAATACATTCAATAACTCTACCAAAAGCAGGGGAAGCTCTTTTTCTTTCTGATAAATAAGATCTCTCAGACCGAAAACCGCACTTTCAAGCCGTGGATCAAGCTCATTACTTAAAAGAGAAGGATTGGACTTGAAAGTATTAATGATCCTTAAACGAACTTCTGGTTCAGGATTAACTTTAAACTCAGTCAGCAGCATTAAGACAGTTCTTTTAGGATTTTGCTTAAAGGAGCGATCTTCATTAAGGGGGATGATCACAGGGGCTTCAGTTGCAGATGGCTGAGAAGCTGGAGTAAAAAAACGCTGAACCNNAGGAGAGCAACTATATATTTCATAGTCAAAAGGATAGATCAAAACGTATAATACTGCTATGGTTTCCCATACTACCCTTATTCAATTTCTAAATGCATATGACTGGATTGCTTTTTCTCTCGTCCTTCTCATTACTTTCCTAAGTATTATTTTCGGTCAGAGACTTAAAGAAAAACTTCCTGCAACAGAGAAAGCAGGGGCCTTAGAGCTGCTCCTGATGGGGAGAAGATTAACTCTTCCTCTTTTTGTAGCGACTCTCGTAGCCACCTGGTATGGAGGAATATTTGGTGTTACGACCCTGGCCTATGAGAAAGGTATTTATAATTTCATTACTCAAGGCGTATTCTGGTATTTGAGTTATCTTATCTTTGCTTTATTTCTTGTAAAAAAAATTCGCAAACATGATGTGATGTCATTGGCAGAACTAGCAAGACATCTGATTGGCCCTAAGGCCGAAAAAGTAACAGCTGTTCTTAACTTTTTAAATCTACTACCCCTTGCCTACACAATTAGCCTTGGCCTTTTTCTGCAGGCCCTCTTTGGAGGTGATCTTTTCACCAACACTGCTATCGGCGTTGGAATTGTAACCTTTTACTCGCTCTGGGGTGGCTTCAGAGCAGTGGTCTTCTCTGATGTGGTCCAATTCTTCTTTATGATTCTTTCGGTACTACTCATTGTCATATTTTCTTGGAATCAGTTCGGCTCCCCTTTATGGCTAATGGAGCAACTTCCTGAGACTCATCTGGACTGGACAGGTGGAGAATCCATGAGTGTGCTCTTTATTTGGGGGTTCATTGCACTTTCAACCTTAGTTGATCCCAATTTTTATCAACGCTGCTTAGCGGCTAAGAATGAAGCGGTCGCTCGGAAAGGCATCCTCATTTCAATTGGAATATGGATTGCCTTTGATTGCTGCACTACTCTTGGTGCACTTTACGCTAGAGCAGCTATCCCAGAGGCCAATCCTCAGAATGCTTATTTACAATATGCTATTCAACTTCTCCCTCAGGGTATTCGTGGTTTAGTTCTAGCGGGAATTTTAGCAACTATATTATCCACCCTGGACTCCTATCTCTTTAACGCTGCTACTTGCGCGAGCTATGATTTACTTAAACTTAAAGAACGCTTCAAGAATTGGCATCACCATCTTGCCCTCATCTTCGTGAGTGCGTTCTCTGTTGTAGCAGGATCCTACTTTGAGGGAAATGTAGTGGAAGTATGGAAAACTCTCGGCAGCTTTTCTGCTGCAACCTTGCTTTTCCCTTTACTGACTTCTCAGTGCTTCCCAGGAAAGATCAGCGACAGGAGATTTTGTTGGGCCGTTGCTTTTGGATGTATAGGCGTCGTGTCATGGAGAATTTTAAATCATCTCACAACATTTTCTGACATTGACCCCTTCTATATTGGTCTGCTTCTCACGACTCTTCCCTTACTGCCTGGAATTCTTAGATTAAAGCTCATTGAGTAAGGTTTCTTCACTCGCATTCAGGATGCCTTTTCAGCATAAAACTGCTATCGTCTGGGGATAAAATTTTCACCTATTTCTTTGAATAAACAAAAGGATGACCTGTGAGTACAACAAATAATGAAGCGGCATCGGCCGAAGAAAAGTACCGCCTGGCCCTTGATTATCACTCTCAAGGCAGAAGTGGTAAAATAGAAGTCACACCAACTAAACCATGTTTGACTGCCAGAGATCTAAGTCTTGCCTATTCTCCAGGAGTAGCGGCTCCGTGTCTAGAGATCGCAAAAAATCCGGAAGACGTTTATAAATATACGTCCAAAGGAAATCTTGTAGCCGTTCTCTCCAATGGTACAGCCGTTCTAGGACTTGGGAATATCGGTCCCTTAGCCGGCAAGCCAGTAATGGAAGGTAAGGGAGTTCTCTTTAAGCGCTTTGCCGATATCGATGTCTTCGATATTGAAGTGAACAATCTAACAGTTGAAGACGTCGTAAGAACGGTAAAATCACTTGAACCTACCTTTGGTGGAATTAACTTAGAAGACATTAAAGCTCCTGAGTGTTTTGAAATCGAAAGACAGCTTCAAGACATTATGGATATTCCTGTCTTCCATGATGATCAACATGGTACTGCTATCATTGGTGGAGCAGCCTTTTTAAATGCTTGTGAGATCACTAATCGTGATGTGGCTAAAACCAAGGTAGTTGTCTCTGGTGCTGGAGCTGCTGCTATTGCCACCGCCCTCTTCTTCCTCGAATTAGGAGTGAAAAAAGAAAACGTTATTATGGTGGACTCTAAAGGTGTGATCTATAAAGGTCGCACTGAAGGAATGAATAAGTATAAAGAAGGCTTTGCTAACGACACAAAAGCAAGAACACTTGCGGATGCCATGAAGGATGCGGACTGCTTTATAGGTTGTTCGGCCAAAGGACTTGTATCAAAAGATATGGTTAAGTCCATGGCGAAGAATCCGATCATTTTTGCAATGGCAAATCCAGATCCGGAAATTACTCCGGAAGAAGTAGCCGAAGTTCGTGATGACGCCATTATGGCGACTGGTCGCTCAGACTACCCTAACCAAGTAAATAATGTTCTGGGTTTCCCCTTCATCTTCAGAGGAGCTCTTGATGTAAGAGCGCGCAAAATTAATGAAGAAATGAAGAAGGCAGCAGCCTACGCCTTGGCTGGACTTGCTAAAGAAGATGTTCCTGATGATGTTAAACGTGCCTACAGCAATGAAGACTTCACTTTTGGAAGAAATTATCTCATACCAAAGCCTTTTGATAAGCGCGTGCTTACAAGAGTATCTCCGGCAGTTGCAAAAGCAGCCATGGATTCAGGTGTTGCTCGTATTAAGATTGATGACCTCAATGCTTATGCAAAATCACTCCAGGAAAGACTAGGTCAAACCGGATCCATTATGAGAAATATTCGTTCTCGCCTTCCGGGAGCTGCAAAGCCAAGGATTGTCTTCCCTGAAGGATCTAATGCGCGCATTCTGAAAGCCGTTTCTATTCTTAAAGACGAAGGCCTTATTCAACCAGTTCTTCTTGGAAAGAAGAGCATCATTCATAAGAAAATGGATGAGATGGGAATCTCCAATCTTAAAGATGTTGAAATTCAGCACATGGAAGAATCCCCTACATATGACTCTTATGTGCAGGAATACTTCACGCAAAGACAACGCAAAGGTGTCTCTTATAACTACGCTAAAGATACTATGAAGCGTGGTAACTATTATGGCTCCATGATGGTAAGAATGGGTCATGCTGATGGGATGATCACAGGTGCTACACAGAACTATCCAGAGTGCATTCGCCCCATCATGAAAGTAATTGGGACTCATACCACTAATCGCGCAAAGGTTGCTGGTATTATGATGCTCGTCTTCAAGTCACGAGTGGTCTTCCTAGCAGACTGTACAGTTCAGCAGAATCCAGATGCTAATGATCTTGCAGATATTGCCATTTCGGCTGCTCAGCTTTACCGCCGAGTGATGCAAGCCGAGCCAAGAGTGGCCTTCCTTTCTTATTCTAACTTTGGATCAAATCGTGATCCAAGTAACCTCAAAATGGCAGAAGCCGTTAAGATCGCTAAATCAAAAGATGCTAATCTTATTGCAGATGGTGAGATGCAGGCAGATGTCGCTACGAACTCAGATATCATGAAAAATCTTTTTGATTTCTGTAGTCTCGATAAAGCTGCTGATGTTCTGATCTTCCCTGATCTTAATTCGGCCAATATCAGTTACAAGCTTCTTGCTCAACTAGGTGGAGCAACACCAATCGGACCAATTCTTCTTCCGCTCAAGTATGCAATCAATGTTGTGCAAAGAACTTCAACGGTTGATGAAATTGTGAACATGAGCCACTTAACGGCGCTCATCTCTCAAGAAATTAAGGTTTATAGACAGTCTCTTAAAAACACATAAGGAGTGACTCATGGCTTTTGAAAAAAAGATTATCAATACAGACAAGGCCCCTGCAGCAGTGGGAACTTACTCTCAAGGTGTATTCCATAATGGAGTCTACTACTTCTCTGGACAAATAGGACTGGATGCAAAGACCGGAGAAATGCCAGAAGGCTTTGATGCTCAATTAGACAATATTCTTAAGAACATTGATGGACTTCTCTCTTCTCAGGATCTGACTCGCGGAAATATCATCAAAACTACTATCTTTATGACTGATCTTGCTCAATTCGGAAAAGTTAATGAAGCTTATACAAAGTTTTTCCAGGCTCCCTATCCTGCTCGTTCAACTGTTCAGGTTTCTGCCCTTCCTAAGGGTGCGGTGGTTGAGATAGAGGTTATCGCAGCAAAATAATATGCTAGGAAAAAAATACGTTTTCGAAACTAAGGCCACACGACTACGCCGCTTGTTTATAAGTGGCGTAGGCCTGTTCCTATTTATCCTCATCATTGCTGCCACTTTTCTCGTATATGTTCCCCGCTATGCCAAACAAGAAAAGGTTCGTACAGCTGATGCCTTCTATCAGAAATCTCCTGATGCCATCGCCGTTTTTACCGGCGATAAGGGCCGCATCGCTTATGCTATTGAACAACTAAAGAGAAATCCCTCCTCGAAGCTTTTCATCTCTGGGGTCTACGCTGCTAACTCTTTCCAAACTCTTATGGATAATCAGACCACTCGAGAATTTGATTATAATGGAATTGATACTCAGGTAGATCTGGACTATGAGTCAAAGAACACTTTTGAGAATGTACGAGAGACGGTTGAGTTCCTTGAAAAAAATCCGCAGTTTAAGAATGTGCTCATCATTTCCAGTGACTATCATATCATGCGCATTAAAATCATTTTCTCTCACTTCATCACTTCGAAAGATATTGAATTTTATTATGATAGTGTCTTAAATGATTATAAATCTTGGTCTGATATCAGAAAGCTTCTTAAAGAAACAGTTAAGATTGCTCGTACTTTTTTCATTCTTAAAGTCTTAAGAGAAGATATTGTTCTCGAAGATTAAAGTGACAAATCCCAATCTGCAGGAAAAGTATTCTGACATAACTTCTTAAGTCCTACCTCGTTTTTAGATAAACGATATTTGCTTCCTGTCTCAAAGTCTACGTTGCAAAATTTCTGAGCATAAGCAGTATTAGTAAAGTCAGTAGTCGCAAAATTAGAATATGTCTTATGGGTTAAAGTAGAACTGAAAGTTGCTGAGTTGGTTTGTTTACCTTCACTATTATAAGTTAATACTTTTCTTGATAGTCGATACGAACCAAGAAAAGCTGGCTCATCGAAGTTAAAAGAATAGTTATCGGTATATTCATACTTTCCGGAAGATATTGGAACAGTATAAGGATACTTTACACTAAGAGGTCCAGAACTGTTTAATGAAGCAGTATAAACTTCTTCACACTGATCGGATAAAAGATCATTGATCACATCATCGTTTTGCGCAACAGGAAGACGCAAGAAATAGCTATCGGTAGAGTAATCGCTATTGGTTCGGGTCACATAAAAGTAGATAACGCCATTGATAGTGTCCTTTTTCCAGACCTTCATATCGGTAGTGATGGTAACAACATCACCTTGCTTGAACTTAATCTCCACACCCTTGGCCCGATTATAATTACTGGAAGCAAAGGATTCTGCCGAGCGTTTTTTGAAGTTCTTATAGGCATTAGCATTATCTTCTTCACACTTAATCCTGGCCCGGGATCTTAGATAGGCCTGCTCATCAGCTGAGAGTTCATCCCAACGGGACTCTTCCTTCCGGCATGAGGACAGGGATAACAGAATTATAAGGAGCAAGAAGTGTTGCAAGTTAAGGCCTTTTTATAAAGGGTAAATTGAACTTGAATCCCTGTCAAATCAGAGCATTAAGATGCTGAAATCAGGTTAGAACTTATAACCGCCACCCAAGGCATAGATGATGCTAGAGTTGAGGTTGACTCCTTCGGTATCTTTATTCAAATTAATAGGTGCTCCCCCATCTACAAGAGCAGTTCCTTCTAGCTTTCTCTGAACATCGATATAGTTATAAAGCGTTCCTTTTAGATAAAAAAAGTAACCTTCATTAGAAGTGAGATTTACACCTGCTCCTAGGCGATTACTGATGATGGTGTCATTCACCCTTAGTCTATAATTCTCTCGTACCCCGCTAGCACCAGTATCATAATTATAGAGCTGACGATTATAGGCCCAAGCATAGCCCAGTCCAGCTTCAATAAATGGCTCTATTACCAGAAGTGCCATTTCTTCCATGATAGGATTTTTAATCTTAGCATTGAAGAGGTAACCCAAACTTTGAGTCACATCTCCTCCAAAAATCTGTCCCGTCCTTTTGGTGTAAGAAAACTCCTCCGTCTCAATTTCTGGAGCAGCATTGATAGCAGTTTCAAAGAGGGTTCCCATGTAGAAGGCTTCTAGCTTGGTAGTTGCAACGACTCCTCCCCCTAGATAGAGTTGTCTACCTAGGCCTAGGCGCCCACCCCATAGAGCTCTCTCTCCTGGCTTAAATTCCTCTTCTTTTCCCTGATAATCAAATGGCACGTCATACTGTATAGTCTCTGCGCCAAAGCTTATAATCCAATGACCTTTGTGATGATTGAAGTCTCTATCGTCCCTTAACTCAGCTTGATTAGTGAGATCGGGCACGGGAGTTTCCTGTGCAGAGGCCATGAAACTAAGAAGAGCAAAAAGAGGAATTATTTTTTTCATTTAATAATTATGCTTTTCACTAAAACATGTGTCAAAAAGCAAATTAAGCGCGATTCACACTTATGACTTCTTCCATTTGCTCGATGGTGCTGATGGTTCTCAGTAGCTCTGAATAATCTTTGACTTCGATCTCGAAGATGAAGTTCCCTTTCTGATCGGGCATGGAGCGAGCAATGGCAGAGCGGATGTTGATGCCGGCATTATTGATGTATTTGGAGATTTTAGACAGAATTCCGGGTTTATCGTGCGTAGTGACCTTAATGTTTACGGGATGAGAGAAGGTATAGTGACTATTCCACTCAACTGCTATCTGGCGAGATCTCTCGACTTCGATAATACGATTACAGCCCACGGTATGAACGGTAATACCTCTTCCACGGGTAATAATTCCAAGAATGGGATCACCAGGAATGGGATTACAACAACGCCCCATCTTCACCAGAATATCATCCAACCCATCGACAATAACGGCATTGTCGTTGCTAGTGCTCTTGCGCGCGGTCTTTGTAACTTTTTTGTAATAACTTTCAAGCTCTTTATCTTCTTCCTTGAAGTGAAGATCATCTTCTTCAGAGAAAGTAATTGAAGGGATGTTAACCAAAACCTCTTTAATAGGAAGGTGGCTTGAACCAATATTAACAAACAGCTCTTCTAAGGATTTGTAATGAAGCTTATCGAGAATACTTTTGAAGTCGCCTTTCTTATCCAGCGCTTTAATGGAGACATCAAATTTCTTCAATGCCTTTTCGAGTAGCTCTTCACCAATTTCACGATGATGATCCCGCTCAACCTTCATGAGGTGCTGCTTAATCTTAGTAATCGCTCTAGAGGTCTTACAGATCTTTAACCAGTCTTTAGAAGGTGTCTGAGTCTTTGAAGTCAGAATCTCGACGGTATCTCCGGATTTCAAACGATGCTTAAGTGGTACCATCTTTCCGTTAACTTTAGCTCCGACAGTCTTATTACCTACTTCGGTATGCACGGCATAGGCAAAATCCAGGGGAGTCGCTCCATAACGAAGTTCTTTGACATCTCCCGTAGGTGTGAAGATAAAGACGCCCCCCACATCCAGATCGTTCTTCACCACATCCATAAACTCAGATGAGCTGGTTACGTTCTGGTTAAACTCCATGAGTTCTTCAACCCATTTAAGCTTGTTACTGGCGTCGTCTTTTCGCTCTTTATATTTCCAGTGGGCGGCTACCCCTCGTTCAGCAACTTCATGCATTTCGAAGGTTCTGATCTGGATTTCAATTCTTTCGGCCTTGGGGCCAATAACCGTAGTGTGAAGAGATTGGTAGTTATTCACCTTAGGAATAGCGATATAGTCCTTAAAGCGTCCAGGCACCGGAATAAAAGCAGAATGAATTATCCCCAGTACTTTATAACATTCAGTGATATTGCTAACTAAGATTCTAAAGGCCAGGAGATCCTGAATCTGCTCAAAATCGACTCCTCTTTGCTGCATCTTTTTATAGATGGAATAGAAGTGCTTGGGCCTTCCAGTAACCTCACCGGTAACGGAGTATTCAAGCATCTTTTCTTCAACCAGCTCCAGCGTCTCTTTAATGTAGGATTCTCTCTCCCGTCTCTTCATGGCAATTTTTTCGGCCAGACGATAATAAATATCGGGATGAAGATAACGCAGACAAAGATCTTCCAGATCTGCCTTAACGGAGTTAATACCGAGGCGACTGGCCAAAGGAACATAAATATCTAGAGTCTCTTGGGCCTTGCCCATCTGCTTTTCTTTAGTCATGTACTGGAGGGTCCGCATATTGTGCATGCGATCCGCTAGCTTCACGATGATGACCCGTAGATCCTGGGCCATGGCGACTACCATCTTACGAAAGTTTTCGGCCTGAGACTCTTCTTTGGTTTTAAATTTGATTTTAGAGATTTTAGTACAACCCACAACGATCTGGGCCACACTCTGACCGAAGAGTTTACTAATTTCTTCAGGAGAAACGTCGCAATCCTCTACCACATCATGAAGAAGTCCCGCCATAATGGAATCTAGATCCATCTTTAGCTTGATCAGCGTTCCCGCCACATTTAAAGGATGAATGATGTAGGGTTCACCTGACGAGCGCTTTACACCAGAGTGCTTTTTTTCGGCAAACTCATAGCACTGTCTAAGAATGTTAAGATCGATATCCGGTAATATGACTTCAGCACGTTTCATCAACTCATCAATAGTGAGTGTCGCTTCATGTGAAAAATCAATCCGTTCAGTAAACATTGCTATTTTAATATCCTTTCAACAATTGCCTTAAGCTTATTATAAGCACCTTCAACATCATCATTCATAATAAGATAGTCATAATCCTGTTTTCGTTTGAGCTCTTGGCGGGCATTTTCAACTCGCTCAAGAATTACTTTATCGGTATCTGTATTGCGCGCCCTAAGGCGTTTTTCTAGTTCTTCTACCGATGGTGGCTCAATAAAAATCACATGGGCTTCCCTTCCATAAATCCTCTTCATCGCATCGGCACCCTGGACATCAAGGTCAAAAAGCATCTTTCGCCCTTGCTTTAGACCTTCATCCACAAACCTTTTAGATGTGCCGTAGTAATTTGAATGAACTTTAGCCCATTCAATGAAGGAGTCCTCTTCAATTTGACTTAAAAAATCAGCGACTTCTATGAAGTGATAGTCCCTACCATTCACCTCTCCAGACCTTGCCGGGCGGGTAGTACAAGAAACAGACCACTCCAGATCGGGGTATTCAGTTTTTAAGCGGTTCAATAATGTCGACTTGCCTGTTCCCGAGGGGGCACAGATCACGATCATTCTTCCAGACATCGTATTATTCCAAGTTCAAGGCCTGTTCGCGTATCTTCTCTAATTGTACTTTCATCTCAACTACATTGGATGAAATTTCTGGATGGGCAGATTTTGATCCTAATGTATTGGTTTCACGACCTAACTCTTGGAGAAGGAAGTCAATCTGGCGTCCAATCTCCCCATGGGAATTGAGAATTGAGCGTAGCTTCTCGAGATGGATCTTTGCCCGATTAATTTCCTCGTCTACTTCCAGCTTTTCCAGGTAGTAAACCACTTCCTGTAAAAAGCGAGATTCGTCGATCTTAAGATCTTTAAGTTTTTCACTAAGCTTAAGGGTTAACTTCTCTCTCATCATGTCTGGGTATTCACCCTTAAGCTTCTCTACCTTACCGAGACAATCCTCGTAAATTGCCAAGTGTTCTAATAACTTGTTAACCAGCTTATTACCTTCTATCGAGCGGGATTCCATCAAGGCTTTAATCGCCTCATCAAAAGAAGCCATGACTAAGGGCTCCAGCTCCTTATCTTTTTGATCATCTTCTTCCCGGTAAAAATCACTTCTTAAAAAGTCGGTGGGTGAAATATTAAAGGTGACGCCGTTCTTATCAAAGACGGGTTTCATGAGTTTCAGATAAGCATCAACTTTAGAGGGATCTACTTGAAACTCAACCTGAGTCTTATCGATTTTTTTATAACTAACACTGATATCAAAACTTCCTCTTTTGAATTCACCTTCAAGGAGTGAGCGAAGAGGAATTTCCAGAGAATTAAAAAGTGAACTCATGCGAAATTTAAAATCTTTAAAGCGATTATTAACCGTCTTAATTTCAGTCGTAATGGTAAAGTTTTCGCCCTTGGACTCTCCCTTACCAAACCCCGTCATTGAATAAACGCTCATCTTAACCTTCAATTTCTGGATTAGTATTTGAAGAAATAGTGGTATTTCCCATCTGTCTGAACTTTTCAAATCTCATATGCATAAGAGTATCCAAATCATGAGACTTAAGAGTTTTGAGACTTGTAACTATTTTCTCTTTCACTTTTCCAATAGCAAGATCCGGATAACGATGAGCTCCACCTGCTGGCTCTTTAACGATATCGTCAATAACCTTAAGCTCTAGAGCTTTATTAGGTGAGAGTTGAAGTGAATTAGCAGCAGTTTCGGCCATCTTAGGATCAGACCAAAGAATCGAAGCACATGATTCAGGCGAGATTACCGAATAAACCGAGTACTCCATCATAAAAACTTTATCTGCGATGGCTATTCCTAAAGCTCCACCAGAGCCGCCTTCACCAATAATAATTGAGATAATTGGGGCCTTAACATTGAACATTTCTTCCAGGTTTTCGGCAATCGCGAGTGCCTGTCCTCTTTCTTCTGCTCCAATACCAGGATATGCACCGGGAGTATCAACAAAAGTGATGATAGGAATTTGAAACTGAGAGGCGAGATTCATAACTCGTAGGGCTTTCCTATAACCTTCAGGATTGGCCATACCAAAGTTGCGCTTAATCTTCTCAGAAGTTTTGCGACCTTTTTCAATACCGATGACCGCAACTTTCTGGCCATCTATGTAACCAAAACCAGTAACCATTGAAGGATCATCAGAGAAACGACGGTCCCCATGAACTTCATGAAAGTCGGTAACTATCTTTTCGATATAATCGATAGCATGAGGTCTTTGAGGATGACGAGAAAGCTGAGTGCGCTCCCAGGGAGAGAGCTTCTTATAGATCTCCTCCAGCATCTGATCGACCTTGGCCTGAAGGGCTGCGATCTCATGGGAAATATCGATGTTCTGGCCAGAGGCCTGTTTTAAATCACGGATTTGGTTTTCAAGTTCCGAAACCGGACGTTCAAAATCTAAGGTAAAATCCATCCTTTCCTCTCATGAAGCAGGTAAATAAAACAACATTTGGATTAAGGGGTAAATTACCAACGAAGAGAGGAAATTGCACGAATTTCCTCTGATTTGAGGGATTCAACTAGCTGAGATCACTCCCAGCCTTCAACTCGCCCAGATTCAAAATAGATATACTTCGTTGCGCCATTATAGGTATAGGCCCATCTTTCATTTTCAAAGCTTGGATTCCCTGCAATTTCAACCTTTAAGGGCTTGCCCATACTGCTGAGAACATCTTCTTTGCTCATACCTAAGATGACATCTGCTTGTCTTGAGACATAGGAGCTTTGAGCATTCAAATATGGTGATTCTGGAGGCGTCAAAAATCCCCTCGATTCCAGGTAATCCATTCTCTCGCTATGAGGAAGTTTTAGAAAATAGATCCTTTCCGAAATGGAGCTTAAATGACGTTTATTCTGCTGGTAGAGATAAGCCGCATGTTCTGATTGACCGTCTTCAAGTTCTCGCAGTTCTTGCTCTAAAGAGCGCTGGCTTCTCTCATTGGCCATTTCATATTCTGAAGCAGGTGTTCGCTCTCTTCTTTCAGCGTCAGAAGACCAAAAACGACCAGAATCTCCTGCCACCACGGGAAAGTCTTCATAGGGAGTAAACATACGAGAATCATCATGCTCCATTTCACTTAAGAAGGTTCGTCCCATAGGAAACTGAGCACAGCTTGTGGCGATGATAAGAGTTGAGATCAAGATTAGACGATGACAAAAATACATAGAAATCCTTGTTAGAAACACGTCACAGGGCTTCTCGGACAAAGCTGGGGGTAAAATAAGGGGTGTGCCCATGGGAAAAAAAGGCCCTATCCTGAGTATTTAGCTCAAAGCTCAATAATTTGTACTTTTAGCCGAAAAGAAAGGTGATGAACTTTTTGGCAAAAATAGAGAATTTTATTAACCACCTGATCTATCGGCTTATGGAGCTGATGATTAAATATTTGGGTCCCTTAGTACCCCTTAAAATTCGTCATCAGTGGAAGCGATGTCTTCATCTTTTTGAAGTTTTGCAGGCCCATTTAAAAGCACTTCCTAAAAAGACGTTACCCTTTCTTCTGGGCCAAATCCCTAGAGTTAAAAAGCTGGCTCAGTCTCTTGATATTAGAAGCAAACTATCTGAGACCTATAAAACGGCACGAGAGCAATATGAATTAAATAGGCCAAAGAGCGCTAGCAAACTGAAGAAGTTTCTTATGGCCCCCTTCCTGTTAATTGGCCAATGGCTGCAAGGACTGTCAACGGGACAGGCAACACTTCTAATGGCGTTTTCGGCAGCTTCTTTCCTTGCCGGAGTTAACATTATCTTCTCCGGACAAAGAATTGCGGGCCAATATTCTCCAAGCGAGAGAGCACCAGCAAGTATTGAAGAAGAACTCAGCTATGATCGCCCCGCCTATTATAAAAAGCAGGAACGCCATTTAGAAATTACGAGTTTAAGACTACCAGTCTATATTCCAGATATTAACGAAGTAAAGTCGGTTGATATCGATTTCATCATGACAACATCTAACCGCTTCACTAAAAATTTTCTCTCAAAGTATGAATTTCAACTTCGTGATCATCTGATTCTGAACATGGAACCCCTCATTGCCACCTTTCCCCTGGAAGAGGAAGGCAAGGAAGTTTTACGACATAAGTTAATTCTTGAAATAGACGAATTTCTCAAAATTCACAATATCGAAGGTCATCTTAAAGACATTAAACTCACCTATATCCTTGCTAATTAACCTCATGCAGAATTGATCGTACGGTTTTCTCTGTCAGGAGAAGCTTTCTAGCGGCCAAGGAAATATTTCCGTCGCAATGATTGAGAACCCTTTTCACATGGTCGACCTTACACTGCTTCATGGACACAATTTCTTCATGGCCCGGAAGGCTCATAAGATCTGAACTTTGAAGAAGGAGTTCTTCGTCTAAAGTATCGAAGTCGATCTTTGTTCCTTTTGAGAGAATTTTTTTCTTCTCCAAATGCCCCAGAAGTTGTCTTAGATTCCCGGGCCAAGCCAGAGACTCGTAAAATTCGATCAAAGAAAGTGAAAAGCTTATTCCATGATTTAAGGCAAACTGCTGGCAAGCATCTCTGATTCGTTTAACATCATTTCGAAGGGCCTTCAATTCTAAGGAATGTCCTGACATTAAACGATAATAAAAGTCTTTTCTGAACTGGCCTTGTTGAACCAGGGTTTCCAAGCATCTACCAGAAGCAAAAATAAGTCTGGTATTTACTTCCTGCTCCTTAACTTCCCCTACTCTTCTGAATTTCTTATTATCCAGAAAAGTAAGAAGCTTGGTCTGAACCTCGAAAGGCAAGGAGTCGATTTCATCCAAGAATAATGTTCCATGCTGGGCCGTAGCAAGGGCCCCGGCTTTATCATTAATTGCTCCTGTGAAAGCTCCCTTTTTATGGCCAAAAAGTTCACTCTCAATTAGCTGAGGATTAAATGATGAGAGGTTAACCGATACAAAGGGTCCAGACTTCCCACTTCTTTCGTGGATTTTTCTGGCNNAGATAGGTCTTGCCAGTCCCTGTCTCCCCCATAATAAGAATCTTTAAATCACTTTGAAGAAGCTGCATCATCTTCAGAACAGGGTGCTCAAAGTGATCCCGAGCAAGCTCTCCTAGCCCACAGGGATCGAAATTGAATTTATGATCTTCAATATACAAACGATCGGATCTCTCCACGTAAGCTTCCTTAGCGGCTAGACCATTGATCCAGAACGCATTCCCTTTAATTGTCTTCAAAACAAAGCGACCAATCTTGGGAGTATTTTCATCTAATTCAAGCCGATAATGAAAATGATTAGGCTCATAATGGGGAAGCTCAATATAGCTCATGGATAATCCTTGAGGCCTATATCGACTAGAGATGAGATCGATGCAGTTTCGATTAAGGGTAAAGGCCTTCTTTCTTCCATGGGAAGGAAAAATGCTGCAGCTATCCCCTAATCTCACGCCTGCTATTTGAATTTGTTCCTGAATTTGTTTTCTATGAAACATAGAGTTCCCCTTTTTTAAAGACTCAAAGGGGACTTTTCTGTTAAGATCAGGGGATAGAAAAGCTTTCGCCGGGCTCAGGCAGTAAAAACACTAATAATGAAACGGGTCGAATCATGAATATCCAAAAAGGAAAAACCGAATTTTTAATGGGCATTGATACCATTGAGCAACTTCAAACCTGGCTTAATGAACATAGCTTCATCAATGGTATTGCCTTTATTGGTAGATCAAATGTTGGAAAATCATCATTGATCAATTCCTTATTCGGTAAAAGTACAGCTCGTGTTTCCAAGACCCCCGGTCGCACAAGACAAGTAAATATCTTCAGTTTTAATGTTGAAAATCGAGAGACTAAGACGGTTGAGAGTTTTTACCTCTTCGATGTACCTGGATATGGCCACGCCGATGTTTCCAAAGAAATGGCCCAAAACTGGCAGAAACTCTTGGACACTTTTTTTCAACTTTGCAGTGAGAAGATCCTTCTTCTAAATATTCAGGATGCAAGGCACCCTTTACAAGACTCCGACCTCGTTTTCCATGACTATATTAAGAGTTTTGATCTTGAGACCTATGTCTTATTCAACAAAGTGGATAAACTCAAAACTCAGAGTGACAGAAGCAAACTTCGAAACCGCATGCCCGAAATCTATCAAAAATTTAAATGGATAAAACAAATTCATTTTACTTCAGCAGAAAAGGGCGATGGCCTTCCTGCAGTGGAACTTGCCATTATTAATTTTGTGAAGCGAAATAGTGATATGAAAGGTTTCCTGTAACTTAAAAGACCAAGATTATCAGGATACGGTATCAGCATGTTTAAAATCACTCCAGAAGACGATCAGAAGATCACAGAGATTTTTAGTGATCTCAAGAAGCAGTATCAGGGTTATCAAGACCCATGGGGCTTTAATCTTGAACTTTGCGAAAAAACTCTCCGCACCATCATGCCCTTTTATCGTTCCTATCTAAAGGTCCGGGTTTTTGGGGCAGAGAATGTAAAAGACTATCCCTATATCGTGGCCTCTAATCACACGGGACAAATTCCTTTGGACGCCATGCTCATTACGATGGCCTTTGTAATGGATGTTCACCCACCGCGAGTCCTAAGGGCCATGGTTGAAAGATTTATGGCCCAACTTCCTTTTCTGGGAGACTTCTCTGCTCAAACGGGAGCAATTTTAGGAGACAGAGCAAACTGCCAGTACCTGTTAGACCGGGGAGAATCCATTTTAGTATTTCCGGAAGGAGTAAGAGGAATCTCTAAAAATACTCCTGACTTCTATAAGCTCAGAACTTTCTCTCAGGGTTTTTATCGTATCGCTCTACAGAAGAAGACACCTATTCTTCCTGTTTGTGTAATTGGTGCTGAGGAAATGTTCCCTTTCGTTTTTCATGCGAAGAAGCTTGCTAGCTTTTTAAAACTTCCGGCACTACCGATATCAGCTAATTTATTTCCTCTACCCTCTCCTATAGATATTTATATTGGGAAGGAGATTTCAGTTCCGGATCATCTGCAAGCAGAATCAGAAGACAAAGAAGTAAAAGAGAATATCTTCCATATTGAAAATACTATTAAGAGAATGCTCGTTCATGGTCTTAAGAACAGAAGACCTTTTATGGACCCCATAAGAAAACCAATTTCAAAGTACGTCATTCGTGAATTCAAAACGAAGGGGTTTAAGTGACAGAAGCTAAGAAGAAAATTCTTATCATAGGTATTGCTGGCGGACTTGCTCAGATGACAGCGAGACTCATCCTCAGCGAAAATCCTGAGTGGGAAATCTTAGGCATCGATTCAAGAGATGTTTCTCGAGTTCCAAAATTACCTGGACTCATGGCACTTGAATTGAAATATTCACGAGGAAATTTTGAAAACCTCTTTCGCACTCATACCTTTGATGTGGTTTATCACTTAGGTCGCTTAAGTCACGCCAGCAATACGCACAACGAGCTTGCAAAAAGAATTGATCTGTCAGTGATGGGAACAAGTCGTATTCTAGATCTTTGCGAGAGATCGGAAGTGAAGAAAGTTATTATTCTTTCCACTTTTCATGTCTATGGAGCTCTTCCCGATAATCCAATCTTTCTCCCAGAGGATGCACCCTTGAGAGCAAGTATTAAACATCCAGAACTAAGGGATGTTATTGAGATGGATCAGATGTGCACCACCTGGATGTGGAAAAATCAAAACTCTATCTCAACCGTTGTCTTAAGACCGTGCAATATTATAGGAACTCAAATTCAAAATTCCATGACTCGCTTTCTTGCGGGCCCTATTGCTTTAAGTCCAATTGATTACAATCCTTTCTTTCAATTTATTCATGAATTCGATATGGCCAATATTTTATACAAGGCCATGATTTCCATTCCTATAGGAACCTATAATGTTGCAGGAGATGACTTCATCTCCTTCAGACAGGCCCTGGATGTGGTTGGGACTAAAGGCATCCCCTTTCCGATGTTCATGGCCGGCGGACTCAATAGTGCTTTGAAAAAGTTTAAGATCAATGTTCCTGACTATCTCTTAGATTACTTGAAGTTCTCTTGCCTTATCTCAAATCACGAGCTTAAAAAACATTTAGGCGAAAATCACTTACGCTTTTCCATAAAAGAGGCTTTGGAGCTAATAAAGTTAAGATAGATTATTTTAGAGGATAACTTTCAGAGAGTTCTTCAAAAGAATAAGTAACTTTAGCCCGACCTATCTTGATATCGGCTTTACTTACTTCTTCTTTTCCTTTGACCTTTGTAGATACGGTTTTACAAAGATTATCTTTGAAGATCAGCTTCTTCAATTTTTTTGAATAGAGAGCACAATTATAGGTACTCGTGATCTCTGTTGTTCCACCAATGCTTTCAAGATAGGAAATTAGAGTCAAGTCAGAGTTCAAATCTTTAATGGTGAGCTCTTTTCTCTTTTTGTCTGCAAAGATTTCTTCCTTGATGCCCAGACGAGAATCTCTTAGATAGGCCTTACTCTGATCCGACACAATCACCCAGGCATGAGCCGAATTCATCATGAATAGGAGGATTATAAGCGCCTTCATTTTAGTATTCCTTTTTTCTGAGCATACTTCTTATACCGATTTTTTGGTGAAAAGTTCCAGGCAATATCATCAAAAAAAACATGAGCATCTTTAGGACTCACTAATTTCTCATTCACAAATAAATCAATAGTCTCAGTCGCCCAGGCAATCTTCTGCTTACTGTTATAGAGTGCAGTGGACATATAATGATAGATCGAGTCTGCACTATTATTTGGATCATTTGTTCTATACTTATAGGATTTTCTTTCCACAAACACACTAATCGCTGTTTTCATGCTTTCAGCATCCGCCTTCAATGCCTCTCTCCAATTAGGGTCTCTGGGATTGAACATAGAGAACTGGGAGTTGTGAAGAACCACATCCAATTCATTTATATCGGGATATTCACTCCTCGCAATTCGCGTTCTATTTTTAATGACCTTCATTACTGCGGCCATATGCTCCTCAGGTGGAATCGTTCCCCTGGCCTCTCCATACATAGTTAGAATCATCGCCATGAACTTTTTCTCTGAGTCAGACAAAGCATAAAGCTTGGAAAGTGATGTATAGGCATTATCGCTTGTCTTAAAAGAGAGTTTATTTTTAATGGCCTCAAAGCATTCCATATAAAGAGCGACATCACTACTTTCGGTGTCTAGAACCGCACAGGCCTTAGCGGTATCTTCTTCGCATTCGGGTCCTGCATTTAACCTCTCCACTAAGACATTGGGATCAATCTGAAACTGACTCAGATGACTGGGACTAGTTCCAAGGCCAAACCACTTCTCTGCTAAGTATCTTATTTTATTAACATCCTTACCATTTTCCTGAAAGATCTGAACCTTTACCAGGCCATTCTCTGTGGAAAGCCGTTTCATCAGAGTAGCACCAGGGTGAACATTCATTTGGATTCCGGGTGAACCTGGTTCTTCAGATAACTCCAGAGGTTGGGTTAGCAGGAATATATCGTCGGCCAAGGCGGAGACACACAGAGTAGATAATAAAATTAAGTAGATAAGATATTGCTTCACCTATGAATACTCGGTGATAGCGGCATATAACTTTAGTAAAATGATCGGCTTTTTGTAAAATAGTCAGAGGCCCTTAATTGACACTTAAGCTTGCCCTCATTAGAATTTGAAACTCCAACAGTGGCCTGCTGACGGAATGGTAGACGTAGAGGATTCAAAATCCTCCGCTCGCAAGGGTGTCCGAGTTCGAGTCTCGGGTGGGCCACCACTCACTTATCTTACTACTTCCTTAAATTAATTAATTATTTCGTCATATCCTCTTCCAAGAAATTCAATAAGACAGATCCCGTGTCCAAAAGGATCTCTAAACATAGCGATCTTTCCCCACTTCTTTATCTTCACAGCATCTTCTTCGATAGCGCCAAGTGAGAGCAGTGATTCACGAGTATTCTCTATATCCATTACCACGAAGTCCAAATGAACTGGACTCCAGTGCCTTTTATAAGAACGGCCCTCTGTTGCATCAGGAAAAGGAAGAGTTCCTTCTGCTTTTTCGAGAAGATAAATGGGTGCAGGCAAACCCATTAGCTCAACTCCGGCATCTCCAAATTTGCGACCAATCTTTAAGTCAAAGGCTTGAGTGTAAAAGATAATCCCTTTCTTCAGATCAGGGACATCAATGTTGATAAGGATAGATTTCATAAATTAAAAAGTGATCTTCCAGACAGCGAACGTTGATAGCAATCATTTTGGTAACCACTGGGAAGTGCCCCTCTGCCAAAGGAGAGAATCCCACAGGTAGAGCAGAAAAGATGATGAATATTTTTTTATTGAACTGATAATCCGTGAGATCCTTTTCACCAGTAAGAAATTTAAAATTACTAGCCGGAACAATGTCCAGTAAACTTCCTCTCTTTGAACAGATAGAACAATTACATGAAATCGCTTTCTTAAGCTCCATCACTACTTCAAAGCGAACTTTTCAGCCACCTAGATGAATCATGTCTTACTCTTTGCTGAAACAACTGGTTTAAATCCACCCCAAAACATCCTCATACCATCAAAAGGCATAGTGTTGTCCATCTTCAACCTTGGATCGGCCATAACCTTCTTGAGAATTCGATCTCTTTGTGCGCGGGACTTATAAGTAATCCAGGAAAAGAAAACCACCTCTCCTGCTTTAAGTTTTACACTCTGAGGAAATGAAGTAACCTTGCCAGGTTTGACATCGTCGGCCATGCACTCGTGATACTCTAAAGCCCCATGATCAAGCCAAACTTTTGCNNCTTCTTAGGAACAGGAACGACAAATCCATCAACATAAAAGGCCATAGGAACCTCATTGTATTTAATTTATAGTAGGGAGAAGATTCAAGACTCTCCGCTTTAGCTACGTTTTTTAGAAAAAAAGCAAGACAACAATTGTAGCAATCATAAGATATACTCCGCAAGGAAGGATCAATGCTAACAAGGCTTCTCTCTCCTTACCTTCCTCACCCACTGCTGCTTGAACGGCTAGAATATTGGGTAGAGCTATCATATTACCTGCTGCCGCTCCAGTTAACTGAAGGGCCAGGATCAAACTGTGTGGAAGATGCATGGAACTAGATCCTAAAAACTGAATTTGGGCAAAGAGAAGGTTTGAAACGGTAGCACTCCCCGCTAAGAATGAACCAAAAGCACCAATGAATGCAGAATAGTACAAAAGACCTGGTCCAATTAAATGACTGGCAATTGTTTCAAGCATTCCATCCTGAAGTAAAATCCTGTCCGTCATAATCATCAAGTATGTCATGGCACTGACGAAGAATATTGAAATAGCTGTTCTTTGAAGTGGAACGGTCGTTGTCTTAGTAATGAGCAACAAAGACCGAAGAGAAGTTTTTCTTTTTACTGCTAATATCAAAACGGTAGTGATAAAGGCAAAACCAGGATTAAACGCCTGTATGTTATGAGTTAACTGATTACCCAGATTGAGCAGAACATTGAAGGAAGAGAAGAAAAATTTTCCAAGCACCAACAATGTTAGCAATATTCCATAGGAAGAAAAACTTTTCACTACTGGAAGAATTTTAGTTCTCAAGGCCCCTCGAGAAAGGATGGCAAGATAAGCCAAAAATCCGATACCTCCCCCTAGGATCGATGGATATTCTGAACTATAACGGGCCATGAGGGCATATGGAACTAGAAATACTGATGCGGCCAGCATGGGACCAACAGTATTGTTTTTTAAGAAAGTTATAAAACGAGTCCTCGGACAGACAAAATAAACAATGAAAATAGTGATAAAGAAAGCTGGCAGAATATTGATTAGTGCAGTTTCATGAACAAAACTTAATTGAGAAAATTCAGCTAATCCAATCCTCACAGGAGTTCCAACTGCTCCAAAAGTTACAGCAGTAGAATTTGAGGCCAAAGAGACCACTATTGCTTTAAAAGGCGATATACCAATTCCAACCAGAAAAGGCGCCACAATAGCACCAGAGGTCCCAAAGCCAGAAATCCCCTCAATAAAACTACCAAATAACCAGGCGAACAATAGTGTTTGGGTTTCTTTATTAGGAGTAATTTTTTTTAATTGTTCTAATATTTGAGAAAGTGATCCTGTTTCCTTGAGAAATGAAACAAATAGAATCGCTCCAAAGATTATAAGGACTATATCCCCGGTAAGGAGGAGTGCCTTAAGGGCAACGCTAATCAGAGATTGGGGAGGAATTTTCCAAGCTAAGATAGAGATGGTCATGGTCACAAAGAAAGCGAGTGGAGCTATTTTGTAAAAAGGCCATCGGAGAAAAAAAAGGAAAATCATGAAAACAGCAATCGGAAGCACAGACAATAAGAGCATAATCACTTAATCCGTCTTATTAAAAAATTGGCCAGTTTTAAACGGAATGGAAAAATGATGACAACTGTTATGACATTGAAAGCGAGATGAGCATTTGCCACTTTGTGAGAGATATCTAGATCCAATGATTCAATTGCATTTGTAAAGAAGCTCATGAATGGCAAGAAAATAATAAGCCCTGCTAAATTAATCATAAAATTAGCAATAGCTGTTCTCCTGGCATCAACTCCTAACGTAAAGGAGGCCAGAATCGCGGTCGTTGTGGTTCCTACATTTGCACCAATCAAAATAGGAATTGCCACATCTAATTGAAGCAGCCCTTCAGAAGCAAACACAACAACGAGGCCTGAAGTAATTGAGCTAGACTGCAAAAGTATTGTTAAAATTATACCCACAAACAATCCCCAATAAGGAGAGATATCACTTAGTAAATACTCTCTTACCAAAGGGTGATGCTGAAACTGACCTAAAACATCACTTAGCATATTTAAGCCAAAGAAGAGTAAACCAAAGTAAAAGATTGGTTTGCCCCAAACTCCTGCTTTGCCGGGTAAAAAATTTACAAAGTATCCTAAGACGAGCAAAAAAGGAGCGGCATTACTGACTTTCATTGCAACCAATTGTGCCGTAAGTGTCGTGCCAATATTACTACCCATTAATATTGTAATAGCCTGACCCAGTGAAAGAATTCCGCCACTAACTAATGAGACACAAAGAACAGAAACGGCTGTTGAAGATTGAATTATGCCGGTTCCAAATATTCCGGCAAAGATGCCTCCAACTGGATACTTTGTGGCTTTTTCGAGCAATGTTTTTAGTTGAGTTTTAAATTTTAGTTCTAACTCATGCCCCAGAGATTGTAGGGCAAAAAGGAATAGGACAAGGGCCGCCAGAATCGCTGTAAGTAGATTTACCTCAAGCATGAAGAATCCAATGTAATAAGAAGCCCTTTTTTAACTCGATAAACAATGAATAGATAGACGCGCCGTGACCTTTATTTCGCCTCTGGCCGAAAATAAAGAATTATTTATACTCCTTTCATCTTCCAAACCGGTTTATTTGCGAAAATGTTTTTAACGGAGGATCTCAAACATGAAAAAATTCACATCACTGGCCCTTATTACTATCATGCTTTCAAGTCTATCAGCTTTTGCAGCTAAAGAAGTTAAGTCGGATACTAAAGACACTGCCACTCAGTCAAAGAAGTATCAGGCCAAGAAGAAAACTTTGGCCCAGAAGAAAGCTGCTCAAAGAAAAGCCGCTCAGAAGAAAAATGCTGGCAAAAAAGGCAAAGCGACTAAAAAATCCCCTAACTTAGAAGACGTTTAATTTCCGTGTTGTTTGAGTAGCAGCCTCAAATAACTTAGACACTCCTGGCGGTCCAGTCTTTGACTGGGCCGCCTTTTGATTACATAATCAGCCCATGGATATATTAATTGTAGAAGATGATGAAAAAGTACGAAGCTTCCTTAAGGAAAACCTAGGAAGAGAGAACTACGCTCTATCTGCGATAAGCTCCTTTCCAGAATTATTAGATTTTATTGAAAACTCCCACCTCGCCCCTGCTCTTTTCATTATGGATCGTTTACTTGGAAACGATGACACAAAGAATGTCCTATCCAAGATTAAACAAAAATTTCCCAAATCTTCGATTCTTTATCTTTCGGCTTTAAATAGTCCAAGCGAGAAGGCCAATATCTTAGATCAAGGGGCAGATGATTATTTGGGTAAGCCGTTCTCTTTAGTTGAGTTACAAGCAAGAGTCAGGGCTTTACTAAGACGGACATCTGAGGAGGGCCAAAAAAGTGGTTTTTACTTACAGGTAGCGGATATCATCGTTAATCTTAAAACCCGTCAAGTCATGTGTCATGAAAAGAAGCTCGATCTAACTCCAAAAGAGTTTTCCCTAATGGTTAATTTCTGCGAGAACAAGAATCGAGTTTATTCAAAATTTCAGTTATTAGATATCATCTGGGAAACTAATTTAGACATTGAGTCCAATGTTATTGAAGTGAATATCATGAATCTCAGAAAGAAACTTGAAAACTGTAATTCCTCAGTAAAGATTCTCAGTAAGAGAAATGTTGGATACTGGCTTGAGACTTAAATTTTTCATAACCATCTTTATAGTTCTTGGTCTGACAGCAACTTCTGTTAGCGCCATTCATTACCATTTCTTTAAGCTGGAGAGACTTCGACTAATGGAGCTAAATCTCCAGCAGAATGCTTCCCTCCTCGCTAACAGTGAGCTTAATCTTACTCAAAGAGAATTTTCTGACTTTGGAGAAGAGTTTATCCAAGAAATTATTGGTGATGATAAAATCAATATGATTGTCGCTATTTATAATTCCAAAGGCAAGAACCTCTATAAGAACGATAATGCTTACATCTTTGAACTACCCGATAACATTTCTACAGAGTTTGCTACCTGGGAAGAAAAAGAACACAAAGATTTCTTAATCAAATATTTAACTCAAAAAGATTCCAAGAACAATCGCATCATCAAAGTAGGCATGATCCTAAATCAGAGCATGATCCGTTGGAAGGACTTAAACCAAAGAGTCTCCTTATTTGTTGCCATCATCCTTTTAGTGATAATAATTGTTTCTTTTATCTTGAGTTATATCCTCTTTAAGCCAGTGCAAACACTTGCGGATCAAGTTACTCTCATGGCAAAAAAAATTGAAGAGGGAGAATATTTAGAACTCAAATCATGGTTCACAAAATTAAGAACTAAAAATTACCAAAATGATGAGTTTAACAGTTTAATAAGTTCTCTTGATAAACTAGCAACTCAAATTATGGAGACCCAGAAATCCACGCAGCAGTGGTCAGCACTGATGGCCCATGAACTTAAAACACCGATGACATTACTCAAAATGAGTCTAGACGAGCTGATCACCAGCACTCACATCTCGCCGGAAAGCATCAAGCCGGTAGAAGCAGAATTAAAGACTCTTGAAAATATCATCATGGATTTCTTAGAATGGGCTTCTGTAGAAAACGATTCATCTAAGCCGGAACTTCATGTTATCCACCTTGCCAGCAGGGTGAAACATAATGTTCAGCAATTAGAAAAGCTTTCAGATAATATAAAAATAGAATTTGTGAATTTAAATGAGGACGCTCGAGTTTTCTGTAACCCTATTCACTTCGATCAGATCATCAATAATATAATCACCAATGCAATCAAGTACGGTAATGGTTTGATACGGATCGAATGCTCGGAAAATAGCTTAAAGATTTGGGATAACGGACCGGGGATTCCCAATCATGTTCTAGAAAACTTCGGAAAGCCATTTAATAAGTTTAAGCAAAAATCGGCCGGGGGTTATGGATTGGGCCTTGCCTGGGTTAATACTATAGCCAAAAAATACAACTGGAAGATCCATTTCAATAATTCCAAAGGATCTCTGGTAGAGATACACTTTTCTCAAACTTAGCAGAGAATCACAACTGTCCGCATTATTTAGTGCCACTCAACCTCTATTTATCCGCAAAATTTCATGTTTTGTATTTTCATCTCGCCCTTCCTAGTTGTAGGAAGAACCCAGTTACTTTGGTTAAAAACTTAAATGTCTTCTAAGGAGGCCTATGAAAGTTATGACATTTGCTACAGCTCTTTTGCTGTTCTCGTTTTCTGCCCTAGCTGAATACCGCCCAGGACCTCGTCGTCCTCATCCTGGACCTCGCTATCCGGCTCCTCAGCGTCCTTATCCAATACCTCGCAGACCGATGCCTATACCTCGCCCCATGCCAAGACCGGTACCAGCTCCGTACTGCCAAGTTCTTATGATCGATAACTGGCATGCAGTTTATCGTACCTACCGTGGTCAATGTAATGTAGTGATGAATCAGTGTCTCTATGACTTGAGATTCAATAGACCTGGCCTTCGTTGTGTTCAGGAAAGAGGCTACTGGTAATAACTAATATCTGTTTCCGAGGAGGGTCGAAAGACCCTCCTGCTTAAAGACTGCGACAAAGATATCTCACTGAATCAAAGCACTATCTCGCATTCTTTTTGGGATTGTATTAACCAGGTCTCTAAAGTGTGGAAAGTCTCTCTAGCTGAGTTAAGGACGATGTTATCATTGTGTCCAGAGAAACCATTTAAGGCAAATTTGAAAGTGTTCCACATTTCATGAGTTTTATCACCATATCCATAAAAGAAATGGCCTCCCTCTCCACTGGGACCCAGGAGTTTGGAGCGCTTCAGATGCCAAGAAATGACCTGCCCTCCTAAAGTCGATCCTTCTAAAACATAGAGCACACCCATAGCTTGTAAAAAATTAAGAACCTGAGGAAGTTGCTTGTCCTCCAGTCGCGGAAGATCTTCAAAATTGGTCCACTCATAATAAAGTAAATCTTTTTTTAAAAGCTGAAGCTTTAAACGGGTCTTGATATCTAATCCAACTTGGGTGAAATCTTCGGTGAAGTTTTCTAGATGTACCTCTAGCTGTCGATAGTAACTATAAAAAGCTTTTAGAACTCCTATATAACCCTGGTGATGAGATACGAGACTCAAAAGATCGAATGATTTTTCTATACTCTCATGGGCCTTACGACTTTCAAGTTTTAAATAATCGCTTAGTTTAAAATTCGGTTTCATATTTACCTCATTTCTAATGTATCAAGACTTAAAATCAAGGAAAACCATTGTTTTTCCAAGTACTCACATTCTTCTAAATAAATTTTAACAGAATCCGATAAGAAGAGCTGGAGAGCTATGATCAAGATTTTAGTCCTAAGTTTTTTAATATTCTCATCGTTGTCGTATGCTGAAGAAAACGATGAAGATTGCTACACTTACCAAAGTTTTGGTGACGCCTACCCATTGGCCAAAGACAAAATAAAAATGATCGAAGAGTTAAATGAAGCCATCAAGGACATTAATTCTCCTAAGGGCTCATATGATAAAAAAGTGAAATTCTTCCAATCCATTATTCCAGATGTGGTCGAGGCTCTGAATGCGGTGGAGCAAGAAAGAGCCCAACTAATGAGCATACTTGCAAACCCCTCCCCCTCAGAAAAAGAATTAAAGCAACTGGAAGACTTAAAAGTCAAATACAGTACAAAGAGTACTGATACGCTAAAACGTCGAATTAATATTATCCCTATCGACCTCATTCTCGTTCAATCGGCGATTGAGTCTGGTTGGGGTAGTTCCAACGCAGCAAAAAATTGTAATAATCTCATGGGTATTCATGCTTATGGCGGGTTATCAATATGTAATACTCCTTCAAAGAAAATTGCTTCTTTCTCTTCTAAAAGAAAAAGTCTGGATGCTTACATTCTCTCTATTAATAAAAATGGGGCGTATAAAGGATTTCGAAAGAAGAGAGAGGAATTGCTAAAACAGAAACAAAAATTTAGCGGTTTAGATTTGGCGCCCTTCTTATTGAAGTACTCAACCAGAGGGAAAAGCTACACCGATGAAGTTAAGCAGTATATAAAGAACCACAAGCTTGATGACGTGATTGCTAATGCTATACAGATATCCGAAACATGTGAATTTTCTTCACCGGCCAACTGATCTCTTTTGAGTGGTAAAGTTGCCCGTTCATCTCCCTAATGAAGATTTATCGCCTCATGACTCACGTGGTCGCTTGTTTTTCGTTTCAGTTTACGGAGCTATAAAAAGCACCGTATGAGCGCTCTCCTTCGACAGAAATTAAGACAAACTTTTTTCCAAGCTGAGAACGGCCTTTATGACACCTTCTACCCCATTTAAGGAGAAATAATCTCCCAATAAAAAGAGATTCTGATCTGCAAATGAAAACTGATACTTTTCAGGAATAGATTTCTTCACCTGTGAATAAAGCCAGCGGTGAGTATATGAATCGATGATGATATCATTCGGTATGGAGAAAAGTTTGAGATAGTGAAGATTCAGTTCCTCCCGAGGCATGACTTTTAAGGTATCAGGAAGTCGTTCTGAAAACTTATAACTGTATAAAAAACCAGCCTGAGCTTCCTTAAGTAAAATCAAATCTCTGTGCTCAAATTTCTGCTTAAGCATAACATAGTGACAAATAAGGCTGCTGTACTCAACTTCTTTGAGAAAATCGGATGCAAGATTAGATCTTTTTAGAATCTCATGGGCCTGAGGGGCAGGAGTCGCCAAAACAACTTTCACAGACTGAGCGATTATTTTGCTTTCATTATCCAAGATTCTGTAAATTCCTTCATGCTCTTCTATGGAGCTGACTGTCTTTAAATTTTCAAGTTTAAGATCCTGGGCAAGAAGCTTTACCCAGTTATTTATGGCAGCTATCGACTTATAAACATCTCCGTCTCTGGTAAAAAAGTCCTCATGGAAACCGAAGCTAGTGAGCTCTTTTAAAAGCGGATGATGAGCTTGAAACTGATCAAGACCATGATTAACTGGAACTCCACCCACTCTCCGAGTAGCTGCCCTCCCACCTGGAGATTTGGCCTTATCAATGAGAAGGACATTCTGCGATTGGAGCTGGCGAGCGAGAATCACTCCACCTAGGCCTGCACCAACAATAACCACATCAAAGATCTTATCCATTTTTCCCCTACTCTCATTTAAAAAGAGATACTAATACAGATCGAGGAGATTTCCAATCAGACGAAAGGGCCTTAGAATATACGGATGCTAACCTCCATAATGATGTTTCTTCTTGTATTTCTTCTTGTCGCATTATTGTTTAAGCTCAGAAGAGTAGCCTTTTCCTTAATAGCTCTTTTAATATTTGTTCTTTTCCTTTTTGGATCAGGGATGTTAACCCAATGGAGTCTCACTCAACTTCAGCGTGGGCCAAAAATTGATGTTAACTGGAAGGCCAGCAACCTTTTAATTATATTGGGAAGTGGAACGACCAGGTTGCCCTATCATGACGATCTCATGACAAGCATTCCGGGCGTCCCGAGAGTACTAAAAGCGGCCCGCTTATACTTTGACTGTAAAGAAAAGAACCAAAGAAGTTGCAAGATTCTGGCAACGGGAGGAGATCCCAAGAAAAACGGTCAATCGGAAGCCGCTGTCATGGCAAGGGAACTCTTAGATTTAAATATTCCAAATGAGGATATTCTGCTTGAAGACAAGAGCAGTAATACTTTTTTAAATGCTAAGTTTGCCAGAGAGTATTTAAAGACCAAAGATCCTTTCGAAGGTATTTACTTAATTACCTCTGGAACACATTTGAAGCGCTCCCTACTTTACTTTGAACACTTTGGAGTTCGTGCAACAGGTATACCATCTGATAATCTGCAAGCTGACTTTTCCATCCTGCCAAAATCATCAAATATATACCTGCTGGATATTGCTCTTCACGAGTATATTGGTATTTTACGCTATCACTTTTATAACTTCATGGAGTGGAATGAACCCAAAGTCATTAGTGAATAAAAAAGCCTTGAGAGGTAATCTTGTATGATTTCCCCGGTACTTCTTTAAATTGAACTAATCCATTATCATCGACTTTTTTAACTTCATATTTACTAAAAGGGTCTATGGCATAGACAAAGCCCTTCTTATCAACTGAATAAAGTTTTTCTTCCTCTCCCTTCTTTGCAAATGAGATGACATTGGCCTTACCTGCTCCATAAAGCTTAAGTTTTGAGATTTCTTTTTTCCTTATCATCTCATTGACTAATGAAAGGGGAGTTCGATTGCCGTCTCCCTCAATGAAGACTTTGTTTTTCTGAACGATAATTTTTGCAAAGGCTGATGTACTTAATAGGAAGGCGGATAGAAGAAGAACAGATACTTTTTTCATAATTACCCCCATTATAGAGACGTTAAATAATGATCTATTTCTGCCATAAAAACTCAGAAATACACGTTGCTCTAAGACAGCGTATAGCATTGAAGTCTCTAATTAAGGGGTTGATGCAAAAGACAAAAAAAATGGCCATCATTATGATGACCATTTTTTTTCCGAGGTTCACTTTGTCGTATCAGCTATGCTGGGTCCTCCACAAAAAGTTTTTCACTTTTTTCGTTCCCCTCAGATAGTGTCATAATAGCAAATTCAGGTGAGAAGCGAGAGAGCTTTATTCCAAATTAAACATCAAGAAACAGCTGAATAACTAAGTTTTTATTTAACCACTTTACGGTAGGAAGCGATAAAGCGCTCCCACATTGTTGCTGCATCTCCGGTATAACCAATACTAAACCGTAGAAGTCCTTGGGAAAGGCCAATGGCTATTTGTTCATCTTCCGGAATTTCACTTGAGGTACTCTTAGCTGAGCAACTCATTAACGTTCTACTAAAACCGAGAGAGACCGCGTAAAGTCCAAACTTCACATTTTGTAGATCTGTGGCCAAAATTCTTGCTTCATCGGAGCTACTGCATTCTAGAGTGAGAATTCCGCCGGCGCCATAATCCGCATTGGACAGAGAATTAAAGAGCTCGTATTGCTTATGAGATTTTAATCCCGGATAGATCACAGGAAGTCCTTCTTCCTTCATTCTCTCTGCTAGGTATGAAGCCATTCGAGAATGGGCCACCATGCGCACACCTAAATGATCCATTCGCAAGTAGAGTTCATGGGCCACTCGAGGATCCATCACTGGACCAGTCAGCATAACTGAACCATGATTCACGTCGATCAAAGAAGCGATAAATTCTTCCGGGCCCGCAATGGCCCCTGCAATAAAATCACTCGAGCCAGAGATATATTTTGTGCAAGAGTGAATAACTACATCCGCTCCATGCAAAGCTGGCTGAATAATCATAGGAGTAAAAGTATTATCCACCACGAGCTTAAGATTATGTTTCTTACAAATTGCAGCAAGGCCCTTAATATCACTTACGGCTAATAATGGATTACTCAAGGTCTCAGTATATATAACTTTCGTCTCGGGACGAATTGCCGCCTCTACGGCCTTTAAATCAGTGATCTCAAGAAAGGAGACATCTACTCCTCGAGAGGGAAGAACATTTTTAAATAAAGCATATGTTCCCCCGTATAGAGTTCTTGAAGCAATGAGATGCCCACCTGTGGAAGTTCCTTTCCTAAAGAGCTGCTCAATGGTACAGGAAATTGCGGCCATGCCACTAGCAACACCTAAAGCCGCTTCGGTTCTCTCCATAGCAGCAATTTTTTTTCCGAAGATATTAACCGTGGGATTTGAATGGCGGCTGTATAAAAAACATCCCTGCAACTCTCCCAGGAATGTTCTTTCCATATCCTTAGGATCCATAAAAGTCGAAGTAGATGCCACATCAATAACGGGAACCACTCCACCTTCCTCACCGAAATGTTGAATATCTCTTATGGCCTGACCAGGATGGTTTTTGTTGATTGTCATAATGTCCTTCTTTTAAGTCGATTGAGAACATTAAGGTAGCATATAGGTAGGAAACTCAATAGACGCAGTGGACATAGATTAAAAAAGATTGCCCTTCAAATAGATAGATGGTTTTTGATATTTCCAGGATGTCTTAACGTTTTGTAATGATTCAGAATGTGCAATAAGAAGAACAGCATTTTTCTGAGCTGTATGGTAAAGCCCCTCCACCACTGATTGAATGGTCTGCGGATTAAAGTAAATCAGCACATTCCGACAGAACACGAGATCAAAGGTGTTCTCCCATGGATAAGGAATATGGGATAAATTCAACTGTCCATACTCCACATGCGATTTAATCGCAGGCTTAACTTTCATCCAAGCAGCGATCTCCCCTGTTCCCATGGAAAAGCCATCCTGGTAGATCTCTGGAATTTGCCAAAGCTTATCCTTGGAATAAACTCCGTTATTGGCCTGAGAAAGAACCCGTGTATCTATATCAGTAGCAACAATTTTATAAGTGATGCCTTTGCCCTTCAGGGCATGGTTTAAGACCAGAGATAAGGTATAGGGCTCTTCACCAGTGGAACTTGCTGCACACCATACATCAAGATGCTTCTTTCCTTGGGTCATCCAAGTTGGTAGAAACTTTTCAACAATATAATCGAAATGCTGAGGTTCTCGAAACCAATCAGTTTTGTTGGTAGTGAGTAGATTGATGAAGGACTCCCATTCTTCATGCTTATCTGGGAGCCCTTCTAAATATTTAACGTATTCTTCGAAACTTTCCATTCCTAACGACTGGGCCCTGGATCTCAAGCGGGACTGCACTAACTCTCGTTTAGCACTAGAAAGTGAGATCCCCGCCAATTGATAGATCAGAGAGCGGAAAAAATTAAAATCTTTCTCCGTTAAAATCATACATCTTCAAAACGGGGATCATTCTCTGAAGGTACCGATGTTACCTCAAAACCCACCGCTTTCTTAAACACAGGTTGCGAATAATTTTTGTTTTTAAGTTTCATATTTAGGACATTACTCTTAGTTTTATTAAAATCAAGATGCTTTACATTTGTTTTGATAGTTCTTGTGCTTTCTAATTGAGTTTTGCCCCCCTGCTCTCCCCTGATAGTATGAACTAAGACCTCCACCACTGAGCGCAGAGAATCCGACTGAGCAGACAATTCTTCTGCAGCACTTGCGGTTTCTTCCGAAGTGGCCGCATTAGATTGAGTAACCTGATCAAGCTGGCTCATGGCCTTGGTAATTTCTTGAACACCCTGGGCCTGCTCCTGACAAGCTATAGAGATTTCATTGGCCATCTCGGTCACACTGATTACATTTCCAACAATTTCATCAAGAACACTCCCACATTGTCTGGCCACCTGAGAGCCAGCTTCCACTTTTTGCTTCCCATCTTGAATGATGCTACCGACATTCGTTTTGGTTTCGTGAACGATACCCTCTACCTTCTTGATACTTTCTTCCAGCATTGAAGAGATCTCTTTGGCGGCATTCCCACTCATTTCCGCTAGATTTCCCACTTCCTCAGCAACCACCGCAAAGCCCTGTCCATGTTCACCCGCTCTGGCAGCTTCAACCGAAGCATTAAAGGAAAGCAGCTTAGTTTGAAATACGATATCGTTAATAACTTTAGTTTTCTCACCAATCTCAGCAATAACTTTCACGATATCTGAGATCTTTTGATTGCTGTGGTCGACCTGCTCCATAATGGTATTATTGCTAACACTGATATCATCGATGGCCTTTATCATATCTAGTACCACTGTTTTACCCTTCTGAGCACTATGATTACTGCTGATAGCTAGCTCTGATGTTCGCTTGGCATTCTCAGCATTTTTCTGGACCATCGAATTCATCTCTTCAATTGATGCTGCTGTTTGCTCCAAAGAAGCGGCCTGCTCAGTAGCGGCTTGAGAGAGTTCCTCAGAGGAAGAAGCTATCTGTTGAGCGGCACTAGTCACCTGACTCGAATTATCAGTAAGATTGGAAATAACTTGATCAATAGCTTTTCCAAGAAAACGCAGAATAATAAAGGCCATGATTAAACCGGAGGAGATAGCGAAAAAACTGATAATGGTCACGGTACTTCTAGCTGTGACAAAATCATTCTCAGCTTTCTTTTCTTCTGCTTTCATAAAAGAGAAATTTCTAGTTACTATTCCTTCTAAAGCGCTTTCTACTTCTCCCCTTAGTTTTGCACCAATGGTTTTACTTAGGCTAAAAGCTTCGGTATTACGAGAAGCCAGAGCATGCTCACTGACCAATTGAGTATTGTCCCACCACAGGGTGTAAGACTGAAAGAAGTTATTAAGATCTTGTTTCCCACTTTCACCAGAAATTTCGTATGCAACCTTATACAGATCATTAATTTGCTTATGTCTTTGCTGAAGCCTCTCTGAAAGTACCTTCATACCCTCTTGAGTATCTTCTAAAATAAGATTTTTTTCATTCAGGGCCTGGATCAAAAAGAGGCTTTTTAATTCCTGAGCATTATTAAGTCTAGTCGCACTTCCATTAACTATTAGATTAAGAGAATTCTTAATCTCATCCATCTTGGATAAACTAATAAAGGAGATCGCGATACTACCCACTACCAGGACGCTCATGACAAAATAAATTTTAGCGTTAAGACTCCACTTCTTCATACATCTCTCCTTCGAAATTTCAAAAATCAATCAAATGCTTGATAGAAATTCAATCGGCGGGATGAAAATTAAAATGACAAGTAAATTAGTTTGTCCAACGGTTGTTGAAGTCTAGCTTTTAAGTGACCTACGATTCACGATGAATAATAAGAAGAGACCAAGCAGAACAAAGCCCAGGCTTAAGATCTGACCCATGTTCAGAAAGTTAAAGATTGTTAGAGTAGATTGCTCTGCTTTATAAAACTCAATAAAGAATCTGAAGGTGAAACTGATGATGATAGCATAAGCAATGATCGAACCATTCTTCCAGATATTCATACGTTTTCTCTCCATAGTGAAGAGAATAAAGGAGATAGTGAAGTAGCCAATGGATTCATAAATTTGAGCAGGATGACGAGGCAAAAGATCAACTCGCTCGAAGATAAAGGCCCAGGGGACATCAGTAGGCACTCCTACGATTTCAGAATTAAATAAATTACCCAGACGAATGAGTCCACCCACAAAAAGACAAGGACCGGCGATTACATCCATGATCCAAAAGAACTTAAGCTCCTTATGCTTCTGCAGGAAAACCCAAACTGCGATCATCACACCTAGATAGCCGCCATGGCTGGCCAAACCACCCTCCCAGATCTTCAGAATGTCGATGGGATTATTTAAGTAGTACTGTGGCTCATAAAAAAAACAGTGAGCAAGTCGAGAACCTAAAAGCATTCCAATGATGATATGAGTGGTTAATGAAGAAACCAAAACAGGATCCTTACCGTAGACCCTAAAACGTCTACCTACATATTCACCCATGAGAATAAATCCCATGACGAACATTAGGCTGTAATAACGAAGGGAGAATGAACCCACTTGGAAAATTTCAGGATCGACATTCCATCTAATCATTTAGATATGGTATTACATGGGAATAACAAATCAAAGATATAAATCTTTCGCTTTATGCTTGAGTCAAAAAAGTCTAGTCAGGGAAAGAGCAGCCTTCCCCTGACGAAGAGAATTGTTAATGCTGATGGGACTTACCAGGAGTCTCCTCCTCCAGTCTTCTTTTCTCCAGACGTTCTCGATTGGGATCTCCTTGGGCAATTTCCTCACGATCGATATCCGGACTGTGAAGATTTTTTCTTTTATTATCATGTTTTGTGAAAGGACTTCTTTTCTGATTACTTCGCATTCCATTCTTTTCCTGACTGTTTTCATCCATTTTATCCCCCTTGGATGGATAAAAACATGCAGGGCCCATGCCAATTTTTCATTGCACCTCACTAAAAAACGGATATTTTGAAAGAATTCAAAACTTAAGAAAAGATATCTTTAAACAACCTGGAATAGTGCCGATAAGGAGCAAATGAAGCTAATCCTGGCCTCTTTAATTATTGCCCCCCTCCTTACCGCTTGTAATCCTACTTCAACAGGGACTAAGGCCAGTGTTAATGATGCTAGCGGCACTTCTTCTAGTGACCCAGTAGTTCCTGGCACAGATCCTTTAGTAACTGAAGCTTGGCATATCCTAAACACAGGTCAAAAGACTTATTCCTTAACCGCCGGAAAAACTGGCGAAGACATGAAGATCAACAAAGTTCATGAAGATGACATTTTAGGAAGAGGAGTAAGGATTGCCATTTCCGATTCAGGCATCGATGTTAACAATCCCGATCTTAAGGCCAATCAGTTAAGCTCACTTCATCGAGATTATACCAGTAATATTCAATCCAACTGGAGAGGGGGAAACCCTTATCCCATTGAAGAAGAAGCTCATGGTACGGCCGTAGCAGGTTTAGTAGCTGCAGTCGGATGGAATGGAATTGGTAGCAGGGGTGTTGCACCGTCAGCTAGCTACGCTGGCTTTCTTTTTATTGGAGATTTTCATAACAACACGGCTTCTTATCTGGTCAAGACCCTTGATCAAATTTCGGGAGACTTTGATATCTTTAATTATAGTTACGGCTATCAAGGTTGCCGTTTCATGGATACCTCTCAAAGTATCATCGATGCTTACAAAAGTGGCGTCACTAATTTAAGAAATGGTAAGGGTGCTATCTATGTAAAGGCTGCAGGTAATGATTATATTGGCTACAATAGCGAGTGCACTTCCAATGATGGCACTCTCTACTATGGAAATACCAACACTGGGGAAGATCAAAATCTTCCTTATCTGATACTGGTAGGTGCCCTAAATGCTTCAGGTCAGGTTTCCTCCTATTCAACTCCCGGTAGTGGTCTATGGATTTCGGCTGCTGGAGGTGAATCGGGAACAGGCAAACCCGCGATGCTTACTACTGATATTAGCGGATGCCAGAAAGGTTATGCCTCAAAGTATAGCTATCCTGGTTTCAATCGCGGAAATTCGGTTAATCCCAATTGTAACTACACAAGCTTAATGAATGGAACCTCTTCGGCCGCCCCTGTATTGTCAGGAGTTGTTGCCTTGATGTTAGAGGCCAACGATTCACTCACCTGGAGAGATGTAAAACACATTCTGGCGGTAACTGCAGATCGAATTAATTTTTCATTGGCCCCAATGATTCATCCTAATTACAAGGATCTTGCGGGCCATGTGTATGATTATCTCTATGTAAAAAATGCAGCTAACTATTACTTCTCCAACACCTATGGATTTGGAAGAGTCAATGCTCAAGCCGCAGTGAATATGGCCAAGACCTATGCAATTGATCTCGGCACCTATGTTGAGACAAACTGGGAAGAGGATATACTCTCCCCTGCTCTTAATATCCCCAACCAAAATGCAACTGGTCTTGAGAGGACTATAGATTTGGCCTCAACTCCAAACTTTATTGAATCGGTACAGATCAAGATAACCACCCAACATACTTACCTGGGTGATCTAGGGCTTGAGCTAACTTCTGCACAGGGGACCGTGAGTAAGCTTTTACTAATAAACAGCAATATCAATGATTCTGGTCTTATAGATTACATTTTCATCACCAACGCCTTCTATGGAGAAGACTCTAATGGGAGATGGAAATTGAAAGTGATCGATGCTGGGGCAAAAGGCACGGGAACTCTATCCGCCTGGAGCATCAGGATAAATGGTCACTGATGAAAAAGCTTCTCCTAGGATTTTTTATCCTCTTTGTGACATTTCTTTTTTTTAGACAAGAAGATACTAAAGTTACCCCTATCGCTCTGGACCCTAAGAGAGGTTTAGATAAGGAAGCCGTCGATATTTCCCGACTGCCTGCTAGTGTGAATCATCCAAAACGCGGCAAGAAAATTGCTCCGCATCTTCCGACCTCAACTCCTATGAAAAGAGAAGAGACAAAATCATATTCAGAAGACGAGACCCGAGTACTCTCGCGAGGGTTAAGATTTATCAAGAATGTTTATGTCGTTCTGAGTAAGAATTTTGACCCCAATATGGGGGAGATCGTGAAGATTCAGAATGGAATGACTTTCTTTCGTTCGGAGCAAAGACCCCCTGAAGTGGCCAATGTGGCCTATAGTGAGATCAAAGGCAGGTATTATCCTGTAAGCCCTGTTTTAAAACTTGCAAATATTGACGAGACTTCAAGGCAAGATTTGATCGCCAAAGGCTTAGCTGAATACTATTACCAGCCTGAATTGAAATTGATGTTCGTTCAGAGTAGTCATGAAAAACTTCTCTCACTTTATGATAATCTCGCATCAGAAAGTATCGAAGTAGAAATGGAAGTCATCACGGGCTTCAATCAACCCCGCTAGCAAGTGCTCTAATCCTCTCCTCTTTGATTTCCTCTCCGATCGCTTTACCGGTTAAATGGGTCAAAGACGGATCAATTTTTATTTTAAAAGTCTTATGAAAGCACTCCTCAAGATACTTCACTGCAACTTTGTCCTCACAGGTCTCAGATAAAATTTCAATTAAATATGGCCTTCTAAAGGCATCCATTTCATAAAACATTTTGACTATTGATCTAGCCTCCATTGAAGCCACTTGAGGAATTTTTTTGTGGTACTTTGCCACTATCACAGCGGCTTCTGTCCAATCGTTCGGTGCTTTGAGTCTCTTACCAAGAGCCCTAATTCTCAAAGGATCAATGAGATGCAGAAGAGCTGAGTAACGGATCATGGGTGCCGAATTTTTTAATAGCATGCTACCTAAAAAGCTCATAGATTGCTTCCATTCTTCATGAGAGAGACTATCAATTTCTAAAAAATAAAAATGAAGAGCACCCAACTCCTTTAAAGTTTCAAAGAAGAGCGTGGGCCCTCTCGCTTCTAAGGCGAGCTTCATTTCTCTAAAAATTCTTTCACCGCTTAACTGTGTAAATTCCAAAGAGCTTATTATTTTCCTCATGAAAGCTTTTGTTTCCAGAGCAATGGAGAATTCGGGGAGCGAGGCCTGAAAACGAGCGACTCGGAATATGCGAAGCGGGTCCTCAGCAAAGTGGATGGAAACATGTCGCAAGATTTTATTATCCAGATCCTGCTTGCCAAAAAAGGGATCGATAATCTCGCCCTCTTGATTCATGGCCATGGCATTGATGGTGAGATCTCTTCTTTCCAGATCTTCTTTTAAACTTACTCCTCTAATAAGAGCATACTCTTCTCTCGTCATAGGGTGCAGGTACACTGGAAAGCTCTGACCAATCTCTTGAAAGCCAAGTGAGCGCATCTCTTGTGGAGTCGAATCTGTCACCACATAATCTTTATCCTTAGGTTTTTTGCCCAAGAGTTCATCTCGAACTGCTCCCCCCACTAAAAATACTTCCATAAAGTCTCCTGGGATGAAAATAAACTACCTGGGACTTAAAGAAAACCCATATCAATTACGCTTCAAGTTGGTATAATTGCGACATGCTATCATTCTCACTTATTTTAATTTCTGTCTTTGCTGGTTTTCTAGGGTCGATTTTAGGTTTAGGAGGAGGAATTATTGTTGTTCCGGCCTTAACCCTACTCTTCAACATCGATATTCGTTATGCCATTGCTGCAAGTTTAGTCTCCATCATTGCCACCTCCTCAGGAGCTGCTGCGAGCTTTCTTAAAGATAACCTCACTAATCTGCGACTGGCGGTTCTACTTGAACTTGGTACAGTAGCTGGGGCGATGTGTGGCTTTTTAATTGCCTCCTATATTGACTCTTCCTTTCTCTTTCTTCTCTTTGGGGGCTTTCTTTTCTTTTCGGCAATCATGATGTTTAGAAAAAAAGGCGACGGTCATACCAATATTGACCATCCCTGGTCCAGCCAGTTGAGGTTAAGTGGCGAATACCACAATGAGAAAGGTGAATTGATTTCTTATAAAGTTGCCAATGTTCCCTTGGGTCTTTTTTCCATGTACTTTGCTGGGATCCTCTCTGCCCTCTTGGGAATAGGAAGTGGAATTTTCAAAGTTATGGCGATGGATGGTGCCATGAAGCTTCCCATGAAAGTTTCATCAGCTACTTCTAACTTCATGATTGGTGTAACGGCTTCTGCCAGTGCCGGTGCTTTCTTCTTAAGAGGTGATATCAGGCCGGAGATTGCTTGTCCCGTGGCCATTGGAATCATTGGTGGTTCTTGGATAGGTGCGAGAATCATGCCCATACTTCCGGCCAATACCATAAGAAAAATCTTTGTCGTAGTCCTCGTCATTGTCTCCATTCAAATGATCATGAGAGGAGTTAAGTCATGAAAGATTTAGTAACTCTCGAATTGAAGATTTCAAAATTCCTAAGACTAGGTGTCATCTTCGCGGGTGTCCTGATGCTGACTGGATGGTTGATGGAAATTGAATTTTCCAGGGATCCATTCATTGTCTTCAAAACCTATGATCATATTCCTTTTCAGGATCTTTTAGATATTCATTTAAAAAATCAGCAATGGGGCTATCTCATCTCCTATGCGGGCCTTCTCTCACTTATTGTTCTACCAGTTATTAGAGTCCTATTAACTGGGATACTGTTTATTAAACAGAAGGAAAGACTATTAGCAGTGATAGCTTTACTGGTCCTAGCAGGACTCCTTATTAGTTTTTCATTTGGAATAGAATTATGAAACAAGATACGCATTCAGTACCTCTCGGATACATCCTTTGGATTTTTGGCTTTATGGGAGCTCATCGCTTTTATTATGGCAGACCGATTACTGGCACCATCTGGTTTTTTACTCTTGGATTTTTTTTCATTGGATGGATTGTAGATTTTTTTCTTATACCCAGTATGGATGCAGCGGCAGACCGAAAATATTCTGCCGGCCCATATAACTACAATGTGGCCTGGATTCTTCTGACTTTTCTTGGGATTTTTGGAGTTCACCGCTTCTATCTAGGAAGATGGATTTCCGGCATTATCTGGCTTTCCACAGGCGGTCTATTTGCCCTTGGACTCTTATATGATCTTTGGAAACTAAACGAAATAGTTTCAGAAGATAATGCCAAGGCCCTTCCCTTAGGTTAAGCCTTTCTTTTTACGATTACTAAGTACTGAAGCCAATACCGACCCAAGTAGTACCGTAAAGATCACCGCCATCGTAATTCCCACTGGCACATGATAGTAATGCGACACAAGCATCTTCACACCAATGAAGATCAGGATCAATGAGAGACCATACTTCAAATAGTGGAACATATCGGCAAAGCCTTTCAGGGCAAAGTAAAGCGATCGCAATCCCAGAATAGCAAAGACGTTTGAAGTAAAGACCAGGAAGGGATCATTGGTAATACCGATAATTGCCGGAATAGAATCGATGGCAAAAACCAAGTCAGAGAACTCCACAAAAATAAGAGTAATAAAGAGCGGAGTCACTGTCCAAACACCATTAAGCTTCACAAAAAACTTATCTTCATGAAAATGAGGTGATGTTGGGAAAATTTTCTTTGTCCAGGTTATGACCCAGCTCTTCTCCAGATCATGCTCATCCGATTCGGGACGAAGCATCTTGATCCCTGAGAACACCAGGAAAGCACCGAAGATGTAGATAACCCAAGTGAACTTCTCTAGGATAGCGATACCGGCCCAAATAAAGAAGGCCCTCATGACCAACGCTCCTAAGATTCCATAGAAGAGGACTTTATGCTGATACTGATTGGGAATTTTGAAATAACTAAATATTAAAAGGAAGACGAAGAGATTATCCACGGAAAGGGATTTTTCAATGACATAGCCCGTGAGAAAAAGCATGAAGTCAGCTTCCCCGCGCCAGTAAAGAATAATAACGTTGAAAGCTAAGGCCAGAGCAATCCATACTCCTGACCAAATTATAGATTCTTTAAAACCAACGCTATGTGATTTCTTATGAAAGACTCCAAGGTCCAAACTAAGTACGACTAGTACAAAGACAATAAAACCAATCCAGATATAGGGAGAAGTGTCATAGGCCATAAACGTTTCCTCATTAATTCATTGTTGGTATTCTAGTCATCAAGATAGGGCCTTGTCATCGAAATAGATTAGTTAAGGTTTGTTGCATTATGAGCGAGAGATTAATTACTGCCTTGAATGAAGTTGAAACTTTCGAAGTTATTACACTTGGTGAAATTGTGGATCGAGTTGAAGGCGAAGCTCTTCTTATTCTTTGCCTAGTCGCAATAATGCCTTTTATGCAGCCAATTCCCATCCCTGGTCTCTCTAGTATCCTAGGACTCATTGTTCTGCTTCAAGGAATAGGTTTGGTTTTTTGGAGTAAGCCTCTTCTTACCAAAAGACTTAAGCGAGTTGTCATCTCTCACGAGAAATTTGCCCATATTAAAAAGGTAGCTATAAAGTTTAGTAACTTTACTGCTAAGATTTCAGCCTTTAAAAACCCTATTGTAAATTCCAGGCTTAGCCACATTCTGTGCGGGCTATCGATTGTCCTTTCGGCAGGATTTTTATCCTTACCTCTCCCTATTCCATTCTCAAATCTGGTTCCGGCACTCAGTATTTTCTTAATTTGCGTGGGATTATTAGAGGAGGATATTATCCTCCTCTTGATGGGTCATGGGATTGCTCTTACTGTTATCTGGATGGCCATGTTCTCATATCACCTGATCATGGAACAGGTTCATGGGTGGCTTAATTAATACGAGTTACAGAAGTAACATTCTTCTCACGTCTGTCTGATTCAAAGTTATAAGATTCTTTCACTCTTAACTTTACACCAAAATCTGCTTCCTCACCCATACAGTGATAAGTTTCAGTATGAGTGCAGCTTCTGAGCATGTGATAATCAGGGTTAACCGAACCTACACAAATAGGTTTAGATTGCTCTACCAAAGTACACTTTGCATTTTGGTAATACTGAATTTCAGCTATTTTTGCTTTGGGAGAAACTGCAAAAGCTGAGAAGGCGGAAAGAGAAAGAAGGGCAACTGCTATAAGTTTCATTAGGGACTCCTTGGATTTTACGTGGCCGGAGATATACCACAACTTTGACAGTGCCCCTTAGTTTCAGAAAAAATTACATATCACTCAAGAGTGCAACCAGCATCTCCACCAGATAAACTCACAGATTCAGGAGTAATTTCCACTGGCTTCTTGGCCTTATCGTCACAATCCTCCTCTGTCTTCGTCCATTCACTACCGGCTTCCTGCCCACTAACAGCTTTAGCAGCAGAAGTTTCAGACTTCGTTTCCTGTTTATTACAGCCCACTAGCGAGAATGAAGAAAGCACCAAAACCACTAAAACATATTTCATTTACGACTCCTTACTATAATTAAGCGTCTTAATATTCATCAGCCTTCGATAACAAGTCCGCGGCAGCATGCTCAGTATGCGCACCAGCGTTGAGAAGAAAAAAGGAAAGGCATAAACCATCTTTTTCTTCTGAATCGCTCGAGCAATGAGCTTTGCGGCCTTCGGGGCATTCATCAAAAAAGGCATGGGATGATGATTCCCCTGAGTCAGAGGAGTATCCACAAAACCCGGACAAATGGCCGTTACATCAATATTAAACTGCTTCATATCCAGGTTCAAGGACTCGCAATACTTTAAAACCGCCGCCTTAGTCGCACTATAGGCCGAGACCCCAGGCAGACCGTTATAACCAGCGATAGAAGAGATCGCCACTAAGTGTCCCGTCCCTCTCGGAATCATGATACTTAAGGCCGTCTCAAAGGCGTACATTACACCCAAAAAATTCACGTGAACCATCTTATAGCTATACTCAAAATCCGGAACCCGGGTTTTCGATTTATAACCAATTCCCGCATTGGCAATTAAAAGATCCAGTCCAATGGTCTTTGAAAAGTTCAGGATCGCCTTTTGCAATTCTTCCCGATTAGCTACATCCACCAGATAAAAATCCACATTATCCCGATGAAGTGAGAAGTTTTCTTCAAACTTCAGCCTATCTCTGCCACAAACCCCGACCTTCCAGCCTAGTGAGAGGTAGTGCTTGGCCAATTCCATGCCCATTCCTGTCGTTCCACCTGTAATAAAAACCGACTTCATAGAGATTTCCTTTGAGATGCGGGATTATAGCATATGGCGCAAGCAGCATTGTGCGATTTTTTCTTAAATATCCTTGACGACTACACATGTAATCCTTATATTTGATGAACATTTACACTCCGGGGGAGTAGTTAAGTTGGTTATAACGTCTGCCTGTCACGCAGAAGGCCGCGGGTTCGAGTCCCGTCTCTCCCGCCATTTTTTAACTCCATTACATTCCGTTCATAAGCTCGAGACTACTGGTTTCTGATGCAGCTTCGCTGCTAAGGACTTTTTTATGCCCAATCTGATTCTTACTAGCCTAACTATAAGGTGAGCCTAGGATATTGTTGCCTTAAGAGTGAAAATAAATTTTTATCGTATGAGTTAGAGAAGGATTAACTATCCAGCAATAGTTCTTGAATAAACTTTTTTATCCAGCGTTCTCGGGTTTCAGGCTTCACAGAATTCTGTAGTTTATAAGAAATCGAAAAGAGTTTCTGCTTACTCAACTTCTTAAAAGCTGAAAGAGCTTTTTTATTCTTATTCAATTCTTTCATGAAATCAGAAGGGACTGTTGCGTTTTTGGGAGAATCATAGGCCTTCTCCCAACGACCATCGGCCTTAGCTTCATCCACAGCTTTCAGGCCAGAGGGCATCATGAGGTTCTCCTTTATCAACCGCTGAACTTTTTCCGTGTTAATCTTTGACCACTTACTACGAGCTGTTCTGGGAGTATATCGATTGCAGTAGCTGACCTCATCGATACTTTTTCTGATGCCATCGATCCAGCCAAAGCAAAGAGCGACATCAAGTGCTTCATCATAGGAGACGCCTGTCATGCCAGATGATTTTTTATAGAAGCCTATCCAAATCTCCGATTTTTTTTCATGGTTCTTTTCAAACCATTGGCGAAGGGAATGCTTATCCTTAAAAATAGTTACTTTCATAAATACAATTTATTAAAATCAAAGTTTTTCTGAATACCAAATTTTTTGAGAATAGACGAGAATTCCTCACTCCCCTTGATCTCCATATCTTCTCTCTCCTTACCCGTTATGCGACTATAAATCTTTCCATTAATCAATTCCACCACTCCCTCTTCTTGCCTGGAGAGAATCAGATTCTTTACAAACTTTGAGTTCGGATGAGTATTTGTGTAGTAATTTGCTACAAAAAAATCCGACTCCTGGTAGTGGCCCTCATCAAAATTATAAAGTGAGAATTTTTCATCATCTTTTTGAACTTGGAGAAGATAGCTATCGCTTTTCTTTTCAATGCTGAATAATCCTGGTTCTTCACTTTCAAAAGGCACCGCCACTGGAGGTGTAAAACGCCCGAACCCTACATCGGCAACATATCTTTTTCCGTCTAGAACCACCACAGTCATTCTATGGGTGCGAGGGATGTCGCCTGATTGGCCATAGAGGACTCGTGCTGCAAATGGACTCACATCAAATCCAAGATTTTTTAGCAGGTAGAAGAAGACCTTATTGTTTTCAAAACAATAACCACCTTCCCGATTTAGAATGACCTTCTCAAAAAGAGGGTCGAGTTCTAGGTTTAAGATCTGACCAGGTCTAAAATATACGGCAAGGTTGTTGAAGCTAATGCTTTTTAAGTGAGCCTTGATGAGATCATTTAAAAAATCTAAAGAGGGAGCACGGTTTTTTACTTCTAAAACACTCAAATAGTGATCGATGTTCATATTTACCTTTTCCTAGGGCCCTCTCAGTAACGGGTATTATATTTATATGATGACTAAAAACTTCATACTAGCTCTAGCATAGGTAAAGGGAATACGCTTACGGTTAACGACACTTGGAAAGAGCTTTGGCAAGTTCCAAAAAACATGCAAAGCCACATTTTAGCGAAGCCGACAAGGGAACTAGAGAACATGAATAATTTACCTTAACACACTCTTAATAGGCCAATCCGAATTCCTTTTGCTAAATCAGCAGCAAATCACTAATCGAAGGAGATAATCATGAAAAAGTTGAATTTATTCTTAATTGCTTGCGCAGTCCTCGTTATGAGTAATGCTTTTGCAGCGAACTTTCAGCGTATTCAAGAAGCTAATAGTCATGAACTATCACCGATTTCTCTGTCGACCGAAGAGCTGAAGTCTCACTTTTCAATGGGCCCACTTAATAAGTTCGTTCAAGGGACTTACAAGGTCCATGACTGGTCCAACAAAGAGAATTCCAAGGCCATCGCTAAAATGGTCCTGGGACTGGCCTTGAATCAAGGCTTCAGAGATTTAGATCTTAGTGCTGTTCGCAAAAATTCTCTTTCTGTCTCACATGCCGTGAACTCAGCTCTTCGTAATACAAGAATTGATCAGAGTGCAAAATCTCTTATTGATAGACTGGTCTCAGACATTGCAGCGACGGATAATACCGATATCTACTCTGCTACTCTCTCAGACCATTTCTCAGCTGGAAATGTACTCATTATCATCGATAGAATTGAGCAAGAAGTACTCGTTTTTGGATCTTATTATAACGAATAGTTAACTCTCTACTGAATCTCTGGTAGGCAAAACCTACCGGGGATTCATACTTCCTCCCAGCATCCATTAACCCAGGAGCAATTGCAGAAGACGACGACGAGCTCAGAGAAAGCTGTTCCGATATACTCAACTTATAGCGACTTTCCTTCTTTTATCTTAAGTTTACCTAAAGGTTACACGATAAGGTAGCACTCGAAATAAGAGGTAAAAGTGAACTTAGATCTACGGTTAGTGAACTCCCATCAAGGGCTATGCTGCAGTTTCGATGAGAAGGGGAAGATCTTAGAATACTGTCCTGATTGGTCGAATAAAATTCATCTCACGAGTAAAGAGTCGAACATTCTAGACATCATTCATAATAAACATCGAGATTTTTTTAAGGATCAAGTGAGGGCTTGTGCCAAAGAAAAGAGAGCGGCCAACTTCCAGCTCAATGTAAAAGTGAAATCAACCGAATTCAGACCTATGAAAGTCTCTCTCCTTTTCGATGAAGGTCGAAGTTTATATACAACATTACTTACTGACATTTCTGAAGAAATTGAGCATCAATCTCTTGTGAAAAATCTTAAATCCCTGAATAGACTTAATATTCATTTAGGTTATTGGGAAATGAATTTCCGAGATGGTAAATTTATTTTTCCAAATAATGTGAATGACAACGTTGTAGAGAGGATTGATTATCAAAAAGGACTAAAACCAGATTCAAATTCCGAACTTCAAACTTGTCTCCATCTTCTCAAAGAGAACAAGCAGTCTTTCGATATCAGGGTAGAGCTTCAAGAGAATACCGAAAATATTAGATGGTTGAGAATATTGGGAAAACTTAATGAACAAGATGAATCTGGCCAAACTGCTACTGGATTCATAGAAGATATTTCAACCGAAGTGCAAAGAGAAAATGCTTTCCTCAACAACAATATAGAGCTTTCTTCTTTTGAAAAAGGTCTTGATCAGTTCACGATCATGGCGAGGACTGACTCATGGGGAAAAATAACCTACGCCAACCAGGAATTCTGTCGTGTTTCCCAATATTCCCTGGATGAGCTACTAGGGTCTGATCATAGAATTTTAAATAGTGGGCACCATCCCCAAGAATTTTTCAGAGAGATGTGGAGCTGCATAAAAGAAGGCAAAAACTGGCGCGGCAAAATAAAAAACAAAGCCAAAGATGGCTCTTACTATTGGGTCGACTCCATAATCATCCCCATCAATAATGATAAAGGAGAATTAGTAGAGATGCTGAGCTTTCGCTATGAAATAACGATGTACGAAAAGTTAAGAGAAGAAAATGAAAGGCTAAAAAAACAAATTACTCAACTTCAAAAACTTGCGTCAGTAAAATAATCTCTTTGACCACGAGAGTATCGCTAAATAAGACAAAAGAAGTAACACTCTCTTCATGGAAAATCTGAGCGCGGCAGAATTACTCCAAGCTTCAAAAGCAGAAATTCTTCAGATCTGGGAAGCACAAGTTCGGGATAAAATCCCAGCTGCTTTAACGGAAAGTTATGCCAGTTTACGCAATTCTATTCCTGAATTTCTAGATGATTTAGTCATGGCCTTAAAATTGGGAATGAAGGAAGTTAGACCAGAGATTATAAGGTTTGCTCATCATCACGGAGCGGAAAGAGCTAACGAATCTAATTTTTCTATCGAAGACTCACTGGCCGAATATAATATTCTGAGAAAAGTCATCTTTATTGTCCTTGAGAGAAAGTCCACTCTTTCTGCTTTAGAAAGAGACATTATCTATGAAGGGGTAAACATCGGTTTAGCTAAGGCCGGAGCTGAGTTTGTTAAGCAGCAGTTTGAAAAGCAGAAGAAGATTGAATCCCGACTTCGTGAAAGTGAAGTTCGCTTTCGAGAACTTGCTAATGCCTTGCCACAAATTGTATGGACAGCGACCCCTGACTTTTACGTCGATTGGTATAATGACTGGTGGTACACTTATCTAGCTCTACCTAGAGGTACCAGCTGGGATGAGCCAGAAACCTCACCTATGCACCCAGAGGATGTCGAAAAAACGTGGATTCGGATAAGGGAGTCTGTTTCAACCGGAAAAAATTTTGAAATGGAGCAGAGATTCAGACGAGGCTCTGACGGTAAGTACAGATGGCATCTTGTGAGAGGAAGGCCGATCAGAGATGACCAAGGCAGGATTATCAAATGGGTGGGAGCTAATACAGATATTCATGATCTCAAAGAAATTCAAAAAATCTTGGAAGAAGAAACCCATCTGCGTGATCGTTTTGTATCCACGCTGACCCATGACCTCAGAACACCTCTGACGGCCGCCAAAATGTCTGCAGAGATGATTAAAAGAAGGCACCCGGAAGGCCCGGCTCAATCAAATTCCGTAAGGATAATTGAGAATCTCAATCGAGCAAACTCGATGATCGAAAACTTATTGGATGCTAGTAAAATAAGAGCTGGCAAGCCCATGTCGGTAGATGCTCAGGAAATTAATTTATACGAGATAGTCTCTAGAACGTTAGAAGATCTTTCCACCATTCATGGTGACAGATTTAAGTTAATTTCTCCTCCTGAAGTCTTTACCTATTTATCACCAAATGGAGTCAGAAGGGTTCTGGAGAATCTATGTAATAATGCCATTAAATATGGAGCCCCTTCTGAACCTGTCACTATCAAAATTGAGGCAGAAGAAAAGCAAATTGGCCTTTGTGTTCACAATAAGGGCTCTCCCCTTTTAGAAACTGATAAAAGTAAATTATTTGATTTTTTTCAACAAGGCCAAAGTACAGAGATATCAGGAAAGGGCTGGGGGATAGGACTAACAGTCGTGAAAGCCATTACAGAGGCACACCATGGTGAAGTAAATATCCATTCCTCTCAAGATGGAACCACTTTTACGATTAAGTTCCCAGTCGATTTTAGGAACTTAACAATTAGAGAGAATAGGCAGAGTAACTCTGAAAACAGAGCCCAACCCTAGCTGACTCTCTACTACTATACGCCCACCATGAGCTTCGACTATTTTTTTAGAGATATAAAGTCCCATGCCAAGCCCAGTAATATTATTGTCAGGGGTTATCCTTTCAAAGGGCTCAAAGATCCTCTCAACGGCCTGGTGAGGTATTCCATGTCCTTGGTCAATGACCTCTAAAATTGCTAATTGTTCATTCCTTGCAAGAGATACTTGAAAGGATTTGTGGTTACCATATTTAATAGCATTGGTTATGAGATTGGTAAGCACCTGTTCAATTCGAAACTGGTCCCACATTCCTGTCACATCTTTTTGGATCTCGAGTTTCACTTCGACTCCTTGAGAGTCAATGTGTGGCCGGAGTCTTTCTACTAATTCATAAACGACTTCAGAAAGAGAAAAATGATTTTTACTTATCTTCAGATTTTCGGTTCCAATTCGGGAGAAATCAAGCATCTCCTCAATTAGCTTAATAAGACGATCGATTTGCTTTTCGCTAGTGGTAAGTGACTTAATCATAACTTCAGAAGACACAGTTTCTTTAGCAAGTTTCCTCAGAAGAATCTGATTTGTAAGCTTCATACTGGAGATAGGAGTTAATAACTCATGAGAGCAAATACTAATTAGTTGATCCCTCGCCTGTACGGCAGTCTCTACTTTTTTTCGTGACTCAACCAACTCTGTCACATCGGTAATAAAAGCGATAACACCATCGATCTCTCCATGGGCAGTAAATTTAGGTTGATAGATAAAGTTAAGATAGAATAATTTTGCACAACCATCGGTCTGTAGAAGTGATATAGGCAATTCACTCCCGACGAAGGGTTCTCCTGTTTGATAGACATTACTTAGAAGGTCAATAAACCCCTGCTCTTTAGCTTCTGGTAGGGCCTCAACTACAGATTTATTGAGTAACTCCTTATCTCCCCCAAAGAGAAGATTTACATAGGTTTCGTTAACAAACTTGAAGACAAAATCATTGCCTTCAAGAATGCAAATCCCGACTTTAGCCCTCAGAAAAACATTGTGGAGATTAAGTTGGGCAGCCTTAGCTTCAGAAAGAGCATTATGAAGTGCCGAAATGTCATGAGCGATATTTATAGCGCCTTTAATTTCGCCCGTCTTTTCGTCGAAATCTGGAATATGCTCAACTTCAAACTGAAGGGGTTTTCCGTCTTTTATGATCATATTCTGGTAATGAACTCTTTCGCCTCTCATGACTCTTTCTTCAAAGGGTCGAGCTTTGTTGGCCGTTTCAGTAGGAGAAAATTCAGAGCGCATCTTTCCAATGATGTTTTTTCGATCGAGACCCAGCAAGCTCTCATAAGATTTATTAGCGAAGGTATACCTTCCATACTTATCCATATAAGAGATTAAAGCCGGTAATTTATCGGTAATTATCTTGAGTTGCCTTTCATTTTGCAGGCTCTCTTTTTCTGCTTGCATTAAAGAGCGACTGGTTTGAAAGGCAATCCATGAAAAACAAACTACATTCAAGACAATACTAAGAGTGCCTTCAAACTCAACATCAAAGAAATTATATCTTGCACCTAAGCTTTTGAGAGCAGAGGTCAAGGTTGGCAATAAGATAGCAGCAATCAAGATTCTTCTTCCGGTCATACCGGCCGTATCGTCTTTTAGAATTATGCCCATAAAGCCCTGAGTGCTACTCTCGATTAAGAGAACACTGCTGATAACAAAAAAAGAAAAGGAAGTAGTAAGGGCCATCTGAGTGTAGAAGGCAAGGCCATAATAAGGTTTATATCCGAAGAAATAAGAGACAATAGCTTGGAAAGATAATACCCAAGTGGTTACAAACAAAGCTTGTATCCAGTTCTTAGATAAACTCGTTAGTTTATCCAAAAAAATAGCAAGAGATATAATCAGGAAACATAGACCGGTAGCTGGAGCTAATCTTCCCGGGGGCAGAAGGAGATTGCCATCTAATCGGGACTTAAAGAATAGCTCATCGATACCTAGTTCTATCGGGAAAATATACTGAAAGACCGTTAATGCGCTTAGTACCAAAACCAGTGACGTTAAACCTAATGCTAATATTCTTCTTCTAGCCAATAACCAACAGGCCAAACTCAAGATAAACAGACCAATGGCGGTATTGGGCCGCATAAGAGAAAAGCCAGGGAAGATTTTTTCAATGGGGCTATTACTTAAATTCCAGGTGAGAAGAGTAAGCATCGTCAGGAATGCGACTATGAGATGAAAGTGTTTGAGGAAAGAGTATTTTCTGGTCAATTAATCTACCTAGTTTAGCTTTTGATATAGCGTAGCATCAGAAGAGTTGTAAACAACTATCAAGTTAAGTCACAATTATGGTTAAGTAGATTGTTTAAGAATTTTTAAATTGTTAAATAAATGGCCTTAAGTCTTCTTTTAAGAAAGGAAGTAATTATGAAAACTCTACTCTTGCCCCTTATCATTTTCTCACTTAATGCTCATGCCCAAAACTATCCTGCTAAGCATTGTGAAATTTTCATCGATCGAGTGGCAACGATCTCTGGCAATCAACATTCATCCATCATTCTTTTCTTTATTAAAACTTTAAATGATCGTCTTGATTCTTCTATAGAAGAAGTGGGCTTTCATCAGCAATCAAAAAGTCTCTATGCTGGAAGCATGAGTATCTCTAACTGGAAAAATGATCTTGCTAACAACTACAAGTACTCTCCGGATTATTTCACCCTTGCCTATACCACAAGCCATGATTTTGGTTCGACTGAGTATGTGGGTAGCTTCTATGTTAAAACCAAAAAAGGAACTTACTATTGGCTCAAAACTGCCGACGGCGATAACTTTCAAATCAATAAAGGTACCTTTAATAAAATTATTGCTTTCCAAGGTCGCCGAACCAATAGCTTAGATCCTGACCAGGCAGCTCCTACTCAATATAATGAGCTCTCATACTTTAATCATTCCAATTGTTATTAATTTTAACCACAATATAATCTAACTGGCTGATTTTAAACTTACTCCAGAGGTTCAACTTCCTTCTTTTTATGTCGATAAGAAGAAGCAACTAATTCCTCTGGAGAATTTTTATCAAATCCCTACTCTTAGCAATGATCACATTGGTTATGCTATCTTGCTCTCAGGAGGAAGGGGTAAAGGCCAAGTTCACCTTTCAAATTGGTGCCCTGGTTGCAGGAGCGAGTTTTCCCGGCGGTATTATGGTTTATGGCCATACCACAGACAGGACAGCTTCTTTCGGTAAATATATCAATGGGGATCAACATACCTTTAAGTTAAAAAACGGCTCTTGGACTTTCTATGCCATAGGCTGGGACGGAGCTTCTCCCCTTTCGGGAAATGTACGTTGTGGCAGTACCAGTGCAAATCTTACTGGTTCAGATATCAATGTCGACCTCACGATGGACTCCACTGGTTGTGATTCTAGATTTACACCTGCTGATTACCTTCAAGCAAATTCACCTCAAGTACTCAATCTCTACACCTGCAATAGCTTAGCTTCTTTGGGTGTCGGTAACTCTTGTGACGCTCAGAAAGGCTTACATAAGTCTTACCGAGTCGTACTTCCTAACTACTTAGTCCCAGCTTCCAGCCTTCTGCCTTCCACCGATAATGGCCTCAGGTCGCAATGTATTTCAGTCAACGCTGCCGATCCCATAAGCCTAGCTGCAACTGCGATTAAACTTCCCTTAGGTGGAAATGCCTTTGCTTTGAATACTGAGATCCACGCCTTTATTACTCCAGATTGTTCAGGGGCCAATCGAGAAGTTTATAAATTCTCAAAAGGAATTTCTCAGGGACTGCTATCTGGATCTCATCTACTTTTAGATAATCCATCAGCTCCGTTTGAAAGCAAACTCTTTCTTTTAAGTACCCTCACTCCCGTTGCTCCTCCCCCTCCCACCAGCATCTCAGTCTCAGGTGGCGTGGTTAATGTGGGTGGTATTGTGGCCGGAGCTTCGGCAGTCAATGTCTTTACAGATTCGAGCTGCTCAACTGTACTTGGCACTGAACCTTATTCAGGCACTATCACAGGAGTGTTTGTTTCCTTTTCCGAAGGAAGCTATACCCTCTTTGCCAATCAGGTGGTCGATGGACTCACATCTGCTTGTAGCACCGTTAATACAACTTATATTCATGATACAACCCCACCTATTGCAGCGAGTGCCCTGACTTGGGTTGGAAGTAATCCTTCATCGGCCAGTACGACGACTCTCACTTGGACGGCAGCATTTGATTCCAATGGTCTGGCCCACCAGGAGATCTATCTCTTTTCTGATTCGATGTGCTCTATTCCCAGCAATACCCCAGCTTCGGTAGGTTCATTAACCTCGTTTACCCTGACTCTGAGTAGTGGAACCTATTACGCTTTAATTATTTCCATCGATCAATCTGGAAATAGCATCGCATCTAGTTGTTCAAGTGCGATGACAATAGATCAGAATCCTCCCGCACCTGCTGCTGGATTATCATGGAATCTCGCTTCGCCCACGAACTCAAACATCATCATGGCACAATGGACTCCCTCTGTGGCCATGGATGTGGCCTCCCAGAAGGTGCGGATCTATAGCGGAGCAGGTTGTTTAACACTTCTCTCAAATAATCCTGTGGCCGGTAACAGTGATAATTCCTGGACGATCAATCCCGTAACGGATCAAGTATATTCTTTTAAAATTGAAAGCATTGATACCGCCGGAAATAGCAGCTTTTCTGGATGTTCAGTATCACTGGCAGTCGATATGACTCCACCACCAGCGCCGATTTCTATAACATTAAATTTTCCTATTAGTTCTCCGGGCAATAGCATCTCTCCGAACTTCGCAATTTCTGGTTTAGAAATAGGCGCTACGGTTGAACTTCATAAAGATACGAGCTGCACCACACTTCAGGCAAGCTATCCTGGGGTCAGTTCTCCTTCCGTGAATTTGTCTTCGGCAAACATCTCGACAGAGGGAATTTACAACTTCTATACTAAACAGATCGATGCGGCAGGAAATTCATCTCCTTGCTCAACAGCTTTTGCTACCTATATTTTTGATATGACCCCTCCAATGGCTCCAATTATAAATGGAGTCTCTGGGGGGAGCGATTTTGATGTTGATAATCTACTTGAGGACGGCAAGATTCCAACCATTCATTGGTCAGATGTCGCTGATGAGTATCAGTATCTAATAAGTATCTATGATGTAGGTGATTTAACTAATTTCTGTCCTGAAGAAATTGTGAATCAAAATCTCACCAGCCACACCTTGACTAATTGTACGCTAGCTCCTGGAAATAGTTACACCGTAAGATTGAAATCAAAGGATGCGGCAGGAAATATTTCCTACACTCAGACCTATCCCTTTGAGGTGCCATTTCCCTTGCCTGTTTGGCAGCCAATGGCAAACTCTCCGGTAGGTAGGATCGATCATACAGCAGTCTCAACTGGCACAGAATTGATCACCTGGGGTGGCCATAATGGATCAGTCTTTTTAAATTCAGGAGCTCGCTTCATTAGCGACTCATGGATGGCACTCCTAAGCCCACCTCCTACAGAAAGAGTAGAGCATACTACCGTATGGAGTCCTAATGCTGGGGCGATGCTTATGTGGGGAGGAAGAAATGCTGGAACCTATCTCGATGATGGCGCTCGTTTAAATTCAGACAATAGCTGGACTCCCCTCGCCCCTCCGCCAGCGGGATCAGCTCGCTCTCAACATATCGCAGTCTGGGATACACTTCGGAATCGCATGATTATTTGGGGCGGAAGTAATGGAATGACTATGTTTGATAGTGGTCTCATTTATGACTACAACACTAATTCCTGGACGCCGATGAATACGTCAGGTGCTCCCTCAGCACGGATCCTGCCAGCTTATGCCATCGTAGGAGATTATCTCATTATCTGGGGTGGGAAGGATGATGTGAGTGCATTGGATACAGGAGCGAGGTATCACTTACCGACGGACACTTGGTATCCCATGTCCATGACAAGTAATCCAATCGCTCGTCATAGGATGGGCTTCACGAGTAATGGATCTGAATTAATCATCTGGGGTGGAAGAGATAATGATTCTGGAACGGTAAGATTCAATACTGGGGCCCGCTATAATCCGATCTCAGATTCATGGATCCCCATGACTACAATTGGTGCTCCCACTCCTCGAGACTTTACAACGATAGGTTGGAACGGGCATTACGTAATTGCCTGGGGAGGCAGTGAGGGTGGCATGACTATGCCTAATGATGGAGCTGCCTATGATATTTCTAGAGATAAATGGAGACCATTATCATCAGCGGGTGCCCCGGCTGCCCGTACTCAACATACGATGACAAAAGTAGATATTGAGTTAATTATTTATGGCGGGGCCGGACAATTTGGCGTGGCCCTTCAAAATGGCGCAAGACTCGTCACTCCCCCCTAAGGTCGGCACTTCCAGGCCAAGTTCTTACACTGATCGATTAGTCCCGCAAGTTGTTCATCACGGCTGCTCTTTTTGGTCTGCCCGGTAAGAGTGCTTAGTGAAGCATCTAGATTAAGATACTTAAACTGCGAATAGGCCAAGGCATACATCAGATCTTTATTACTTTTAAGTAAAGAAGGCTTGAAGGGAATGGTCATCAGTCCCGCATAGTTTTCCTGATTGAGAAAATTCGCAGATCTGGCCAGTAGATAGCCATCTTCATCACCTAAAATGAAGAAATAATCTGCAACGGTATTTCGTCCGGCCACTTTATAGAATTCGGCAGCATGTTTTAGATAGCTGGCATCTTGAGCCGATAATGTCTCAAAGATATAGGCGATAGAATGGTACTTACCCTCGAGAAAAAGATTTTTCACAAGAAGACTCGTGATCTCCATGGCTTCAGGATGGCAAGCATGGCCCATTTCCAGCACATCGATGTCAGTGATTTTAGAAGCTTCAAGTACAGACCAGAGACTTAAATATGAATCAATTTTAAGACAAGCGGATAAAAGTCTCTTGCGCCTTTCTTTAGCAAAGGAATGAAGACCCTTTTGAGAAAGAATTTTTTGATTCAAGAGAAGAAAATCAAAATCGTCCGAGGAATGATTAAGAGTGAGTTTTACTAACTTTTCCTCATTCCCGCTTTGGGTAAGACAAGCTCCCAAGGTCTCCCAATCAGTGCCCGAAATTTCTTTTAAAGATACCTCGGAGAATAAAATAGAGCACTGCTTATAATTCTTGAGTTCAAAGGAAGTCCTGGCCCATAGTTTATGATACTCAAGATCATTTTTCTTATGGCCTTGCCCCTTATCTAGAATTGCATAGGCCTGTTTAAAATCTTTAAGATGATAGTAAGCGGTCGCTAGAAGGTAATGGTAGGTGCCCAGTTCATCTTTATTCTTTGATATAGCAGGATACTGTTTAACGACTTCCTGATACTTTTTATCTTTAATCAAGGCTTCTAAGAATGAGAGCCCTTCCAGTTCATCATACTTTTTCTCTTCTTCTTCTGTGAGAGCATATAGAGAAAAGGAAACTGAAAAAAGAAATAAGATCTTAATTAAGTTCAAAATTTACCTTCTGTTTAATTCGACTGATCACAGTCTTGCCGTTTTCAATCCCTGGCTCAAAGCTCCACTTCCTGATGGCCTCGATGGCGACCTGTTCAAAAAGTCCTTGTGGGTTGGAACTAAGAACCTTCGCCTCCGTAACCTGACCTCGTTCTGAAATCAGGATCTCCAAGATGACGAAGCCTTCAATACCTCTTGCCTGAGCGGACTGGGGATAAGTGGGATTGACCACCTGCAGAGCTCTAGCAGGGCGACTCTCTCCTCCCGTCTCCTGAGCAAGCATGGCGGTAGAAGTCTCGCCCTGGGTGATATTCATGCCACCACTGCCCCCAGTGCCTTCAGAAACTACTCCCGCGGAAAGAGATTTCAAATCTCCACCTAAAGAAGTGGGAGCGCTGAGAGTTTGAGATAAACTCGTGGCCGGCTCAATCTTAGGAGCTTCTTCTTTGGGAGTATTCTTTACTTCAACTTTTCTAACTGCTTTAGCCTTGGCTTTTTTTTCTACTACCGTAAAAAGTTCTGATGGGTCCTTTACGGTAGATAAAAGAACTCCTAAGCAGAGAAATAATGGAATAAGAATGGAGCCTAAGAATAATTCTTCTTTCTCTAGTNNTGAGACCTGTACGCTCAAAATTTGGAGTAAACAAATAGATTTCTTTATCCCCGAAGGCATTCACGACTTTAAGGAATTCATTATTATAAGGAGCAAGGGCAAATATTTTAGAGCCATGTTTTCCCCAAGCAGAGAAGAGTCCTTGAAAAAACACCTCTCCTTGAACCAAATGATCATTCTCATCTAAGAAAGCATGCTTTCTCCAATTCGGGTTACTTATAATCTGAATAAGTCCAAAGACTTCATCCAAAGTAGCTTCAAACTTCTTTATGACATCGGCTTCACTAGAAGTAGTATAACTTAAACCTAGTTTGGCCCTTAGATCCTGAAGATTCTCATGAATCTTTAATTGATTCTTTTCTAACTGCCCACTCATCTGTGAGCTCTCTTTAGTTATCTTCTCCAGAGCCTTATATTCCTCATGTAAATCTTGATTCTTGATGGCAATGCTTGAAAGAGTAGCTTCTTTAGCAGCGATTTCTTTTTCCGCTTTGGTCTTTCTCATTTTTAAAGCAAGCTCCATGCTCGACTTCATTTTAAGAAGACTCTCTTTTTGTGCATTCAAGAACTGTTTTTCTCTTTTATAAGCTTCTTCCAAAGAGACATCACTCCAAGCAGAAAAGCTAAGAAGCATTAATAAGATGAATTTCATAGTTGGATTCCCGGTAATTGATAGAGACCAGTTTTCTGCTGTTGCTTAAACTGAGTGAGGAGGTTTTCAATCATCTTCTGAGAAGAGGTATCTTCGAAGAAATTCATCTCCCACTTATTGGTATAAAAAAGTTTTCCGTATTGACCTTCAGCGGTTCTGAAATATCCTTGATTTCTTCCCAAACGAACCATTTCCACATGATAAAGCTTCTCACCCTGAAGTGGAGAAAGGAGAAATTCGGCGTCTTGAGATTTAGCGAGATCTCTTTCCATAACAAACCAGGTCTGCAGAAGGGCATGTTCATAGGAGATTTTCTTTTGCTCAAAATCCAGTTTTAGTTTCTGGATTTTTTCCTGAAGTTTAGGAGCATAAAGTGGATGAGCTTGAGTCAGAGACTCCTCATACTTTTTCCAGAAATTCTTTAGCCAAACTTCATTTCCTTTCGTATTTAAGTTTTTAGCGTGATGCTTAAGCTTCTCCTGACTTAGGCGAATTTGTGTTTTAAGTTGATCACCTCGAAATTTTTCCTTAAGAATCTGTGCTGAAACTTCCTGATCCCGCTGGATATAGACATCCATTTCTGACTGCTGACTTTTCTTCAGATTTTCAACTTCAAGGGAAAGTAGCTCCACGTCTTGTCTGAGCTTACTGGTAGCCAAGACTTCATCTTGCAAAGTTGAAGCCGCTACTTGAGTGACCTGAACCAACAGGATCGATAGTATAATTGATTTCATTTATTCCTCCAGCCCACTCGTGGTCGAGATGGCTATTTTTTGAATGCCACTTGTTTTAATCAAATCGATAACCTTAACCACTGAGCCATAATCTAAATTCTTATCTGCAGTTAGAATTGCTTCCACTTGAGAGTTCTTTTTAACTTCGATCTCACCTCGTGACTTTAAGTCAGCTTCTGATACTGGCTCTCCTCCAATAAAGAGGTATCCCTCATCATTAACTGTTACCTGAAATGGGTCAGTCCCCTGGGAAGGATCTCCGGAAGAGGCCTGTGGGATATCAACCGTAATCTTTGACTGCTGTGAAGCTGGTGAGGCCACCATAAAGATAATGAGGACAACCAGAATGATATCCACTAGTGGGACGATATTGATGTCCGAAATTTCGTCCTGATCTTGATTTGCAGCCGCCATACTTATTTCTCGCTTTTCACTGCTCTTTCATAAAGAAAGAGGAGCTCTTTACAGGAATCAAGATTGGTAAAAATACTTTTTACCTGACGAGAGTAGAAGTTGAAGGCGAGTACTGCCGGTATCGCCACCATAAGTCCTGCGGCGGTGGCAATGAGAGCGGATGAGATCCCTGCCATGACTGAACTGCCACCTCCGGACGTGCCATTCATATCATTGAAGGCCTTCATGATTCCTAAAACAGTACCAAAGAGACCAATGTAGGGACCATTTGATCCGACGGTAGCAAGAAATCCCAGGAATTTTTCATAACGAGGCTTTTCGCTTTGATATACATACTTAAATATCTCATCCACCCCGGATTCTCCATATTTCTTGAAGTGTTCTAGACTTAAGTGGATAGCGCGATCTTCTACTTCATCCAGATTAGTTACCATCTTTTCCAGACGAGCATAATCTTGAGTTTCCAGTACTTGCTTAAGTTCGGCCTGTCTCTTCTTACTATGAACTGTGCGCTTTTTAAGGAATGAGAATCTTTCGATAATCATAATCAAACTCATAAAGCAAAGACCCAACAGGAGATAGAGAACTCCCTGGTCTACATAATGGGCAATGGCAAAAATCCTCTCATTCATTCAATGGCTCCAAGTTTAATCAAAAGTTTTTCAATATTTTTATTATTCAAATTTTGGGCAATCTTCAGCGGAGTCTCCCCCTGCTTATTTTTCATATTCACATCCAGCTCAAGCTTAGGTTGAACTAAGAAGCGAAGAACATTTTGAAGATTTTCTTTAATACAAAAAGTTAAAAAGGTTTCCCCTTCTAAACTACTGACCTCGGGCCCCAATTCAGATTCAAGTATAAAAAAGTTAACAGGGGGATTTTCGGCCAGGGTTTTCTTGAGGGCGGTGAGATCATTATCTCGGGCCTGAGTGAAGAGGGCCTTCTTAAGTTCAATGATAAGTTCAGGATAAAGAGATCTCTTGATCTTTATATCTTCCTCACCATAGTCGGCTGCACTTTTTCCACTTCGGTCTTTATGTTGAATATTAGCTTCATACTTAATAAGTAGCTCGAGGACCTTAAATTTTGACCAAAAGCAGGCTTCTGTCAAAAGAGTTCTTCCATTAGATAATTCAAACTCGGGAGATCCTCCCGCCTTAAGGAATTTCTCCAGACTTCCCAGCTCCTCGTCCATAACATCTTGTGAGAGGGCATCTGGGTTAGTTATCTGAGAAATATCTTGGACTCCTTGCCTTCCAAATGAGTTTTGCTCATGCTTTCCACATGAAACAAGGAGCAGAAGACTAAAAATAAGCGGAAAGATTGAAGACATAACTTCTCCCTCTTTGTCTGGATCTCACGACTTCGCCACCTTGAGTGCTCATGGCCACTGGATCGAGAAGATTTCTCGCCCTAAGTCCGTAACCCCAATCACCAAACTTTTGATTATAGATAAAGTCCAATTGATGGACCGGCTCTTCATAAATATCAGGGCGAGCATTTGTTCCCACCTCGGTAATTCGCTTGCCCACAACATTGTAAATTAAGCCTGAGCTAATCTTGTATTGAGGGCGATCATAGAGAAGTTGAACATTCGCCACATAGGGAGATTGCCCTTGTAGTGGACGCTCATCCGAGGTTTGATTTCCCTGAGAGCCATCGATCGCAACCTTAGACTGAATGATCGAAAAATTACTGGCAAGGCTCCATCTTCTAAATGTCCTGCCAAGATTTCTTA
>DFXX01000041.1:937-27211 GCA_002381765.1 Bacteriovoracaceae bacterium UBA4097 | reverse complement strand
TGAGTAATAATCACTATCCTGGAAATATCTCTCATACCTGAAATCCCAATTCTTAATGATCGTGCCTTCTAAACTACTGTTTCCAATAACATCGTATCCAGTCTCATCTTCAATATAGGAAACAGTAGAGAGTTCCCTAAAATCTGGGCGAGCGATAGTCTCACCATAGGCCAGGCGAAATCTCTCATCTTTAGACATCTTCCAGGTAAGATTATAGGAAGGAAGGGTATCGTTCATCTCAAGGCGTCCTTCCGAAGTGGGAAGAGCCGGATCATAGTACTTAAAGGTCTTCACTTCCTGAACAGAGCGCTCATTTCTCGCTCCTACTCCAAAGGTCCAGCTCTCAGATGGACTGATTTCAATAATTCCGTAATAAGAGGCAAGGTTTTGAGTTCCTGTGAAACTATCGGCCGAGTCAGTAATATTAGTCAGAATAAAGGCATCTTCCCCTCTTTGACTGTAAATAGTCTCTGAGTCCTGAGAGAGATCGGGAGTTCTACCAGGTAGAAAATTATTCTTTAAGTGCAAACGGTACACATCACTGGCGCGATCTTTTTGATTCTGGGTAGCTCCAATCTTAACCAAGACCTTCTTATGGCCCTCTTCATAAAGATGAAGATCGAAATCAGCGCCTAATTCTTGAGATTTATCTTCTAGCTCACTATAGATTCTTCTATTTCCGGAAACATCGGTTTCCAGGACATAGGCATTACCATCAAAATTTCTCATAACTTCACGAGAGTCGGGGCTATCGCGATTGGCCTGAGATTTATTCATACGCCATTTAGCGGTGATAAAGTCTAATTTATGTAGGCCAGAAACTTGATTAAAAAAAAGCTGACGCTCGTTCCATTCAAGCAGTGTGTATTTTCGACTTGAGAAAGAGTCACTGGATTTTTCGGAGATTCTTTCTTGAGTAATATTTGTTGAATTTCGTAAAAGAATAGAGGTTAGCTTAACTTCATGTGCATCGCGGTAATCTATCCCAATGTCCATAGCACCACCTAACTGAACCTCTCTTTCAGCATAGGTAATATCGCTTTTGTCATCTCTTTCGAGCTTTTGGCCTGCGCCTACATTATAGGTATTTGATTGTCTCTCTCCAACATCGGCCCCATTGGAGTAAATAAACCCCATAAAACCACCGATCCGACCCTGTCCAACTTTTTGGGAATTACCGAGGGAGAACTGAACATTGGGAAGAGTTTCCTGTCCAGAATCTTTCACATTATAAGTATTGGAGAGAGATTTAGTCATTTTGACAATCTCATCCATTTTAAGACCATCGCTCTCACTTAAAATAATTTTCTTCTTACTCTTAAAGGCATTTTTGATTAATGAAGGCATGGCCCTGGTACCATCATCCATTCCCAGATGATCCTTCGATCCTCCTGCATAACCAAGACTATTTTGAAAATTCTCGCTATTGACCCCAACGCTCATTTGTCCGGTAAACTTGCGAGGTATTGAGCGCGTTTGAAGTTCAATCAGACCTCCCCCAAATTCAGCTGGTCTATCAGGAGAGAAGCTTTTCTGCACAGTAATGCTTTCAAGAATTGAAACGGGAAAAAGATCAAGAGGAACAACTCTTCTCGTAGGTTCCGGGCTAGGAACTTGAGAGCCATTTAGGAGAACGCTTGAATAGCGCTCTCCCAAACCTCTCACATATACATACTTACCATTAACTAAAGTCAGTCCTGTCACTCTTCTCAGTGTTGCTGCTGCATCAGAGTCCCCTGTGCGACTCATGGCCTCTTGGCCCAAAACATCAGAGACATTGTTCTTTTGTTTTCGCACTTCTAATAGAGCTTCCACTGAATTTTGTATTCTTGGAGCGGCCACCGTCATCTCTTGGATGTCGGTGTCTGCCCAAAGACTTGTTGCAAATAAGAATGAAAGGATGACCAGTTTTCTCATAGATCAGATTATTCCTGAACCAAAGATGTCCAGCCAGATTCCCAGTTATCATCTTCAGAGGCAAAGGCACCAATATAATCAACTGGCTCAAAGAAGAGATCGTCTGGAGTAACACCAGCACCTAGTGCAGGACTAGAGCTTTCTGGGTAGTATCCAGATAGAACTGGATTAACAGAAAGATTACCTTGAGAAAGTAGCCAGCTGTCTGTCGACCAAACATCGCCTGCTTCGTTTTCAGAAAGTTTATTACAGTGAAGAATGCTTGATTCGATCTTTAGTCCGCCATGATTGAAAGTTTCTGCATCATCGATATCAATACAAGCTTTCTGAAAGCCAGTAACGATGGTGTTCATGAAATGAGCAGAAGTGCCTTTTCTAAGAAGAAGACCATAAGCACTATTCTTTCCACCTATAAAAGTTGCATTACTGATGGTTGGATTAGAACGAGGAGATGCATTCATAGGAGACTTAAAGTTATCAGCTTCAACACCATTATCAGCAGAATCATCGGCTTGCTTAACTAGGAGATACTGAATTTTCCCTCTGAAGCCCATATCCCAATCTACAGAGTCATCTTCATTGTTAGTAAGTACAAGATGCTTAACATTCACGGTACCACCGAAGAACTCAACTCCATCATCAGCATTCATATTAACTTGTAGGTAATCAACCTCAGTTCCTTCTCCAACAGCATTGAAAGTTACGCCATTTAATTCGTTGTCCTGAGACACTGGGTAGCCAGCAAACTCAACTCTCACAAACTTAAGAACACCAGAATTATCCATTGGATCGTTTCCGCCGAACTTAACTTGCTCTACCTTAATACCTTCAGAGACAGCTTCGCAAAGCTCAGTCCCTGTTTTACATGCATTAATAGGAGCGTTTCCATTGATCACAAGTCCGCCCCATTCGCCACGCTTACGATTAGAAGTATTGATTGAAGTAAAGACAATTGGTTTTTCTTTTGATCCCTCTGCAAAGATTTTTGAGCCTCTCATGATAGCTAAAAAAGACTTCGGTTCACCCACGATCTTTGTTCCTGCCTGAATTCTAAGAGTAGAGTTATCTTTATTATCTCCACCAAAGAAAACACCTTCGTCATCAAGACGATACACATGATTAGCGGTTAGGCTTAACTGGCTATTAAGATATTTGCCTTTCAAAAGACAATAGTTTTGACCGTTTTCAACTAGAAGCTCAGTGCCAGTTGGACAGGCGATGGCGACAGAAGAGAACAATAGACTTGAGACAATAAATGCCTTCATAGAATCCCCCATTATTTGGTTTTGTAATGGGGGCAAGTCTGTCTTTGCCGACTAATTCAGACAAGTTAAGATCGTGTGAGTGGATTGTTAAGAACATGTGAGGAAGATGCAGTTGCTAGAGCTTAGTTGCGCTTTCTGAAGAGGCGAGTATCTTAATTTCTTGTGAGCTGAAGATCAAAATTCCTTTTTTGGGATTTGTGCTCAAGGTCACCAAGGCTTGAGCTATGTCTGCAGCTTCAGTCGTCTTCCAATTTCTTAAAGGTCCAATCAAAAAAGGTGAGGCCAAACGAAGGAGAAGCTCTGCACTCTTTTCGCCTGGTCGGACTTCCTTGCGCTTCCCTTTTATTAAAGAAGGTCTAAGAATTGTGAGTGATTCAAAGCCTATCTTCTTCATATCTTCTTCCATCATGCCCTTCACTCTATTATAAAAAAAACTTGAATCAGAATCGGCACCTAGAGCCGAGACAACGGCTGCTGAGTGGCAGCCATTGGCCCTTAGTTTTTCAGCAAGTTTTAGGGGTAGCTCATGATCAACTTTCTTAAAATTTTCCTGCGAGCCAGCTTTCTTAATGGTAGTTCCTAAGCAACAGATAAAAGCATCGACCGAAAGATCTATATCCAACTCACCATTGCTCAGAATGATCTCCTGTAATTTAGGATGACTAAGACCTGATTTTCTTCTTCCAATGGAGAATATTTCTGAAATCCGCAAATCAGCTAATAGAAGTTCCAAACATAAGCTTCCAGTGAGCCCGGTAGCTCCAGCAATTGCGACTTTCATAACAGATCCTTTTCGTTATCGGCTTGGCTTTAATACTAAAAGATTGGCCCTGGTATGCTTGCTTACATATTGAGTGAATGAGCTTTCGAAAAAGCCTTTCTTCTCACGTGCTGCAATGATCACAAGATCTGCTTCCACATCTTCTACATAGGTAGAAAACAATGCTTTGGGATTCTGATCAAAAAGACATTTAAAAACAAGTTTACCAGCAAAATTAGCTGGCAGAATCTGCTTAGAAGTATTTTTTAACATATCATTGATTGATAGTTCGATTGCTTTTCTATCGGCTTCCACAGGATACACCAGGGGAATATCTCCCATAACAAAACCATAGTTAAGGGTATTAAAGACTGTAACAAAATGCACTTCGCAGTTTTGCAGAAAATCCATACTCTCCACAGGCTTTAATCTTTCAACCATGTCATCATCCATACCAATGGCCATAACTACTTTCTTAATAAACTTCATAAACCCTCCTTTATTGACTCCCATAAGAGTAACAAATCCCTCAATGTAAACAAATGACGTGCGTCAGTTTATGACTGGCTCATGGCGCAAGAAACTTTGGATTAATTTACTCATGCGGACAGATGACAGAGTCAAACAACGCTTGTATGAATAGCCCCTCGAATTCTTACCGGAGGACTCTCGTGAAATTCATCTTTACTCTTATTATTTTAACGCTCTCAACCCTTTCCTTTGCTCAAGAAATTAATCTTTCAGAGTACAATTGGAGGATGACCGACATCGCTAAAAAAGGATTCACAAAAGAATCGCTCTTTACAAAAATGGATCGCAAAGAAATCAAGCTAGGTAGTTCAATTTGTTCAAACCGCGCTTTACTTTGGGCCCATGATTTCAAAAGACATTATGATATTGACTCAGCGAAAATCTTTCTCTTTTATACCAAGATGACGGGAGAAATCGGCAGAAAGACTTGGTGGTACCATGTGGCACCTGTGGTGAATGAAAAAGGAAATCTCTGGGTTCTTGATGCAGGATTTCCTAGCAAAATCAAGGGTCCCAAGGTCTCTACCGAATGGTTACATGCCTTTTCTGGAAGCACAAATTGCAAGGAAATCAAAACCGGTGAGAACGATCTTATTGAAAGAATGTTCCGCATGTCTACCTTCCCAGAAAGAACTGCTTACGGAACTTATGACTGCTACTATCGCATCGTTCCAGGCCCATTCTGGACCCCTGCTTCTGTTGCGAAGAACCTCTTAGGTGTTAATGAGAGAGGACAGCCAGTTCGCTTTGAAAGAGATGAGTTCGATAAAGAAGAGCTTTATCAGGCATGTGTTGAAGCAACGGCCTCTAAAATCGGCAGGGCCCTTGGTACAAGTGTTGAGCGTTGCAAAAAATTAGTTGGTCGACTCTAAACTCAATTTTCATTATTAATTAAGGTTCTTCTATTATGATTCTTTAGGCCGACAACCTAAAGAATCTTTCCCTAAGCAAGATGACAAGTCTTTAGATCCGCAGGAAATTATCCCCTGAATGAAAGGGAGATAATGCTCAAGAAGAAAGACCCAAATTTCAACTTAATCAATGATATCAATATTCCTTTGATCCTTATCATTGGCTCGGGTCTGCTTATTGTCTACTTTCTATTAACTTTCACCTCTCTACAAAATGTTATCAATACTAAAGATCTCGTAGCCTTCGAAAATTCAGAAAAATTACAGGACATTCAAAATCTAACTGTCCGAATTGAGAAGAAGATTGCAAGCGGTCGAGGTTATCTCATGTATGGAGACAATGTGATGCTGGAGAGAATGAATGATTCCAGACAAGATTTTTATCACATACTTGAAAACCTTGAAAAAAAACTAACAACCTCATTAGAAAGAGAATTTCTTAAGAACATTGAAATTTCAGAAAAAGAGCATCAAGCGGTTCTAGAGAGTATGATTGATCAAAAAAAGCTAGGAGTAACTCTCGAGCAGACACAAGGTTTATTTGAAAACAGACTCTCTCCTAAGAGAATAAAATTAGATAAAGCTCTTAGTGATTTTGAGGAGCATCAAATAAAACATCTAAAAAAGTTGAAGGATTACTCTGTTAGGGCCGCAAAACGAGCAACCTGGATAACAGTAAGCTTGGGTATCATCTCACTTATCATCATTCCCTTACTGGGATTTCTACTCTTAAGAGCAATGAAGAATCTGGCCCAGCTGAAGAGGAATGCCGAAATTTCTTCAGAACGATTTACCGATATACTAAATCATCTAGATCATTCCGTGGTCTGGGAAGCCGAGACCAATCCCTTTAAATTCAGTTTTGTAAGTCAACGCTCTCAGTACATTGTTGGACATGCTGGCGAAGAATGGATTAGTGACTCCGAAACCTTCTTCAAGCTTATTCCATCAGAGCATAGGGAACTTTTAAAGAACACATTGAAAGATTGTATTGCAAGTTTTGAAGATAAAAGAATTTCTCATAAAATTAATAACTCTGATGGAAAAACTCTATGGGTACAAACTGGAATGCATCCCAAAAAGATGCCCGATGGATCAGTTCGAATATATGGCCTAACGATGGATATTACTTCTTTTAGAAGCATCAAAGAAGACTTCAGGAAAACTCAGGACCAACTGAATTACATCATGGCAAATGCCCCTTCTCATATCTACATTAAAGACTTAGAGAGAAAATATGTCCTATGTAACAAAGAAACTTTAAGAACCATGAATCGACTGGAAGAAGAAGTTATTGGAAAGACAGATTTAGAATTATTTGGAACAGAAGTCGGAAATAAAATCATGCAGATTGATGAACAGATTTTTGTTTCGGGTAAATCAATTCAAACTGAAGAAACATTAATGATCGCGGAACAAGAGAGAATTTTTCTCTCTCTTAAATTTCCACTCAAAGACGAGAATGGAAATATATATGCCATTTGCGGAATTTCCAATGACATTACAGCTAATAAAAAATCTGAAGAAGCTTTAAAGTCCAGTGAAGAAAGACTGGCCCTCGCAATGGAAGGCTCTGGAATGGGAATATGGGACTGGAATCTTAAAAAAAATACTCTCATATGGAATGAGAATACGGCCAGGATCTTAGACTATCCACACTCTGGGGTGGAGAGAGATTTTGCCGACTTTGAATCAAGGGTCCATTCAGAGGATAAACAGATGGTAGCAGATTCATTAAGAACTGCTCTTGAGCAAGGTAGAAAGTTTAGAAAAGAATTCCGAATAGTCCTCTCCAATAGCAAAACAAGAAGCATTCTAAGTATTGGCCACGGCATCTATGATGAACACAATAAACCTTGTCGTATGGTTGGTATCATTCTGGATATAACTGCCAGAAAGAGAGCAGAGATTGAGTTAATTGAAAGTCAACAGAGGTTGCAATCAATCCTAGACTACTCTCCCAGCAGTATTTATCTTAAAGACTTAGAAGGTAAAATCGTACTTGCGAATCATCAGTTTACCAAGATTTTTAAAAGACCTCTTAAAGAAATTCTAGGCAAAACAAATTTTGACCTTGTACCACAAGATGTTGCAGAAGCCTTTCTGGCAAATGATCGCATCGTGATAGAATCAAAAAAAGCGCTAGAAGTTGAAGAGAGTGGTCTTTTTGAAGATGGACTTCATACCTACATCACAGCAAAATTTCCGATACTCGATTCTGAGGGTAATATACAATATCTTGGAGGTATCTCCACTGATATCAGCGAAAGAAAAGAATTTGAAAAATCCCTCCAAGAAGCTGTCAGAGTCAGAGAAGAAGTGCTGGCGATCGTCTCCCATGATCTTAGAAACCCATTAGGGGCCATGATGGTAGGAGCTTCTCTTATTGAAAGGAAATCTCCTTCAGATGAATTTGGACTATGGGTAAAAGATCAGGCGAAAAAGATTCATAAAGCAGGACAAAGAATGAATGCTTTAATTGAAGATCTCTTAAGTCTAGCTAAAATTGAAGCTGGTCACTTCACTCTCTTAAAGACTCCCCACCTTGCCTCAAAAATTTTTGATGAAGCCTTTGAGTTTGCTCAAACCACGGCTTCATCAAAAAATATTACGGTAAAAAGAGAAAGTAATCTCGGCACGGCAACCATTATATGTGATAGCCTTCAAATTTTGCGAGTCTTCACAAATCTTATTAGTAATGCTGTGAAATTCTCTCCTCAAGATGGGACGATAACTTTAAGAGCGGAAGTGAAAGGATATAAGGTTAAGTTTTCCATCAGTGATACCGGACCAGGCATCGCTGATCACCATATCGCGAATGTCTTCGATCGATTCTGGCAGGCTCAAGGAACGGCTCATAAAGGAACTGGTCTAGGGTTAGCGATTGCCAAAGGGATTGTGGAAAGTCATCAGGGAAGCATAGAAGCCAGCAGTAATTTTGGAGAAGGAGCAACCTTTAGCTTTATTTTGCCTTTGGATGAAGTAGAGACTGCATCCAGCTGAGTGTTTTTTTCCAGCCTCTGGATGCCGCAGAGGCATCGTAAGTCTTTCTCTCATCACAAAAGAAACCATGATCGCTACCAGGAAAGATTTCTATCTCATAATCTTTGTTATGCTCATCCAGGCAATTTCTTATCTCATCAATATCACTAGCAGTAATACTGGCATCATGACTTCCAAAAAATAAGAGAACGGGATTTTGTATCTTTGAAAGCTCATTTGAAAAGGGTGTGTAACCAATGCCTTCTCTTTTTCTAGTAACACCAGCTCCGTAAAAGGAGACGGAACCATTGAGCTTAAAATTTACAGAAGATAATAATGAAGCAAATCCTCCCATACAAAAGCCAATGGTGAAGACATTACTAACATCCGCTGAAGGCAGATCTTTCAGAAGCTTTAAAGTTGCCGCCACATCTTCCATGAGCATCTCATTGGTTAATGAGCCCATAAGCGGTTTAATGGAACTGCGATCGGTGTAGTCGACTTGCAAATGCTTTGAATGCCTATGGAAAAGTTCAGGAGCCAGGGCAATATACCCTTCAGCTGAGAATCGTTTACAGATATTTTTGATGTGTGAATTGACGCCAAATGCTTCCTGAAGAACGATCACTACTGGAGACTTGCCCTTGGTGGATGGTGCTGATACATAAACATCCATGGGCCCAGAAGGGGTCTGTACAGTAAGATAATTTTCCATAGTTCTTCGCGAATGAATGAGGGAGGAGCAAGTCCCCCCTATCCAATTTTAAGTTAAGCTGCTTTATCTTTCTTATTCTGATCTCGGTAGGCATTAATATCAACCACATTATTTGATTGCCCTTTGTTGGCCATCAATCTCGCATGGTTTTGTGCCTTCAATTCCTTCTTCGTCAGCTTTTTCTTAGATGCCGTGTTTTCGTGCTTCTTACCCATATACGTACCTCCGGTAATATAAGCGTTCTTTCTCTTTTCCCTTTATCGGATGCTTTGGGAATATTCTTGAGCAAAAAAGTACGATAAGTTCCTAATTTCAGCCAGTTACTTTTTATTTAAAGCCCGGTTACTTTAAGCTAGAATGGATTCATGAGTAATAATCCAGTAAACCATAAAGTCGATAATTCTATTGCTGCCCTTTGGAGCATGATGCTGCCGGGCCTGGGTCAGTTGATGAAGGGTCAGATTATGCCTGGAATTTTCTGGGCCTTATTGGTGGGATTTGGATACTTCAGCTTCTTTTGGCCGGGTCTTCTTCTTCACGCTGGTTGCATTCTTGATGCTGCTTTCAATAAAGGCGATAATACCTGGATAGGTCTTAATACCTGGCCCAAGCGCATAATCTTTGTATGCCTGGTAACGGCGCTACTTGTTTATATCGTCATAAGAAACTTCTAAAAACTAACTTTCGAATACTTGCACTCCTTCCAATCCTGCCAAGGATCGCCAGCCTTCTCACTCGTATAATGGCGATTAAATCCAGGCAGTACCAATTGAATCAAAGGCCGCTCTTTCATCTCAATAATCATGCGCATAGAAGCTCCTGAGTATTGCTCAAAGATTTTATCGTCTGAATTCCATTTTGCTGTCCCGGGATCAACTGTGTGATTGTCTCCAACTCCAGGTATTTTGGGAGCAAATTTCCAATCATCATTTTTAGAGAGATGTTCAAAACTCAAAATGTGAAAGTCTTTCCAACTTCGCCCATTCACATCCTTCAAGGCAAGTTCATAAAATCTCTGAACATCTTTTTTCCTTTCAGGTGTTCTCTCTTGCAGTAGTCGATAAAGGGCATACTCATTTACCTTCCACTCGGTCATCATAATATCAATGAGACGACGATAAACAGATAATTCCACAGAACCATCGGTTGCCATCATATTCCAGCTGGCGAGTAGTGGACTTTCAATATGATTAAAAATAAGCGGGAGGAAGAAGCGGGCATCAACCACTAGATGATCACACTGGATGGCCTTGAAGCTTTCAGGATCATGTTGTCCCTGGAGTAATTCATCAATTCTTAGACCTCGAAAAGAAAAAGAATATGCCCTGCCTCCATAAAAGACCCCATCCTTAGGCCAGTGCCTGTTATTGGCCGAATAAACATAGTTGCGCTCGGGCCTTAATACATGAGGACGCTCTTCACTTGATAAATATTCGGCTCTTTGGAACTCTTCAAAGCTTTCCGAAGAAATACCAAAGGGAGTTTTACTAAGATGCCGATAGGTCTTTCCAACAACTCTATAACCAATATCCCCTTTGGTATCTGCAAAAACAAAATTCCAGGCAGGAATACCCACTTCTCCTAAAGTAGAATTCATTTCCTCTACATTCTTTGCGGTCACGAGCTTTAGCATAGGTAGCACTTCATCGGCCTTTAGATCGAACCCCGCCCATTTAAGAGCTAACTTTTGATCATTCTCAACTTCAAGAGGAAGAATAGGATGATCTGATATAAGTTTTTCAAAACTCTTAAAAAAGAAAGGAATTTTGAAAAACCAAAACTTTACCCACACAACCGGACGGATGGTTTTGAAGGATTCAGATGATGGGTTATTTAAAAATACGACATCTGCAGCATTAAGGTAGGCATTAGTAAGGCCCCAGGCAACTTTGCCATTAGTGCCACTCACTACGACTGGAACTCCTGGAAGGCTCGCCCCAATAACTTCTAGTGCAGGAGACTTTAAATGCATCCAGTACCAAAACAGAGGTGTTTTAAGATCAAGATGAGGATCATTGGCCAGAATGGCCTTCCCCGTCTTAGATTTTTTAGCACTTACCACCCAGTTATTGGAACCCGATTCTTTACCAAAGACTTCAGGAAAATTTGCCCATAACTTTATTGCAGGTCTTGAGATTGTCGAAGAATTTAAGCTCGCTACTTTCTTAGGATACTCACCATCTTTAAGAATAGTATTTTCCCAAGGCATGCCTTCTTCATCAAAAAGAGCTTCTGCCTTCTCTTTCCAGACTTCCTTACTCTTCTCTTCAAGATAATCACTTGAAAAAGATTTTTTTGTTTGATCAAAGGATTGAATGAGAAGGAGTGCAATTGTATCTTCTGGCTTCCATTCTTCAGGAGAATATTTCAAATCTTCAAATTCCCTGGCCATTCTGCCTTCTTTAAATCCTTCATTGACTCCTTCAGTGTAGTGAAGAAAGGCTTCTCTTTGAGAGGGATCAAAAGTGGCCCATAATTTATTGGCAACACTCGGCAGATCCAGAAGCCTCATCATAAGATCAGACTTCAATTGCGAAAATCCCAGAACCTCGGCATTTCTTCCATAGGCCACTCGTCTAAAGTAATCCATTTGCCAGGCCCTATCTTTTCCATGATGGTAACCAAAGCAGAAATAGAAATCTTTGTTGGAAGAAACCTCCACATGGGGAATACCTAAATTGTCATAGCTGGCTTCACAACTAATTGTTGCAGCCGAAGCTCTTGCAGTGATGAATAAGAAAAGTCCTAGAAGGAGAATCTTCATAAGTTTACCAATTTTGTGTTTGTAAGATGGCTTTAAGTTTACATTCTGTTTAGATTCAGGACAATGAATTCATGAGAATCGCCCTCTTACTATTTATCCTTACTAGTTGCGCTCATAAATCGCATGAGAAGAGGGCTTGGAAGCCCGAGGTATCGATAAATGCGGCGCTCAATCAAGCGCAGATGTCCTATCTTCTGGGATGTGTAGAAGCCTTTAAAAGTATGAAGCAACCGCCGGCCTTTAATCACTGTAAGGATTTAGCGTTCGAACATAGAAGTGAGATTAATCAGATTATGAATCAAAAGATTGAAGATTAGTCATATCCTTGGGTTTTACCCAATTATCAAACTGCTCAGATGTTAAGAAATTGAGTTCCATTGCTGCTTCTTTAAGAGTCTTATCTTCTTTATGGGCCTTCTTAGCGATTTGAGCTGCCTTATCATAACCAATATGTGGATTAAGAGCAGTCACTAACATCAAAGAGCGATCTAAGAGTTCATCGATTCGATTCATTCTGGGCTCGATCCCTCTGGCACAAAACTCCTCAAAACTTCTGCAGCCGTCACTTAAGAGTCGAACACTTTTTAAGAAGTTATGAATAAGAAGTGGCTTAAAGACATTTAATTCAAAATTTCCAGATGCTCCACCAATATTTATCGCTACATCATTTCCCATAACCTGAGCGCAGATCATGGTCATGGCCTCACACTGGGTAGGATTAACCTTCCCTGGCATGATGGAGGAACCTGGCTCATTCTCTGGAATGGCGATTTCTCCTAAGCCACTTCTGGGGCCAGAGGCGAGCCAACGGATATCATTGGCTATCTTAAAGAGAGATGTGGCCAGACCTTTAAGGGCACCATGAGCATGTACAATAGCATCATTGGCGGCAAGAGCTTCAAACTTATTGGGAGCACTCTTAAATTCAATTCCGGTATATTCAGAAATGAGCTTGGCCATCTGCTCATCAAAATTTTTGGGAGCATTAAGTCCAGTACCCACGGCAGTGCCGCCAATTGCAAGCTCTCTTAAATGATCAAGTGAGGCTTCAATATGTTTCAGAGCATTGTCTAGTTGATAGACATAACCAGAGATCTCTTGCCCTAGAGTAAGAGGAGTCGCATCCATCAGATGAGTACGACCAATTTTTGTGACTTCCCAGAAGGCACAAGACTTCTCCTTGAAGGTATCTCGGAGTTCTTCAACTGCTGGAATGAGATCGATCAGCACACTTTGAACAGCAGCTATACTCATGGCAGTTGGAAAGACATCGTTTGAACTTTGACCTTTATTCACTTCATCATTGGGGTGAATAAGTCTCTTCTCGCCTCTGTCGCCCTCAAGAATTTCGCTGGCAAGATTGGCGAGAACCTCATTTACGTTCATGTTGGTTTGCGTTCCACTTCCTGTCTGCCAGACAGACAATGGAAACTCATCAGTATGCATGTCCTTTAAAACTTCATCTGCAGCGGCTTTTATCGCCAATGCTTTTTCTATCTTAAGAGATTTATTATCAGCATTGATTTGAGCTGCAGCTTTCTTAATTAAGACCAGAGCCTTAATTAATTGCAGATCCATTTTTTCAGACGAGATGTTAAAATGGTGAAGAGAGCGCTGAGTTTGCGCTCCCCATAGCTTGTTAGCAGGAACTTCTATTTCACCAAAAGTATCTTTTTCAATACGAGTTTGTTCAGTCATATTATTTAAGATTCATGCGGCAGTGAGCCTTCTTACCATTTTTAACGATGTCCATCTTAGGAGGATTTCCTTCAACATACCCTGGTTGGGTAAATTTGAAAGTGGCCTCATTCTGAAGATACTTCTCCTTGCTCGTATCAGAAACGAACTCAGTACTACTTAGAGTTTCAGCAGAAAACTCTGAGCCATCTTTAGCATATAACTTCTTCTGAGAATTATCGGAGGTAGCGATAACATACTTCTCTCCTTCCTTTGCAAGTACCTGAACATTTTCTGGACAAGAAACTGTCTCAGCGATGACTTTCCAGTCAGCGGTGGCCATAGCAAAAGAAGAAAGTGACATAAGGGATAAAAAAAGCAGACCTTTCATAGTGAACTCCTATTTTGATAGTTCTCACGAAGCGGTCAGAAGATAGCTTAGGCGACATCTTCAGTCTTTGATCACTGAGTCGCCAGCACCTTAATTTAAACTTTAGAAAAAGCTAGTTTAGCTCTGATAACGCTTGCTTAATACGGCTTACAGCATCTTTAATTTGCTCTTCAGAGATAGCATAGGAAAGACGAATATAATTGGGCGCTCCAAAAGCACTTCCTGGAGTCATAGCAACATGGCCATGATTAAGCAGATACATGCAAAGATCTTTTCCATCCTTGATGACTGTTCCGCCATGAGATTTTCCGTAGTAGTAAGAAACTTCAGGAAAAAGATAGAAAGCTCCCCCCGGATTATTAACCTTGATATGGGGCACTTCCTTCATAAGTGAGATTAGTAGATCTCTTCTCTTTTTGAAGGCCTCTCTCATATGAGCAACTTCTTTAGGATCGACGGCGACCGCAGCGATAGCAGCTCTTTGCGAAATAGAACTTGCTCCCGAAGTGAACTGGCCCTGAATTTTGACACAGGCCTTGGCAATCTCACTAGGAGCTCCCAAGAAGCCTAATCTCCAGCCAGTCATGGCAAAGCCCTTGGATAATCCATTTACCGTAACGGTGCGATTCTTTAATTCAGGAATGGAACCGATAGAGAACATTTTTTCTTCAAAGCTGATATGTTCGTAAATTTCATCAGAAACGATAAGAACATTGGGATGACGTTTGAAAACTTCACCTAGTGCACGGAGCTCCTTTTCGTTATACATAGTTCCGGTTGGATTACAGGGATTGGAAAAAAGAAACATCTTGGTTTTTGGATTAATCGCTTTTTCCAGCTGCTGCGGAGAAATCTTGAAGTCTGACTTATAATCGGTCTCAAGGGGAACCACCACACCGTCATTGAGCCTGATCATTTCGGAATAACTTACCCAATAAGGAGCCGGCAGAATAACCTCATCTCCTGAATTGATCGTTGCCATGATGACATTGATGATGGACTGCTTGGCCCCCGTGGAGACAACGATATCAGAAGGCTTATATTCAAGGTTATTATCGCGCTTGAACTTAGCGGCTATTCCTTCAAGTAAATCCTTATAACCGGCAACTGCCGTATAGTAGGAAAAATCCTTATCGATAGCTTCTTTTGCAGCAGTCTTCACAAAATCGGGAGTTTTAAAATCTGGTTCCCCTAGGCTCATATTAATGACGTTAACCCCCTTCTCCTTGAGCTCATTCCCAAGACGGGCCATAGCGAGAGTTTCGGATTCGGCCAGATTTTCTACGCGACTAGAAAGAAAACTCATAAAATATTCCTCGGGGTTGTGGATTTGAAATAAGTTTATCAGATTCTTACAATATTTCTAATTGCAATATTTCTATTATTTTATCTCTTTCTTCTGGTGTAATTTTGGCATCATCAAATTGAGACATTTGTAGCCAAGGTGGATTTTTGAAATTCACATCATCTTCGTAGCGCGGAAAGAAATGCCAATGTAAATGCTCAACTACATTTCCGAGGCTTGAAAGATTCATCTTTTTGGGTTTAAAGACTTTTTGAATCAGGGAGGATGAAGTCATCATTTCCTGAAAGATTTCTTCTCTCTCGGGGGATGGAATATCGGCCATCTCTTTATGATGAGATTTACTCACCAGAACACAATATCCACGATAATACTGATGCTCGCCTAAGAGAAGATAGCTATGAGGGAATTCATGGATGAGATAAGGATAATTTTCTGCCTGAATACTTTTAACTCTCTCACATAAAGCACAGTTCATAATCGCCTCAATAAATTATTTTAGTATGCATCCAACCCGTGAGGGTGCGTCTCTCTTTTCGGGAAACTCTAACTTCATGGGGGAAGTCTTCACTCATAAAACACATAAAGGATCCGGGGAGAGGAAGAATACTCGAGATGAACTTCTTATCCTTGGAATAAAGGACCAACTCTCCACCGTCATCAGGATTCCAGGAATCATGAATATAGAATACGAAGGAAAGAGTTCGGGATGAATCAGATTCAAAACGATCTAAATGCTCGATATAAAAACTTCCCACTGGATAGTAAGCAAGATGACATTCAAACTCTTTTAGCCCCAGGAAAAAACTCTGGTTCAAAGAGCGCTTTAACTCCTCAAGGAAGTTCATAATCTTATCAAAAGGCGGCTGTGGAGCAAGTGGATCGAGCCACAAGGTATTATCTCCCCGAATCTCAGTCGCTCTTTGGCTTTCATTTCCTTTACCAACTTTAGCAGGAACAAATTCACTCTTATGAGCTACAAAAAAATCATTGATGGCTTGCAGTTCTACTCCCGATAAGAAATCAGTATTAAAACTCCACCCCTTCTCTCTTACTTCCTCAATAACTTTATTAATCATATTGAAATACCAAAGCCTTCATCTTTCTTTTTAAGATTATTCCTAACATCAGTGCGACCAGTGCCAGCGCAAGAGCAAGTCCAATCCAAAACCCCTGCGCCTCGAGACCGGCATGAAAACCAAGATAATATCCTAAAGGAATGCCAATCAACCAATAACCAATGAATACGGCTACGGATGAAGATCGGGTGATATTTAAACCGCGAAGAATTCCCCCCAAAGTTACCTGGGCACCATCAAAGAGCTGGAAGCAGGCCACCCAAAAAAGAAGTTTTCGTGCCCACTCTAGAACTGGAGCATCTTGAGTATAAAGCTGTAAAAGTGGCTCAGGGTTAAGATAAAAAACACTGGCCATGATCAGAGTGAAGCTCAGAGAGGTAAACAGGCTCACCTGATTGAATATTTTGATTTTATGCAGATTCTTCTCTCCATAGGCGTGCCCCACCTTGACTGAAACAGCTGCCGAGATCGACATGGGAATCATAAAGGCGAGAGAGCCTAGATTAAGAGCAATATTATTAGCAGCCGTCTGAACCTCGGCAAATTTTCCGACAAAAAGTGTAACCGAACAGAAGGCCATGATCTCAAAGAAGAGCGTGAGAGTGATAGGAATCCCCAGCTTCCACATCTCCTTCATAAACTTCCAGTCGATGATTCGAGGAGTTTTCCAAAGCTTGTAGGTAAACAGGAAGAGAGCTAATCCCATAAAACTTCGTACAGCAAGACTTGCCCAGGCGAGCCCAGCTTCATTAAGTTTAGGTGAGCCAAATTCTCCGAAGACAAAGGCATAGTTAAAAAAAAGATTTACTCCCACAGCAATAAGAGCAACTAAATTAGCAGTAATAGTTTTCTCTTGGGATTGAAAAAACTCTTTAACACCCTGATAAAGACAAAGTCCTGCAGTAGAAAAACTGGTGATAATTAAATACTCAATAATGAGCTTGGTTATAGTCGGGTCATATTTAAAGAGCGGAATAAGTCGCACACTAAGAAGCGTTAGCACACAGGATAAAAGAGAGATCGCCATACTATAAACAATAACGGTCCAGAAATACTTATCGATACTCTCACCATTGCCTCTTCTTTGGGCAAGGAGAGGAGAAGCCGCAAACTGAAGGCCTAGAAGAGAGATCATAATCGGATTGGCCACAGAAATTGCCAGTCCCACGGCGGCCAGGGCCTCTCGAGAATAGCGACCAGCGATGATCATATCCCCGGTTCCAATAAGCATGATGCCCACATGACCCAGAATAATGGGAGAGGCAAAATAGAGAAGTTGTCTGAATGCAGTAGTTCGCTTAAGCATGATTAGTCGATATTATTCTTTTCCTTGATAAAAGTATCGAACTCTTCCTGAAAAGTGAGTAACTTAGGATCTTTAATGCGATCGATATAGAGGGTGCCTGAAAGGTGGTCAAGCTCGTGCTGTAGAACGGTGGCGAGAAACCCTTCGGCCAGAATTTCCTTGGCTTCACCTTTTTCATTTAAATAGCTCACCTTCACTTTCTTTGGTCTTTCGACAAAGCCTCTTAAACCAGGGACCGAGAGACAACCTTCCCAAAAGCCCTGCTTCTCCTGAGTTAGATACTCTATTTGGGGATTGATGAAGGTCGTGAGCGGAAGATTGATTTCCTCACCATAGCGATTAACGTCAGGCAGCTCAATTAAAGCCACTTGCATAGAAACTCCAATTTGCGGGGCCGCAATTCCTATACCTCCGTAGTGCTTCATGGAGTCACGCATATCTCGCACTAACTGAGTAAAATAATCAGACTTTATTTCCGCTAAAGTTAACTCGCGCGCTGGCTCTCGGAGCACCGGATTACCCATTCGGCATATGTTTTGAATCATTACTTTTTCCTTCTTAAGAGCTCTGGATTAAGTATAGAAAAGTTTTTTACTCATGTTTAGTAAAATTATTCCGATCAAGTATTAGAACAAAAGGTACAATATGAATCTCGCTATCAAACTCGTCGGAGCATTGCTCATCAATTTTTCATGGACCGCTACCACCTATGCTGCGGCGATTGAACATAGAGAGTTTAACTTCAAAGTCGATGCAGAAAAACTCCTTTCTGGGGATGTTCACTATTCCCATCACCTACTTCCTCCGCGAAAATTAGTAGAAGAATTTCCCTTAGCAAAGGATCTAGATACTCTCTCACTCTTGCAAGAAAGAGAGGTGCATATCATGCTCACCAAGAAGGCTTACGTAGTGAAGCGGGCGGTTGGCTTTTATGACAATGAACACATAAAAGATAAAGACTATTTGAAGCACACTATGGGCCAGCAGGAACTAAGAGAGATCGATCCCGTAACCTATAGAGTAACTGTTCCCGGTAAAAGTGCTCATAGCTATAAAATGAAGAGTTATTTCGATTCGGATGATATCAGCACTCTTCCCAACTCCCGCATCATTCAAGCCGTTTCGGCCATTAAAAAAATGGATGTCTTATCTCAAAGTGCTTCCTCCATCATTTTGAAGGAATACACTGAATACTCAGATTATTTGATGGGGGGGACCGAAATCTCTTCTTATATCTCCTTAAAAGAGAATAGCACCATTATCATTACCTATAGTCTGAGTGCTGTTCGTAATGCATATTCCGATCCTATCGCTTTAAAGAAGGGTTTTGTCATAGAAGTAAATGCCGTTAATGAATTGATTAAAAGTTATAAGCAGAAATAAAAAAGGGGGCCCTAGGCCCCCCTCGCTAATATGCCAAATCTTTTTTGAGAGAGAAGAATTTGCGGTTGATCTTATCTTTAACCTTGCGCTTTTGCTCCCCTAATGAACGAGAAGCTTTATCCATGGCAAGCGTGAAGGATTCATATAGATTTTCCCCATCAGAACTAAAAGCATAGTCTTTGAACACGCCATGAATCGCCATAGATGTCTTATAAGTGCGATCGGTATGCTTTAAGTGGATATCCACCGATGAAGCCTGGCCGAGATAACGCTCAAGCTTATTTATACGACTTGCGATAAACTGATCCAACCAGGGAGATGGATCCATTCCTTGATAGTGCACATGAACTTGCATAAATTCTCCTTTGCCTTAGTTCAATACTAACAAAGTACGGTGAGCTCTGGTATTCAGAAAAAAAGAAGACATGCATCAGATAAACTTAACGATCAGTTTCCTGACTAAAGTATTTAAGGGCATGGAGGGCAAGAGGATTTAAAATCTTACGTTTACCAAGAATCATCCAGATTTCTTCATGCAGATTTTTAAGAACTGCGAACTGAATGAGGGATTTATTTTTGAGCTGTGGTTCCACACAGGATTTGATGGCACAGATTAATCCCAACCCTCTTTGGGCCATATCGATCTCGGTCGCCTTATCTTCCACCTCTGCCACGATATCGGGAGTGATTTCGTTATCGTGAAAATAAAGCTCTAACTTCTGACGAGTACTGGAATCAAAGGTTGGCAGTATCAAGGGGGCCGCATACCAGGATTTAAGCCTCTTAAACTTAGGATGCCCCACGATGATAATCTCCTCTTTCTTTAGAAGCTTAACTTCTGAGATATATTCATTATCAATCTGCGGCACGGAATTAGTTAGAATAAGATCGAGCTTAAAATCATTCTGCATACTAATTAGCCGCTCCCGATTCCCTTCCCGCAAGACGACCTTACATTTCTTCTCAGAAATCAAATAGGCCAGAAGATCATCGATGAGCATCTTAGGAATTGTATCCTGACAACCAATCTCGATCTTAGGTCTACCACTGCCCTTCTTTCTATCGCCAATGGTATCGATCAGTTCATGCCCGAGTTTGAAGATGTCTTTGGCGTATTCAAAGACAATCGATCCCGCGTCCGTCAGCACCAGCTTCTTTCCAGTCCGGGTAAAGAGCGGAGTGCCTAAACTTTCTTCAAGTTCTTTGAGCTGCATGGAGAGGGCCGGGGAACTTATGAGGGTGTCTTTAGAAGCATTAGAAATAGAACCGCTCTCGGCAATTTTAAAGAAGTAATAGAGCTGGTTGTAGTTTAAAGGCACCATAGTTTAAACAGTATACCCCCTCAAAAATGACTAGGAAATAGACACCTGTCAAAGACCTTCTGCCAGAAGCCTTTTTAAGACCCTGAAATCACGGACCCCATTTTGGCCTACGCTTTGTAATAAGAATGGCACGAGGGGAGATGATAGGAAGTCGTCGCTCATAACTTTATTAGGGGGAAAACATGAAAACGAAGACACTTTCTTTAAGTACGATTTTAGGCTTTTTAGGACTTATTATTATGATCCATTCCTTTAATTCACAAGCAGCTACTGGCGACATTGTCTGCAACACTGCTTTTGGTGAAAAGACTTTTACTATTGAGAATGAAAAGATCTCCTTTCATAAGGAAGACGAGTCGGGAATTAGTCGTTCTATTTCCTCGATCGAGTCAGCTTCAGTGCGGACTCATAAGAAGCATAAAGGCTTCACTAAAACACTTTATATTAACGGTAATAAACACCGTATCAGCGTCAAGAATGTTCAAGAATTCTCTGATGCTAATGACTACCTTTCCATCACGTCCCCTAAAGGCCATGAGATGACATACCCCCTCTCTTGTCACTCTGTCTGATAGTGGTATACCCCCCTAAAAAAAGGGACTAGCGCCGGATGCGTGAGGTCCCTTTTTTATTTTTTCTTCAACTAAACAAAATCCCCGTTCTTCCGATAAGCGAGAAATGAAAACCTTCATTTTTCTCATCGTTATTTTATCCCTCCCCTTTTCTCTCTGGGCCCAGCCCAAAGGCGAGCTCCTGATCTTAGATGAAAATATCGAAACTAAATCCCTGGAAAAGAACTTCAATATTCGCCGTGGTAGCACTCATCGCAGTTCACTTCCTGACAAGGGAATGCGTGATCAGCTCCTTTCTAAAGTGAAGCAAGCTAAGAGCTGGGATGAGTATCAGAAAGATGCCTTCTTTATGGATCTTAAAAGTAAGTCCCTCAAAGAACTTCAATCGAAGTATCCAGATTTTTCAGAAAAAGAACTTAAAGAGTACAAGGCTAAGCGCTCATGAAAATTCAATACCTCGTGATCCTTTTTTTTTTCTCATTTTCTCTGGATGCATGGACATGCTCAACCAAAGTTGACCCCAATAAAGTTGTTTTCTTTGTGGATACGAACTACTCAGATCTAGAAATTAAAACAGCAGAGAAAGCTGCTTGTCAGCGAGGTGAGCGTCTCGTAGTAGTGCCAAAAAATTATAGCGACTATACCTCTCATCTTGTGCAATACGAGAAATCAAAGAAAGCATTTGATAAGTGTATGCAAAAGCAAGGCGATTGCGGGGAACTGGGAAGTAAGGCCTATGCAGATCATTCAACATTAACGGAATTTAAAAACCAGCAGCCCAGCTTAGAAGAACAGATAAGAGATCAATTCAAAGAACTTAAAAGCAAGAATGCCAAGATCCAAAACGTGACTATATCAGGACATGATGGAGGCGGATGGTTCGGGGGCCACAAGGGAGACTTTTATCGTCAGAGCCTAGCGGACTTGATGAAGGAGTTTCCCGAAATTAACGATGTCCAGTCACTCATGCTTCTTGGATGCTACACTGGTGTTCAGCAGGAAATTTTGAATTGGAAGTCAATCTTTCCCAATGTTCGAATGATTGGTGGTTATGATGGATCGGCTCCTCTATCTGATAAACTAGCAGGCCATACCTATTTAGAAGACCTTCTCTCTAAAGAGAAAAAGCTTCTTCAACAAGCCGACGAAAAAAAGATTAATAACTTCGTAGCTAATAATATTCGCAATTTTAACATGCTGTCTGCAGCAGTTTATGTAAGCCCAGTTTGTGAAGAGGAAAGCCCAGAGGATGATAAGGAGTTCTACTATTCATCTAAAGAACGCTCTCTCAAATTTCAGGAATTTGATGCTTCGAAATGTCTTAGCATGAAAAATGAATTATTTAGCATGTCAGATATATATCTTAAGTATGATTCTGGGGAACTAGAACCTCCACAAGATCCTTCGAGCGGAGAATTGAGAAATCTCTATGATCGAGCGCGAGCGGTAGAGCATTGTTTTGAAAATCAAAACGTGAATCTCAATGTAAGTAACCTCTTTAATTTGAGATTTTATTCAGCTGTTAAAGAAAACTTTGCCCGATTCTATAAAGATGACTTGGAAGAAGCAGAACGAATACTGAATACAATTACTCCAGACAGCATGGCTAAGAATTTACAATCTCAGATTGAACTTTTAACTCCTTCTCTTGAAGAAGCTCAAAACCAATTAGATTACTTCGAGAAAGATCCAAAATCATATCTTAAGCAATCTGAAAAGAAAGTCGCAGAACTAGAATCCAAATTTAATGAACTTATTAAAAAGCCGGAATTTAAAGCCATTTGGGATAAATACGACTTCTCGCAAACAAACTACTTCGACCTTCTCAGTAAACCTGCCAATGAAAGACAAATAATCCTGAAAATACTCTCTGAACAAGTTCCTTTGAGTATGGCTAAATCTGGGCACCAGCAATTAGTACAGGCCCCTGATACTGTAAAGCATGTTCTTAAACTCACAGTGGATTTTCAACAGTCTCACATCGATATGTTGAAAAATAAAATAGAAGCAATCAAAGCTCCTGAATCAACTCCCAAAGTGTGGGTTCCTACCCAAAATAATCTTAATTCCAAATCCCGCAAAGAAACTCTGTCCAATCTTCATCAAATGTTCCAACTAGAATCAATAAATGCCCTTGATGAAAAACAAGCCGCAACTGTCTCATGGCTCAGACTGACCACAAGTCAACATTTGCAATACTTTCAAAACCCATTCAGCTGGCACGAAGTGACCAGTCGAACGGAAGCTCCGGAAATTGCAGTCGATAGCCTTCAAACGGCTATAGACCGCCGAGCTGCTATGATGAATGCTGGATATGGGATTGGTTACGGTTATGGCGGCAGTGTTACTGGGGGCGGCTTCGGCCAGTAAACAACAACTAAACAAAATCCACAACTTGCCGATAAGAGAGAAATGAAAACACTTATTTTTCTCACTCTCTTATCTCTCCCCATCTCCCTCTGGGCCCAGACCAAAGGTGAACTCCTTATCCTCGATGAGAATATCGAAACCAAATCATTGGAAAAGAATTTTAATATTCGCCGTGGCAGTACCCATCGAAGTTCATTACCGGATAAGGGTCTGCGTGATCAGCTCCTCTCCAAAGTAAAGCAGACCAAGGACTGGGACGAATATCAGAAAGACGCCTTCTTCATGGATCTCAAAAGAAAATCAGTTAAGGAACTTCAAGCAAAGTATCCCGACTTCTCAGAGAAAGAACTCAAAACTCTGAAGGAAAAGCGCTCATGAAATTAAAAAACATCCTTACCTTTCTGGTCGCGACTTCTTCTCTTCATAGCTGGGCCTGCTCAAATAAGGTTGACCCCAATAAAGTAATTCTTTTCATCGATACCAATTTCTCAGACCTTGAAATCAAGACGGCAGAAAAGGCGGCCTGTAGTCGCGGAGAAAGGCTTGCCGTCGTTCCTAAAAATTATCAGGACTATACGGTCCTCATTAATGCTTACGAAAAAAATCAAAAGGCCTATGAGAAATGTGTTAGAAATTCAGGCAATTGTGCAGAGATAGCAGAAACCACCAGAACCTCACATTTAAAACTCATGGATCTCTCTGCTAGTCAGCCTAAGATAAAAGAACAGATTAGGGAGCAACTTAAAGAACTTAAAGCGAGTAACGCTAAAATTCAGAATGTCACTGTTTCCGGTCATGACGGCGGAGGCAGCTACGGTGGTTACAAGGGGGACTTCTCTCGAGATGAATTAGAGGAAGTGATAAAAGAATTCCCGGAAATAAATGATGTCCAATCCCTTATGCTTCTGGGTTGCTATACCGGAGTACAAAAAGAGATCCTGAGCTGGAAATCGATCTTTCCTAATGTGAGAATGATTGGTGGCTATGATGGATCGGCCCCCCTATCAGATAAGCTTGCCGGACACACTTATCTTGAAGACCTTCTTTCTAAAGAAAAAAAGCTCATTCAGCAAGCGGATGAAAAGAAGATAAATGATTTTATGACGAGCAATGTTCGTCACTTCAATATGCTCTCAGCTGCCGTTTATGTAAATCCCGTCTGCGAAGAAGAAAATCCAGAAGAGGAAAACTCCTTTTATTATGCCTCAAAAGAGCGCGGACTTAAATTTCAAAAGTTCGACGCATCTAAATGCCTTACCATGAAAGAAGAACTGGATAAGATGAGTGAAGCCTATGGCAAATATCACTCTGGTGAGATTGAGCCCCCGCAAGATCCCTCCCGAGGAGAGCTTCGGGATCTGTATGATAAGGCAAGATCGGTCGAGCATTGCGCCGAGATGCTTGAGGTGGATCTTAATGTGAGTAATCTCTTTAATCTTCGCTTCTACTCAGCAGTAAAAGAAAATTTTGGAAGATTCTACAAAGATGAATTGGAAGAAGCTAAGAAAATACTGAGCTCCATTAACATCGATGAAATCGTTAAGAATCTGGAGTCAGAAATTAGTTTAGTAGAGGCAAAGAAGATCGCCTCGGAAGAAGAGCTGGAGCAACTCGAGAAAAACCCGAAAGCCTATTTTGCTAAGAGAGACAAGGAAGTTGCAGAACTTAAAAAGCAGTATGAAGATTACTCCAAGAAGCCAGGTTTTCAGGAGCTATTTAATAAGTATAACTTCCCAGATGACTTTCCCGGAATTGGTGAAATTAGCAAAGTGAAACCAGAGGATATGGAAAAAGCTCTGGAATTGAAGAATAGCTATACCAAATATCTCAATAAGAAATGGGGAAATGAGGAAGATAAATTAAATAACGAAGCCGCAATAGATCGCAAGAAAAAAGAAATCACGGCTCACAATCAGCTTCTAATAGAGCACAAACTTAATATTGAGCAGGCCAAATCTGCTGAGAACGCCTGGAAAAAGGTCTGGATTCCCAATCAGGAAAACCTCTCGAAGAAGACTCGGAAAGAGACACTGGAAAATCTTCATCACATCGACAAAACCCTCACTTCTAAATACCTGAATAATACTCAGGCGGGTGCTCTTGAGTGGGTCTCTAAAATAAGTGCTACGCACTTGCAGTATTTTGCTAACCCCTTTAGCTGGCATGAAGTGACCAGCCGAACTGAAGCTCCCGAGCATCGGTTACAGTCCCTACAGGAAACAATCAAATCCTATAGTATGTGGAATACCGGAAACTTCTCCCCGGCCGCAGGAAGGGCGATTCGCCCTGGTGGGCTCATAGATCCTGGAGTCACACCAATCCCCTCCGGTGGATTAGTGGGCGGAATGGGAAATGGCCAGTAATTTTCTTTCATAACGCATCCCTCCTGACTTTTAATCCAGCATCATTTCTATTAAGCTAATCCCACTCACAATGTGAAAGGGATTAGCAATGGAATACAACTTCAGCGAAATTGAACCAAAGTGGCAAAAGTACTGGGACGAACACCAGACCTTCAGAACTTTGGAAGATTACTCAAAACCAAAATACTATGTTCTAGATATGTTCCCCTATCCATCGGGATCGGGTCTCCATGTGGGTCACCCAGAGGGTTATACCGCTACCGACATTATGGCGCGCTATAAGAGGATGAAGGGATTTAATGTGCTTCACCCTATGGGATGGGACTCCTTTGGTCTTCCTGCCGAAAACCATGCGGTAAAAACCGGAACTCATCCGAATATAACAACTCAGGAAAATATCAAGACCTTTAAGCGTCAGCTAAAAAGTCTTGGCTTCTCTTATGATTGGGAACGAGAAGTAGCGACCAGTAATGTGGATTACTATAAGTGGACTCAGTGGATCTTTGTTCAGCTTTATAATAAGGGACTCGCTTATGAGTCTCATATGATGGTGAACTGGTGCCCGAATCTAAAAACCGTTCTCGCCAATGAAGAAGTGGTAAACGGAAAGTCAGAAGTGGGAGGCCATCCGGTTATTCGTAAGCCCATGAAGCAGTGGATGCT
>DFXX01000041.1:0-804 GCA_002381765.1 Bacteriovoracaceae bacterium UBA4097 | reverse complement strand
CCCAGAAAGCTGAGATTGCAAAATACCGCGAAGTCACGGCACTCAAATCTGATCTTGAGAGAACTGAACTTAATAAAGATAAGAGTGGGGCCTTCACCGGTGCCTACGCCATTAACCCAGCTAATAATCAAAAACTTCCGGTTTATATTGCTGATTATGTGCTCAATACCTACGGTACCGGGGCCATCATGTCGGTACCGGCCCATGATGAGCGCGACTGGGAATTTGCTAAGAAATTTAATCTTCCGATCGTTGAAGTCGTTCAGGGTGGAAATGTTGAGGAAGCTGCCTTCACCGGAGATGGCCCTCATGTAAATTCTGACTTTATCAACAATATGAACAAGGTTGAAGCCATCGCTATGATGATTACTTGGCTGGAAGAGAAAAATCTTGGCTCCAAGAAAGTAAATTATAAGCTTCGCGACTGGCTCTTCTCCCGTCAGCGTTACTGGGGAGAACCCTTCCCAATTCTAAAATATGAAGATGGAACGGTTCGCTGCCTGGATGTGGACGAGCTTCCAGTGGCCCTGCCGCCAGTGGAAAAGTACGAGCCATCGGGAACCGGTGAATCTCCTTTGGCCACCATCGATGAATGGGTAAATATCATCGATCCCAAGACCGGTAAAAAGGCCCGCCGTGAAACCAACACCATGCCTCAGTGGGCAGGATCTTGTTGGTACTATCTGCGCTTTACCGATCCAAAAAATAAAGAGAAGCCTTGGGAATCAAAAATTGAGAACTACTGGATGCCAGTGGATCTTTATGTGGGTGGAACAGAGCACGCGGTTCTGCACCTTCTCTACT
>DFXX01000115.1:23807-34478 GCA_002381765.1 Bacteriovoracaceae bacterium UBA4097 | reverse complement strand
CTTTTCCCAACATTGGGTTTACCAACAACGGCAATCATGATTGCTTTATTATGGGGGTGCTGATCGGTTAAAAGCATATATTCTCCTTAAATAATCTTTTTCTTTAATACTTCTTGAGCGAGCTCTTTTTCTCCCGACTTCTTGGAAGAAAACACTCCCGAGGCCATCATTTCCTCATTTATCCAGAGCTTCACCCGAAACTTTTCTCCCTCAGGCTCAGCGGTGTAGTGAGGAAGCTTTTTATATTTGGCGAGAGATCTCTCCTGCAGAGTCGATTTAGCATCATAGTCCAGGAGGAAATCCCAACTCAAAGCTCCCGGTAGAGCTGAACTCAGCCATTGGAAAAAAAGGTTTTTGGTAAATTCCAATCCATGGTGGCGATAGATCTGACCCAAGAGGGCCTCGAAGGTATCCGCAAGGACCATCTCCTGCTGATAGAGCCCTTTCTTGAACTCTCCCTTCCCTACTAAGATCAGTTCACTTAACTCAAGCTTATGGGCAAGAGTTGCTAAACTTTTTTCATTCACAATGGCACTTCTGAGTTTTGAGAGGCGTCCTTCTTTCTCCTGAGGATAACGGCGGTAAAGCTCTTCGGTTAAAATTAACTGCAGAACCGAATCTCCCAGGAATTCCAGTTGTTCCTGATGAGCTACCCCATATTCATGGGAAAACGAAGTGTGGGTGAAGGCCTGGGCGAGCTCCTCACAAGGAAGCTTAATTGCAAATTTATTCATGAATGCTTGAAAATCTGGATGAGTCAGACACTCTTTCAAAAGAATGGATTCTTTATTTTCGAATAGCTCGAAAAGCTTCTGGTGCAAGCGAGGTTGTGACATCTATCACCTTCAGGTCGTCTATCTCAGTCCCTCGAAAAAAACTGAGCAAAAATTAACAATGGGCCATTTCTAATGGTTTTCACCCAATTATGCAACGTAACAATGGGTAGCAGGATATTTTTACAATGACAAGGGGCGTCTTATAGCGCCCCTACATTGGCCAGATATTCCGTATAGCTACCAGGATAGAAGGTCACTCCACCTTTACCAACTTCGGCCACTTGAGTGGTGAGCTGCTTTAAAAAGTGTCTATCGTGGGAAACGATAAGAAGTGTACCTTCATAGTTTCTAAGGGCTTCTGTTAGAACCTCACGTGAGCGAATGTCCAAATGGTTGGTAGGCTCATCCAGAATGAGAAGATTGCAGGGATTGGTCAGAAGTGTGGCAAGAATCAGACGAGACTTCTCGCCTCCCGATAATACCGAAATTTTCTTATCCACATCATCGCCTCTAAAGAGAAAAGCCGCTAAAAGATTTCTCATATACCCATCGGACTTATTATCCACCCGGTCTCTCACTTCTTCAAAAACCGTTTTACTGGGATCAAGCACATCCATGGAGTACTGGCTAAAGTAGCCCAACTGAACATTGGCCCCAATGGTAACACTTCCTTCAGTGGGTTCAGTTAGGGAAGCTATTATCTTTAACAGAGTTGATTTACCAGCTCCGTTCACACCTACCACTGCTACACGCTCCAGGCGCTTAACCATGCCTGAAACATTGGAGAAGACTTGCTTTTCCTTGCCTTCAGGAGTGACCCATACTTTTTTGAGATTCTCCATCTTGACCACATCATTTCCAGAACGAGGTGGCCTAGGGAATTCAAAGTTAATACTTTGCTCCTCCGGCATGACCTCGATTCTCTCGATCTTATCGAGTTTTTTTACTCGAGACTGAACCTGAGCGGCATGAGAAGCGCGGGCCGCAAATTTGGCAATAAATTCTTCTTCTTTTTGAAGCATTGCCTGTTGGCGCTCAGAACTTGCTACAAGCTGCTCTCTTCTGATGTTTCGCTCTTTCTCATAGTAATCATAATTACCCGAATAAACCGTGATGGTCTTATGATTGACCTCCACGATCTTTTTCACAATGCCATTCATAAAATAGCGATCGTGACTGGTCATAAAGACAGCACCTTTAAAGTTTTTTAGCCAATTCTCTAGCCACACAATGCTCTCCATATCGAGATAGTTGGTGGGCTCATCCATCAAGACAAACTCCGGCCTTTGCGCCAGAACCTTTGCCAAAGCAATACGCATCTTCCATCCACCAGAGAAGGCCTCAACAGGACGCTGATGCTCTTCTGGCTGAATTCCTAGACCAGTTAAAACTTCGGCCGCCTGATGTTCAATTTCATATCCACCGAGTTTTTCAAATTCAGTCTGATAGTCACCGAGCTTCTCCAGGATCTCTTCGGAGTAATCCCCAGCTTCCAGCTGCTTTTCAATCAGAGCGATTTCATTTTTTAAAAAACCCAAACGAGGATTTCCGTGAATAACTTCTTCCAGAGCACTGCGCCCTTTGAGTTCTCCCACATTCTGAGAAAAATAACTAAGGCGAAGACTGGAGGGAATACCAATACTCCCTGAGTCGGGCCGCTCTTCCCCCATAAGTAATCTAAAAAGAGAAGTCTTACCTGCGCCATTGGGGCCCACGAGCCCCACTTTTTCACCGGGACCAATAAAAAAAGATCCACCTTGGTAAAGCACTTGCCCACCATATGATTTGGTTAAATTAGCTACTGTAATCATGACTGCCTCTTAACTTTGGTTGAAGCTCGAAGATAGCTCTTTTGCTGTACATATCCAAGTGAAATTCGTAATATACGAAGCCATGGAATGGAATCTTTTAGACAAACAACACGAATTTTTACGTCTCCTGGAAATGCAGGGAAAAAGCTTTAATACCGTCAAGAACTACAAGGCGGATTTACAATGCTTTAACTCTTTCCTGATTCAAAAGCAGGAGAATTTAAAATTAAAATCATTCACCACTGCTCAGGTTCAGGAATACTCCCGGTATTTAGATCAGAAATACGACTCTTCTAATTCCGTGAGAAGAAGAGTTCAGGCCCTGCGCCTGTTTTTTGATTTTTTATTGGGACAAAATATCTTTCCTGAAAATCCCCTAAAGCAAATGGCGGTCTCGCCTAAGGTGCTGGATAATCCCACTCCGACTCCCTATCCGGAAATTCGTCGAGGCTATATTACTCTTAGAAAGCGAGTCAAAGCGAGCGAGGGCCTGACTCGTCTGGTGAATATGAGAAACCTTATACTCTATCATCTGATCTATGGAGCTGGCCTAAAGGTTTCGGATCTCGCAAAACTTCATCTCTCAAATATTTTAAAAGAAAAAAATGGTTATCGAGTGATGGTAGAGCATCCTAAGCGCGATCCCTACTCCATTCCACTGCCAGAAATATTTTATGAAGATTTTGTTTACTACAAAGATCTCTATCAGGAATTCCTGGAGAAAGAAGGTCTAGAGATCGATGAGCTCCTTTTTAATGCAAATCCCTACCGCATTCTCTCAGGGGGTCTATCTCCTCGGGGAACGGAGCTTTTCTTTGAAGAACTTCGTAAAGAACTTAAATCAGACATGACGGCAAAATCTCTTCGTCAGGCCTGTATCTTTAAGTGGCTTAATATGAATATCAATCACACCACGATTCGTGAATGGATGGGAGTTACCCCGGCCTATTCCTTAGAGCTCTACACTGAGGAGCTTAAAAAAGATCCCATGGGTTTGGTGTACTCCGATCTGGAGGCCGAACTTGACTGATGAAGATTTCATCCGAAGAACATTTGCACTCGCCCGTATGGGACTGGGTCATAACTGGCCTAATCCCTTAGTGGGTTCCGTCATTGTAAAGGCAGGAAGAGTTATCGGTGAAGGCTTTCATGCTAAGTATGGAAGTGATCACGCTGAACTCAGTGCTCTAAAAAACTGCAGTGAATCCCCTGAGGGGGCAACGGTTTATGTTAATCTAGAACCCTGCTGCCATACCAATAAACAGACTCCTCCCTGCGCTCAGAGACTCATCAAAGAGAAAGTTAAAAGAGTCGTGATCTGTAATCTTGATCCCAATCCTAATGTCTTTGGACTTGGAGTTGAACTTCTAAAAAGTCATGGTATCGAAGTTACCCATGGAATACTCTCCTCTGAGGGTGAGAAGCTTAATGAAGTTTTTTTTCACGCTCAAAGAACGAAGACTCCCTTTGTGCACTTAAAGATGGCCTCAACCTTAGATGGAAAGATCAGTACGTCTTCGGGTGAATCCAAGTGGATTACCCAGGAAGTTGCTCGGGCGCATGTGCATGAGCTGCGTGGGGCCCATCAGGCGGTTATGGTGGGTGCTAATACCCTTCGTAAAGATGATCCCGAACTTAATGTTCGTTTACAAAACTATCAAGGCCCTGTCCCTTACCGCATTGTCTTTACTCAATCGGGAAATCTTCCCAGTGGAGCAAAGCTCTTCAATGATGCTCTTAAAGAAAAGACCCTGGTCTTTACAAAGACTCCTTTGAAGCTCAATATCCCTTCGGAAAATATTTTTGTGATGCAATCTCTGGAAGAGGCGATGGAAATCCTCTTTGAAAAAAAGCTTATTAATCTTTTTCTTGAAGGTGGGGCCCAACTTGCGGGCGAGTTTATTAAAAAGAAACTCGTAAATAGAGTGAGTCTTTATTTGAATCCCAGTTTCTTAGGAACCGGTGCGAGTACCCTGGGGGATATCGGAGTGGAGCTTCTAAGTGAGAGACCACGTCTTCAAGAAGTCGAGTCAAGTTGGAAGGGCGAAGATCTTTATCTCACAGGACGCTTAAACTAAAAGGTAATTATGTTTACAGGACTTATTCAAGAACTAGGAACCATTCAATCCATTACCACCAATGCCGAAGGTAAGGAATTTATCATTAAGGCCCCTAAGCTTATTAAAGAAATCGAGATCGATGATTCTGTGGCCACCAATGGAGTATGCCTGACTGCCACGACCATTCAAGGTGATACCTTCAAGGTTCAAGCTATTCATATGACTTTGGAGAAAACTTCTATTGGCCATCTTCGAGTAGGAGATAAGGTGAACTTAGAACTCTCCCTTCGTCCTCAGGATCGCCTGGGTGGCCATATGGTTCAGGGCCATGTCAACACTTTGGGTAAGATCAAGCACATCAAGACCATCGGGGAGAACTGGGAAATCGAAGTGGCCTTTTCTCCGGAGTATCGTAAATACATGATTTCAGAGGGCTCGATTACTTTGGACGGCATCAGCCTCACCATCGCCCGCTTAACAGATCAAACACTTACCGTGGCAATCATCCCCCATACCTTAGAAAAGACTACATTATCGGCCAAAAAGATTGGTGATGTTCTGAATATCGAGGTAGATATGGTCGCTAAGTATATCGAGAACTTCCTGCGCTTTGATAAAGGTTCCAGGAAGGAAGAATGGGCCCAAAACTTTTTCAATGTGAAATATGAAGACTGAAAACCTAAGACCTCTAGATAAAATTGAAGATGCGATTCTTGACCTTCAAATGGGCAAGATGATCATCGTGGTGGATGATGAAGACCGCGAGAATGAAGGCGACTTCGTGATGGCAGCGGATATGATTACTCCTGAAGCCGTGAACTTTATGGCGACGGTGGGTAGAGGTCTTATCTGTACTCCCCTTTCTTCAGCACTTGCTGAAAAGTTTGAACTTCCTCTCCAGGTGCAAACCAATACGGCTTCCCTGGGCACGGCCTTCACGGTTACTATCGATGCCAAAGAAAAAATCTCTACCGGTATTTCTTCCGCCGATCGCTCTTACACCATTAAGCTTTTAACCGATAAAAAAACCACCGCCTCTGATTTTGCTCGACCGGGACATATCTTTCCCTTGATCGCTAAAGATGGTGGTGTGCTTGAGCGCCCGGGGCATACTGAGGCTTCAGTTGATCTCTCAAAACTCGCGGGTTTTGAGCCGGTAAGTGTGATTTGCGAAATCATGAATCCAGATGGGTCCATGGCACGTTTTCCAGAACTCTGTGAGCTTGCCGATAAGCATAATCTCAAGATGATCTCCATCGATGATCTCATCCGTTACCGCAAGCAAACCGAGAATCTTATCTCCTCGGTTGAATCCATTCCTTTTCCTACAAAATTTGGTGAATTCCAAATGTATATCTTCCGCTCTGAGTATTTAAAGCAGGAGCATGTTGCTATCGTTAAAGGTGAAATCTCGGCCCTTAAATCTGGCCCAACCCTGGTGCGGGTTCACTCAGAGTGCTTTACCGGCGATATCTTCGGAAGCTTCCGGTGTGATTGCGGAGATCAGCTCGCTAGCTCTATGAAGACTATTGAGGAGAAAGGCAGTGGCGCCATTATCTATCTTCGTCAGGAAGGCCGCGGCATTGGTCTTTATAATAAGGTCAAGGCCTATCAGCTCCAGGATAAGGGCATGGATACCGCCGAGGCGAATCTTCATCTGGGTTTTCCGGTAGATCTTCGTGACTACACCATGGCCGCTCAGATCCTTAAATACTTTGAAATCCAAAGTATCAAGCTTCTCACGAATAACCCTAGTAAGATCGAAGGCCTCAATAAACTAGGGTTTCAAAATATCGAAAGAAGTCCTCTAGAGATCAATGCCAATAATAAGAATGCTCAATATCTCTTCACTAAGAAGACCAAGCTCGGGCATCTCTTGAAGCAAAATATTTTTAATCAATAAGCGAGAATCATATGAAAATTGAAGGATCATTAAGTGCTAGTTCTCTCAAAGTGGCCATCGTGTCGGCGAGATTTAATGAGTTCATCACCAGTAAGCTTTTAGGTGGCGCCATCGATTGCCTCAATCGCCATGATATCAATCCACAAAATATCGATGAAGTTTGGGTACCAGGAGCGTTTGAAATTCCTACCGCCGCCCTTGCTCTGGCCGAAACTGGTAAATACGATGCCATCATTTGTTTGGGTGCGGTGATCAGAGGTTCTACTTCTCACTATGATTATGTTTGTTCAGAGACCGCTAAGGGTATCTCACACGTCTCTTTGAAGACCAAGGTTCCTACTATCTTTGGAGTGGTCACTACCGATACCATCGAGCAGGCCATTGAAAGAGCTGGTACCAAGGCCGGCAACAAGGGTTGGGATGCGGCCATGGCGGGGATTGAGATGGCGAATCTTCTTAAAAAAATCCAGAATAAGTAATGCTTCTTCGTGAGTTAACACTCTCAGATGAGGACACTTTTCACTGGGCCAATAATGAGGCCTGGGAAGAGCATTTTGTCTTCGCTCATTATTTTGAGTCTCTCGCTCAAAATGATTTCAATAACTATGTGAAAATACTGCCAGAACTCTCCCAAGGCTTTCATTTACCAAGTGGGCATGTGCCCTGCACTCTTCTCTTTGCTTTTGATGAGAAGGGAAAAATAGTGGGGAGAACTTCCATACGTCATGAGCTTACGGAATTTCTGAAGCTTGTTGGCGGCCATATTGGATACGGAGTTGTCCCCTCAGAGCGAAGAAAGGGTTATGCCTCTGCCATATTGAAGGAATCTTTAAAGTATATAAAAGAGCATTTACCCCAAATTCCAAAGGCCTTAGTGACATGTGATATCGATAATGTAGGCTCAATTAAGACTATTGAGAGAAATGGCGGGGTATTGAAGGATATCCAAGAGAAAAGGCGCTATTGGATTGGATTGTAATTAACGCAAGGCTTCGCCAGCGCGATGAGACTGACCTCATTAATAAAACTGTTGTTTAGTGTTGAGGTTCTTTTTTATTTTGCTACAATAAAAAAACTGGTGGAGATTGGATTTGAACCCGGCGATGAGTTCTTCTCCACCAGAAACCTTCCCTAAATTCTNNTAACTCTAACTGCTCCAATAAACTAACTTTCTCCACTTATGAAATTGCGCCCACCAGATATCTGCGTTAAATACTTGAGTTTCCTTGCCATCCACAGTCATTTCAATTATAACTACCCCACACTTTTTCTTTGTGAGGAAAGCGGGCTCCGCTGGAGAAGTTTAATTTTATTGTTTCCTGCTATTGCCTAAGGAGAATTCATGGCAAAGATCGACATGGGGCGCTCGCGCTTCAAAATTCAACGCCGTCTTGGTGTTGAACTTCCGGGACTAGGTAAAGCTGGTGCCTTGGAAAGAAAACCTTACGGTCCTGGACAACACGGGATGCAACGTAAGAAACTTTCTGACTATACCGTTCGTTTGGTAGAGAAGCAGAAGGTTATGTTCAACTACGGACTTCGTGAATCACAACTCCGTAACTACGTTAAGAAGTCTAAGAAGATCAAGACAGCTTCATGGGTTGATACCATGATCGTTTCTCTTGAATCCCGTCTAGATAACGTTGTTTTCCGTCTTAACTGGGCCCCTTCGATTCCAGCTGCTCGTCAGATGGTTTCGCACAAGCACATTAAGGTTAACGGTAAGACTGTTAACGTTCCTGGATACCAAGTTCAGCCAAATGACGTGATTGAAATCACTGATACTGGTGCTAAATCTGGTAACTACCTTCAGTCAAAAACTCGCCCAAGAATTTCTTCTATTCCTGCTTCTCTTACAAAAGAGACTGTTGGTGAGAAAGAAAAGGCGACTATGGTTTCAAAACCACTTCCTGAAGATATCCCATTCGCTTTTGAAAAGCGTCTCGTGATCGAGTACTACTGGAAAGTTAAGTAATCAAAAAAAAGAAGGCCCTCTTGTGAGGGCCTTTTTTTTGTCATTTTTTTAGCATCTTTATCTGATTAAGTTCCTTCTCTCTGACCTCAAAAGCAAACTCCTGTCCCTGTTTAAAATCAAATCCCTTAGGAAAGAGATGCCGAGGCAGAAAATAGACCTGCCCGAAGGAGTCCACCACCTTTACCCGCGTTTCATTGAACTCATTACTGATCTTTCCCCGGATAAAGACATCCCGACTCAGCTCGGCCAGAGCAGAAAAAGAAATTAAGACAGATAATAAAAACATATATTTCATAAGATCATTCCTATTCTTGAATAGCGCCACCGGTGAGCATTTTTTTGAGCTTAGGAGTTACTAGCTCACGAGTCTCATCGGCCGGTTTACGGGAGAAGTAGCTTCCCTGCTTAGTGCAGTTGACGGCATCTCTCTTAGATCCTCCACAGAATTCAGGCCCACAAGTGGACATACGAACAAACTTCCCACCACCCACTTTCTGATCACACACTACATAACCCGTGCAGATACTATTACTGTAGCGGCCACATGATGGGCCATGGACAATCCTGCGCGGCAGATCATTTACCCAATCACAACTTTCAGCATTATAGTTTCGAGGGCTCTTCTCATCATCACTCTCCTCAATAGAAAGAGCGACTTCGCTGCTCGCGATTTCGCGTTTTTCTTCAACCGGGGGTGGAGTGGTAATAACTGGCGGAGGAGGAGTTACAATAATCTCGGGCTTCTTCTCAACGACAACGATCTTTTCTTCCACTGGCAGCGGAGTTGGAGTGAACTCTTTCTTATCTTGGGCCAGAAGCTTTTTGCAATCAAGTGAATCGTACCATTCATCATCGTGTTTATTGATGAGAGATTCTTCCTTCTTTTCAGCACCAGACTTAAGAATTGTATAAAGCTGATGAACCCGCTCTACCCGACACTTATCGCCCTCTGAATCCAGCTTCATTTCATCTTTCTGCTTATTGGATAAGCAGAAAACTGCATCATTCGGGTTAAGTTCACAGAGCTCTTTTAAGAGTCCAAGTGTTTTTTCTAGGCGCTGCTTTTCTAGATCCACCTTAAAATCCCTTAGTGGCTCATCCCCCTTCTTGGCGGCGGGATTTTTCTGAGTGAATTCAATTTCTAAAGTCGCAATTTCTTTGTCTCTTCTAATTTCGAGCTGAGCCGCTTTTTGATCGACATCATCCAAATCATCACATTTTTTATTATGACGAGAGCACAGGGTGATATTAGCGGCCCTTTCGGCTTCCGAGATAACCTTACGTCTCGTCGCTGGATCTATCTGGGGATTTTTGGCCAATTGGTTCTGCATAGAGATGAGGCCAATGGCCACATTGGTCTGAGCAACAGAAGCTTTCTTTTCTTTTTCAGTCGGACAGAGTCCCTTATCGATTTTACAAAAATTTTCCCTAATCTTCAGCTCTTCACCGAGGGCCTTGCGTGCCCATTCGGTATAGAACTTTTCATAAGCATCATTAGGTGCTTTCTGCCAGTCGGGATTCTTCTTTTTATAATCTTCTAATATTTTTTGATCGCGGGCCTTCTGCTCAGACAAGGTCGCCTGAAGTTTCTGAGAATTTCCCCAGACCCATGATGAAGAACATAGAATAAACAATAGAAAAACAAATTTCATAAACAGGTCCTTTTGCCTTAACAAAAAGCCTATCGGCAAAGTGAAAATATTTATGAGTATACTAAACTAAAGCAGGCGGGAATTAGGGGTTTTGGGTTTTCTCGTGATTAATCTGCTGATGAACATGCTCACGGAAGGCCTTAAGCGTGTGAATGGACTTCTTAATATACTCATCGGCCTTTCTTAGGCGGGTGATCTCATCCGAGGCATGAGGATGATTTCTTGTCATGAGAGTCAGGGCGCGGGAGACCGAAGCATCCAGGATTGAGAAGTTATTGGCGAGATCATGAATGTATTTTCGGGTTTCATCATAATTCATAAGTATCTCCGGAGGGGAGCAAACTTGCTCCCCTATTTTTTTACCAATACTAGAATGGTTTGTAGATTGCTTCAAGACATAGAACAGTAGCATAGACCGCTGCCATAACGGGAATCGCAGCAATGAACTTCATCCATTTTGTCTCTTCTTTCAAGTGCATATAGTAATAAGCTAC
>DFXX01000115.1:0-23790 GCA_002381765.1 Bacteriovoracaceae bacterium UBA4097 | reverse complement strand
TTATGACTCTTATGCTCAGAGTGAGCTTGAACGTCTGACACGGACTACTCCTTAGTACGGGGACGATTTATTAAAAGTCCCACATCTATCATTAATTGGTTAATACTGTTTTCTTCAAATGTGTAATAGCCCCTAACGCGATTGGATTGATCAACCAGAACAATCTTCTCAGAGTGAGCAATATCAAAAAGATCCTGGGGATTCTGCTCCACCCCAACCTTAAAGCCATCGCGATAAAGTAGAAAGAGAGCTTCTTTATCGGTGCCTGTTAAAAAAGTCCAGGAAAAGGGATTAGCATCATACTTTCGAGCAAGATCAAAGAGAACTCTCTCATTGTCATGCTCAGGATCAACTGTAAAAGTAACAATAGCTACCTTCTGGCCAGTTCCCTTAATCCGCTTCTGTACCTTCTGAAGTTCTCCCAACATCTTGGGACAAATAGAGGGGCAACGAGAGAAGATAAAATTCGCTAGATACACTCTTCCATTCAGCTCTTTAGAGCCAAAGCGCTGACCATTCTCACTTATGAGCTCATAGTCCGGTACTTCCGCAATCACTGGTAGTTCGGGGGGAAGTGTCCGGTTCAGAGATCTATAAATGGGATAAGAAAAACCAAAGAGCAGAAAAAGGACCCAAAAGGTCTTCGTGCGGATGATTCTCTCCACAATATTCGAAGACCTAAAAGGTTGATCTGTTTTGATTTCTTCGTTCATTATTTTTGCGATTTGAAAGTATCCAGGAGTTCCTGGCGCTTCTTAATATCTTTTCCTGTTTCACGAAGATCTTGGACATAGTAGGCCACGGCCCAGATTTCTTCATCAGTAATAACGTCCTTCCATCCTGGCATCGCACTTCCTGTTACACCATACATAAGGCGCTGAACAAGGGAAGGCATATCATCGATAGAGCGAAGAGCGTGATAAGTGAAATCAGGTGGCAAGGCCTTGTAGTTATACTCAGTATCCTGAGGCTTCAGTGAGTATAGATCTTCAGGAGCCTCTGAATCCCAGCCCTTCATTTCGGCCTTAGTGGCATAACCACGGTGACACTGAATACAAGAAGCCGTGACGTGATAAACTTTCTTACCAAGAGCAATGGCCTCAGCTTTTTTCTCCGGGCCAAATGGATCGGCAGGGAATTCGAACTTAGTACCTAGTACCTTATCCTCACCTTCCCAAACTTCTGGAGCAAAAGTCTTAATATATTGAGTAACGGCATCTAAGCGCTCATCAGAGATATCCCAAGGAAGCATCGCTGTGCCTTTAAGACCACCCCGAATGATACGGTAGAGATCCTCATCATGAGGAAGTTCCCCATACTGAGTCCAAGGAAACTTATAGAGTCCTTGAGTAAAGTTTCTTGGAGGAGGCAATAGACCTTTTGAGGCAGGACCATCACCCTTACCTTCCATACCATGACATTGAACGCAGTATTCAACGTAAGTGGTGTAACCCAGATTAAGAGTATCAGCACTTACCTTTTTACCAGCAAGGATTTTTCCCTCGGTAAACGGCTGCTTTTCAACCACACATGAGGTCAATAGGAAAAGACCAAAGATTGAAATTCCGAATAGTTTCATCATATGTCCTTTATAAAACAAAAATCATTAAATACATAAGTAACCAGACAACACCCAGAAAATGCCAGAACTTCCCAACATTCATTAGTTTGAATGAAGTAAGTGAAGGCGACTTCATAAAGATCAAGCAACCAATCCAGAGAAGAGCGATTAGACCTAGAACAATATGAGCAGCATGCAGCCAGGTAAATCCGTAAACTATCGAAGGAACCATACCATTGCTAACTAAGATCCCCGAAGACTTGAGTGCTCCCCATAGGGACCACTGAAGAGCGAGAAAAGCAAGACCAAGGATAAAAGTCAGGCCCCACATGAGTTTTCTCTGAGGCCCGTTCTTCTCTAGTAAATAATAAGTGACTGAACTCAAGGCCATAACCAGGGTACTTAGAAACGGAATAAGCTGAGGCATATTCTGAATCTCAACCGGTGGCCAAGTAGGCGAATTGAAACGAAGTAAAAAGTACCCAAGAAATAAGGTTGCAAAGAGCATCCCGAAAGAAATCAGCGTCACGGTCATAGCAACCGAGTTCTGAATCAGCTTCATATCATGGGCACGATTTGAATTCATTTAACTTCCACCAATTCCTCAGTCTGATACTGGAAATCACGACCTGTTTTAAGATTCGGGTTACCGAACTCATGAGGTCCACACTTCACGTGAGGGATTTCTTTAAAGTTATAGTGAGGTGCTGGTGAAGGAATCTGCCACTCTAGTGTGCCCACTTCCCATGGATTATCAGACGCCAGTGGCTCATTCTTCGAGAAGAAGATGGTCTTAAAGAAGTTATAAAGGAAGACGAACTGAGCTAGGCCCATGGCAATGGCCGAGTAAGTAATGAACTGGTTGATGGGAATCAACTTATTCATGAACTCATAGATGAATGGGTTATAAAGACGACGATGCATACCTGCGTATCCAACGACCATCATACCCGTGAAAATCCCGTTAAGTGGAATCATGGTTAACCAGAAGTGCCACTTAGCAAGAGTCTCATTCATGGCGCGACCAAACATCTTCGGCATCCAGAAGTAAGTTCCTGCGAAACCACCCAAAAGAACTGAAGCGGCCATGGTGTAATGGAAGTGACCCACAACAAAGTAAGTATCGTGAAGGTATAGATCAATTGAAGTAGAAGCGAGGTAAAGACCCGTTAAACCACCCAGACCAAATACAAATACCACACCCAGAGAGAAGAGCATTGGAGAATGGAATCGAATAGATCCCTTCCAAAGAGTTCCAAGCCAGTTAGCAAAGAAGATCGCAGAAGGAATAGAGATCAACATGGTAAGAGTCATAAATGACTGAGTCAGAAGTGGAGACATCTGAGTCGTGTACATATGGTGACCATAAACCACGGTTGAAAGAACGGTAATTGTCGTAAGAGAGAGGGCCGTCATCTTGTAACCGAAAGCAGGCTTACGGGCAAAGAAGGAAAGAAGGTCAGACACAATTCCCCAAGCTGGAAGAATGAGGATGTACACTTCTGGGTGACCAAAGATCCAGAAAACGTGCTGGAAAAGAACCGGATCCCCTCTTCCAGAAGTAGCAGCTGCTCCAGCTAGGAAGAAAGTTGTTCCGAATACACGGTCAAAAGTAAGAAGAAGAAGACCAGCACCAAGAACCGGAACGAAGATAGCGTTCAGAATCGAAGTCAGCCAAATTCCCCAGATAGTTAGAGGCATCTTGAAGTAGTCCATACCAGGAGCGCGAAGAGTGATTACAGTTGTAATGTAATTCACTGCACCCATAGTAGATGAAACACCAAATAAGAAGAGAGAAAGAAGCCAAAGAGTCTGACCCATTCCCGGCTGACCAAGATTGGTAGATAGAGTTGGATACGAAGTCCAACCACCAGCAGCTGCTCCTAAAGGTAAACAAAGAGAGGCCAGAAGCAGAACTCCTGAAGCCATCGAGAACCAGAAGGAAAGCATATTGAGTGTAGGGAAAATCATATCCCGTGCACCAATCATGAGTGGAATACAGAAGTTACCAAAAGCACCAATAAGAATCGGCGTAATGGCAAAGAAGATCATAATCGTTCCATGCATGGTGAAAAGCATAGCATAGGTATCAGGTGGAACTACTCCCCCAGTATGTGGGAAGAGAAGATTACCGATTAAAGGAAAGGGTACTCCAGGATAGGCAAGTGTCCATCTGATCATCATGGCCATAAGACCACCGACCATCAAAAAGAAAATTCCGTACCAGAGGAACTGCTTACCAATGACTTTATGGTCAAAGCTGAAAAGGTATTTTGACCAAAACGACGTTGGAGCGTCGTGAATGTGTTGCTCTACGAAGGCCATATTATCTACTCCCCCACTTCCAACCCCATCGAAGATCCATGTCCTCGGTGTCGTTAGTCGCAATTGCTAATTCTTGTGATTCTTGTAACCAGCGGTCATAGTCCTCTTGAGAGAGAACAGTTAACTGACCTTTCATAAGATAGTGATGAGTTCCACACATTTCTGCACAAGCGATCTCATAATTACCAGTCTTAGTGGTATCAAACCAAAGCTTGGCATAGCGGCCAGGAATAGCATCGGCCTTGATTCTTGCATTAGGAAGATAGAAAGAGTGGATCACATCTTTTGAAGTCATTTGGATCATGACTTTTCTTCCAACAGGAACAACGAGATTATTCAATTGAACAACATCATCGGCCGTATTAAATTCGCCATCTTTACCAGCATAACGAATATTCCAGGCCCACTGCTGAGCAAGGACTTGAACCTTAAGGACATCATCCCCTTCTGGAAAATTCCAGAAGACTTCTTTCATGTCACGAGTAGAAATTTTAGTGATAACCATATCCACAGATAAGAACACACCGAGACCAATGAAGGCCGTGATAAGAAGATGCTTCTTTTCATTCCCGTGAGTGTAGAGGGCAATCTTATGGCGCTTCTGAGAATACAGATATGAGAAGCCAAAAAGACCAATACATACGAGGGCAAACCAGAAAAGGTTCACATACGTAGTGTAGTTAAAGAGCCACTCAATTAAGTGACCTGAAGTAGAGATGTCTTCCGGTGGACTAATACGTTCCCAGAAAGTGAAAACACGATTTCCTGATGTGGAAATGGTCTCGACCTCTGCGATTAGCCCGAAAAGACGTTCGGAAAATGAAATGTTCATCTCACAACATCCTGTGAAAAGATTAATAATAAAATGATTTAACTCATTGAATGTAACTTAATTTTTAAAGTTCATCTACCCAAAACAACTGGAAAATCATCGCAAGATTAGCAAAACTCCCAGCTGCAGTGGTAAATAAAAAAGGGTCGCCCAAAAATAGCTGCGGGCCCATTTTCTAAAACTATCTTCATCTTTGGCCAGCCATCCCCCTCCCCCAACAAGAGAAAGGATGACACCAATAATCATGGAACTAAAAAGATAACCGTCGTTTCTCCAACCCCAGAAATATGGGAATAAACCCAGAAGTAACAACAGAACTGAATAGAGAAAGATATTGAGTTTCAAAAACTCAGAGGAATGGGTTTGGGCAAAGGTAAGAAAGCGGGCCATGGAGTATTCGGTCTTTCGATAAAGACTAATGGCCATAAAATGAGGAATTTGCCACAAAAAGAGAATCCCAAAGAGATAGATTCCCATTCCTTCCAGACTATTTGTCACAGTGGTCCAACCCATAATAGTAGGAAGAGCACCGGGAACGGCCCCTACAAAAAGGGCATAAGGAGTTTTGAGTTTAAGTGGCGTGTAGGCATATAAATAAGAGAGGGCCGCAAGAAGTCCGAGGCCCGCTGTTAGAAGATTGGAGCTCATCATTAAAATAAGAGTTCCTCCCATTATAAGACCCCACCCCCAGTAGACGGCCACTACAGGCTTAAGTCTTCCCGCTGGAAGTGGTCTCTCTTTAGTTCTCTCCATGAACTTATCGGCCTCTCTTTCAATATAGCTATTGAGGCAAAGAGAGCCTGCGGCCTGAAACCAGATAGCAGTAAGAGAGATCAAGAGATAGATAATATTGGGTTGACCCGGAGCAAGAAAAACCCCTACCAAGACCGTTACTACGACCAAGATCGTGAGCTTGGGCTTGAAGAGATCCATGAGATCATTCAAATAAGTGGGAACTGCTCGTCCGAAGAAGTGCCATTCGGTTTTTCTAAGTCGCACCAGAAGATAGACAAGTGTACAGAAAGAGCCCAACGCGAGGATGAAGTGCCAAATAATAAGTTCTCGGGAAGAACTTCTTCCCATCTGAAGGCCCAATAAGAGTTGCCCGATCATAAAGAATAGGCCCAAACCTGCGGCCCATTTCCACTTAGGAAGATTCTTCCAGAGATAACTCATGACAAAAAAACCACTCAGGGTGGTAAGGATCCCAAGCATACGATGAATAAGTGAGAGACTACCCGCCAAAGGAATTTCTGCTTGCTTTTGCCAGCACTGCCAGAACTCCATGGTGGATTCACAAGAAGCTAAAAGGGAAGACTTTCTAAGTATCCCACCAAGGATAAATTGCAAAACTAAGAAGAAGAGAAAAAATCCCACCACATCTTTCAGCCGTGGGTTCCAATCTTTCTTGAGACTATCTTGAAAGGAGATCTCTTTGGTTCCTTCAAGGGAAGCGAGAAATAATAAAGAGAAGACCAGGTGAAGAATAGTAGTAATTGTAGGAAGCTGATAGGAAAAGGTCGCCCAACCTAAAAGAGATTGAAGGATAATAAGAAAAAGTGGAAGGAGGGCCCTCACTCCTATTCTTTTATAGCTCACTACTCCCCACACAATACTGCCAATTCCCATGATCCCAGCTAAAAAGCGATGAAGAGATTCATAAAAAACAGGAGTCATATAAAGAGGAAGAAATTCCCCAAAGCAGAGAGGCCAGTCAGGACAAACCAAACCAGTCTTTAAAACCTGGAGCTGGGCCCCGACAATTAAAAGAGAAATGGTTCCTAGATAAAGAATGAAGTACAGAGCATTCATACATACCAACGGTAGAGCATGAAATACACAATAACTCCTGTGACCGAAACATACATCCAGATAGGAAAGGTGATACGAGCAATTTTTTTATGTTTCTCCCACTCTCCTCGGAAACCATGCCAAAAGGTCTTAAGGATCATGGGAACCATGGCAGCGGCCAGAATGATATGAGGAATGAGAATGATAAGATAAACTGTCTTAATCCACCCCAGATCCGGGAACTTTTTTGAAGGCACATGGTAGTGATAGATTAAGTAACTCGTAAGAAAAAAAGCCGATACAACCAAGGCCGAGACCATGATCTTTTTGTGAAACTCTTTATGTCCTTTTTTAATCCCTACATATCCCACTAAAAGCAGAGTTGCTGCAATTGCGTTTAGTGTGGCATTAAGAGTGGGTAGATCCTGAACTGTCACGAAGTGCCCTGTGCTTTTTGATCAAACGAAAAATGAGATAATAAGGAATATAGATCGACAGGATGAATAGACCTAGTATCAGTGTGGTGTTGGAATCCTTTCCGTCCTGTGATGTCCCTACACAGTAGGGACACGCGAAAAGGTCCGTCACAAAAAATAAACAGATAAGAAAAAGACTTAGGTGTTTTCTCATTAGAGTAGGTAAATGAATGTAAACACCAAAATCCAGACTAAATCTACAAAGTGCCAGAAGAGACCAAGGATCTCAAGCCGATTGTAGTCTCCATTATCATAGTGACCCTTGCGAGCATTGATGTACTCACAAATAAGATAGCCAACTCCTGTGGCCACGTGAAGACCATGGAATCCAGTAATCATATAGAAGGTAGAACCAAATAAAGATGGTCCATGAGCAAATGAAGAAAGAGTAATGCCTTGATGAACTAAGTGAGTGTACTCATAGGCCTGAATCCCAAGGAAGATCGCTCCACCAACGATGGTGGCAAGAAGCCAGTTAAGCATGCCTTTTCTATCACGTGCCTTACAAGCATCGATGGAAAGCACCATGGAGACTGAAGAACAAATAAGAAGGAAGGTTGCAATACCAGAAAGAGTTACTCCTAAATATTCAGCAGGATTTGGCCAGTCAAGCTTACTTCTTAAAACCGCATAAGCGATCAAAAAGCCGGAAAATGACATGGCATCGGTAACGAGGAAGATCCACATACCGATTTTACCAGGGCTTGCCTTACCAAATTGTGGGTCTACTCCACCAATAAGGGGATTATGGGAATGATGAGCATGATCGGCCATAGCGGAACACTCCAGATGAGGATTATGTTAATTTTCAAGCATTCTACACGCTTGGACGACCTCTAGCAACCCAACTACGTCGGTTTTTGCTAACCTAAATCATGTTAAACAAAAACCGACTACGTTTTTAAGCGGCTGCGGAGACTTTTTCCACCATTCTTCTCATTACCCCATTCAAGATATTGTTTAAACCGACGGCCGTTTGCTCAAAGTTCTCGACCACCGCTTTGAGTCTGGCCGGCGGTAAAGCTGAAATTTGCTCCCAGGCCTTGGCCACATGATCGGGGTCTTCTTCACCATGCACTCGCATGAAGGTGTGAGCATTATTGGGAAAACTTTTTTTAAGTTCTTGAGTAATCCAAGGGCACTGTTCACAGGCAATCGCCTCTAGGGCAAGAATATAGCCCATTAAGCTTAAGGGATCGATGTGTTCAATCTTATAGTATTGAGTCTCCCAGAACATGCGAGTTTCGGGCAACTCAGGAAAGTCTTCTAGAGTGAAACCCAGCTCCTCAAGATCCCGGCGGGCCATGACTTCATGGCCACTCTCTTCTCGAATATGAGTGAGAAATCTTTTATGAGATGAATTGTCTTCCATTGTCATTCTTCCTGCTGCTGTGGCCAGAAGCCTCACTGAATGACAGACATAATAGTAAGTTTGAGCAATGTACATTCCATAGGCGTAACGATCATGCCATGGAAAAGCTCTTAAGTTTTTCGCCATAGAATCCAAGTGAGCGCGATAATAATTAGGCAGCATATTTAACCCCTTTATGTTGAGCGGTAACGACTGAATGTGGAAACAAGGAATCCACGATATTTGCAATTGATTTAACTTCTGAAGGAAGGGCCTTCTCTTTGAGATAGGCCACAAGATCGGCCGATTCCTTCCCGATAAAGGGAATATCGATCATTAAAGGGATAAAGCCACTTCTATAGGTAGCCTTCTCCATCCCTCTTACTCTTCTAACTGCCCCCACCATGACTTCACATTCTGTATCGAGGAGGCGCCTAGCTGCTAGGGCCACCAGCAGATCCTTCCAGGAAATCCCCAGATAGTTTCTTCTGAAATGGGGACTCACTGTGAGCTGGCTGCATATGAGAACTCGCTTTCCATAGGAATGAAGCTTGCGAACGGTAAATTCCGGCCATTTGGTGAAATAAGCATCGTCCTTAGTCGCTGCTTCATCAAAATCCACAGATCTTAAGCAGCAGAGTCCAGCGCATTCTCCCTGATAAAAAAGGGCGAGCACCTCATCCTGTCTGGTAAAGTCATTGGAATAGAGATCCGTCTCAACTTGAAGGATTTCATTCTTTAGGGCCGTACTCCAAAGCTCTCTCCAACAGCCATAAACTTTATTATATAGCTCGAGCTGATTAACAGATGGTCCCTTTCCCGGAAGAATGACTAACTGAAGATCTTCTAGCTTAAATTGAGCATCAACATTCATATTCACAACTCCTGGCAAGCTTATCACCAAGACGCATTCTACTCTCCTTCCCAAGGCAGAAGTAAATCTAAAGGTTGAGTGGTATTTTTTAGAGATATGAGGCAGATAACTTAAGGAGAACTCATCTAAAAAAATGATAACTTGCCAATATATAAGGGCATTAAGTAATTATTTCATTAAGAAATCTTAAAGATTGAGAGCCATCTGAATCGATGTTACCTATAGTTAGGTATTTATATCAGTTGTCTGAAGGAATGATATGTCAGAAGACTTTATCCCTATTTTATTCAAAATCTTATTCGGATTTATCATTCTCAATATAGTTATCACACTTACTCTTCTCTATATCAAACGTCAGAAGATGTACCAGCTCCTGGCCGTCTATTGGCCAACGGTGCTTGCAGTCTTCGTTATACAAGCTGTTTTTCAAAAAGGTAATCTTGCGGTTGCACTCGCTGGTTCTACCAGTGTCGTGGCCATGATTATCTTTTCTATGATTGGATTTCATGCGATTGGAAGAGCATTTCCTTTGAAATTTTTTATGATTCTCAGTTTCGCCTCTTATCCGGTGATTTTTGGTTTAGACTTTCTGGGCTATAACTTCACAACTGTAGCTATGCCAGCAGCAATTGCATCCGCGGCTCCTCTTCTTTATACCTTTATGCATATTATGGTAGTGGATCGCAAGAAGACCACCCCCTTACAAAAGGTACTAGGCGGGGTCTATCTTCTTAGTGCCGTTCACTGTTTTAATTTTGCTTTATTTCGAATGGAGCCAGGGACGCAACTTTGGGGCTGGATCGTGGCCTATGCTATCTATGATATGCTGGCGATTCTCCTCCCTTCCATTGCTCTTGAGGAAGCCAACCGTACTGAGAACACTAGACTACAGAGTCTAGTAAAAGATAGAACGGCAGAGCTTAATAAATCTCTGAAAGAGAATGAGGGCCTCGTTCGAGTTCTTCTCCACGATATCTCAAATCCCTTGTCAGTTATTAAGTGGTATCTTCAGATTATTCCACCCAGTGAAGACGATAATGGCAGATTGATTGAGAAGATTAAAAAATCTCAAAGTGCCATCGAAAGCATTGTGGCCAATGTTAAGGATCTTTACAGTAAGAAACACAGCAGATCTCAGTTGAATCCTGTGCCATTAGAAGAATGCTTTCAAGATGTCTCATTCATTTTCTCTCAATCACTAGAAAAGAAAAATGTCTCTCTTCGGTTTAATAATCAACTCTCTCCAGAATCCAAGATTCTTGCAGATCGGACTTCATTTACTCATAGTGTATTGAGTAATCTTGTGAGTAACGGGATTAAGTTCTCAGACCCGAATTCAGAAATTGTGGTAAATGCATCGGAAGATGAGAATAGTATCTTTTTAGAAATTAAAGATACTGGTCCAGGAATTTCTCAGGAAGTGCTTAACAGTCTTCTGCATGATGAAATGCCTATGAGCTCCGATGGAAGCATGGGAGAGAAAGGTACGGGTTTTGGTCTCTCTATAGTAAAGTCCTTTGTTGACTCCTATGGGGGACATATTGAATTTGATTCCCGGCATATCTTCACTAATCCAAATAATCACGGGACAAGCATTCGAATTACCCTTAATAAAGCTTAGGGCCTCCTATTTAGAGGCCCGGCCCAGGTTAAGATTTAGGCCCGAAAGCCACCTTCACGGTTTCCACCAAAACGATGTCCACCCTGAGGTCTCTCTGGACGAGGATTGGCCTCGGTGACTTTAAGGGCCCGGCCTTGAACTTCCTGGCCATTAAGCGCTTCGATAGCGGACATGGCCAAATCATCACTTCCCATTTCCACAAATCCGAAACCTTTCGAGCGACCAGTTTCCATATCAGTTATGACCTTGGCCGACACAACCTCTCCTACTTTCCTGAAGACTTCTTCAAGATCATTGGATTTCATAGAATAAGAGAGATTACCTACATACAATCTTTTACCCATAACGACCGCCCTCCTTCAGACGGATATGACTCTTGCCATAAAACAAAGCGGACTCATTATATTAAAGAGGGCCGAACCTTGTCGAGACCCCGCATTTATGAGATATAACCCATCGAATTATCATTCCTCAAAGGATTCCTTATGACTCAGAAGACTACGATCTTAGGTAAAGATGCACCATTGGAAGACACCATCCAAAGACTTAAGGCCCTTCTCCTGGACTGGGGTTTTGATGTTGAGGAAGCTTCTTGGCTAAACCCGGTTCCCAATGTTTGGTCTGTGCATATCCGTGACCGCTACTGCCCCTTCCTCTTTACCAACGGAAAAGGCATTACTAAAGAAGCAGCCCTGGCTTCTGCTTTAGGAGAATTTTTTGAACGTTTAAACTGCAATTACTTCTTTGCGGACTATTACCTGGGAGACCAGGTAGCGAACTCTGAGTTTGTTCACTACCCTCAGGAGAAGTGGTTCACCTTCTTAAATGATGAAATGCCTAAAGGTCTTATGAATGAGAGTCTCTGGGATTATTATGATCCAGGAAGAGAACTAATTCCTGAAAAACTTATTGATACCAATTCTGGAAACTTCGATCGCGGGATCTGCGCCCTACCTTATACTCGTATCTCTGATAATAAAACTTACTACATTCCCATGAACATTATTGGGAATCTCTATGTGAGTAATGGAATGTCGGCCGGGAATACTAAGACCGAGGCTCGAGTTCAGGCCCTTTCGGAAATCTTTGAGCGCTCTATAAAAAACAAGATCCTTTCTGAAGGAATCGCTCTTCCAGATATACCTCAGGAAGTTCTTAACCGTTATCCCAAGGTGGTAGAGGCGATCGCAGAACTTGAGGCCCATGGCTATCCTATCATCTGTAAAGATGCATCTTTGGGTGGCAAGTATCCGGTGATCAATGTGACCCTATTAAATCCTCAGGAAGGAACGGCCTTTGCTTCTTTCGGAGCTCATCCTAAGTTTCAAGTGGCCCTAGAGAGAACATTGACTGAACTTCTGCAAGGAAGACAACTGGATCAGTTAAACGTCTTCTCTCCTCCGAGTTTTGAACTCGAAGACGTAAAGGATCATCTGAATCTTGAAGCTCACTTCATTGATTCTAATGGTCTTATTCACTGGAACTTCTTTAAAAAGACTCCTGACTATCAATTCACTGATTGGAACTTTGGCGGAGAAACAACTCAGGCCGAATTTGATTCTCTGATAAAAGTCTTCCATGAAATGGAAAAAGAGGTTTATATCATGGACTTTGAACATCTGGGTGTTTACGGCTGCCGTATTCATGTTCCAGGAATGTCAGAGATCTATCAGCCAGATGATTTACTCTGGGATAATAATAATGCAGGGGCCGATGTTCGCTCTCTAATCTTAGGTGCACATGAGCTCTCACAGGATGAACTCATGGAATTATACGAGGCCCTGGAAGAGAAGGGCTTTGATGATATGCTCTTAGTTGCTCACGCCATTGGAATTATTCCAGACGCTGGATCTGTTTGGGCAGATCTCAGAATGGGAGAATTTAAGACCATGATTGCCTTTGCTGCCAAGAACTATGAGTATGCCCATGGGGGTGCAGACTGGTGCCTTCACTTTGCTCCACTTAAGCCAGAAAGAAGACTTCTCTATCTGTGTCTAAAAACTCTCCTTGGTATTGAAATGGATGATGCGCTTAATACTAATGAGTACCTGGATAATATTGAAAAGCTCTATGGAAAAGAATTAGTGGAGAGAGCTCAAGGAATCATTAATGGCTTTGAGAAGTTCTATGGACTTCATGAGTCTGATATGGATCTTAAGGGTTTCGAAATGCATCAGAAACTCATCACTTCTTATGAGAAGCTTCAAAGAGCAAAACAAGTTTGGGCGCAAAAAGCATAAGGTGAAAAAACTTTTCTTTTCACCCGAATTTAAGGTTGAATTTCAGTGGAAGGACGGACTCTCCTTAAGGGTGGGCTCTGTCCTTCCTGAAAGCCGGCATAAGATCTCTAATGGTCTCAAAGATATGTCTTCGGTCTCTATTCGAAACCGCTTCCTAGGATCCAAGAAAGAGTTCTCAGAAAAAGAATTGCAATACCTCACCATCCTGGATGGATGGAATCATTACGCTATTGGAGTTGAGGAATGTGAGGGCAAGTGCCGTGGTGTGGCCGTAATTCGCCTTGTTCGCTCTCATCAGTTTAAAGGTGAAGCCGAAGTGGCGATCACCATTATTGATGACTTTCAGGGAAAGGGTCTGGGAAGTGTTCTTATGGATCTCATTATCCTTGCGGCCATGGAAAGAGAAATTCATCGACTCTCCTTTACTTTTCTTCCACAAAATGAGGCCATTCAGAAACTTATTCGGAAGGTTGGAACTCCTCTTATCGGAACACAGACTCACGATTTTGTGCAACTCTATCTGAATCTCAAAACCATCGATACAAAGAAAATCAAATCTAACCTTGAAAAGATATTTCCATTGTTCGCTCAGTTTCAATAAAAAAAGAGGAGACCCATGGTCTCCTCTTTTTTCTCTCATCTCAAAATCTGGCAGGGAAAATGCTCTGCCGGGTGTCGAGTTACAAGAGATCTCTTAATTCTTTATCTGTTAAATGCTTATGATGGGGATTTTCGCCCGGGATAATTTCCTCATCAGGAGAATTTATGCCCCAGATATAAGTATGAAATTCCTCATCAAAATTGATCCCGCTAAAGAACTCTAAGTTATTCTTAAAGTGCTCGGTGGTCACAACATGCTGCTTATAGCTAGCATGGTATCCACGAAGGAAGGCCTTAAGTCCTCCCACATCCTGGAGTCTCCAATCCAGATACGCCATAAAGGCCGCGCCAAAAACATAGGAGCGACTATCCGTATTCCTCTGATAAACGGAGTGCGCTCCAATATCAGATCCCGTAAAGTCGATGCTAGGATTTCTTTGATATCCCCTATCTCTCCACGAAGCAATAGCTTCATCTATCCAGCCTGAGTTACCATTGGCCGGCATTACACCCTTGGCAAAATATGAATGGAGCATTTCGTGATCCAAAGCCGCGAGTGATGTTGCTGTTGCCCCTGCATGTTCCATGCCACCGGTTCCTGGCATCGTACCGTAGGCAACTAAGCTAGGATGAGACCAAGGACCATAGTCGGCTTCCAACTCCGCCATAACCTTAATCGCCTCCGCTTTAAAAGCGCGGGTTCTAAATCCCCATGGCGAGTAGACCGTTATAGGAATTTCTCTTCCGTTGATCGATGTATAGGTGAAGTCCCGGCGATTCATAGATTTTTCTGGAGTGATATGAAAGTAGGGACAAGAGACCGTGTAGTATTCAGGGTAAACGATTCGATAGTGATAGTTCGAGATCTTGGTCATCTCGCCATTTGTATAGATATCCTGTCTTCCCAGGCCACCAATAAGCTTCACATCCATGATCATCTGATACTGATCATATTCAAAGTTTGAAGGGATGTACTGCTCCATGAACATTCTCTCTCTGAGATCTCTGATCCAGAAAGCACTGGAAACGGTATCAAACTTATCATTGTAGCTGACATTGCGACTGAAGGTGTTTTCCATCTCCAGGACATGCTCTCCTGGATTTATCTCCGCAATGACAAGTCTCAGCTTGGTTTCTTTGCCAGGAGTTGTAATTAGTTTTTGAGAGACTGGAGATCCGTTTAAGACAAGATTACGAGGCTCAGGGACAAGGTCAAAAATGGGACGACCAGTTTTTGTAGCAGTAAAAGAGATACGAGTTTTAACTGATGTTCTCTTGTTCTTGATATCAAAGCTCACCACATATTCAGCTTTTTTGAAATCAACAAAGATTGCTCTACCATATTCAGAGTCAAAATCAGGGGGAGCGAGGTTCAAGTTGGCCCAGATGGGTCCAGCAAGAATGAGAGCAAAGATAAAGACGATACTTTTCATAATGATCCTTAGTGAGAATTCTTATATTCACAGGCCTTATTAAACAACCAATTAAAAAGCGGAGAGGATGCTTCTGGAAATGATTTCTCAGGATGAAACTGAACCCCGATGGCGGGCCGGTGAGTATACTCTATGGCCTCTGCAAATTTTCCCTCGTGAGAAGTCGCTGTAACATTCACCTGGGGGTAAGCTTCCTTATTCATTTTATAATAAGGCATGCGGATGCCCTGGTGATGATATTTAAATCCGTTTATTTGTCTGACCTCATATAAAGATGAGAGTAGCGAGGCTGTCTTCTCGATCTCAATTGTATCAAAAAGATTTCTACGGTTCTCTATTCCTAGTTCTTCTTTAATATCAAGATAGAGAGGAATGCCTTCTGTGACGGCCATCATCTGCATGCCTCTGCAAATTCCAAGCATGGGCATTTTTTCAAATCGAGGCGTTTGGGAATAAGACTTGATCAGAGTGTATTCATAAGGATCGCGAAAGCTTCCTTCAGGAGTAAACTCTACTAGCTTCAAATTCTTTTCAGTATAAGTCTTAAGCTCTTGAGATACCCGGTCGAGATAAAAACGCGGATCGATATCCTCCCCACCCGGCACAACAACTGCATCCACCTTTTCTAAAGCATCCACACCCTCACCGGTCTTACTCATATCGGTAATTTCAACTGGAATACCTGTAAAGAGAGAAGCGAGGTGAAGCCTCATGCGATAGACTAGGCTGCACCCGGTTGAGCAGCCAATGATCACCTTCTCTCCCTTGGGAAGTTCACATTTGGCCTCTACCAAGGTAGCACAAAGGAGAAGGGCTGAGATAAAAAGATACTTATGGGTCACTCTATTCTTACTCTTGTGTGAATTTAAGAATTCCAACACCAATTAAAGTTTCTGGATAATCAGGATCGGTTAATGTGGCCTGAAGAACCACATCTCCATTTTGACTAATTCCAGGAGCGCCATAGAAAATAGAATGCTCGTTCTTATAGTGAACTCGTCCATAGCCTTTATCAGTAAGAACCATATCACCTTGGGTAATGAGCCGCGAGAGCTTACCTTTATAATAGGCCCACACGGCCTTATTGCCTTTTAAGTCGACACCTCTAAAGGCCACCACTCCGGATTTCATCTTGGCAGAGAAGTGATCAAAGCTCTTAAGATGAACACCGGCACGAGCAATCTCGGCCACACGTCCATTCTCATAAATAATAAGAGCTTCTGCTTTTTTATCCTGAGCAAAAATTAATATTCTATCTCCCTCAATTGCTAGCTGATGACGAAATGATACCCATGGAGAAGAAGGATTTGAATCTGTATCCTCCAGAACTTTTCTCCATTCACCTTTTTTTAATGTCCAGAGCTCATCAGGAGCTGAATTACTCATCGAATCTTTTCTCACCTTAGTCACGGCCTCCCCATTATGTCCTACTACGGGAGAAAAAATGTAAGCAACATTTTGAGTAAAGACGGGACGGGTAGAACTTGGATTCATAATCCAAAGTTCGGGAACAGATTTTTTTAAATGGTAAAGCCAGGTGTTTTCACCCAAAGGTTGAAAGCTTCCAACTGGACCCAGCTTTTTAATATCATCAACTTTCAGATCATTTTCATTGGCCACAAATGAGCGAGTCGAAGTGAGTTCATCGTACTCATACCAGCTCACTCCTCCGGAAAAGCTCACGGGAAAAGAAAAGCGGTGGCCAGGCTGCGCCCGGGCCACTTCACTGTAGCCAGATTCATCCCACTTAACCATCAAGTAATCTTCATTTTCCAAACAGCCCAGATAAATCGTCTCTCGATCTACAGCCGGTTCAGAAAAAAAGCAGTAGATAGATACTGGAGCATTCCAGTGGGTCGTCCCTGCATAGCGGGCAATCAATTCAGGTTTTCCAAATTGAGCATGAGAAATAAAAGGAAGCGAGAGAAGAAGGAGGGAGGATAGAATTTTCATCTCTTAAGTATAACAAAAAGAAGTCTCTTGAATTCCTACATTTTCTTACCGATGAGAGAGTATGGAGCAAAAACTTATATCTGACTTTTCAGCTCAATTGAAGGAGATCGCTAAAGACCTGAGTTTTCTCGGGCATCCTCGCTATCCCTTGAAGGAACTTAATCAACTTTTTCCTCAGCATAAGACTTTTATAGGGGAACTAGAAGATGTCAGTGTTCCCTTTAATGTAAATGTTGATGAAAAACGTAGAGCAATCGAAAGGTTTTTGAAGGAACTTTCTCGTTCAGAAGTTTCACCTACTATGAAGGAGATCTTCACTCAGCGGATCGAAGATTATAATCATCTCCTAGCAATGCTGGAAAACTTTGATAATATTTTTTTCTATGAACACTGCACGAAGCTTTATGGAACCTCTCATGAGCTCGCTCAAAATAATGCCTTCCTGTATCTCTTGGAAAAGATCCCAGACTATTGCCAACCGGATGAAAGTCAGGAAAGCCTAAAGGGTGAAGAGGCCATGAGTTATCTTAAAAAGAAACTTGTGGAAACCTTTGATCCGGCCGATTTTGAGGTTAAGGCTTCCACTTCTCTACTCTCAGACTCATCGGCAGGAAGAAAGACCATCAAGCTCAATCCTTTCAAGACATATACTACTGGTCACTTAGATATCTTTTTAGTGCATGAGGGTTGGGTTCATCTCGGAACTTCTCTTAATGGAGCAGCTCAAAAAGAACATCCCTGGTTATCTACATGGGCGCCAAGAACTACTTTTTTGCAAGAAGGACTGGCGATCATTATCGAACTCATCACGGCCAAAATGACGACAGAGAGATGGAATAAGGTTGTCCTTCGTCACCTGGCCACATCTATGGCAGAGAGAGGCTCAAACATCACCGATGTCTATTCTTACTTGAGACACCATGGCCTAAGTGATCTGGATTCATTTAAGCTGGCCTTACGAGTTTTTCGAGGAGTTCCCCTAGAAGGAGGCATGGCCTTCACTAAAGAGCTCCTCTATTTGCATGGTATGATTGAACTACTCTATCATTTACATTTTTATAATGTTGACTTGCGCTCATTATGGATAGGAAAGATTTCTTTTGAAGAACACATCATGCTTATCAATCAGAAAGAAAGTATTAAACCCAAGATAAAATACTTTCCCTCAGCACTTGATGCTCCCGAGGTTCAGGCCAGATTGCAAAAGCTAAAGGAGCTCTCCTTCAGCCTTTTTAATCACGGTTTTTTATAAGTTTTGTCAGTCCCCTAAAGGCTTCTATCAGATTATTCTGCTCTTCCTGGGGAAGCTGCGATTTTTCCAGTGCCACTTTCATGCAATAAAGCCATTGTTCTGACTCGGATTCCCCGATGATGAAAGGAAAATGCCTCATTCTAAGTCTAGGATGACCATACTTCTCAACAAACAATTGCGGTCCCCCAAGCCATCCCGAGAGAAAGGCCTTGAGCTTTTCTGAGGAACCTTGAATATTTCGACCGGCATGAGTTGCCAGGCAATCTTTGGCAAATGGATCTGTCTGCATAATATGATAAAAGTCATCTACCAAAGTACCGATAAACTTTTCACCACCTATTCGGTGATAGACGGTTCCATAATGGGGAATAAAATAACCGAGAATACGATGCCAAAGCTTAATCAAAACAACACCTTTCATTGTGTAAAAAACTTTTTCACCTATAATGTCACAAAGATGATGAATTGTCCGTCATAGATAATACCACAAGGAGTTTATATGAAATTATTTTCGTTCCTCACGTTAGCAGCACTTTTAACAATTTCTTCCTGTTCACATTTTAACGGAAACAAGTCTTGTCATGACCGTAAAGATCATTGCTCAAAAGAGGCCAAACATTGCAAGAAAGGCATGAGTGACAAGGAGTGCAAAGAGCATTGTGAAAAGAAGAAGATGGATATGAAAGAGTGCAAAGAGCATTGTGAAAAGAAGCCTACCAAGGCGAAATAAGGCGCTTTCGGCCGGGGGAGTTCAATCCCCGGCCCCTTCTAATTACCAGTACTTTAGTTCTTTTTATATTACTCCGATAAAGTATCGTGAAAAAAATACTTTTATCCTTCATAGTCGCTCTTCTATTCTCCCAAAGCTTATTGGCCCAGCCAGTGTTTATTCCCCCTAAAGGATTGAGCTATGATTGGCTACCTGTCGTAAGTGCTGATAAGGAAGGCAACAGTATTGAAACTTTTGAGCGAATTATAAGGACACCTCAATCTAAGTTTACAGTAGCTTCAGTAACACTCATGAAAAATAGTTTTACTGGTGATAAGTCCGTTCAGTCAGTAAGAGATCTTCTCAAAAAAGAATTTCTTCTAAACGGGCTTCAAGAAAATAAAATGGGAGATGCCTGGAGATTTGAAGGTTATCAACCAGAGCTTAGACGTCAGGTTGTCATTTTTATTTCTTTTGAGAAAGATACTATCAAGGTTTCAAACTCCTTCTATCGACCAAGTTATGGTAGGAAAGTCGCTCTGGAAACTGAGATGTGGCACCGACTTTATCACCAAATAGATTTGCCCAAATACAGTTTTTTTAAATTTATTCACGATACAAATATCATTTCCTCTGCACATGCTCAATCCAACTGTACTCTATGTGCAGGGAACCCTACTTGCCTTCTTCTGTGCCAAACTGCAAATGGAAGTGAAACGAGTATCGGGGGTCTAAATCTTAACGGGATTCAAATGGAGTTGAGTCAGGCCAATGGTCAATTGACAGCAATAAACGCCAACTTAAGTGGATTTAATAATAATCATACTCAGACAAATGCGGCCATCGGGGATTTTAACAATAATCTCAACCAAACAAACACAAACCTTAATAATTTCAACACCAATCATGCCCAAACAAATCAGCAACTGGCCGAGATTAACAGAGACATTAATCAAAGCATAAATAATGTAAATAATACGGTTGATAAAAAGGCCGATGATTTTTTAAAAGAATCTGAGGCCTGGAGAGCAATGACTCAAAAAGAATCCAGAGACTGGCAGACATTGGCCAACACTCAAGCTGATCGCGCATTAAATATTGCTGAAAGGATGTCTGATCCGAATCATCTCTTTAAAATTGCCACCTACTCTGCAGCGGGGGCCGTAATTGGAGCAACTGTTGCTAATCTTGCTATCAGTGGAATTACCAGTGCAACGAGTTTCCTATGGAAATGGGCCTCTGGAGAGCTACGGGATATGAAGCAAGAAGAGCTATTGCAAGAATTCGCAAAGGCCATGAAGATTTATGATGATAGTGCAAAACTAGCTCAGGAACTTGAAAAAAGCATTGATGCTACATTAAATGGGATCGCACTACATAAGAAGTTCAAGCTAGACAACAGCGAGGTCCTTGCTAATATTCAAAAACATATCATTACAACTGAGTTTGAGATTGAAGATGCTAGACGGGATCGTTGCGTGGATGACTTAGTGGGGCTGAACCAGAAAATGGTGGAATTCCAAAGTTTGGCAAAGATACTCGACATGGTTAATCCTCAAAAAAAGATGTGCCAGGATCTGAAAGAAACTTTCCGAAGATTAGCAGAAGTTGAAGGAATACTTCAAAGTGCTAGACCTAATCTTTTGAAAGCCGAAGAGGCACTGGTTGAACAGAAAAGTAAGTCTCAAAACGAAAGTGCTAAAATCATGGATAAAATCCGAGATGGAAAGCTGGCCAAGAAAGTCGCCTCCGCTCAGGATAAACAAAGAGAAATTCTCTATAAAAGAAACGTTAAAGATATGAAGAAACTGAAGAACTCCATTTTAGCTGATTGTGAAGAGTCACTTAAAAAGATGAAGCTAGCCAGAAAGAAGGTATCTCAGTACTGTTCAAATCTTTTTGGGGCAGATCTTTCTAACAAGAAAGATTTTGGTTTAACGGAAGCTTTTCCAAGCCTTAATGAATGGAATCAGAATTACATCATTGAAAACTTTAAACAGAAAAACATTCTTTTGGGTCTCGATAAACATAGAGTTTATGAAACTCAAAGAGAGCAGCTTTTTAATGACTTCAGCTCTGAAAGTAAAAGACACAAGAATGAAGTCGATAATCTCAAAGGACATCTTCATCTTGATCCAAAGATTGCTTTAGACGAGATGAAGGCAGTCAATACTTTTATTGAGAAGCTAATGAGAGAGCAGGCCTATATTTATTCAAATGGCATTAGGCTCAAAGAAGCCCAGTTTGAAGAGGCCTGCATATCTGTTAATGAATCTAGATAATAATCTGACAGAGGGGAAAGTCTTTCTTCATCTCGATGATAAGTTTATTAAGATGTAACTCACCTTTTGTTTCTAGAGTAAACACCACATTGGTACCCGTGATCCCGGTATTAGAAGAATCCCGGTCGTGGACCACTTGTAAGATATTTGCCCCAACGTCCTTGATGATGCCTGTGAGCTGATGAAGTATACCTGGCTGATCCGCAATAGGAACAGAAATTCTGACTTTACGATGAGACTCAAGAAGCCCTCGGTCGATGATTCTCTCAAGAAGATTCACATCGATATTTCCACCGCAAACAACCAGCACAATCTTTTTTCCTTCATAAGGAGTTGGGTCTTCTTTATAGAGCTGATCAAACAGGGCAAGAGGGAGTGCTCCCGCTCCTTCAGCAATGACTCTTGCCTTTTCCATCAACTGAAGAATGGCCCAGGCCATTTTCTCATCATCTACACTGTGAGAAGAGTGAACCACTTCTTTTAAAAGATTATACATATCTTGAGCAACATTTTTGACTCTAATGCCATCAGCGAAGGTCTGAGCTTTTTCAATCTGAATGATCTTCCCTGCATTCAGTGAATGAACCATTCCACTGCATCCTGTGGCCTGACCTGCGATGACTTTCGCCTTCGACTCACTTCCCTTCAGCACCTGGCCTATGCCCGATACAAGCCCTCCTCCACCAATAGAAGAGAACACATAATCCATATCCGGAATCTGCTCCATGAGTTCAAAGCCGACACTGCCTTGGCCCGCGATAACCATAGGATCATGGTAAGGGTGAACGAAGACCATTTTGTTTTCTTTCATCAATTCTTGAGCATGAGCAAAGCCATCCTCAATGCTATTCCCGTGAAGAATGACCTTTGCTCCGAGCGTTTCTGTATTTCTGATCTTAGTAAGGGGAGATCCTTCCGGCATGATGATCGTGGCCTTGACTCCAAAGCGCTGGGCGGCCCAGGCCACACCTTGAGCATGATTTCCGGCACTCACTGCCAGAACACCTTGTTTTTTTTCTTCTTCAGTCAGTTGAGAAATTTTATATGTCGCTCCTCTCATCTTAAATGAGCCAATCGGGAGCATATTCTCAAGCTTCAAATAGACTTGACACTTATATTGCTTAGAGAGCCATTCATTATGGATCAAGGGAGTTGGATGAATGACTTTTCTAAGTGAATTATAGGCTTCTTTAAAATCGGAAAAAGATAACTTCATGAAACTCCCTTCGAGACATAGTCCCAAACAGTCAGTGCTCCCAGACCAAAAAAGATGAGACTTGCTAATCTTAATAGCCATTTTTCAGGAATGTATTTAAAGAATTGAGCAAGGCCATAGAAGCTGCCGCAAATAATGGCCGTGATAACTCCTACCTCAAGGGCAGCAAGATGTGCATGCGGAAGAGTACCCAGACTAATACCGGCAGCCAGGGCATCGATGCTGGTTACCACTGCCAAAATGATAAGAGGAAATACCTTCCAATGAAGTTCTCTTTTCTCTTCCCCCACGCTTTCGGTAAAAAACTTAAGAGCAATAACAAAGAAGATTGAAGCCACGATGAATTGAAAGAGATATCCAAAGCTAGAAAACGAGAAAACGAATCCACCATAACTACCAATCCAGAGCATAAGAAATTGAAAGAAACCAAACATCAAAGAGAGGCCAGTTCCTCGAAAAATCTTCTGGGATTTTGGGGCTTCTGGATTAAGCAATCCAATGGCAAAACTCACCACTGCCGCATCCATCGCCAGGGCCATTCCAAGTAATACGATTTCCATTGAATACATTCTAATAACTTCCTTCGCTTCTTTTATTTCATCATCTTACTGGTGAAAAAGCAAAATGATCATGTTATTCTCGTCAATATGAGAAACTTTCAAAGAATCCTATTTCTGGCCATTTTTGGCACTTACCTCGTCATATTGGCCGGTGCAGTCGTGAGAGGAACGGGCTCGGGTCTTGGTTGCCCTGATTGGCCACGCTGCTTTGGGCAGTGGGTCCCTCCGACGGATATTTCTGAGCTACCAGCTAATTATAAAGAAATTTACAAAATTGCGGGAAAAACTATCGCGGATTTTGATCCTTTTAAGACCTGGACTGAATATGTAAACCGTTTGCTCGGTGTATTGCTGGGAATCATCATGATTATCCTCTTTGGATACTCATTTCTCATGAAGCGTTATGAGAAGAATCTTCCCTGGTTTACAGGGGGACTGCTTATTCTCATCATCATACAGGGAGGTATCGGGGCACTGGTGGTTTCAACCCACTTGAAACCCTTTATAATTACCATTCACATGTTTCTCGCTATTCTTCTTTTATTTGGCCTAATTTACCTCAGGAAGTACTGCCAGGATCTTGAAAATACCGCCATCGTTCTCACTACCGATAGGAAGGCGATTACCTTAACCGGAGTCTTAGTTGGACTCACTTTTTTCCAGGTCCTACTGGGAACTCAAGTAAGACAGGCAGTAGATCACTTGATGAGAGAT
>DFXX01000071.1 GCA_002381765.1 Bacteriovoracaceae bacterium UBA4097 | reverse complement strand
TAATGGCCCTTCGTCAGGAATATGGAAAATCTAAGCCATTAAAAGGGTCACGCATTGCTGGCTGTCTTCATATGACCATCCAAACAGCTGTTCTTATTGAGACTCTGGTTGAGCTAGGGGCCGATGTGACTTGGTCATCATGTAATATCTTCTCAACTCAAGATCACGCTGCTGCTGCCATTGCTGCTGCTGGAATCCCTGTTTATGCCTGGAAAGGCATGACTGAAGAAGAATTCAACTGGTGTATTCATGAGACTATCTTCTTTGGTGAAAACAAAGAGCCGCTTAACATGATTCTTGATGATGGGGGAGACCTCACTGAGATGGTTCTTTCGAAGTACCCAGAGCTTTACAAAGGCATCAAAGGAATCTCTGAAGAAACAACTACAGGTGTTCACCGTCTTTATGAACTTGAGAAAGTTGGAAAACTTCCAGTTCCTTGTATCAACGTAAACGATTCAGTTACTAAGTCTAAGTTCGATAATAAGTACGGCTGTCGTGAATCATGTGTCGATGCTATCCGTAGAGCTACTGACGTTATGATTGCAGGTAAGGTTGCCGTTGTTGCTGGCTTTGGAGATGTAGGTAAAGGTTCAGCTGAGTCTCTTCGTGGCGCCGGAGCACGAGTGATTGTGACTGAAATCGACCCTATCTGTGCTCTTCAAGCAGCCATGGAAGGTTATGAAGTTAAGAAGATGGATGATGCTGTTAAAGAAGCCGATATCGTAGTTACAACTACTGGCTGTAAGGACATCATTGTAGAGAAGCATTTCCGCTCAATGAAAGATAAGGCCATCGTTTGTAATATTGGTCATTTTGATATCGAAATCGATATGGCATGGTTGAATAAGAATTATGGTCACACTAAGGACGTTATCAAGCCTCAGGTTGATCTTTATACTATCGAAGGCAAGCAAGTTATCGTTCTGGCCGAGGGCCGTCTGGTGAATTTAGGATGTGCTACTGGACATCCAAGCTTTGTGATGAGTAATTCATTTACTAACCAAGTTCTCGCTCAAATTGAACTTTGGGGTAATGCTAATAAGTATGAGAACAAAGTTTACATGCTTCCTAAGCACCTTGATGAAAAAGTTGCTATGCTTCACCTTAAGAAGGTTGGGGTTGAATTGGATACTCTTACTCCTGCTCAGTCAGAGTACTTGGGAATTCCAGCATCAGGTCCATTTAAGCCAGAATATTACCGCTACTAAGAGAAGGCGCCTAAGGGCGCCTTTTTTTTTCTAAATTTGAGGATGAATGATGAAAATTTTTATAGCTTCTGATCACGCCGCCTTCAATGAGAAGAAAATTCTGGCGGATTACCTGAAAGCTCGTTTTGATGTTGTTGACCTAGGCACCAGTTCACCCGAATCAACTCATTACCCGGAGTGGGCCTTTAAGCTCGTGAAGCATGTTAAAGAAGAGAAGACACTGGGAATTCTCCTTTGTGGCTCAGGCATAGGGGTCTGCATGGCCGCCAATCGCTTTAAAGGCATAAGAGCAGCTTTATGTCGGGATGAAGATGATGCCAAAATGAGCCGCCTTCATAACAATGCGAATGTCCTTTGCTTATCAGGTAGGAAGACCTCGAATGAGCTTTTGAGCAAGATTGCTGATACCTTCCTTACAACCGAGTTTGAAGGAGGAAGGCATCAAATCCGCATAGATCAATTCAATGAGCTAGGAGAATAACCTACTTAATTTCAGCTTTCTCTTCTGGCTGCAGCTTAGTCCAACCGGATCTGCGGTAGCGATTTGAAATAATATCAAAGATAGGTGTGTCGGGTGCATTCGACACATCTGCTTGACTCAAGGCCTTCTCTGCAAATCTCACAACTTCATTACTATTCTTCTTGGGCTCCACTTGCTGGCCAGGCATTTGAAAACCAAAATCACTTCCAGAATCATTATTAACCTGAGAAGTTGTGCCCTTGGATTTATAGTTTACGCTGATGTCAGATACTTTTTGTTTTACAGTTTCTGGCAGTTTATCCAGTGCCGATTGGGTGGAGCCTCCCATAAGTCCCCCAGAGGGAGGACTACTCTCTGAAGAGACAGCAGCTAGAGCAGCTAAGGGAGCAGGAATTAACTCATCAAAGGCTTCAGCATTTATCTTTTGATCTTCATTTAATTTTACTGCTGGAGCATTGATCTTTGCCTTATCCAAAATTTTCTTGGCCATAGAAGCGGAATTGGTAGAGTACTGATTGAGCTTTGCCTGATCAAATTCTCCTGAACTTAATAAATCAAAACCTTGATTGGCCTGATTCATAAAGTTCTTGCCGAGATTGAAAGAAGGATTATAGGCCTTAAGTTTAGCAGTAAAGCAGGAATTGGTTTCTTTGCATTTACATTCTTTATCAAATTGAACGGCCCCATTCACCATCGTCCCACATCCCATAGCGGCTTTAGGTGTATCGAAGTTTCCATTATTCATGATGCAAACTTCTTCATACTGAAGAGCGTAGAGATTTTTAGAAGTCGGCTCATCACAGAAGCATTGAGATTCTGTCCAAGGATTACATTCTCCACTCTTAGGCAAGCTATCGATAACTTTTTGAACTTTGTCAGCGGCCTTATCATGCTTAGCCGCCTTACTCACATAGAGAGTCGTGAGTGCGGTGGCTCCTCCAAGCTTGGCCCAGTATTTCCAGTCCCGAGCCACACCTTGAGTGGTGCCGTAAACCACATAGCAGGCAGAGACAGCACCATAAGTAGCTGCTTGATAAGTAGCGGTCTTTTTTCTCGCCTTATGAGTTTCCTTGAGATTCACCAGAGATTGCAATTGAGGGTCAGCTATTTTAGCGGATTTCTCTTGCGCCTTACTTTGCAGATTTGATTGCATGAAGCCAGCAAGAGTTTCATAGGCCATGGCCCCATACATACAGTAATCGTTTTTGCCTTCTTCCTTTGGTTTTTGAGTAGCTTCTTCGCTAGCGGTGGAGGCAGTAGTAGACGCCTTCTCCTTAACGCCAAATTTAGGACCCCCGCTGCCATTGAGCATACTCAGGCCCCCAAAGAGCATGGCATAGGCCTTACCAATGTTTTGCTCAACGATGGCCATAAATCCCGTCTCATCGCTATTGTCGCATTTTTTTAATTTCTCACAGCCTTCCTGATAGGCGCGGTCTTTTTTTCCTTGATGAATAAATTCTTTAGATTCCTTGGCCTGGGTGTCGGTGAGATCAATCGGCTTGGAAAAACCTTCATCCAAACTCGCACTTTGGGCCAGTAGCTGGGAGGAGAGTAAACTAACAATGAGGAGTAAAGCACTAGAGTGCATTTTCATAAATTACCTTTGAATAAGTGTGATTTTATCATGGCCACTCCTCTCTCCAAGAGGGAGAAAAGCTGCCGGGGAGAAGGCTTGTGTAATATCAACCACATAGAGGGGAGGGATTGGTAGAGTATTATAATGGAGCTGCAACAAATATTTATCGTTTGACGGCTATCTTGTGGATAAGTAAGTTATAGCTATGTCAGATAAAAAAACGGCTATTCAGCATACCCATGATAATGATCTCACTCATTCGATGGTCCATTACCTCTTGGCGATCCATAAGCTAAAGGAAGCTAAGGGCTATGCTCGAGTGACCGATATTGCGCATGAAATGGGTCTCACTAAAGGTTCAGTCTCAACTGCACTCACAAATCTCAAAAAAAGAGATCTGGTTCTCGAGGATGAAAGTAAATTTTTATCACTCTCTCCAAGTGGACATGAAGCTGTTCATGGGATTCTCTCTTCCAGAACCCTGCTTTACTACTTCTTAAAAGATATTATCGGAGTGGATGAGGAAGTTGCGCACAAGGACTCTTGCCTTATGGAGCACTTAATGAGTTCTGATACGAGAGAGAAATTTTTTAAATTTATGAAGACTCTTTGTAGCGATAGCTTCAAAGATGAAAAGTTCTCTACATCATTTGACTTCTCTCAGTTTGAACATCAGCACGAGTTCGAAGAAATTCAGAAAGGCGATACTTACCTTAAGTCTGAATGAAATTAACCGACTTCATCAAACAATCTGATCCAGCACTGAGACGAAATCTCGTCTTTTTTTTAATCAGCTATTTTTTCGTCCTGTTTAATTACCCACTGGTACGGGCCTCAAGTACCACGCTGTTCTTTGAAGCCTATGGTGCGAAGTCTTCACCGATAGCTTGGTTATGGGGAGTTCTTTTTCTCTCTCTTGCGGTCATTGTTTGTGATCGACTACAATCTCGCCTCTCAGTACAAAAAGTCTTTGGTATAGTTTCTTTTTTTAGCTCTCTTCTATTTTTTGCTAGTACCTTAGGTTTTCTAAGTGGGATTAAATTTTTGACCTATCTTCCTTTTACTTGGAAAGAAATCTATATCGTCATTCAAGTTCACCTGTTGCTAGCTTATGCTAATAACATTCTTAAAAAAGAGGATTTTAAACTCTTGGTTGGACCTATTGGGGCCATTGGAAGTCTGGGAGGAATCCTAGGGGGATGGCTCACTGGTCAGATTAGCTCAGGTGGCGGAACCATACAGGTCATGTGGGTTGCCTTGTTTTTTGTTTCACTTCCTGCGGTATTCTTTTTCTTCACCCCTTCCTTAAGAAAGGCCATCTCCTCTCAGGTCCGCTCCCCCTTGGCTTCTTTAACACCAGATATAAGAAAGTATGTCTGGCATATTGCTGGGGTCGTGGCCCTCACGCAGTTTGTTATTAATATCGCTGACTTTAACTTTAATATAGCTTTTGAGAGTGCTGTCTCTGATGCAACTGCTCGCACCACATATTTAGGCCATGTCTATATGGTGACCAATGCTTTGACGTTTGCCTTTCAGTTTCTACTATTGCCCTTTCTTTTGACCAGAATTTCAGAAAGAAGTCTGCATATCTTTATTCCCTTATCTTACATGGCTTCACTCGGGATTTTGCTTCTTACGGGGAGTGCCGGATTTATACCGGTGGCCATGTTCTATGTTTATCTCAAAGCTTCCGATTACTCCTTCTTTAGTGCCGCCAAGGAGATTCTTTATCAGCCTCTCGGTATATCTCAGAAGTACGGTGCGAAGTATCTTACCGACATGCTCGTGTATCGCGTTTCTAAGGCCATGATTGCTGCGGTCTTGATTTATCTTCAATCCTCCACCATTCTTATTATGATGATGGGCATTTTTCTTACTCTTTGGGTGGGACTGATATTCCGTTTATTCCGACTTCATCGACAACTATTTAGCTGAGGACTCATTATGAACAATCCACTTCTCGCAAGCCCAAGTGCTCCACATGGGGCCTATCCCTTAGATGCTGTAAAAGCCGAACATTTCATTCCTGCCTTAAAAGAGGCCATTGAGGAGTCAAAAAAGAAGCTCGATGCCTTTAAGAAAAGTAGCGCCACCGACTTTCATCACGTCATAGTAGAGAAGAGTGATATTACAGAGAAAGTGGATTATATCGCTGGAATCTTCTTCAATCTTCATTCCGCTGAATGCTCAGAAGATCTGGATAAAATTTCTCCCGAAGTTTCAGAGATTCTTACCCGCTTTGGAAATGACATCTCTCTTGATCCCGTGATCTTTGCTAAGGTGAAGGCCTGCTATGATTCAAGATTTGATCAGGGACTTGATAAAGAAGAATTAACGATCATCGAGAAGAGTTTTAAATCATTTGTTCGCAGCGGGGCGATGCTCGCAGACAGTGAAAAAGAAGTGATGAGAGAATTGGATGAGAAGCTCGCTAAACTCACCTTATCCTTCTCACAAAATGTTCTTAAAGCCACTAATGATTATCTCTTGGAGATCACCGATGAAAATGATCTTGAAGGACTTCCTGAAGGAGTTATAGAAGCAGCCAGTGAACTTGCTGAAAAGAAAGACAAGAAGGGTAGCTGGTGTTTTAGTCTTGATGTTCCCTCTATGCTGCCATTCATGACCTATTCTAAGAAAAGGGAACTTCGTAAGAAACTTCTTATCGCTAGCTCTTCGAAGACCTTCAATAATAAATTTGATAACCAGGAAATCTTAAAAGAGATTCTTGTTCTAAGAACTCAAAGAGCTAAGCTTTTGGGTTTCAATACCCATGCTGATTATGTTCTGGAAGAAAGAATGGCGATGTCTCCCAAGAAAGTGACCGACTTCTTGGAAGATCTTTTAAATAAGGCCAAGCCTCATGCCCAGAAAGATATCGATAGACTCAAGAAGCTTGCTAAGGAAATCGATGGGATCGACGATTTTGCTGCTTATGATTCTGCCTATTATTCGGAGATATTAAAAAAGCGTGAATTAGATATGGATGATGAAATGCTCAGACCATATTTTAAACTTGAAAACGTGGTAGACGGTATTTTTAAAGTTGCCAATCTCCTTTATGGGATCAATTTCAAAGAAGTCTTCAATGTGCCTAAATATCATGAAGATGTGAGAGTGTTTGAAGTTTTTGATGAAGATACCAAGGATTTTATTGGTCTCTTCTATACGGACTTCTTCCCTCGTCCTACTAAGCGCGGTGGAGCCTGGATGTCGGGTATTAAAGAGCAGGGGATGTATCACGGTAAGGTTGAAAGACCTCATATCATGATTGTATGTAACTTCACCAAACCCACTAAAACTAAACCTTCACTTCTTAGCCTGGATGAAGTCCTGACTCTTTATCATGAATTTGGTCATGCTCTTCATGGTCTTCTTTCAAAATGCAAATACCGCGAATTATCCGGAACCAATGTGTTCTGGGATTTTGTCGAACTCCCTTCCCAGATCATGGAAAATTGGGTTATGGAAAAAGAGTGTCTGGATATTTTTGCAACTCACTACGAAACTGGAGAGAAGATTCCGGCCGAATTAGTTGAAAAGATCAAATCCAGCGGTAAATTCCTGGAGGGCCTGGGGACACTCAGACAGCTCTCCTTTGCATTCTTGGATATGGCCTATCACACGGCAGACCCTGCTTCGGTGAAGGACATCGAGAGCTTTGAAACCGATGCCACTGCTAAGACCGCACTTCTAGCAAGAATTCCTGGTACCAGTGTTTCAACATCCTTCTCCCATATCTTTGCTGGTGGATATTCTGCCGGCTACTACTCTTACAAATGGGCCGAAGTTCTGGATGCAGATGCTTTTGAATTTTTCAAAACGTCTGGAATATTTAACCGTGAAGTGGCAAAGAAATTTCGGGAGCATATCCTTGAGCGAGGCGGAACAGAGCATCCCATGGAGTTGTATAAGCGTTTTCGAGGCCAAGAGCCAGATGTTGGAGCACTGCTTAGAAGGGCCGGTTTACATTAATAACGATAACTTGCGCCCTTAGGCGCAAGTTATATTAAGTTTACTTACGCGTGTTACCAAAATAGATTTTAATCCTTAATACAGGATGAGGTCCATGCTCGAAAAATTTGAAAAATATCACGCCGCTCAAAGTTGGTTTGCGAAAAATTCTAAGATCTATAGTAGTAGCCGTCATGTCGCCTTGAAGATTATTTGTTCTAAAATCGCTGAGGTCATGAAAGTCCAAAGGGTAGGAATTTGGTTTTATACTATCGATAAGGACGCCATCTATGAAGAGATCACCTATAATTTCGAAGGCACCAATTCTCAGGGCAATATTCTTCTAAAGAGCGATCTTCCCAATTACTTCACTAACATCAATACTGAGCGGGTATTGGCAAGTAACGATACTTTTATCGATCCTGTATTTATTGAATTTATCGATGTCTATCTTAAGCCCAAAAATGTACGGGCGATGCTGGATGCCCCAATATTCTCCGATGGTGAAATGATTGGAATTCTGTGTTGTGAGCAAATGATAGAGACTAGAGAGTGGGATATACATGATAGTAACTTCGCCGCTACCAGTGCTGACTTTATCGGTCGTATCATCGAGGCAGAAAAACGACATACCTATGAGAAAGAGTTAAGACACAGAATAAATTATCTGGAAAATGATCTTAAACGAAAACTAGATGACCTTAATGAGGCCAAGTTGAGCTTGGATCTCGCTTTGGAGAGTGCTCAGGTCGGTAAGTGGGATTGGGATCTGGAATCAGGAAAAGTTCATTTAAATAAAACCTGGTTTTTAAAACTGGGTTACGGATTTAACGAACTTCCTCAGGACTTTACAAGTTTTAAAAACTCTATCTTTCCTGAAGATGTTGAGAAAGTAACTGATGAATTGAATAAGCACATTAGGGGAGAGACTCTTTTTTATGAATGCCGCTTCAGAATGATCACTAAAAAAGGTGATATTCAGTGGTGTCTTGATAGGGGCTGTATCATTTCTCGCAAGAATGACGGAACGCCTCTCAAAATGACGGGTGTGAATGTGAACATCACCCCAATGGTTAAATGGGAACAAAGCCTTTCTATTTCTGAGCAACAATTAAAGGCGATGATTCAATCACTCCCTACTCCTGTTGCGATGTTTGATAAAGACTTAAAACTTCTGGCCAACAGTTCCAAGTGGGAAGAAGAGTGGGCCTTTCTTGATCATGTTGAAGATGGAAAAACGGTTAAAGAGATTTACTGGCCTGAATGGCAAAAAAATATGGAGCGTGCCCTTGAGGGGAAAACGTCCAGTAATGAAGATGATCTGATGGAATTGCAGCCAGGAACAAACTTTTGGTTAAGATGGGTTATGCAGCCCTGGAAGAATTCCGATGGCGAAATCGATGGTGTAGTTGTTATGGCCGAAAATATTACCAGCAAGAAAGAAGCAGAAATACGTCTGGCCCAGACCTCAAAGCTATCTGCACTTGGCGAAATGGCCGGAGGAATTGCCCATGAGATTAATAATCCATTGGGAATCATTAAAGGTTATATTGATCTTTTAACCAGACACTCTTCTAGAAAGTCATTGAGTCCTGAGCTCCTCCTTCAGTACATCAACAAAATGGATCAGACGGTGGGGAGAATCTCGCGAATTGTTAGTGGTATGAGACGGTTCTCCAGGGAATCATCCATGGATGAAAAAACCATGTATCCAATAAATAAAATTGTAGAAGAGACACTGGATATTTGTCTGGAGAGAATCAATAATAATGGTACTGCCGTGGACGTTGAGTATCTTAAAAACGATCCTCAAGTTTTCTGTCGCCCGATAGAAATCTCACAAGTTCTTCTGAACTTGATTAATAACTCTTACCAGGCCACTTCTGCTTATACTCATCCCTGGATTAAAATTAAGTTAGAGGATTGTGATGGCTTCTATCGAATTTCGGTCATTGATAATGGCCAAGGCATTCCGCCCAAAGTCAGACAGAAGCTTTTTCAACCATTCTTTACAACGAAGGAAGTGGGAACGGGAACTGGCTTAGGTCTTTCCATCTCCCGAGGCATTATTGAAGATCATGAAGGTAAGCTTTTTTATCTAGATGATGCGACTAATACAACTTTTGTTATCGAATTGCCTAAAGATGACATGGAAGATAGGCAAAGCGCGCATTAAAGTCCCAATCGTTTAATTTTAGATTCTTCTCTACTTTCTCTTCCTGGATTTTTGTCAGGAAGGGAAAGAAGTTTATTCCCGTGAGCTCTTCAACTGAATTGATATCTAATGCATACAGTTTTAGATCAGAGTAGGGAACGGAGGTAGGCATTAGAAACGCAATTCCTTTATACCCGGTTGTAGTCTTTCTCAGAATAACTTTAAAATACTCTTCGGGAACAGAAACTTGATTTCTAACTCCTATCCAGGGAAGAGAGTTTCTAAGTACTGGTCCAGTTACTATCCAGATTTTGTTGTAATTATATGCCCAAGCACGCATGAGATATTCTAAGTTTCCCCAGCGACCTTGATTGAATTTTGAAGGTTGAGGTGTGATATTACTCATAAAAAAGGTATCATCCATGGCCTTGCGGCTAAATTTCATATCTCCTGCGGGAACTAAATGACCTCTGTCAAAACCAGTATTGCGATAGTCCTCGGTGCTGGCAGAGCCCGTGGAGAGAAGATCATCAATCTTAAAATACCGTGAGCGGTTGGCGCAGTTTTTTAATTGTTCTCTTTCAAGAGTGTACTCGACCCAGTTTGCGACTTCATGTTCTTCATTATAATTAAGAGAGTAGTAGGACCTTCGGATGAATTCGCCAGATCTTTCTGAAACCGCGAGAGTTTGCGCCCAGACTAACGATGGCAAAATCAATAGAATGGAAAAAAGTCTTAGCATTGATTACTCCTTTAATCAGCCATAAGAATAGTAGAGAAATATTCTTTCTTCTACTATTCTTAACTGGATTAAAGGAGTCCGCCTTTACTCATGGCGTATATAGCCAGTAGGGGCAAAATCCCGGGCCTTGAGACCCTTTTTATTTATTAAATATTCAGTCAGAATATTCACATCAATTTTTCCGGTCTTTTCGTATTTCAAGGCAGGGTATTTATCGCCACCTTTGGCTATGAACTCAGGCATGGCAATGGTGTAAATTCTTCGCTCTGACAAGGACTTGCCATTGATAAGAATCTTCTTAAATCTTTTGGTTTTCTTGTCGGTTACGATTTCCACGCCACTCATCTGAGGAAAGCTACCTGAACCAGGGGTTAATTCAAATACAACGTTTTCAAGATATTTCCTGAGGGCGTTACCTTGAAGCTTAGCGGTTACGATTTCTCCCTTAAAGGGAAGAACGATGAGTAGGGATTCATAGGTAATCTTGCCAGCTTTCAGCGACTCGCGGAGTCCACCAGAATTCATAAGACCAATATCAGCCTTGAATTTTTCTTTAAAAGCACGGGTCACAAGATTCCCTAAATTGGTTTCTTGATTTCGAACGATATTTCGGTCTCCGATGAATTCAACCTCTGCCACTCCCAGATCGGAGCTTGAAAATTCAGACTTATTCATCTCCTTAATGAGCTGGTCACCTTTATCTTTATAAGGCTTTAGATAGGCTTCCAGCTTTTTATCAGGAGTAATCTTGGGTGTATTTTTTAAATTAACAGGAATGAGTTTATATTCTTTTAAAGTTAGTTTTCCATCAAGAAATTCCAGATCAACTTTACCTACATATTTACCCCATTCATAGGCCTGAACGATAATCGTTCCATTCTGAATATCCGGTTTGAACAAGGGCTTTTGAGTATGACCACCAACGATCAGATCGATACCGTTAACATTACGGGCAAGGGTAACATCCCCTGGAGCATCTGCCTTATGGCTCTCATTAGGATGATGTCCAATATGGGTAAGCGCAATTAAAACATCTGTATTCTTTTTGAGTTCCGGAACTAGTTTTTTAGCTTCTTTCACGGCGGCCCTGAAATGAAGCCCCTTAGTGTGCAAGGCATTTGTCTTAAGGGGAGTATCCTCAGTCGTAAGACCGAAGATGGTCACTTTAAGATCATCTAATTGTTTTAGAATATGAGAAGGGAAAGGTCGCTCTCCAGATTTCTCGAAATAGATGTTAGCACTGATGAAAGGAAAGCCAGCCCATAGTTGCTGCTGATAGATGGTCTCTAAAGTTTGATCAAACTCGTGATTTCCAATTGCCATAACATCATAGTCTAAGAGGGACATGCCCTTAAAATCTGGCTCTGCTTTTTGCAGATCAGATTGAGGTATACCTGTATTGACGTCACCGGCATCAAGCAGAAGAACATGTCCACCTTGTGCCTTAACCTGCTTTCTTAACGAATCAATCAAGGTGGCACGGGCCGCAAGTCCTAGTTCTCCATCACCATTTGGCCAAAATCGACCATGATGATCATTGGTATGAAGAATAGTGAGTTTATATTTTTTGCCTTTAGTGTAAGCAAAAACATTGAAGGATAGAGCCAAGAACAATGTCCATATTCCAAGTAACTTCATGAAGCCTCCGGTTTCTAAATCATCTATCGAATCAATGGCACACTGGCCAGATAAGAGTGGGTTAACCTATTTAAAGTTAAGATTTTAGGCTTCAAAATCTTCCCTAACCAGTCAAAATTTTTGGGCCAGATTTTCCCCCAAATCGACAAGAAGGTTTGGCCAGAACCCAAAGAGTTTGGTATATCAAACATATGACAATCAATGAGGCACCATTAAATAAGAAGTTAACCGTTCTCTCCTTCACCGATGATGACGTACGTAATCTCAGTGATCTGGAAGCTCGGCTTATGCATCTAGGTTTCCTGGCGGGGCATACGATTAGGGTGACCCGTAAGGCTCCTTTATTTAAAGAACCTCTCTTGGTAGAGGTTCGTGGTAGGCAGGTCGCCTTATCACGTGAGGAGGCGATGCTGGTTTCTGTAGAGGTCCAAGAATGACATTTAGAGTTGCCTTAGTCGGGATGCCCAATGTTGGTAAAACCGCTCTTTTTAACAAGCTAACTGGAAGTTTTCAAAGAGTTGCTAACTTTCCAGGAGTTACCGTAGAGAAAAAAACGGGTTGGATTTCAGAGCATGGTCAGAGAATTATCGAAGTGATCGACTTGCCTGGTATTTATTCTTTGGATGCTACAACCCTCGATGAAAAAGTAACAAAGGACTTTCTTCTTCAAAAAGAAAAAGAAAGACTGGCCGACCTTTTTGTCCTGGTTCTGGATGCGACTAATTTAGATAAGTCTTTGTTTCTAGCTTATCAATTAAAAGAGCTTGGATATCCTCTCGTGATTGCTTTGAACCTTATGGATGAAGCTCATAAAAGAGGATTTGAAATAGATCTCGCGAAGTTCTCTCAAGAGTTAGGAGCGGTTATTATTCCAACCAGTGCTTCCACTGGGGCAGGACTTTCTGATTTAAAAAATCTTCTTAAAACCAAGATGGGCCAGGAAGTGATTCCTTCTATCGAACTTCCACAAAACTATCAGAAAGTATTTCGTTCTCCTCCTTATGTGAACGGCATTTTTAAGAAGGTCGACTCACTTATAAAAGATGTGACCCTTTCTCCCTTAAGACCTGATACTTTTAGCGAAAGAGTCGATCATCTAGTACTTCATCCGGTGTGGGGAATTCTTATCCTCTTTTTACTTCTTATCTTGATGTTTCAAACTCTCTTCACCTGGGCCTCTCCTTTGCAAGATATGCTGGAGTCGGGATTTGCTTTTCTCTCAGAGATCGTCTCAACCTATGTGCAGAATGATCTTTTAAGAAGCTTGCTTGCTGACGGAATCATCAGTGGAGTAGGGGGTGTACTGGTTTTCCTTCCTCAGATCATGATTCTCTTTTTATTCATTCAGTTTCTGGAAGATCTGGGTTATCTCGGACGAGCAGCATTTTTGATGGATTCCTTCATGAGAAAAATAGGCCTGCCAGGGAAAGCGGTTATCCCACTTCTCTCGTCTCATGCCTGTGCCATTCCGGGGATTTTATCTACCCGAGTTATCGATAATCATCGTGAAAGACTAATAACCATGTTGGTGATTCCTCTCACGACTTGCTCAGCGAGATTACCAGTCTATGCTATTTTGATTGGTGCCCTTATACCCAATGAGCCCTTTATGGGCATGAGCTGGATTAAGCTCCCTGGACTAGCACTTTTTGCTCTTTATGTTCTGGGCTTTGTCTCGGCATTGATTGTGTCGTTGGTCTTTAAGAAATCCCTTCCTCAGTCTTCTCCCTCCATGCTTTTAATGGAACTACCACCTTATCGCATTCCTAAATGGAATAATCTTTTGGTAGTTATGCAAAACAAGGGAAAGATTTTTTTAAAGAAGGCAGGCGGAATAATTTTAATCGTGAGCATTGTCATTTGGTTTCTCATGACCTTTCCTCAGCAGGGTGGAGAGACGCAGTTAGAGCAATCTTATGCCGCTCATATCGGTCGATTTTTTGAGCCAGTTTTTAGACCTTTGGGATTTGATTGGAGAATTACAACTGCTCTGATTCCTAGTATTGGAGCAAGAGAAGTTGTTGTGAGTGCACTTTCAATGGTGCTTTCAATTCAAGAGGGGACTGAGGGCTTTGAAACAACCATGTCCGAAGCTCTTGTAGCTCAATTTGGCCTGGGCTCCTTGGTGGCCCTTCTCATCTGGTTTGTCTTTGCTCCCCAGTGCATTTCTACCTTCGCGGTACTAAAGCGAGAAACGAATTCCTGGAGATGGCCACTTGTTATGGGTACCTATACTTTGGCCTTGGCCTACTTCTTTGCCTGGCTTGCTCGACTATTGGTTAACCTCTGGTCTTAACCTGGTCCCATGATTTAAGCTGCCAGGTGGTGGTGACTATCGCCACCTCAGCTCCGAATTTATCTCTGATGATCGTCTGCATGGTTTGAAGATGTTTACCGTTATCTTGTAAGGCCTGAGAAATTTTCTCTTTTTCAATTTGATGAGGAGAACAGGTTCCTTCTAGATCGCTTCTTCCCTGATAACTATACTTCACATTGAGTTCGGCCAAGATTAGGCGATAGCGGCTAATACCGAAAGATGAGAGAAGTGCCATGCCTGCGCAGAATTCACCAATGGTAGCTATGGCACAAGCGTGAATCCCTCCCAGATGATTATGATTTAACTTTCTATCGGGTGCAGTGATAACGACGGCTTCAGGACTCAGACTTTTAATCTTAAAGCCATGAGGAGCATTGAAGGGAATTCCAATGGTCAGGACTTTATTGAGCGCCATGACATTGGTCTTTGAGGGATTGGCCATTAGTTTGTCGATGAGCTTATAGGCAATCTTCATGCTTATCCTAATTTTGAGTTGAGATCATCTTGAGCTGTTTTAATTTCTGATTTAAAGCGGCTAACGATATCAGAAATAGATTCAACTTTTTTAGTAAACTCAATGGAACTTCCTGCGCACCAGACTGACTGATAGGTTGCACCAAAGGCAGCCTTTTCTAGAAGCTTCATGCCTTTATAGTAGGTCAGCATCTTGGCATATTTTTTTAATTTCTTGTTTTGATTCAGAAAGCCTTCAATCATATTCTGCTCGGTTCCGATCTTTTTCATGTAAGGAGAGTTGATAACAGTACATCTGCTCCCAGACAGCTTTGTTGTCACCACGATGTCTTCAGCTCCATATTCCACACAAGCATTCTTATATTCTTGGGTGACCTTGGATTCTGTAGTGGCGATGAAAGGAGATCCAATGGAGAGGCCATCGGCTCCAAGAGCGAGCATAGAGACAATACCCGCTCCAGTTCCAACCCCACCAGCAGAGATGACAGGAATTTTACACAAAGCTTTCAGTGTAGGAACAAGAATTGAGGCAGGAATATTACCCAAATGTCCCCCAGCTCCTGAGTTTACTGCAATAATGCCATCAGCACCCAGGCCTTCGACTTTCTTAGCATAGTTCTCTTCGATGACATCGCAAAAGACCTTTGTTCCCTGACGTTTGGATTCATTGATAACCTCTTCAGGTGAACCTAGAGAAGTAATAAAAAAATCTACTCCCAGGTCAAGGCATTTATGGAGCTGCTTTTTTAAATTGATGTTGGACTTATTGACGATAAGATTGATTCCAAAGGGTTTGTTTGTTCGGCTCTTGATATCCTTAATACCGGCCTCCAGTTCCTCAATTGTTCTGAAGTTCATGGCAGGAATACAACCCGCAATTCCCGATTCAGCAGCCGCAACGACCATATCCGGATTGGTCACAAGAAACATAGGGGCCATGATTATGGGAAGTTCGATCTTTAAAAGTTCAGTCAGTGCAGTTTTCATATTGATCCTTATCTCTCGTACAGAGTTGCGTCATTGAAAGTCAAAGTCTCAAACTTTTCCTTCCCAAAAGAGTTTAAACTATGGGTTAATCATATCAGTCATTTTTATTAGCAAGGATGTAAAAAATGAAAAAAATCATAGGATCACTGGCCATCATCGCTTCCCTTAGTGCTTTTGGTGCTCCTCAGGATCAATGGTTAACAGTCGATAATGAAGTCCTTGCCAAGATCCTTCCCAAACTGAACAAGTCTGCTCAGTCCTTATTAAAAACTGACATCGCTACTATAATTAAAATGTCTCCAGCTGAGATCGAGCAACTCTCGCATGTGATTCATCATGAACTTCATCGCTGTGGCGGCTTTATGGCCCATGAAACAATGGATGAAGCCTTGGATGCAGTTAATTCTCAAGGAGAAAGCCTCTTTGCTGAAAAAGCGGTCTTCACGGACTATGCTCTTAATCAGGGAGCCCTGGTTTCACCCATGATGAAGCAGATCGAAGAAGCTCCTATTCGCGAGATGATCCTTAAGCTTTCGGATTTTAAAACCCGTCATTATAAGTCAGATACAGGAGTGGAATCATCTCACTTCATCCGCGCTACTTGGGCCGCATTGGCCGCCCACCGCTCAGATGTTCATGTTGAACTTTTTCAGCATGGAAAGTGGCCGCAACCTTCTGTCATCATGACGATTCCTGGTTCTGAGCATCCGCAAGAGATTATTATCGTGGGAGGTCATGCAGACTCCATCGCAGGCTTCTGGGGAGGGAGTAATAGTCGGTCCCCAGGTGCTGATGATAATGCTTCTGGAATTGCCACTATGACCGAAGCCATGCGCGTCCTGATGCTAAATAATTTCCAACCAAAGAGAACAGTTAAATTTATGGCCTATGCTGCTGAAGAAGTAGGCCTCCTCGGATCTAAGGAAATCGCCAATAGCTTTAAAGCAAATGGTCAAAACGTAATAGGTGTCATGCAGCTAGATATGACTCTCTTTAAGGGAACCAGCGATAAAGATATCGTGCTCATGACGGATTATACTAATGTTGCCCAAAATGAATTTATCGGAATTCTCATCGATGAATATATCCATGTGCCATGGGGATACTCTCGTTGTGGTTATGGCTGCTCCGATCATGCTTCCTGGACGGCCGCCGGCTATCCGGCATCCATGCCCTTTGAATCCAACAAGGAAGATAGTAACAGACGGATACATACCGCCCAGGATACTTTGCAATCCGCCGGGGGAGATGCTAAACATGCATATAAGTTTGCTAAGCTGGCCACTGCCTTTATAGTTGAGCTAGCTAATTAAAAAAATGGAGTACTTTGAGTAGTGAAATTCAGTCCCTTTATCAGGACATTCGATCGAATCTAGATTTATCACGTAAGGCCATCATCAAGACCAGTCT
>DFXX01000044.1 GCA_002381765.1 Bacteriovoracaceae bacterium UBA4097 | reverse complement strand
TCTCTAACTATGGTGTTGAGAATGTCGACGTGGCAGCTCCAGGAATGCTGATCCGCTCATCGGTACCAGGGGAAGGTTACTTATTTGTTTCAGGCACCAGTCAGGCAGCTCCTTATGTCTCGAATGTTGCGGGCCAGGTGAAAGATGCTAGTCCTAAGCTTCGTCCTGCTGATATTAAGAAGATAATTATGGGGACAGTGGACAAGAAAGCTTTCCTTCTGCAAAAAGTGAAGTCAGGAGGACTGGTCAATCTTGAACGGGCCGTCTTTGCGGCCGAGTTATCCCGAAATATTTCTGTTAAAGATGCTATCGATTCGGCACGAAGAAGCATGCCGAACTTAAAATCAAATATTCAAAAAAGTTTTGATGTTATTGAAGTTAGTCCGATTCAAATGCCTTCACCTCTCGAATTCTAAAATAAAAGGGGCCCTCTTGGGGCCCCTTGCTTATTTGTAAGCTTTGATTTCTCCAGATCTTCTTTTGTGTTCATATTCCCTCAAGGCCTCTTTCACCTTAGGAAGCAACATATAGCAGGCAAAGATATTAGGCACGGCCAAGAGACCGTAGAAGGCGTCAGAGAGATTTAGCACAATACCCAGCTTAGCGATTGCTCCAATAAAAATAAAACCGATAAAGATATAACGACCGATTGGAATCCACCGGTCTCCGAAGATGAAAGTAATCCCTTGCTCACCATAATATGACCAGGAAATCATAGTAGAGAAGGCAAAGAGAGTAACCGTCGTGGCCACAATCCATCTTCCCAAAGGCCCCATAGCAGACTCAAAAGCTACTGCAGTCATTTCTGAGCCCTCGACCCCTGGAATAATCCAGCTCTCAGTCAACATAAGGGCGAGAGCAGTAATTGTACAAACAATGATGGTATCGATTAATGGCTCTAAGAGCGCAACGATTCCTTCCTGAATAGGAGTGGATTTGGCCGCAGAGTGGGCCATGGCCGATGAGCCCATACCAGCTTCATTCGAGAAAGTGGCGCGTTTGATCCCGGTAATGATAACATCCTTTAGCGCTACTCCTGCAAATCCACCAAGAGCAGCAGTACCAAAGAAGGCCCCTTCAAAAATATCGACAAACATCTTAGGGATATCGGAGAGATTGGTGAAGATGATAAAGAGGGCACCTAAGAAGTAAACTCCTACCATGAGAGGAACGAGCTTCTCCGTAACTTTTCCTATGCGCTTAATCCCGCCCACTAGAATCATGAAGGCCAGGATGCAAAAGATGAGGCCTGAGATCCACTTAGGAATTCCCGCGGTGGATTCCATGACCGTGGCCATTTGGTTGGCCTGAAACATATTTCCCGCGCCGAACGAAGAGAGGACCACGAAGAAGGCGTATATCCACGCGATAGGATAAAACTTTTTAGAAAGGGCATTTTTGATGACAAACATAGGGCCACCGTGAACGGTGCCATTTTCCTGAACATCCCGATACATTAAGGAGAGAGAAACCTCAGTGAATTTTGTGCACATTCCAATGAAGCCCGCCACCCACAGCCAGAAAACTGCACCGGGACCGCCGATAGAGATGGCCACTGCCACTCCTGCGATATTTCCCAGACCCACTGTGGCCGAGAGAGCCGCACACAGGGCCTGAAAGTGCGAGATCTCTCCCTTATCTTCCGGTTTGTCATACTTTCCGGAAACGATTCCGAGGGCGTGACCAAAGAGCCTTAATTGGGGAAAGCCAAAGTAAATGGTGAAAATAATTCCTGAAATGACCAGGAGAATAACCAGGGGAAGCCCCCACACAAAATTTACTAATTCGGCTGTCCACTGCTCGAGGGTCATGAACGCTCCTTTTAAATAAAATGATTTACTTAATTAGAACAAAATTAGTCCATCGAGACAATGATTGAATTAATAGAGAAGGATAGATGATCTTTGATCCATGAATTCATTCTGATTCTGCTTCATGATCCCTTGATATTCTTCCTCACTGCCTCTCTTCTCAACCCAATGTCTTAAAGCATCGGTTCCATTGATAAGGTCCACCGGCATTTTATGGAATTCATACTCATAAGGAGGCTGCTTCCACTTAAATTCACTACCGAGATCATGGTACATCTCTCTTAAGAGATATTGGCAGAGGCGCCAAGGCTCAAAAGTTTTTCTATCGGTGACATGAATTTGGAAACCACCACAAGGAATTCCCGCGTGCTTTTGAAATGTCGGAAGGAAGACCAGAGGACGAAGCACAAAGCCCCTGAGATTGGCCTCTTTAAGGACAGGTTTTAATTTCTCATGGAATGAAAAAGATTCGATTTTAGGGTGACCAATGATCTCCAGTGAGCGCGTGGTTCCTCTACCTTCAGAGATATTAGTCCCTTCGTAGAGAACTGTTCCTACAAATGTATAGGCCGCTTCGATAGTGGCGAGATTGGGCGAAGGCAGAATCCAGGGAAGATCGGTATCTTCATAGCTCATGCTTCTCTGCCAGCCTTTCATTTCAATCACCGTGAGGTTGCAGTCTTTGCCACCCCAATATTTCTTATGCATGAGGGCCACCTCACCCATGGTCATGGCGTGACGAACCGGAAGGGGATGGCGACCTACAAAGGAGGCAAAATTCATGTCGAGAATATTTCCTTCCAGAGTTTCACCATTGATAGGATTTGGACGATCGAGAATAACGACTTCAATGCCTTTTTTCTGGCAGGCTTCCATGAGTAGAGTCATAGTGTAAATATAAGTATAGATTCTGGTTCCTACGTCTTGCAGATCCACCAAAATATGATCAAGTCCTTCCAGCATTTCATCGGTAGGAATGCGAGTTTCTGAATAGAGGGAATAAACAGGTAGCTTAAAGAAAGGATGAATATAGTGAGTGCTCTCCACCATATTATCCTGAACATCGGTTACAAATCCGTGTTGTGGGCCAAAGATCTTGGCCAGACGATCTCCAAAAACACGTTGGAGGGCCAGAAGGCCATGTTCCAGCTCTGAGGTAACAGAAGCGCTGTGACACAGATACCCAATTTTCCCCTTAAATTTATTTTGTAGTGGTTTCTCCGAAATTAAACGCTCTAGACCCGTAAGAACTTTCACCATAAAAAAACTCCTCAAAATTATTCCTCCATTCTAGAGAGCAAATTCATTGAAAGCAACGAGTAGTTGAAGAAGCCTCGCGAGAAATGGTAGGATTTTACTATATTCGAAATGGAGGTTCCAATGAAGCAGTACCATGAACTCATGCAGAGAGTGCTGAATGAGGGTGTGAAGAAAGAAGACCGCACTGGAACTGGCACCCTTTCGGTATTTGGCCATCAGATGCGCTTTAATCTCGCTGATGGATTTCCTCTTATCACCACTAAAAAATGCCACATGAAGTCTATCGTTCATGAGCTGTTATGGTTCCTGAAAGGTGACTCTAATATTAAGTATCTCAAGGATAATGGCGTTTCCATCTGGAATGAGTGGGCCGATGCTGATGGAAATCTCGGACCGGTCTATGGAGTGCAGTGGAGAAGCTGGAAGACTCATGATGGACGCACCGTGGATCAGATTAAAAATCTTATTCAAATGATAAAAACCAATCCTGATTCCCGTCGTCTTATTGTTTCTGCCTGGAATGTATCCGATGTGGATAAAATGGCCTTACCACCTTGCCACACCATGTTTCAATTTTATGTAGCTAATGGCAAGCTCTCCTGTCAGCTCTATCAGCGCTCAGCCGATATCTTCTTGGGAGTTCCTTTTAATATCGCGAGCTATGCTCTTCTTACCATGATGGTGGCCCAGGTTTGTGAACTTGAGCCAGGGGATTTTGTGCATACCTTTGGAGATGCTCATCTTTATCTTAATCATCTGGAGCAGACGCAGGAGCAGCTTAAGCGGGAACCATTTGCTCTTCCGCAGATGAAGATTAATCCTGATGTTAAAGATATTTTTGAATTTAAATATGAAGATTTTGAACTTGTGAACTATCAGGCCCATCCCCATATTAAAGCAGCAGTGGCGGTATAATTATGAGAATTTCATTCATCGTCGCTAAGGCCGAAAACAATATCATTGGAATTAATAATCAGCTGCCATGGCACTTAAAGACCGATCTTCAACACTTCAAAAAGATCACTATGGGCCACCATATGCTCATGGGAAGAAAGACCTTTGAATCTATTGGCAAGGCCCTGCCGGGTAGAATGAGTTTAGTTATCTCTAGCGATCCTCGTCCTGCCGAGAATAGTGTCCTGTGGTTTAATTCTATCTTTCGAGCGATTAAACATGCAGAAAGAAGCGGGGAGAGTGAACTCTTTATCATCGGGGGTGAAAAGATTTTTAAGTATGCTCTTTCACTGGTCGATCGCATCTATCTCACCGAAGTCAAAGGTGAAATTAAAGGGGATGTTTATTTCCCCCAACTATCCCTTAAAAACTGGAAGAAGATCAGTGAGCAGAATTTTAAAAAGGATGCTGAAAATGATCATGATTTTTCCATTTTGGTTCTTGATAGGAAGTAAAGTTTAGCTTGCAAGCAAAACAGTTCACTCCTCTGTTTTTAATCCATTCTGCCTGAAAAATGGGGGATGGAAGATGACTCATTTACTTCATCCAATATTTTATTTTTTGGTAATCATTAGCTTTTGCCATTTTTCTCCACGTCATCTTCACCTTCAGGTTGGCTTTAGGTTTTTCCAGGATCAAAATGCCAAAAACGATGAACTTGGAGGTTCTAGGATGGAACAGACATCAATATGGAAAAATTTTTTACTCTTGATCGTAGGTAGTCTCTTGGCATTGCATATCAATGTCGTAAGTGCTGCTGATTCCACTTCCTCTGCAACTTCCAGTGACAGTGATAAAACCGAAGGTTGTTCATTAGAAGAGTAGATTTTTGACTCTAAGGACTGGCCACCCGATGGGTGGCCTTTTTTTTATCTAATCATTAACTAGTTTATTCAGCTCTGATAGATATCCTTTAAACTCATTAACCTTATCCATGCCCCATAAAAAATCCGGTCGATCACTGGATCTCCACTTACTGCCAATGATATTTCCGTCTCTGTTTAAGTGAAGCTCATAGCTGTAAACACGTCTTACCGTAGACTGATGCCAACTACTTTTCATGGGCTCCCACGAGTTGTGGTTGGTTTTGTCTGGATAAGAAATTCGAGTTTGAATAGTAAGAGTTTTCACAGTTCCTGCAGGAGCTCCCGAAGTAGGCTCGTTCTCTTCCATGACTTCACTCTTATAGGAATGAATAGGATGATTCCAGACGTCCTTGTACCGATCGATATCGGCAAAGATACTGCGTTTATTCTTCCCGATCCTATTTGCAAGAGCGATATGAAAACTTGCGGCGGTTAGATCATCATTGCATTCAGCTGCGGCCTCATCCGATCCATAAGGATCTTCACAACGAGTTCCCAGCTGAGGGATGGAAGTGGTGTGAAAGTTCGCGTAGTAATAGCTAAGTAGTGCCTTGATGTCAGATGTGCCAAAGGGAATATTGATCCCATCCGGATTGGTTAATACTTTAGGTGTTGGCTCGTCATGGTTGGCGCTAGCAGCCGCCCAACCGTTACCAATTCCTTCCCAATTGAGTGCAATCGCATTGGCCTTGCTACTGACTTCTTTCTTTAAAGGGTATTCGTATTGGCCCATAAGAAGATCATACTTTTCACTGGGAGCTAGCTGAGCAATATCTGCTTCACTCATATAACTAATTTCGGTTTTTGTTGGTGAATGTGTATCAAAAGCATCCTGCCAGGGTGAGGCCCATCTTCTATTGATAAGACCTTTTCTAAGAGGCCAATGATCTCCTGACCAGAACTTGGTTTCGGTCTCAACCGAGGCTTCTAAGGGAAGTGAGCTGAACTTGGTATCCCCTGAATCCAAGGGCATGGCAAACTTTGCATCAAAGTCAGGGTTGTCAGAGGCAGAACCACAGGCATTGAGAAGAAGAAGAGAACCGAGTGTAAGGGCCGTAATTGTTGATGTCACCAGTAACCTCCGTGGGAATGAGAACTGGCAATGTTGTAGTGCTGACGGCGGGCGTTCTTCAAACTTGAGCAATAAAATTAAGTCAGAATTTATCTGGCCATTGCATGGCGGGAATCAAAGTCTTCTGAAGTTTATCTTAAAAAGCATTAAGTTTAAATGATCTGCTTTCTTGCTGAGCTTTTGTTATGATGTTTCTAACCAGATGCAAGAAGAAAAGGGTTGGACCCAATTCAGAAAGCAAATGGAAAAAAAAATGGTCATCTTCATCGATGGCCATTTTTATTTCAGAAAACGAAATGAGAACTTGGCCCTTGGATATATCTCTCTCTTTTATCTAAGTTAGGAAGTTCATCTTTGGGATAGATCTTGAGTTTTCCTACTGAGACAAGCTTATCTAATTCATTATGATCATCTCCCGCATGTGATCCGGTAAGAGGGACAAATTGGCAACGAACTCTTTGTTCTTCTTCAAAATGACCACTTTTTTTCCTGAGCACTAAGAGGAGATCGCCTTGAGTGGGTGTGTGCAGCACGAATAAAAGTTTACCGCCTTCTTTTATCTGATCAAAAAAGATGCGAGGGATATCATTGGCCCCTGCGGTAAAGATACCCCGATCATAGGGAGCTTCATCTTCATAACCAAGAGCTCCATCAAAAGTAAGAATCTTTACTTGCGGAAGATCGAAGTGATTAATGTTTTCTTCTGCTAATCGGGCCATCTCATCGATGATCTCAAAACTCATCACAAGACCTTCCTTTCCTACTATCTCACCCATAAGGGCCGCATTCCATCCACTTCCACTGCCTAACTCAAAGACCTTATGCCCTTTTATGAGATCTAAGAGATCGAGCATTCTTAGGACTAAGGATGGCCGGGAGATGGTGGAGACTTGGGCGCGATTGTCAAAAAGCAGCAGTGGCCGGTCTGAGTAGAGAAGAGGCAGGTGAAAATCTCGGTTCTCAAAACTGAGATTCACCCATCTCTCCCCATCCAATGAGAATCTTTTGATAAAGAGGTGCCGGGGAAGCTTAAGAAAAGCTTCTTTGCTCTTTTCCGAAATCCCACTCAGTTTGTTCAGGAATTCTTCCTGATAATCCTTGTAGTTCACTTAACTATTGACTTGGATCTTTGACACATGGCCCTCGGGGTCTTTTATAAAAACGGTAAGGGGACCCGCGCCGAGCTCCTTAAGTTTTTCATGCCGCCAGATATCAACCGCCATCCTGGCGGCTTCTTCTTTATTTAAGGCCTTGATGTCTTTTCCATCTTCTTCAGTTTGACCTTCCCACCAACAGGTGAAATCGATCTCTTCAATTATAGGTTGCTGCTCCATAAAGATACCTCCGATCATTAAATTACCTCATCAATATCAGCTTTTTCAAAGGCGCCGCCTTAGTAACTCTGAGTTATAATTAGTTCTTCATAAAAGGTGTTTTTTGTTTTAGGTTAATGGGCAGAGGATTTTATATGGTTAAAAAGGTTTCTCTTCTTGTTGTTCTTGCCTGCCTGATCGGCCTAGTCTTAGGATTGGGTTCCTATACCTTCATCTATGGTAAGGGATATTCCTATCTCTCGGATGATCCCAAGGCATGTGTGAATTGCCATATTATGCGAGACCAATATGAGAGCTGGAGCAGGTCTAGCCATCATAACGTGGCAACATGTAATTCCTGCCATACTCCGGAAAATGTCTATTTGAAGTATTTTAATAAAATGGAGAATGGCTTCTGGCATTCTCTGAAGTTTACCACTGGTGACTTCAAGGACCCCATTAGAATTAGAGGCCATAATTTTGATATAAGCATGAATGCCTGCTTTAAATGTCATTCTGGACTCATGAATTCGACTCTTCATCAGGAGGCCACTGATGATGGAAAATCATGTGTACATTGTCATAAGGCCGTAGGACATACTCATTAAGTAATAAGGGGAAAAATATATGACTTCGAAAGGGAAGCTAATTTCATTAATTCTACTGACAGCCGTTGTAGGAAGTGTTGTCGGTTTTCTTCTCATAAATATTTATGAGAAAAAGAATGAATCCAAGAACACATTCTTCAAGGTGGTAGAGATCACCGATATGGAAGATGATCCTGCTGTTTGGGGTAAGAATTTTCCCCATCAGTATGATTCTTATCTGCGTACTGTGGATCAGCAGAGAACTCGGTATGGTGGATCGGAAGCCGTGCCCCGTACCCCTGATAAGGCCGATCCAAGAAGTGTGGTTTCTCAATCCCGACTGGAAGAAGATCCTCAGTTAAAAAGAATGTGGGCCGGTTATGCTTTCTCTCATGATTTCCGGGAAGAAAGAGGCCATGCCTATATGCTTATCGACCAGGAATTTACTAAGCGGCAGGAATTTGTTTCTCAGCCAGGAGCCTGTATTAACTGTCATGCTTCCACCTATGTTCCGATGATGAAGCTGGGAGAAGGGGATCTTTATAAAGGATTCCATGCCATAAATAAAATGCCTTATCTCGAGGCCCGCGCCAATGTAAAACATCCAGTAAGCTGTATCGATTGTCATAATCCAAAGACCATGGAACTCAGAATAACTAAGCCCGCCTTTATGGAAGGGATTAAGGCCTATAAGAAGACCACTGGGGTTCATGATTACGATGTGAATAGAGATGCTTCCAAGCAGGAAATGCGAACCTTTGTCTGTGCCCAATGTCACGTCGAGTACTACTTTAAGGGGAAAGAGAAAACTCTGACTTACCCATGGGATAAAGGGATTAAAGGCGATCAGATCTTAGAATACTACCGTGAAAATGGTCATATCGACTGGAAGCATGCTGAAACCGGAGCCCCTGCCTTGAAGGCCCAGCATCCCGAGTTTGAGCTCTTTAGCCAGGGTACCCACGCCAAGGCCGGTGTTTCTTGTACCGATTGTCACATGCCTTATGAGCGTGTAGGTGCGATGAAGATCACTAATCACCATGTGCGAAGTCCGATGCTAAATGTGAATAAATCTTGTCAGACTTGTCACCATGCTCCTGAAGAAGAGTTGAAAGAAAGAGTGCACACTATTCAGTCTCGTCACCTAGAGATGAGAAAGAAGGCCATGGATGCACTTATGGTCTTTATGGATAATATTAAAGAAGCCCAGGCGAAGAAGTTAGATCAGAAGAAAATTGATAAGGCGCTGGTTGCTCAAAGAGAAGCTCAGTTCTTGATCGATTTCATCGAGGCTGAGAACTCCTTCGGCTTCCATGCTCCTCAGGAAGCGGCCCGCTTGATTGTAAATGCGATGGATAAGATCCGTGAAGGTGAATTGATCTTAAGTAAATAGCCTAAAAACTTTAACAAACTAACCCTGAGCCTTCAGGGTTAGTTTGTTTTCCTGCTAAAATTCTCATTCTCATATTACACAACTTAATTCTTGATCTCGATCATGTTATTGAAATTATTATTTTTAAGCTTAAGTATACCTTAAGATCGAACCGAAAAGTCCTTTGTAAATGATTTAGCAGCAACACAAAGGAATACGGGCTATGAAAAATTGGAGTCTCAATACGAAGATCTATCTGCTGTTAGGGATAATGATCTTGGCCGCTGCCTCTATAACCTACCTCTCCATCGATAAGCTGGGCTCACTCAATGAGAGCATGCTAAAGATGACGAGTGGGCCAGTGAAAAGACAGAAGATGTTAATGGATATCCAGGCCAATTATTTTTTACAAATGATTAGTGAAAAAAATTATCTGGATTCAGACACCGAAGGAGAGAGGCAGGAGTTTGTAACACGGTTTAATGATCTCGAAGCGACGGTGATGAAAATCTACAATGAAGTTCTTCCTAATCTCATCGTTAAAAATCAGGAAAATTTAAAATCATTTATGGCCTCCTATAAGGAGTTTCTCGCTTTAAATAATAAAGTTAAAGTTCTTGTTCAACAGAATAAGCTTTCAGAGGCAAAGGAGCTTTCCAAGGTAGAAGGCAGAAATCTTAGAAGAACCATCGAAGCTAAACTCAAAGAGATAATGGATGTTAATGTCGAGTTAGTGAATACAACGGTAAAGAATTCAGATGAATTATACCGAAACTCTCGCAGTTTTTTACTGCTTATTAGTTCGGTCAGTATATGTCTCTCGCTCGGTCTTTCCTATTTTGTATTAAGAGCATTAGCAAAGGTAATGGGCCAGGTGATAGCGAGTCTGTCAGATAACTCCAATGAAGTTACCAGTGCGGCTCAACAGATTGCTTCTTCTTCTGAGGAGCTCTCTCAGGCCGCCACCGAACAAGCAGCATCCCTGGAAGAGACAGCGGCTTCCATCGAAGAGATGAATTCAATGGTTCAGAAAAATGCCGAGAATGCTCAGAGAACATCTGATCTCTCCCATAGCAGTAGTATCACAGCTGAAAAAGGCCAAAAAGTCATCAAAGACATGATCTCCGCCATCGATGATATCAGTGCCAGCAATAATACCATCATGGTGCAGATCGATGATAGTAATCGTAAAATTTCAGAAATCGTGAATGTCATTTCTGAGATAGGAGAGAAGACCAAGGTCATCAATGATATCGTCTTCCAAACCAAACTTCTTTCCTTTAATGCTTCGGTTGAAGCTGCTCGCGCGGGAGAACATGGTAAAGGATTTGCTGTCGTGGCCCAGGAAGTAGGAAGTTTGGCCCAAATGAGTGGGAATGCGGCGATGGAAATTTCATCCATGCTTGAGGATAGTATCAAGAAGGTTGAGGATATAGTTAATGAAACCAAACAAAAGGTCAGCAGTTTAGTAACTGTTGGAAAAAGTAAAGTTGAGGCAGGTGGTAAGATCGCTAAAGAGTGTGGTCAAGTGTTCGAGGAAATTGTTCACAATGTGAATAGTGTAACCCAAATGGCGGGAGAGATTTCAACCGCCTGCCAGGAGCAGGCGCAGGGAGTTCAGGAGATCACCAAGGCCATGAGTCAGTTAGATCAAGTGACTCAAACCAATGCCGCGACCTCGGAAGAAGCGGCCAGCTCAGCGGAAGAATTATCATCAAAAGCGGATAGTTTACGTTCCGTCGTTAAGATTCTGCAAACAACCATTCATGGTGGTGAAGGAAAGAATGAAAATGAGTCAACTCCTGTCAGAGGTTCTATGCAAAATGTTATTTCTTTGCAACAGCAGAGAGTAAGAAAAATTGAAATTCCAAAAAAGAACCATAAAAAAACTTCTGTCTTTGCAGGAAATATCCCTGCCGAAAATGATAGTCGCTTTAAAGAGGTCTAAAAAATTATAAGTGGGGCCTCGGCCCCACTTCATTAAAATTTTAAGTCCCTTTCTTGCGTCCCCCTCCATGACTGGCCTGTCCGCCTTTTCTTGCAATTTCTTTTTGCTTGGCCGGATTCATTGAAGCAAATCCTCTTTTAGATGTCTTCGATTGTTTTGCCATTGTGATCCTCCTTGTTTGATCCCAATGCCAAGCTTAGCCATGTTAGAGAAGATCGCGAAGCACTTCATCCTAAAAGATATATGAAGAAGTTCTTAAACTAAGAAAGTTCATCATAAACATTATGATAAGAAGAATAGATTAAGTATTCGAGCTTTTAGGTTTTATGTGTAGAAGATTTTGATTTTATTCATTCTTTGGTTTTTTAAAAAAGAAAGTTCCCCCTTTGTCCGAATATAGAGTGAATCTTAATTACGCTATTGCTTAAAAAATTAAAAAGGATTGTATGAGTAAGTGGAGTCTGAATGCTAAAATTTATTTTATCATGGGAATACTAATCGCTGCCTGTGTTTCCATCTCTGTAGTGGGTCTTTCTAAAATGGATTCCATTAATGATGCCTTAGATGGCATTGTGGATGGTTTAGTCGTTCGTTTAGGATATGCCAATAAACTCAAGGCACTCTTTCTGATACAAGTGGTTAATGAAAAGAATCTTTTGAGTTTATATGATCCAGAAGCCATGAAAGCAACAACTGAGCGGCTGGTGCAAAGAGATCAGGAAATTAGAGAACTTTATAAAGAGAATCTCAAAGTAACCACGCCAGAAGGTAAAATAAGACTAGAGTTGATTATGGATCTTTATGGTAAATGGCTCGAGATCACCTATAAAGAGAAAGATCTTGTGTTAAAAGGCGAGAGAGAAAAAGCCAGTAGGATGAGTATAACAGAGGGGCGAGAAATTAGATTGAAGATCGAAGAGATCCTGGATGGGAGAGTCGTGGCGCTGGAAAAACTTATGGCGGTGGAGTCTCATAAAAGTGATATTGATTACGCTTCAGCAAGAAATCTTGTCAGCCTTATAAGTATTGTTTCTATCTCTTTAGGTCTTGGTTTTGCCATCGTGATTCTGCGCTCTTTAGATAAGTCTATCTTGAGTATCATCTCTAGTCTCAATGATAACTCAACACAGGTTACCAGTGCTGCCCAACAAATTGCCTCTTCCTCAGAAGAGCTCTCGCAAACCGCGACTGAACAAGCGGCGTCTTTAGAAGAGACGGCTTCCTCTATTGAAGAGATGAACTCCATGGTTCAGAAGAATGCTGAGAATGCTCAAAGAACATCTGATCTTGCCGCTAGTAGTACTAATAGTGCGGAGAAAGGAAAACAGGTGGTAAGTGATATGATTTCGGCCATCGAAGATATTAGTGCTAGTAACAATACCATCATGGAGCAGATTGATGCTAGTAACAGACAAATTTCAGATATTGTTAAAGTGATTGCTGAAATTGGGGATAAGACCAAGGTCATCAATGATATTGTTTTCCAAACAAAACTCCTCTCTTTTAATGCTTCGGTGGAGGCGGCCCGTGCTGGTGAGCATGGTAAAGGCTTTGCTGTCGTGGCCGAGGAAGTCGGTAATCTTGCACAAATGAGTGGTAATGCTGCCATGGAGATTTCCTCCATGTTAGAGAGCAGTATTCAGAAAGTAGAAGGCATCGTAAATGATACTAAACATAAAGTAGGCAGTCTGGTGGTTTCCGGTCGCACAAAGGTTGATGTCGGCGGGAAAATTGCTCGTGAATGTGGAAAGGTCCTGGAAGAAATTGTTCATAATGTGAAAAGTGTTACTCAAATGGCAAGTGAGATCTCAACTGCTTGTCATGAGCAGGCGCAAGGGGTTCAGGAGATTACCAAGGCCATGAATCAGCTGGATCAGGTCACTCAAAGCAATGCTGCTACCTCTGAAGAGAGTGCCAGTGCGGCAGAGGAGCTTTCCGCTCAAGCAGATTCATTGCGCTCAGTAGTGGGGCTCCTAGTAAAGACTGTCAAAGGCGGGGAACATAGAGAGAAGGCCATTACTTCTGATCAAGAAGTTACCGTTAAGAGAAGACCGACTGCTTTTAAAAATCAAAGTAATGTCATTCCTTTGAGGACCCAAGCAAGTAAGAATGAATTTAAGGCACCTGTAAAGAAAGCAGCGGGATCATCGTTTGTGACTTCAATTCCTTTAGAAGATGATTCTCGTTTTGAAGACGTTTAATTAGTGAAAACTCGGACCTCTGGTATTTATTCCAGAGGTCTTTTTTTTTGACCATTACTTCGTTATTATCTAGTCCACACTTCGCTTTTTTCAAATAACTTCTTCCATTCATAAGTAGTCTTTTTTAGGTTTGGTTTCGTTTTTAATGAAGACTCACTTCGAAAAAGCTGGAAGCAAACCCCAAAGTAGTTCAGAGCTTCAATCAGGAACTCTTAATCTCATCTTCAGTCTCAGAATTTTAACCCCGATGAGGCAGTATCATAAACAGGAGTTGAGAATGAGCCTTTTTGAAAACGATAAGGAAAAAGCCCAGGCCGCTAATCGATTTCTAGAGTTTTACCTGGGTGGAGAAAGCTATGCAGTGGAACTTCTTAAAGTGAAAGAAGTACTGACTCCCCCTGAGATGACTCCCATTCCTAAGGCCCCTTCCTATGTTTGCGGTCTCATGAACCTGAGAGGGAATGTGCTAACAGTCATTGATCTAAGAAAAAAATTAGGGATTGTTCCTGATAAAACAACCTCTCAAAACGGAGTCATTATCTTTGATCTTGAAAACCGGCTTTTGGGAGTGATGGTGGATTCCATTCAAAGAGTTATTTATGTGGAATCAGATAATGTTAAGCCTTTGCCCGATTCCTCAGATGGCATCGTACCGAAGATGGCCTTCCTTGTAGGAGTCCTAAAGCAGGAAGACAAGCTTAGCATGTGGCTTGATCCCAAATTATTACTTGAACCAGTGTATGAACTAAAAAAAGTTGCTTAATAACAAAAAGGATGTGCCATGAGTAAATGGAGTTTGAACGGAAAGATTTATTTTATTTTGGGGATATTTGTTGTGGCCTGTATCGCTATTTCTGTTTTGGGTTTATCCAAAATGGATGGAATTAATGAATCACTTAATCGGTTAGTGAATGGGCCAGTAACCAGGCTTGGTTACGCTAATAAACTTAAATCCCTTTTTCTTATTCAAGTTATTAATGAAAAGAATATGCTGTCATCCAATACGGCAGAAGATATTAAGCAACATTTAGATCGCTTAAATCAGCGCGATGTTGAACTCAAAGGAGTGTATGAAGAGTTTTTTAAAGTAGCGACTGATGCTGGAAAGACCACTCTTAAAGCCTTTATTACTTTCTACATAGAGTGGTTTGAACTAACTTTAAAAGAGAAAGACCTTGTTTTATCAAATAAAACGTCTGAAGCCATTATTTTAAGTACCTCACAAGGCAGGGACATAAGACTAAAGATAGAAGAAATCATAGATGCTCGAGTTTCAGAATTTGAAAATGGAATGAAAACTGAATCTGAAAGAACGGATCTGGAATATGCAGCAGCTAGAACTATGGTGATAATGATTAGCTTTGTATCTATTATTTCAGGGATTAGTCTTGCCATTTTAATCATGAGAGCTTTGGATAAAACCATTGCTAGCATCATTGCCAATCTTACAGATAATTCTAATCAGGTGACGAGTGCTGCCCAGCAGATTGCTTCGTCTTCGGAAGAGCTCTCTCAAGCTGCTACTGAGCAAGCTGCCTCTCTGGAAGAGACCGCTTCTTCTATTGAAGAGATGAACTCAATGGTTCAGAAAAATGCTGAAAATGCTCAACGAACCTCTGATCTTGCTACCAGTAGCAGTAACAGTGCTGAAAAAGGTAAGCTGGTTGTAAGAGAGATGATCGTGGCCATAGATGATATTAGTGTCAGTAACCAGACGATAATGGAGCAGATTGATGCCAGTAATCAACAGATTTCAGATATTGTGAAAGTCATTGCCGAGATCGGAGAAAAAACTAAAGTTATTAATGATATCGTTTTTCAAACGAAGCTTCTTTCCTTCAATGCTTCGGTAGAAGCAGCTCGCGCCGGCGAGCACGGCAAAGGCTTTGCCGTGGTAGCTGAAGAAGTAGGGAATCTGGCCCAAATGAGTGGTAATGCTGCTATGGAGATCTCTTCCATGCTAGATAGTAGCATCCAGAAGGTAGAGGGAATTGTGAATGATACAAAACATAAGGTAGGGGGACTTGTTACTTCCGGGCGCTCAAAAGTAGAAGTAGGTAGTAGAATTGCTAAGGAATGTGGGAAAGTGCTGGAAGAAATTGTTCATAATGTGAGTAGTGTGACTCAAATGGCCAATGAGATATCCACTGCTTGTCAGGAACAGGCCCAGGGAGTTCAGGAAATTACCAAGGCCATGAATCAGCTGGATCAGGTCACGCAAACCAATGCTGCGACATCCGAAGAATCTGCAAGTGCTGCTGAAGAATTGTCCTCTCAGGCCGACTCTTTACGCTCAGTAGTGGGAATTCTAATCAAGACGATCAAAGGCGAAGGAAAGCAAACTGAAGAGAATTCGATTTCTCAGAATTTTAAGGCAGAGAAACCGATTAAGAAGTCAGTAAGCAATGTCGTTCCGTTAAAGCAAAAGGTGGCACGTAAACCAGAATTTAAGCCTCAGTTAAAAAGAGCAGTGGGGACCATGGTAACTTCCATTCCTGCTGAAGACGATGTCCGCTTCGAAGATGTATAATCTTTAATTATGGAGTCCTCGAGCATGAGTTCGAGGACCTATTCTAAAAGATGAATGAGTTTTTTGATTAATATGTCATCTTCGGATTCTTCTGAATAAATTAAATAAGTTTCCTGCAGAATTTTGGGTGGTCTTCCTATTTCAATAAAGTCATCGTTTAAATTTTCTTCAATGAATGAGAGTGGGGCGCAAATAAGTCCCACTCCATCTAGCGCAAGGGACTTCTGGATATTCATGTCTCTGGTTTCGCCTACAATATCTACAATAACTGCATGTCTTTTGAAATAGAGATCAATTTCCTTGCGGAGTTTACTGGAGGATGAAGGCATAATGAAAGGGGCCAGTCCTAGTGAATGAGGAAATCCTTTTTTTAAACCCGAATACTTTTTGTGACCACAGACAATTATTGGGGACTTTAGAATACTTTTTGTGCCAAGGCCTGAGTAGTTTAAAAGCTCTTTAAGATCATTGGCCAGGATGAGATTTATTTTACCCGCCTTAAGCTTTTTGATGAGTTCTTCTAGTTGTCCCTCAAAAACGGAAACATTGATATTCTCCAGAGAGCGAATTGCCTTAAAGGTATTAATGGCCAAGCTTTTAGAGATTCCGCTTTGTATGCCTAACCTAATCTTTTCTTTTGCCAGAGTAGGAGGGCCTATAGCTTCACCTAAATTTTTTGCCAAAGAGTACATCTCTTCGGCAAACTTCATAGCAATTTCCCCTGTTTCAGTAAGAACTAACTGATTGCCTTTTCTATAGAAGAGATCCTTACCCAGAGAGGCCTCTAGCTGTTTTACTTGGGCACTTAAGGTAGGAAGACCTAGAGAGAGGATCTTAGAAGCTTTGGTAATACTGCCTTCTCTAGCGATAATGTAGAAATAGTAGAGATGATTACAGTTAAGCCATATGTCTTGCTCTGCGATTTTAATCTGCATTTGCTCAGATTAATAGCATCACTAAGTTAAAACAATGAAGAATGCTCGAAGAAAGCGATCTTTAGATTTTATCAGACAGAAGTATTTCAGAAATGTTTTCTGAAACTTTCGACGATGTTAATAAGGTTTTCGCTCCTGGTTGATTTTAAATAGACAACTTTCTGGTAATCCTCCCCTGCATTCTCCAAATTTTGACCGAGAACAATGAGCGGGATTAGGCATTGTGTTTTATCAAGGGCAAGAAGGGCCTGGTCTAGGGAATCATCACCACAGATGATGGTGTGAATCGATTCAGAGTCAATGAGGGGGATGGCCTCTTCGGCCCCTCTTACCAAGAAGATTTCACCTGCTGACTTTTGCAGCTGGAGCTGCAATTCCTTAGCTTCCTGTGATTTTTTACAAATAATGAGAAGATTGAATTCCATTGGCCAATTATGGGCCTTTCCCATATTAAGGACAATTGAGGCCATTGGCCTGTCTATCTTTTGTTATGGCCCGGGCCATACTACCTCCTAAAGGGGGCAGGTATGATTAAGCTTATCCTTTTAAGTTATCTTGGTGAGAAGGGCCTAACCTGGGAAAAGCAGAGTGAATGAGGCTAACCCCCTAGAAACATTGGACTGGCTTAGTCTTCTTTTAGAATGACCAAAATTGCCTATCTTTAGATTGGGATTAATATATCATTAATATATTGTATGGATTTTAAAAATAAACTTTTGCTGTCCTCTTTAGTTATTGCTTCTGCCGGGGCATTCACCAAATTTTTTTACTCCTCATCTGATCGGCCAGCTCCAACCAAGTCTTCCGCTATCACTGAAAAAGCTGTTGAGCGTAAAGGCGCTGACATCGTTATCGATATTCCAGCAGAAATGCCTTCTGCAGAAATTCCGCCTTTGAGAAGGGAAGTTAATAAGATTGCCAAGAGCGATGAACTTGAGTGGAGGGCATCTAGTGCTATCAAAGAAGAACCACTACCGCTAGAGAAGATCTTGAAGCCTCATGAAGAAGCTATAGAGAGTGCCAAAACTTCAAAAAAATTTGAAAGATTCAGTAAACTTTCGGTCGGATCTCTTTTTTATTTCTCTCGCATCGATGGGCGGGATAAGTCCAATCAAAGTAAGGCCACCATCGTATCAAATTTAAACTATGGCATTAATCTAACCTGGCAGCAGTATCTCACTGAACGGATCTCCCTCTTTCAAACTTTGGGACTTAGAAAAGAAAGTTATACTAATGATTCTGATACCAATTCCCCGCTTAAAAATGCTGATCTTAATCTTGCTCAGTTTGGGATCGGGGCCAATTATATGTTCGCAAATCACACATCGCTATTTTCCAGTCTGTCGCTTTCTCAAGAAGTTTATTATAAGGCCATCAGTGATTCGACTCCGGGAGTGAAACTCGAAGCAGCCGCTATTCCCAGATTCGATGTAGGTATTTCAACCGAAATTTTCAATCTAGATCCTTTTAAAGTGAATGCCTGCTTTAAAGGCATGTACTACTTACCAACAGATCAAGGTCTTTATAAAACCAAGGCCACCACCGGCCATCAGGCCAGGCTTGAAATGACCCAACAATTTAAAAAGATGCACGCCAGCTGGGGTGTGTTTTATCAGAAGCAAGATATGGATAGTTCAATATTAAAAGCAGATAAAAAAGAAACAGGAATTGAGTTAAGCCTTTCCTGGAGGTTTTAGTTGTACCACTTAATTAATATTCTCCTCCTAAGTTTCACCCTTTGGGGGTGTAATCCCTTAGCTCAGAATTTGGATCATAGCTCTCTTCCGCTGGAGCACAGGCCCGGGGCCACGACAAGTGTGACTGCTCCTCGTGCGATTAATAGTTCGATCACTACCATGGTAAATACCCCAGTTATTGGAAATTTATCGGCAAGCTTCGCTCATTCTGGATCTCATGCCTTCAGTATTATTGCTCAAGGAAGTAAGGGAAGTGTTGTTATCACTAATCCCGCCACAGGTGCCTTCACCTATACTCCTCATCTGAACCAAGTCGGATTTGACCTCTTTACTTTTCAAGTTACAGTAGGAGATCAAACCTCAAACACGGGAAGTGTCAGTGTAACCATCAATAGCTTTAATACCCCACCTGTGACTACGGGATTTATTGGCAGTGACATCAATGAAGATTCTCCAAGTGGATTAATAACTCTTCCTTACTCAGATGCCGATTTAGATCTTGCCACGAGTTGTAATATTTCTGGTTTAAATCATGTTTCAGTAACTCAGGCCTGTGCTTGCGTTTTAGGTGTGTGTACGCTGAGAGTGACTGGTGCTAGTAATTATCATGGGGCCGCTTCCTTTGATTTTACAGTTACCGCCAATGGATCAACTTCTAATGCATCCACTGCTTCTTTTACCATAAATTCGGTAGACGATTCTCCAGTTTCAAGTAACATCACGCCCGCTGCCATCGATGAAGATACCCAGAGTGGGGCCATCACTCTCTCCTATAGCGATGCTGATGGAGATCTGGCCAGTGCTTGTTCTCTCTCTGACTTGTTGAATGTCACTGTAAGTGAGGCCTGTGTTTGTGCTTCAGGCATTTGCACCGTAAAAGTGACTGGTGTTAATAATTATCACGGTGCTGCTTCATTTAACTTCAAGGTTACTGCCAATGGAGTGGAGTCTAATACCTCTTCGGCCACTTTCACTATTAACTCTGTGGCCGATGTCCCTGTAACCAGTGATATGACCCTTTCCGCTTTCAATGAAGATACTCAAAGTGGTCTCATCACACTTTCTTATTCAGATGGAGATGGGGATCTTGCCACAAGTTGCACTATTTCAAATTTAAGTCATGTGAGTGTTACCCAAAGTTGTGCCTGTGTCGCTGGAGTTTGCACTCTGAAGGTGACCGGTGCTAGCAACTATCATGGTGCTGCTTCCTTTGATTTTAGTGTCACCGCCAATGGAGCGACCTCTAATATTTCGACGGCAAGCTTTTCCATCATCTCGGTAGATGATGTTCCCGTTTCAAGCAATATTACTCCGTCAGCTATTAATGAAGATACCCAAAGCGGAGCGATTACGCTCTTGTACCTTGATCCCGACGGGGATGAAGCAAGTAGTTGCGCCATTTCTGGACTAACCAATGTCACGGTTACTGAGGCATGTGCTTGCGCCTCAGGCGTTTGCACAGTTAAGGTGACAGGTACAAATAATTATCATGGTCCTGCTTCCTTTACTTATACTGTCACTGCAAATGGAGTAGTTTCCAACAGCTCTTCAGCGACTTTCACTATCAATTCAGTTAATGATGCTCCGGTAACGAGTCATATCACGCCGGATTCTTTTAACGAGGAGACCCAGAGTGGTGTTATTACTTTGAGCTATACCGATGTTGAAGGAGATCATGCTGCTAGCTGCTCTCTCTCCAACCTACAAGGTGTGACTGTCAGTCAGGCCTGTGCCTGCAGCGCTGGCGTTTGTACCGTGAGGGTTACCGGAACTCTCAATCATGCTGGAGCGGCTTCCTTTGATTATACTGTGACTGGAGATGGGCTGGTTTCTAATACCTCCACAGCGACCTTTACCATTAATGGTATTAATGATGCTCCTAGTATTGGAATTATTAGTAATGTGAAAGCAAGAGAAGGCAATACGGGAACTGCGAGCATTACTGTGAGTGATGTGGACAATACCATTGTTTGTAGTTCTGATAATCTCTCAATTACTTCAAGTAACACCACGCTTATTCCAGTTTCTAATATCGTATGGTCGGGAACTGCTCCAAACTGTGTCGCGACTCTGACTCATGCGACGGGAGTAAGAGGTAGTTCTACTTTGAATGTTACAGTAAGTGATGGCAGCCTTACTTCATCAGCTAGTTTTACCTATAATGTGGTACCTAACCCAATCATTGAGCTCCTATTTAATGAAAACTCTACTCGTGCAGCCGCTAATACCGGTAAAAGTGCTTCTGGGTTCTCCAGTGCCGTTCTTTCTAATACATCTCCTAGTTGGTCATTAAATACCCCTCCAGGTGGTGGCATGAGTTCTATTGATTTCGGAACCGATTTGAGTACAAACTATTTTGTGGATATTGTGGGGCCTGTTACCCCGTTGATGAATCTGACTTCCTTTACAGTGACTGCTTGGATTAATTGTAGAAGTAATGCCATGGGAAGTGGAGGAAACCGAGTGGTATCTTGGCAGTATAATGGAACGGCCAAGGGCGCCGATATCGTCTTTAACAATAGTGGATCTGCTGCAAATTACGGGTCACTTCGTATGTCGATTGGTGAATGGCCGGATTCCACCCCTGCTGTAAGTAACTTCAACCGAGTCTCTTGCAATAGCACTGCTCCTTATTCAAATTGGCAATTTATTGCCATTACTTATGATTCAACTAAGGCCACAAACCATGTCTCTTTTTATTTTGGAAATACAACTACCGAAGCGGCTCTTGATGTGAGTCGTACCTATGCTCGGGGTGCTCTGGGGATCGACATCAAAGATTTTACCGTAGGGCATTTTAATGCTGATACGAGAGTATTATCAAGTGCAGCTAACAACCGTATGTTTAGAGGATTGATAGATCAGGTCCGAGTCTTTGGAGCTACCAGTGGTAGTTCAGGTGCCTTGAGCTTAAGTGAAATTAGGGAAGTTCAGGCGGAGTAGGTGATACTTACTTCTGACATTTAGGACAGTAATATGTTCCTCGCTGGGCCAGGATAATTTTCTTCACAGGTGTCTTCTTACACATCTGACAAATCTTCTGATAAAAGACTACGAGATGCTGCACGCCCATGCCTTTTTCTCCCGATGAGTCCCGATATCCACCTTGGAAGGTAGTGCCACCCGAAGCGAGGGCCGGTGCTAGTACTTCGTGAATGGCCTTAAGGATCTTAGGGAATTCTTCTTTCTTAACTTTATTGCACTTTCGAGTAGGACGGAGGCCAGCGCGGGCACAGATCTCATTGGCAATGTAGTTTCCAGAACCAGCGAAAAGCTTTTGATCAAGTAGTGTCACCTTGAGGGCACGCTCCGGAAAGCGTTTGATGGCCTGAGTGAGATAGTCCAGATCAAGAGCAGAATCGGCCAGATCCATTCCGAGTTCTCTCAATTTTTGCTCCGCTTCGCCGGCGCTGAAGTAATAAAGATGACCAAAACGGCGAGGATCATCATAGGCGAGAGTATGAGTATGGCCTTTAAGAGTGAGGTGAGTATGCTTGCCAGATTTAATGCTTTCACCGATGAGCCAGGTTCCAGTCATACCAAGGTGGGAGAGCATATGGGAGCCGTCTTCGAAGACGAAATCGAGCATCTTGCCTTTGCGATTGATCCTAGTGATGGTGAGGTTCACAATCGGCAGCTCGGTGTGGAGGATGTTTTGTTTGAGCTCCGGGGTTGTGGAGAGGGAGACTATCTTGAAAGGGAGATAGTGGGAGAGTTGGGAGCGGATGGTTTCGACTTCGGGTAGTTCGGGCATGTGCTTCTAAGCTTTAGTTATTGTTAATAAAAAAACTGTAAAATTCTCAGGGCGAGGCGAGGGGCGACCTGAGGGCGAGTTATAGATTACTTGGCACGGTTGAACTTCGCAATGCTCACAACATTGTCAGGCGTTTCAGTCGGGATTTCAGCTTTCAACTCTTGCTTGATGTGTTCCATGATTTTTATGGAAGTCTCTTTTTGAAACTCAGTATCCAGTTTCGAGTAGTGATCTGCTAGTTTGAAATCCTTGTGACCTGTCATTGCAACAACGGCATCGAGGCCTCCACCAACTTTACGGGCCAGTTTGGCCATACCGTGACGAAGGAAATGAGTACCTCGAAAGGGTATTCCAGAAATTCTTTGCCCATCACGGTAGTTTTGCTGGATCGTGCAGTAGTTAAGTGGTTTTCCATCGACATGAAATACAAAGTTGTTGTCAGCTTGTCTAAAAGCCAAGCGCCGTTTAAGAATCTCGCAGATTTCATCAGTCATATAAATAGTTCGAGATTCCTTATTCTCTGGGAAAGGATTCAAGCCAATGAATGTCTTTGAGGACATGTCCCAACGGCAAGTTTCCATAATCGTCACTTTACGATTCTCAAAATCTATTCGCGACCATTGAAGTCCTGCGGCTTCTCCAATACGAGATGCAGAAAAATAGTGAAATAGAGCAAGATCACGATAGAGAGGTTTTAAGCACTCGAAGAATGGGGCCGAGTGCCCCTTCCCCAAACGGTAGTTCGTTCTTCAAGCTAGTTTGGATTTGATAGAGTTCTAAGAAGAACTACTTAGGCCTTCTTTCTCAAGGTATTCAATGACGGAAACTCCCAGTTTCTTTTCTATGAAGCTAACTTTTAATTTAAGTTGTTTAACTTCGTCTCCTAAACCGTAATTAAGGTCACTTTTAAGTGATTCCAACCTAGTGCTGAGTAGCTGACTTTGGTTGCTTCGATACTCATTCAATTTTTCAGAAAGGGTCTTAATCTTCTCCAGGTACTCTGCGTCTCTTTCATCTAAGATTTTCGCCATCTCCTTTAAGCGTTTTAAAAAGTGTAAATGGCTAATAAATGTAAACACTGAAAGTGCAATAACTATCCAATACATATAATCTCGATTGTTCTATTTTTTCGAATACCATCCAGGACGTTTCTTTGTTGAGGCGCTGCCGTTGGGAGCAAAAGCGAATTTCCATCCACGACTTTCAAGTTCGTTTTTTATTTTCTTGAAATCAGGGTGGTCAATTACCCATAAGCTACCACCAACGTTTCTCTTATCTATGGTTTCGAAACCTTTTTGGTGGATAAAGTCGATTATATCTTCGCTTTCAGGTTGTGATGTCTCTTTCGGGGTTTCAATCACTTTATTTCTTACTTCCAGTGTAGATACATCTGTCTGTTTAGAATCATTGATGATCAGAAAGGGTGGCGTTTCATCAGATGTTTTCTTCGTTTGTTTGCCCCATCTATTCCTTTTCGGTTTTACCTCGACCACGTCTTCCTCTGTAAGCCATATTGTCCGAATTTCTTCAGCACGAAGTAAAATTTGCTGATGTAGTAAATCTACTTGGGATTCCTTCTTTGCTTCCGTACCGACAGGGCCCAATCTTTCTATGCCAAAGCCTTCAAGCTCACTGATTACTCTTTCCATCGTTCGTTTCTTATGGCGGAAGTATTCAGTCCCACGAATCCTTATAAATCTCCATCCAAGTCTCTCAAGAACCATCTGCCTTTGAATATCATCGGAGATTTTTTCAATAGGGTGATAACGATCTCCGTCGCATTCAATCGCTATTCTCTTTTTATCGCCTTCTATAACCATATCTATGGTGTAGGCCCCAACTTTCCATTGAGGAATGACTCTAAAACCAGCCTGCATCAAGTCTTTTATTACCATTGGCTCAAAAACCTTAGACTTTGGATCAGCCTTGGCTTGTGTTGCTGTAATCAAAGTTTCAAGCTCCTTAGGGTCTTCAGCGTGTTGTATCAATCTAAGTCTTAAATCACCTGGCTTTAAATCAGTTGAAGGATTTAATGAATGCACCACCCATAATTGATCTCTGGCACGAGAAGAAGCGACGTTAAAAGTTTTCTGGAATGATTCGTCCTGCCTAATTGATAAGGGAGGGTTTTCACAAGTATCAACGATTGAAATTAGGATCACATCTCTTTCATCACCTTGGAATTGAGATGCATTCCCACAAAGAAGAGAGTGTTTTGCGTATTTGTCCGTGGGAAGTTTCTTTTGAAGAATGCTGTCTATAAGTATTGCCTGTTCTGTACCGACCATGGAAATCACACCGATAGATGACTTTGAGTATTCATTACTTTCGGTCATAGCAGATATAATTGATGCGACTTCAATAGCCTCCTTTTTGTTTTTCTTGTCGTTAGAGGATGCTCCTTGAATCCTGTGAGCAATAAGATGTTTTTCAAATGGACTGCTTGCTGCTTCTCTTAAGGGACGAATATCACCATAAGAGAGATGATTGCTAAATTGAATAATGTCTGGAACACAACGGAAGTGTTCAATTAACCTAATTGTTTCACCAAAAGATTGTTCAGCAAGATCATAGACTGATGTCTTCCCAGTATAGAGATATTTGTTTGGTACATCATGCAGAATTTGATCTATAAGGACTTGGATTTGTCCGAGGTTTTGTCCCACAGCGTACGGAGTAACTTGTTCCTTATCCCCAACAACAATAACTTGCTTTGCTATGGCAAATGCCACAAGGGCTGTAATATCACTTTGGCTTGCTTCATCCAGAATAATTACATCGAACTTAGTAGCTACTAAATCGAAGCTATCGAAGACTCTTGATAGTGGCATAATCCACACAGGGACTGCGTTTTTGCAGTTTTTGAGAGTCTTTTGGGCTTCTCTCCGAAGAACCGAGTCGAATTTTCCTTTCCCTGTCTTCGTCATTCTTTTCTGAAGTTGCTGCCATCCTGTGAGTGCTTGCTTCTCGGCCAGTCCAGTTCTTGAAAATTGAAATTGCCAAGAAAGTTTTTCAACATATTGAGCGTTGATTTCCTGTAGATCGGTTTTAAGTCTTGATATTTCTCTTTGTACTCTTGAATAGTCTTTTGATGTTCGCCGGTCTATTTCTTGCTTCCATTGTGTGATTTTCCATGTTTCCAGAATGTCTCCTGGAACCTCAATGCTTCCGTGGATGCTTGATCTTTCAGCGATAGCTTGTGACCAAGCAGGGGAGACGATCTTTAATGCATTTATAAGCTGTTTTCGTTTGTTAAAGATATCTTGCTTTAGATGAAGGTCAAGAAAAACGGCATGTAATTTTCTGTAGAGATCAATATCTTTTAGGTCGATGGCTTCTATCATTTTGTGGAGGTACACAGATGCATTTGCATTTTTGTGTAAATGTGACCTTATAGCTGCTGAGGTAGTCCTTCTTTGTGCTTCTAACTCATTCAATCTTACCCAGAGTTTCCTAGAGTTTATTGCAGGAACCAAACATTGGGCAACTAACTTTTGTATGGTTTGAATGTGACTCATGGATTCAGAACTTGCCGTTATTTTTTCGACAGAGTCCTTCAGCTTAAATCCTTGGTTTCTTAATTCAGTTTCTAAGTTTTTCCAAATCGTATTATTCCAATTCGATGCTAACGATAAGGCATGTAATAATGATTTAGCTTTTGCTTCTGGCTTTTCATTATCCAAAGGAGGCCCACCAATGGAGCAAACCTGTCTTTCCCATCTCATGAGGAGTTCTTTCCTCATGAGATGACATTCCATTGCAGCTACCAAAGATGCAAAATGTTCTTCTTTTGTAGGCACACCAGAATCAACACTGGTGGATGTCATCACTAATTTCCAGTCAGAATTAAAAGCTGTATTTAAAAAACCTACTTTTTTCCCAGCTTTGACATAAGAATGGACACTTTTAGTAGTCGCAAGCAGTTTTTCATCAACATCTACATTGATCTTAGGGCCGTATTTCAAGATAATTTCTGACCTTATGGCGATCTGTTCAGTCGTTCTGTTCACCTGTTCCATCAGACTCAGCCAAGGTTGGACATGTTCCTCACTTAAGCGAGTTTCATCAACAACTTTTTTGACCCATTCGTTGGCATTAAATATATCCAGGGATTTATTTATACCTTGAGCGAGTTTGTCGAGTTCATTGAAATCTTGATTTCTATGTTCCCAGAGACTACTCATTTGCTCAGCGTCTTCTGGGAGAATGCTCGAAATATGGGTTAGAAGCTCATTCAGTGAGCTTGGTTCAATTAATTCATTTATATTTGGAAGTCCTTCTTCTAAACACGCTTCATCGTTCTGAGACAGTAGGCCATTTGAAATATAGAGATACTTTATTTCTTCCACTGTAAGGTTTAATGGTGAGCCTTGCTTAATTGGTAGGGGAATCCATGAGTGTAGTTCCTCAGCTTCTGCCACTCTTCGTGCGGCTTCTGATGGAGGAATACCCTCGCCAGCAATTAAGATGTCTTCGTATTCATCTTTTCTAATTTTGAGTGCTTCATCTTCTGCGGCAACTAGTTGCCTTTTAATAGCGGTTCTTCTTTCCCGAAGCTGAGATATTTCTTTTGAAATTGTGTGAGTGTCTGTTCTTGAAAGATAGCTAACGATACCATTCACGGATTCTTCTAATTGACTCTTGCTCACGGTATCATTTTCGAGAACGGATACGCACAATGGTTGTAGGTCTTTTGCAACTTTATCTCTTACAACTCTTAAGGCCTTTGAAGTATGACTTGATACCAATACAGTTTTTCCACTAGCAAGTAGATGACCTATGATATTGGCAATAGTGTGGGACTTACCAGTCCCAGGGGGACCCTGGACAAGTACCGAGCCAGTCGTTTCGAGTCTTTCAATTACTCTCTCTTGTTCTTTGTTCGCTGGCTTGGTTAGCAAAAAGTCAATTTCGGAACTGGCTCCGCCGGTTAGATGATCATGTGATGGAGGTTGATGACCAACCGCTGGTACAACTTTTTCATCTACTCCAACAATACGAAGTAAGGCTTCTGAAATCTCTGTGTTTTCATTGGTAGCCTCAATCAATTTATCTAGTGCCTCAGTAAACCCTTGAGTCCTTCCACCCAAGAATAGGATAGGATCGCGATATATGGATGGGGTATCCTTGTTGAGTGAAGACTTGTCTTCTACAAATTGCCCATCTTCAAAAAAGGTGTGGATGAAGAATTTGAAGAAGTCATTGCAACTTCCATCCATTAGCGGGTGAACAGGATTGTTTTCAATCTGTGTCTTAACAGTATTTATGGATTTTCCATCAAGTTCATGATGGCGGAGCAAAGAGGTGTATAGGTCTGCATCTTCATCACTATCTCTAATGATGAACTCTGGTATGGCAGAGTTGAATTCTAGTTGTACTTTTTTTAAGAGTATTGGGTGTTCCACTGCTTCAATAGCACTCTGCCAGACTAAGTGGCCATCACCTAAGTAAAGTTGAAATTTTTCAGATTCTCGTTGGAGTTGACCATGAAGCCCAAAGAATTCAGAGAATATGCTGATAGCATCTCTGACAGGTCTTTCAGATTCCAGCCAGTCATTTCTTTTCTGATGCCATTGGGTGAATGCTATAACTCTTCCATTATCATTTTCAAATTTTTCTGTAACGGTTTGGTTGTCTGACTTATGGAAAGTATTTTTAGCAGCGATATGATTTGCTGAATGCTCTAATTTTTCCCACCCATTTTCTAGCCATCCTTCAAGTACGGTCGGTGGTTTAGGACAAGGAGTTTCCTTTGGTCTTTTTATTCTTAGAATAATTCCATCAAACTCTTGTTCAGGATTCTCAGGAACTAAATATGTTTGAATTGATGGGTAGCTAGGTAATGTTGAGAATTTCATCTCCCATTCATAGTTTGAAGTTGTTGAAGCAGGTGGGGTTCGAAGTTTGGTCAGTTCTCGGATATATGTGAAAATGTTTTTAAGCCTCAACTGGGCTGGTTTTAATGGTGACACGAATTCTCCAAGCTATTTAAAGTATTGAGAATTTATCGGACTTTGAATTAGTAACTTAATGAAGAGAAATCTTAAGATTCGAGGAGTTGCACGCTCAAATCGCCCAATAGTTAAACAGTTCACCAAATATAACACTAAACGCCGCCTTAACCTGCAGAAATTACATTACAAGATTGGCTTAGTATTTGTAATAAAGTCCTCTAAAGAGAGGGATTCAATGGTTAAGTTCTTATTAGGCAGAATCGGTGCTTACTTGTCCTGGTGCTACCTATTTATTGCTATGATGCCTCTTACGGCCTTTTTAAGGTTTATCCAAGATCAAGTCTTTGAGGCTTATTACATCCCTGAAAAATGGCGTTTCACCCCCTATGAGATTCTTTTCACATTATTGGCCATTACTGTGATTAGTTTTGAACGCTATTTATTTAAAAAGGAAAAACGGGAGAAGAAGTCTCGGGCAGATTTTCTTGCCTCACTCAATGAATCAAATCGTGTTCAGACCAAGGTCAAAGATACAGTTCCTGTACAACCTAAATCTGAGCGTGAGCATCCGTCAGACAAGAAAGTAATCTTAAACTCTAAAAAAATGGAAGCGAGTCATATTATTCTGGAAAAAGATTCGGAGCTAGAAAGTCGTATTCTTACAGAGTTGCTATTACAAATTAAAAATTCCCAATTAGGGCCTAGGAATAAAAACTTCCTTAATCCTGAAACATTAAGCCGGATCGTAACTATCAGACCCAAGAGTAAAAATGAGCTATCTGCAATCAAGGGTGTATGCTCTGAAGCAATGAAACTTGCACCCTTGCTTTTGAAAGAAATAACCATCTTTGATTTATGTGTCGCTTCGAGGTTGTTTGGTCAGATTCGTTCTACATTGGTGCTTGATAGTCTTCAAAGTGTTTCGAGGAATCAGAGAAAAGTAGTGGTTACTTATATGGGTGGCTCAAATCCTGGGAAAAGTAGAAGGCTTGAACCTTTATACTTAAACTCCGAGTATGTTTGGGCCCGATGTGAAGAGCGTGATAACGAGATTAGATGCTTTAAGATAAATTGTATAGTAATGAAGCAACAGTCTCAAATCGTTAGTGCATAATAAATTTTAAGCTTATTTTAGAAGTTGAACTATATATTGATAAAGTTGGTTGGCTACAGGAGCCAAATTTACGACATGGCCAACAATGTCTAGATAGTTTTTAATCTTCTCTACATCTGGTTTCGTCTTCTGCAACTGTGTTTCGATCCGGGTAAGTGCATCAGTCGCTTCTTCATTATCCTCATCTGGAATAGACAAACTGGCGTCTTTTAACTGCTGTAGAAGTTCGATAACCTTTACATCCGAAAGGACTTTATTTACTGAATTATCCACATTGATAAAACTGTTTCCTGAAGTTGCTTGTGTCGCTTGCCCCCCAAGATTTGCTTGGCCACCTAGGATGGTAGTGTTGAACGTTTGATGTAAAACTGTAGCAGAAATAGGGGCAGGATCGCTAGGTTTTACATTGTCTATATTTGGCGACTCTGTTTGGATGGCCAAGACATAATCCAAGAGTCGTGTCCGAACTGTATCAACAATACCCTTTAACATGGCAGGCGAGACAGAGTTGTGAGCATGTACCAAAGACATGTGTTGATAAATTTGCACTTCCTGCATGAATGCAATCATATCACCAGTCCAAGTGTGAGTTAATGAACCCTTCGATTTTGAAAGTTCTTCAATTTCAGCAATGGGTTGTGGCATTTTTGTAGAAGTCACCAAATCTCTGATCTTCTTTGGGATTGCAGAAACTGGTATTGGAGCATTTTTTATGCCGCTTCCAAATGGGCCACTGAAATCACCAATAGGTGAAGAAAATTTTATTTGGCGGTATTCTGGAACTAAAGTGATGTCGGAATAGCCATTCAGTTCTGAGTTTATCCAAGTAGAAAACTCAGCATGTTTCAATCGAGAAGCAAGAATTTTACATTTTCTTAGTAAATCTACTACTGGAACAGAAGAGTCCGTTGCCGCAAATTCTATTTCACTTAGTAAGCCCATCTTTTACCTCTGATGAATTTATGCATTTTGATCTGAATCGCTTATAATTTTTAAGAACAAGCACCAATGCTAAGCCACTGAAATCACAGACGAGGATTAGCTTAACACAAAAAGAAAGGATCGGCCTTGAGAGATTCGGATAAAGCAAATTTAAGCAGAACTTATCCTCCGCTACCAGCTAACTTCGAAGAGGATAATAGATTTGAAGAAGCCATGGACGTATTTGATACATCCCTTAATTCACTTAAAAAAGAAATTTTCAAGGACTTTGACGAGCAAAAGTATGGAATCAAGTGGTGGGATCAATTTGAAGAATTAGGGATTAAGCGAAGGATATGGATTAGCGATTATCTCTACCAGGTATGCTCAGGGATAGAAAAGAATTTACTAGATGCTAAGTTGCACTTAATTCAATTTCAGTCTTGTGTTGATCAGGAAAATAATCGACTTGCTGATGTTTGCAAATTTAATCGCTATGGCCAAATAGATACAATCCTTCCGAAAGATGATTGTGCCTTTGATGAATACAATCGACATTTAATTGATTTGCATGTTGCAGGATTTCTAAGGTCAGTTGGTTCAGCTATGGACTGTCTTGGAGGTGCTATCGTAGGTGTCTTGGGATTGCCTACAAGTATTCTGAAAGCTGACTTTCAAATTGCTCAGCGTGAATTGTCGAAAATCAAACAAGAAAATGATGAAGTAAGATGGAGTTTCAAGCAGTTTCTTGACAAAACAATGACAACTTCAGGACCATTAAATTGGAATTCCTGGTCAAACTCATATCGGAACATGATTGTACATCGTGCAAGAAGGATGACTATGAATGTATTAACTCCAAAGCCTGTAGGAAGGATGGTTGATGCCTTTGGATATCCAATTCTAAGAACATCTACAATTTTGCATTTGGCACAACATCCAGATTTAACAGATATTGAAGCTACTTTTCATAGTGATGAAGCATTAGTGTTGAGTGAACCTGCGGAGACAACTTTAACAGGACTTTTTGGTAGCTTAAAGTCTTTGATCTGTTCTGTTAGCATGGAACTTGAGACTGTCTGGAAAAAGAGGAAGGCCAATCCTAGTTTGATCATTCAACCTCGAAAGCAATGGCCAGAGATCAGACAATCTCCTGAAGAATCTTTCAGCGGATACACTTCTGGAAAGCCTATTGAGTTTTCGCAGCTTACTAGTAATCCCAAATTTCTGAAGCGGATTATTTGCGCCAGTCTCGACACGAATAATAAAGTGAAATGGGATACGTTTGATTAAAAGTTCAGGGGCGAGAGGGGCGAGGCAGTTGGTAAACGTCGGTAAACTTCAGTAAATATCGGTAAATCACAAAGAAGAGAACAGACTCGTTTTCACTCACAAAATCCTGAAAAGACGTTGAGCTTAGATGCTAATAACCCACTTCGGGTAGTTCTGGCACGTTGCACAGCCTCAATTATTAAAGTTTCTTGAGATAAGTATTCTCATTATAAGCTTACAATTAATACATCAATTTTGGAGTTACGTTTTATGAGATGTTCATTCTTGTTACTTATAGTAGTAAATATTTTTGGGCCTTATGAAGCCTACGCTGAAAGCAAACCAACTTATACACCTGTAATTATTCCCGAGGCAAAAGCTGCACCATTTAAGTTAGAACCGTTATACGATCAGGATGATCTTGATATAGTTTGGAAAACTGCCCCTGAAGGAGCATGTGGAATAATGGAAAGCCCAACTGGGCTGCGACAAGAACTAAATGGAAATCAAGACGATTTTGTTTTCTTAGATCTATCAAAAATTAAAAATTCGAAAGCAGCGAATCTGTCTTTGAATTTCTTTAGGAATAACTCATTAGAAGGACCCCCCATTTACAAACTCAGTTCTAGAGGGCTTGAATCCAATGGGAAAGTCATTTGCCATTGGGCCTCTTCTGGGTATGCATTAAATGAGCTAACTGATTGTTCTGGTGAAAAGCAGGCATTTTTAGGTTATTTGAATAAATATCAAGAACACTATTGCACAGTTTTGAATACATATAAGATCTCTTCTCATAAAAATCGCACCATTATCGAAACTCGCTTGGATAAGGACAATGTGTTTATTCATTTTGAACCTGGTAATGAAATCCTAGGTCCCACAATCTGGACCAAGGAACTGAGAGAGAAAAAGTCTTATGATGAGAAAGTATCAAAAATTAGTAAATATCTTGATTTCATGAAAAAAATTAAAGAGAGTGACTCTTTTTCTAAACTCGAAAAATGCTATGTAAGAAAAGACCTCCAATGTCTTTCATCATATACCTCTAATAAATTCAAGCTAAGTATGAAGTCCTTTTGTTTTTCTGCTTATAGTGAGGATATTCAGAAAGAGTTTACATATAAATATATAAAGGAATTTATAAATTTTATTAATTTTTTTGAAACTCAAAAGCTGAAGTTGGGAATGTCTGGAGATATAGATAGCAAGCTGTACTTGAAGCCTTCTGAATATCATGACAAGTCTGCCGAACCTGCTGTGGAAATGTCTTTTAAAAACGGTGTGCTTGTTTTTGAAGATATTTATTATGGAGTTAGTTGCTAGCCATAACAACAGTTCTGGCTCCTATAGGACGCTAATGTGATTTGGTTTTGGTCTAGTAGCCTTCATTTTCAAATTAAAAAAAACTTAAGTAATAGAAAGAAACCATGCAGATACCAATATAGCTCAAATCATGAACGGCCGGGGACTCAGGGTAGTTCAATAAAGTCAGTGCTCCGATTTTGATCTGCAATTTGAATACTCTTATGTCGTCAGCAGGCACGGATTACTTTCCTGATGTTCAAGGAAAAGTTCTCTTGATCGAAGAAATGGACGCGCCATTGTCGAAAGAAGAAAGATCATTACGTCAACTTCAGCTAATGGGAGTATTTGATAAAATTGAGGACCTCATTATGGGGAAGCCTGAGAACCTCAAACTCGAAGGGGCACCGTTTGGTCTCAATGAGCTTCTTATGGAAATCATTGGTACGCGTAAGTACCCAATCATTTCTGAGTTTGATTGTTCCCATACGATTCCCATGCATACAATAAGACAACATTCTCTTATTTCATTTGAAGCAAATGGTGAATATCTGAATCAGATCAAAATTCACAGTTAAGGCACTCTTATGAAGGACGCCAATGGCGCTTTATCAGTGAAGCAACGGTAAAATTCGGGAAGTATCGGGATATTTGAATATAGAGAAGAGACAAGCTTTCACTCTCAAGATATTTAAAAGACAAGAATCAATGGCCATCATGAACACTTCGGGTAGTTCGGGCATTTAGCTTTTAACCTGTTAATTTGAAAGTTCTAACTTTTATAACATTAAAATGTAATCTTAACCATTCCACCCGTCGCTGAATTGAGTATCTCGAGCTTGGCCTGGAAGGCCTTGAGACTTTCCCTCACTAAGTAGAGGCCAAGGCCCGAGCCCATCTCCTTAGTTGAAAAAATTTCACCAGCTCTCATCTTTCGGATTAGATCCGTTTGGAACCCAGGTCCATTATCTGAAAACGTGATGGAAGTAGGACTTGCCTTGATGGTGATCTTTCCTTCTGAAATGTGTTCCGAGGAGAACTCATCTAATGAGTTAATAAGAAGGTTGAGAACGATTGAAGTGAATAAGTCTTTGGGGCCCTTGAGCGAACAGTCTCCAGAATAGGTCAACGTAATGTGGGATAATTTTTTTGAAAGTATTATCTTCGCGTCTTCCAGGCACTCCGAGAATAAAAAGGTCTGGTGAAGGTTCTCTAGATTTGAAACGTTACTGAGTTGGTTGAGGTTTGTCACAATCTTACCAATAGAGCTAATGTTGTTCTTTAGAGCAGCGAGACCTTCAATTGTGGACTTTTGGTCCCCCTTTTTCATAGACTCTTCAATGGCTTCTACCATCATGAGTGGAGTGCCGAGGCTGCCCTTGAGATCATGAACGATGGTGGAGGTCATCTTGCCGAGTGAACTGAAGCGCTCAGTAAGGTGCTCCTTGATATTCCTTTCAGCTGTGAAAAATTTATGGACGAGGAAGCCAATGGCGTTGGATCCAAGTGGAGTGATGAAGATATCGAGGTACGACTCCTCACCTCGGTTGTAGGGAAGACTGTCAAAGGCGAGGTAGCAGTTGGTGACGAATCCAACGTAGAAAAGAGTTGAGAGTAAAATAAATTCTTTCTTCGTTGTGGGGTAAAGGAAAGAGAAAAAGAAGATGAGCTGGGTATAGGCCACAACGTACATCGGGACGTAGCGGTAACCCAGGCAGCAATAGATCGTGATACAGATAATAAGGATGAGTTTAGGGATGAAATTGTAAGGAGATTTTCTAATGACATAGGCCAGGGGATAGAGGACTACGATGACTGTCATCCTCCCTAAGACATAAAAAAGTAGATCTTCTTCGATGTAAGGAATTTCACTGAGGGTGACGATGATCCCTATCGTCGCAAAGACGAAGGTCGCCCAGAAAGCCGTTTGCCCTGCGTTTCTCATGGAATCTTCTGTTGATCAAAGATGTAGCCCCGCCCTCTTAAGTTGGTGATGGCATCTTTGAGGAAAGGGACCTTGTTTTTCAGGTTAAATAGGTGGGTATCGAAGGCATTTCTTGAGATGGAACTTGCTCCCCAGAGGTCAGAGATAATCTGGTTTCGTGAGATCCACTTGTTCTCGTTTCTCATGAAGTGATCCAAGATATAAAATTCTGTATCGGTGAGCGAGTATACCCGATCCTTGATTTTAGCCGTCCGCATGCGGGGGCAAAGTTCAATTGATAGCACGGGTAACCAGCTTTCGGTAGGAAAATGGCTATTGAGAAATTCCAAAAAATTTTTTTTTGAAAATGGCTTCTCTATGAATCCATGGACGCCCAGGTTTAAGCATTCAATGGCCATGCACTTTTGAGCGTGCGCGGTCATGATAAGAAACTTAGTCCCTCGGGATGATGATGGGAGATTCAAGAGAAGATCTTTGGCCACCCCATCGGGAAGATAGTAGTCCACAACGATGCCGTCGAGAGGTTCATTCTTAATGATCTTTCCTGCTTCTTGGATTTTAGAAGCTGTTAAGACTTTGAATTGATCCTCAGCCGCTAGCTTCAGTTGATGGATCAGATCCAGGTCATCTTCAATGATAAGGAGAGATTTCATTGTTTAATTCTAAGATCTTGAGCTTTGAAGTCAATCGATTGTCACTAGAAAATTGCAATCTTAAGCTAACTTGAACAAAACTTGATATTCGACTTAGGGCCGACTCAGTCGAAAATTAAGTATGCGGTAATTTAACCTAATTGGAGAATAAAATGAAAAAGTTGGCCCTAGTCATAATTTCCCTTGCCCTGGCTGCTTGTGGCGGTGGTGGTGGTGGAGGCTCTTCCTCTGGGGGTGGATACACCACCATCCTGAAGGCCCCTCAGATGAAATGTGGAGAGATGGATTGTGTGACGGGTGCACGTGCATCCTCTTTCACTCAAGCACTTGCCGCTGGGGACCAGTACGACTTATTTAAGGATGAGTATGCCCATATGAAACACGTCCTTTCTCGAGTTCAAGAGGAGGTTAATAACTTTAACCGGCTCGCGAGTGGAGAAGACATCTCGAATTGTAGCGAGATCCCTACCTCGGGGACGTTTACTATTCCTGGGCAGAAAGTTACAGAGCTTATTTTAGATGTGGGTTCAGAGGGCTTCGATCTTGGGTCAGGCATGGTTAACATGAGCCATAAGATAATTATCGAGACGGATGGCATTCCTTCACTTGAGATGCAGTTTGCCTGTGTTGGAAATAAGCAAACGATACATCTTTTAAGCTCGGGCACAGTGAATGCTTCTGATAAGGTACTATTTGAAGCCTACTATGAGATTGATACGGGCTCAGGGTCAACGAAACTGCAGTTTGCGGAAGTCTTCGGTTCCGACTACCGAACTATGGCCAGTTTCAAATCATCGGGAGGGAGTGACTTTGATTTGACCGGCATTACAAATTATGGCGGCTCATCTTATGTCTCGGTCTCGGCCAAGACTCTTGATGATACACCTGTCACTTCAGGTACCTTTTTAGAGTACGTTTATTCTCCGAACATAGGTGCCAATCTAGATGCAATTGGATTTGGCAGTAGCTCAGGAGAGGAAAGAGTCTGCGCTACTAACTATAAAGGTGCTCTGCCCAGCATTGGGACTCATTCTTGTGATGACCCACTTAACCCAAGTGCTCCTGCAACCGCCCTTGTTCCGGATAGTAATCTCCTCGGGCAATCCGGGTCTCCCGCCTGGAATACGACCTATTTGAATGATATTGACATCCGTGATCTTCTAAATCGTCCTTAGTTTTTTTTCTGGGGGAGAAGAGCTCTTCTCCCCAACTAGCCTATCAAGTCACTGAAGGCGAGGGCTGAATAACACCGTACTGTAATTGTAGTTACCAAATATTAGGTTAAAGTTATTGCCCGATATGCAAGACGAAAAGAGGTATGGGATACTATCTCGGCTAAAAAAGTGCGTGCCTTCTTCATTAAGATCCATCCTAAACTCATAATAGAGAACACCCTCAAAGCATTCATCATCATGTCTGCCATTGACATATCCTTTATTCTTATCTTATTGGATCCAAACTGATAGCATTTTTTTTATATCCATAAAAGAAGGTTATAAAAAAGCTCACTACTAAGGCCAGGGCAGCTAAAACCAAGTTTTTAAATATTTTCAGTTCGCTTTTTTCAAAGAGCCTTATAAAAAAACGAACACATCTTGAGGGAGCAGATTTAGATTACGATAGGGGGATGCTCACAATTAGGAGAATATAATGAAAAGAGCCCCCATGCATCCCCGGGAAGAAGAAAGAATCAAGGAACTATCCAGTTATTTCATCCTTGATACTGAAGCTGAAAAGAATTTTGATTATCTTACAGAACTCGCATCTGCTATTTGTGGTAAACCCATCGCTTTGGTTAGCCTCATTGATAGTGATCGACAATGGTTTAAGTCTAAGCGGGGTCTGGATGTCTCAGAAACTCACAGAGACTTCGCCTTTTGTTCTCATGCGATTCTGGAAGATGGGCTATTTGAAGTTAAGGATACTGAAGAGGATGAGAGATTCTTTGATAATCCACTCGTCAAGGGGGAACCATATATAAGATTTTATGCAGGAGAGCCACTGGTGAGTTCACGAGGTATTCCCATGGGTACCCTATGTGTTCTTGATGACAAGCCTGGTGAACTAAACCAGGTCCAGAGAAGTTCTCTGAAAGCTCTCGCTTCTCAAGTTGTCGAGTTAATGGAGCTGCGCCTTAAGAATATTCAATTGATAGATAGCTTGGAGAATCTTCGAAAGGCCAATGTGGAAGTAAGACTTCGTCAGGAGCAACTCATGTCTTTGGCCAAAAAGCATTTTCTTAATGATCTTGCTTCAGGGGTAATTGATCAGCTTAGGCTTCCTCTGGAGGAGTTAAATGAGGAGGTCTTTCAGGTAAAAAACAAGGGTCATGACGTGACTAAACTTGAATATGCAGTTGTTTCCATCCGGAAAACCTTTTTATATCTCGAGAGGATAGCGAGCTGGGAGGAGAAGAAAGGAAAAGAGCACTTTGACCTCGCAAGCATTTTAAATACTCTTATGATTATATCTAAGAGCTTAAGAGAAAAAAAGAATATTCAGATGCATAATCTCGTTCACCGGGGAACGATGATAAAGGGCAATCGCTATCAGGTCTCACAGGTCTTTTTGCATCTCTTGAAAAACTCGGTCAAGGCACTGGAAAATTGTGAGTATAATGCAAGATCTATAACCATCAGACCGCAAATGAAAGGTGATTGCTTGGAAATCATCTTTGAAGATTCTGGTAATGGTATTTCTGATCAACTAAAACCAATGCTGTTTAAAGCATTTATAGCGACTGAAAATGACCAACCTGGTTTGGGACTCTATCTATCCCGCACTTATATGCTTGAAAACGGTGGGGATCTAGAATTAATGAATGATGATACCACAAAATTTCTTCTCAGATTTCCTGCCGCTGCTTAAATTTCTCCATCGCCCCGGGAGTATTTTCCTGGGGCCATTTCATAAATCAGAACACCTCTTCGCTTAAAACAAATAAACCAACTGTTGATTCATAATCATTCATTTTAATAAGAGCTCATTGATTAAATCAAAGTCATATATGTGTTTTATGAAATGATGACTTTCGTTTTTTTAAACATCATTTCGTTTAATTCGAAATGTTTCGAATACATTTTGCTGCGATGATTTAAATCTAAATTTTGGCCAAAATATTTCTAAGTAAAAAATTTTCAGATACCGAACAAGGGCACGTTAATCTGAAAAAAAATGTTCAATTTAAAAAAGGAAAAATAAATGAACAAACTCGCCACTCCTCCGTCAATGAAAGATTCTTCTTATCAGGAGAAGCCTACTGCCTCTGTTCATCACTTAAAATCAAAAGATGATGCTAATGAGCAGAGAAAGCTAGCAAAGGAAAAAGCTGATAAAAGAAACTACTCCCGCACTCTGGCCAAAAGACAGCAAGCCGCTGAAAGAATTGCTGCTGCCACTGAAGAACTAGGAAGTGGTGTGACTGAAGCTACCTCTGCCGCCGATCAGTTGAATAAGGCGATGGATTCTATCTCCGCCGGAGCTACCCAGGCATCGGCAGCTGCTCAGCAGTCGCAGCGAGCTGCTGAATCTCTTCTTCGTGGTGCTCAAAGTAATGGTACAGCCGCTATTCAATCTTTGAATAAGTGTGACAGCATTCAGACCCTTGTTCGTTCTACTTCTACAGATATTGAACGCTTGATTTCTTCAGTAAGTGTTGCTTCAGAGAAAAACGTTGAATCTGCGCGAATGATTAATGAATTAGAAAAACAGGCCAATGAAATTGGTGTGGTGGTCAAAACCGTCGCAGGTATTGCTGATCAAACCAATCTTTTAGCACTTAACGCGGCTATCGAGGCCGCTAGAGCTGGCGAGCACGGACGTGGTTTTGCCGTGGTTGCCGATGAAGTAAGAAATCTCGCTGAAGTGGCAGAAAAGTCGGCGAGAGAAATCTCTGAACTGATTAAACATATTCAAACCGATGTTAATGTTGTTTCTAAAGATACAGAAACTGCCGGAACTAAGGCCAAAGAAGAAGTTGAGAAAGGTAAGATCATTACTAAGCAACTCGCTCAGATGGAAACCGATATGAAGAGTGTGCAGGAAGGTGCAGCTCTGATTAATGAGAGATCTCGCGAGATGTCTGCAGCCGTTGAGCAGTTTCGTGGTGGTACGGAAATCGTGGCCTCTGCTGCTGAAGAAGCTGCCTCGGCTGCCCAGGAAGCCTCTTCCTCCACCAATGAGCAGCAAAAAGCACTTAAAGATATTCAGGCGGCAACTGATGAACTTGGCCAGATGGCCGAAGATCTGAAGCACAATACCGACTCAACTAAATCATCCGAGTCTATGGCCGCTTGTGCGGAGGAGCTTTCCGCTACTATTCAGCAGGCAAATTCATCTGCTCAGCAGATCATGGCAGCGATTTCACAAATTGCGAAGGGTGCCGAACAGCAAGGTAAGGCGACTGAGGAATCATCCGCTGCTCTTAACCAGATTGAAAAGAACACTTCTGATATCAGTCAGAAAGCGAATATCTCAAATGAGAAAGTTAACGTTATGCAGGGCCTTCTGAACGAGAACAAGACTTCCGTTGATCAGCTTATCCATGGAGTAACACTGGCAGCTCATGCTTCCAAAACTTCTGCTAAGAACGTGGCCGCTCTTCAGGTAAGAATCAGACAGATTGATAAGATCGTGGACGCCATTACCAATACTGCCATGAAGACAGATATGCTGGCCGTTAACGGTGGTATTGAAGCTGCCCGCGCTGGTGATTTTGGAAAGGGCTTTGCTGTGGTTGCCAGCGATATCCGCTCTCTTGCTACCGATTCCTCATCTAATGCTGAAAAGATCAAAGATATGGTGAGAAATATCCAGGATCAGGTTCAGGTTATTGTGAAAGACATCATGGAAGTTGGCGAAACAGCTGAGCGTGAAGTTCAGAACGCCAAGAAATCTACTGAGAATCTCATCGTCATGGAAAGTGACATGAATGAAGTTCAAAAAGGCGTGAAGATAATCTCCGGCAATACTGAAGACGCAGCAGCTGCTGTGACTCAGGCCATGAAAGGGGTTGAACAGATTTCTTCGGCCGCTCAGCAGGCTTCTTCAGCTGCTCAACAGGCCTCTTCAGCAGCTCAGCAACAGGCCCGTGGCATGACTGAACTCGCTAAGGCCGTAGAAGAAATTGCTGCTCTTGCTGATGAACTTCAGAACGCTTAATGACCATTTTTGGTTAAAGGATTTGGTATATGACTACAAAAGATAATTTGGACCTTGGTAGTGACCAGATTGTCACTTTCCATCTGGCCGGAGAGGAGCTGGCACTCCCCATAAATTCTGTGCAGGAAATTATAAAACTCACAGATATTATTCAGGTGCCGAATTCTGCGGATTATATCGATGGAATTGGTAACCTGCGGGGAGGAATCCTCCCTATCGTTAACCTAAGACGAAAACTTGGTCTTGAAGAGCAAGCGGCCAATGAGGCCACAAGAATTGTGGTTTTACATACTCCTGGTGGGGCGACGGGCTTCATGGTGGATAGTGTTTCTGAGGTTATGCATATTGAAAAAGATGTACTAGAGCATCCCCCTGAAATGGTTTCTACCATTCAGGGGCAGTTCCTGCGAGGAATTGCTAAGATCGATGACGGGAAAAGAATGGTTTTGATTCTTTCCGAACAGCATATCCTCTCTGAACTATCTGGGTTTCACGATAACGAGTCGGAACATGTTAAGGAGGAAAAGAATCTTAATAACAGGACTTTGTTTGATAGTGAGCAACTTGTTACTTTCCACATAGGGCACGAAGAGTTTGCCATCAATATTATGCAGGTAAAGGAAATTATCCGGGTAACTGAGATAACTCCTCTGCCTAAGTCCCCTAAACACACGGTAGGAGTGATTTCTCTTCGAAACCAACTTTTACCTATTATGGATCTTCGCATCCTCTTTGATCAGAAAACAATTCTTCAGGAGTTTGGCCCTGACATCTCTCAGGATAAGCTTGATGCTCAGAGAATCGTGGTGGTGGACTTAGGTGGAACACTTACAGGTATCCTGGTCGATTCGGTATCGCAGGTTCTGACCCTGGAAAAGAATCTGATTGTACCACCCCCGGCCATCATTCAGGCCAATAACCGCAATAAGCTCAGATCGGTTGGGAAACTTGAAAATGGGAAGCGTCTTTTAATGCTTCTTGATACCGAGAAGCTCGTCTCTGATTCAGATAAAAAGAAGATTGAAGACGCTATTGGCGTTCAAGAGGAGAAAGAAATTATGTCTAACGATATGATCCAAAATTCAGATGAACTTCAACTGGTTTGCTTCAAGGTGGATAATGAGGAATATGCCATCAATATCATGAAGGTTCAGGAGATCATCCGTATCAATGAAATTACGGCGGTTCCTAAGACCAAGGATTATATGAAAGGCATTATCAATCTTCGGGGTACGGTGGTACCAGTAGTAGATATGCGTTCGCGTTTTAACCTGACCAAACTTGAACAAATTGAGCAGGCGAGAATCGTGGTGGCCAATATCGAAGGAAAAACCACAGGTCTTATTGTTGACTCAGTAACTGAAGTCCTTCGTCTATCGCGAACTCAGATCGAGGCCACTCCCTCGGCAGTGACTAGCAATGTTGACGGTAGATTTTTTGAAGGCATTGGTAAGTTAAATAATGGTAAGAGAATCATCGTTTTAATCAGCGTGGATGCTCTACTCTCGAATGAAGATAAAGCGGCTTAATACCGGTGACGCTGCTGTAGGGGATAGTGACATTATCCTCTACACCGGCGGCATCGGTTCCTGTGTGGTCATCTGCTTATGGGATCCCTATCTCAAAATCGGTGGCATGGCCCACATGCCTTTATCTCACAGTACCCAGTCGGTATCACGAGAGTCGTTCTCCTTTGGTATTGCTCCGGATGTGGCCTTTCCCTATCTTCTGCAAAAGATGAAGACCATTGGATCACAGCATGAGCATTTAACTTTAAGACTAGTTGGTGGTGGGAATATGTTTTCAGAGATTAAGTCTTTTACAGATATCGGAAAGGAAATTCTCGCCACCACAAGATCAATGGCAATTGATCTAAAGCTCCCCCTGCAGAAAAGCTGCACCGGTGGGAAGTTTGGAAAGTCAGCGGAATTTAACATTTATACTGGCGATATATATGTTTGCCATACAAATGGAGACGTTGACGAAATCTAAGTCAAGTCGAGGGAATATGGTTGAAAGTAAGATTAAGGTTTTAATTGTCGATGATTCAGCTCTCATGAGAAGAGAGCTGCGGCGGATGCTCGAAGAGGATCCTGAAATTGAAGTAGTGGCAGCTGCCAGGAATGGGGCCGAGGGAATTGATCTGGCCAAAAAATTTTCCCCCGATGTGGTGACTATGGATATCAATATGCCAGAGATGGATGGTCTCACCGCCCTTCAGAGAATTATGCTCGAGAGTCCCAGACCAGTCCTCATGGTAAGCTCTCTTACTCAGGAAGGAGAGCGCACGACCTACGAAGCCCTGGAGTTAGGAGCGGTAGATTTTATTGGAAAGCCGGGGGGAACAGTGTCCCTCAATATCGATCAGATTCAAAAAGATCTGATCTTTAAAGTTAAATCTGCTGCCAAAGCAAATCTTCTATCCGGAAGAACTGCAAGAATTAGAAGAAGGCGCAGTAACGATACCAAGCCTTCGGTAGCAAGAGAGAAGGGGCCCCTACTGACGGGAACGGACTCGGGGAAGATTATAGTCATTGGCCAGTCAACTGGCGGACCCAATACTATTTTTGATGTTATTCCTCACTTACCGGCCGATCTTGGTTGCCCTGTCATCATTGTTCAGCATATGCCGGGTTCATTTACTCCGGGCTTTGCCAAGAGACTTAATGACAGCTGTGCCTTCCCTTTTAAGGAAGCTGCCAGAGGAGACATTATTGTACCTAACCATGGTTATCTAGCCCCAGGGGATATTCATATGACTCTTGGTAAGAGAGGTGGGGGAGCACCGGGGCAAATTGTGAGGCTTAGTCCCACCCCTAAAGGCACTGCTCACACACCCTCAGTAGATGTCACCATGGAATCAATTCTCGCCATCTATGGAAGTAACACCATCGGGGTGCTGCTAACAGGAATGGGGGCCGATGGGGCCGACATGATGGTCAGAATTAAAGAGGCCGGTGGCCGGACGATAGCAGAAGCGGAAGAGACGTGTGTTGTATTTGGAATGCCTAAAGAGGCGATTAGAAGAGGAGGAGCTGAGTTTGTCTTACCTTCTTATAAGATAGCGGCGAAAATCATCGAACTTGTAAAGAAAGGTTAAAACCAATGAGCTCACCATTTGATATGCAGAAATTCAGAACCTTGATCTACAATGAAACGGGGATGCTCTTTGATGAGAAGAAGGATTATTATCTAACCTCGAGAATAGAGCAGCGGATGAAGGAAGCCAGAATACCTACGGTTGCTGAATACTATCAAACTTTGATGTTGGGTAATACTCGTGATGAATTTCAAAAATTCGTTGAGGCCATCACCATCAATGAGACTTATATGTTCAGAGATTTTCCTCAGCTCCAGGGCTTTGCCGAGAAAATCTTTCCTGCTCATGTTGAAAGTAAACTGAAAAAGAAAGATAAAACCATGCGAGTTTGGTCTGCAGCTTGCTCTACTGGTGAAGAGGCCTATACCCTGGCCATCATACTTAAAGAAATGCTGACCGGTCATGGGGATTGGCAGATAAATGTAATAGCTACCGATATCGACACCAAAGTACTAGATATCGCCAAGAAAGGGGTCTATGGAGCACGCTCCATGAAAGATACGCCCCTGGCCTATAGGCAGAAGTATTTTATCGCTGAAGATAAAGATTCCTTCTCAGCTGGCCCCTTGCTCAGAAACATTATTAAGTTCCATCAGTTAAACTTCATGGACAAGGAAGAAATGAGAAAGATGAGAAATTTTGATTTCATTTTTTGCCGTAATGTTCTGATTTATTTTGACGATAATTCCCGCAAAAAAGTTGTCGAACAACTCTATGAATCCCTTGTTCCCAATGGGCACTTATTCCTGGGACATTCTGAATCCATAGGAAGAATTACCGATTTTTTTGAAACACAAACCATCCAAAGTTTCATGTCTTACAGGAAACCACTACGTTAACGGAGTAACAAATGTCTCAGCAGGAAGAATGGAAAGATAATTTAGAGCTATTGGAAGGGTTTGTTATCGAGGCCCGGGAACATCTGGAAAACATTGACCAGAAGTTTCTGGTGCTCGAACAAGATTTGGCCAATGGGAATCTCATAAATGATGTTTTCAGGAGTATCCATACCGTAAAAGGTGGAGCTGGAATGCTCAATCTTCAAAATATGAGCTCACTTGCTCATAAGATTGAGACCCTTCTTAATTATTTTCGTGATCTTAAAAGGGTCACTGAAGAGAATGCCATCGAGGTCATGCTGAAGGGATGCGATCTTCTTAATATCCTTCTGGCAGAGATAGAGCAAAAAATCAGGGAGAAAAACTTTGATTTGGATCCAACCAATGAGAAAGTCTCTATCATGATCCTCATGGTGGAAGAATATACTCAGGAGTGTAAGGGCGTCTTACAAGTTAGTGCCGTCCATGAGCAGAGCTCTTTAAGCATATCTACCGATGATGTCATGCTCTCTTTCACTATAAGTGCTTTTAATCTGGAAGAAGGTCTTAGGGACTCAATCGCCAAAAGAAATGAAAATCTCATGGATGTTTTGGCCCCGGAGCTAGTTCGCCTCGCAACCTCCCTGGATCATCTTGCTGGTGGTGCCTTTGACGTTGATATCTATTCCATCCAAGAAAAGCTCTTTGTGGCCAAGGACACCACAGATAATTCCGAATATTCAGAAGCTTTATCCGAAGTTCTGAAGATCATTGAGCGAATCAGAATGGAGATAGATGTACTCTTCAATAAAGAAGTGGCAGCCCCCCCTCTGGTAGAAGAAGTGGTAGAAGTCATTCAGGAGGTCAAAACTTCTCAACAGAAAAAAAAGGAGAGTGAAGCCGATAACAAAACCATCAGGATTGACCAGAAGCTCATCGATGTATTGATGAATCTTGTGGGTGAAGTTATAGTTGCGAGAAATTCCTTTGAACAGATTTTAAGAAATGCTCAGGGCCAGGCTTCCCTGGTACCGGAGGGCTTTGTTCGTGACCTGAGAGACTCTACTAAGAATATCGTCAGAATATCTGAAGAGATGCAAAGAAATGTTATGCAAATGCGGATGATACCTGTAAAGAATCTTTTTCAGAAATTTCCGCGTTTGGTACGGGATATAGGGAAAAAAAGTGGCAAGCAAATTGAGTTGGTTTTAGTAGGTGAGAATACCGATATCGATAAGGGAATTGCTGAAGACGTAGCCGATCCTCTTCTGCATATGATCAGAAACTCCATCGATCACGGAATCGAAACTCCAGAGCAGCGTAAGAGTGCCGGGAAAAATCCTTATGGAACCATAACCATGAGTGCTAAACATGAAGGGAATAATATAGTCATAGAAGTTCGGGATGATGGAAAAGGAATAGACAAAAATCGTATCCTTTCCAAAGCAATAGATAATGGGCTAGTTACCAGAGAAAATGGGGCCAATTTAGCTGATGAAGAAATTCTCTCCTTCATTTTTGCGCCGGGGTTCAGCACTGCCGATCAGGTAACTGATATCTCAGGTCGCGGAGTCGGAATGGATGTAGTTAATAGTAATATTACTAAGCTTAATGGTAAAATACACATCTCTACGGAAGTTGGTAAAGAGACTGTCATAAAACTTCTCCTTCCCCTAACGATGGCGGTAATGGATTCTCTCTTGGTTAAAGTGGGAGGAAGTATATTTGCTCTTCCTTTAGATGCTGTTCTTGAGACGGTGAAGATCAGGGTGGCCGATCTTCATACCATCGGGAAAAAAAGTGTCTATTCACTTAGAGATAAAGTACTTCCTCTGGAATGGCTTCATGAACAGATGTCTATCAAGTCTGAGATCAATGAGTCCGGCACTATTACTGTTCTGGTTATTAAGGGGGAAGCAGGCAGATTCGGTCTCATTGTGGACAGTATCTATAGACAAGAGGAAATAGTCGTGAAACCCCTGCCCGAAGTGGTTGCTAATACTTTGGTTTCCGGAGCATCAATACTGGGTGATGGTAAGGCGATCCTTATTTTAGATGTATCTAAGTTAGGGAAAGAGAGAAGCGAAGTCATAAGAGAAGATGCCTTAAGAGTGGCCAGCTAATTCTTACTTAGAAATTAAGCTTAAAACATCACTATATCTATGATCCTTTTTGGAAAGGAGAAAGGTTTCCTCCGGCGTAAGGGGAGGTCTCCCAATTTCAAAGACTTCCCTTCGTTCAATCAAGTCTTCTACCGCACTTACTGGAGCGACCATGAGCCCCAGACCTTCAGATACAAATATTTTTTGTATGGATAAATCCATCGTTTCGGCCACAATATTAATCTTAAGATTTTTCTTAGAAATAAAGTTATCCAACTCTACCCGGTGCTTGCTGATAGATAAGGGAAGAATGAAAGGAGTATTTTTGAGGGACTCGGGAAATCCATTGGAAAGTTCTTTGTATTTATGATTGCCGAATATGGCTATTGGAGAAGTATGAATTTTAAGAGCTTTTACTTCATCTTTTAGTTCGGGAGGCTGATTAGTAATGGCGCATTGTATTTTATCTTCTAATAAGCTAGATAAAACTTCGCTTCTGCCTACTACTGAAATCTGAACACTCTTGCCTTGATTTTTAAGACTCTTGCGATATATATCGGCAACTATCTTCTGACTAATCCCATCTGTAACTCCAATTTCTATAATGCTAGCATCTTTTCTATCTGAAGAGATTTTATAGTAAAGGCTAGTTCCGAGTTTGAAAATTTCGGCGGCCATGACATGAGCAATTTTCCCTGTTTCTGTCAGTTCTAGCTTCTTGTTCTTTCTATCGAATAAATTGGTATTGAGCGTTTGCTCGAATTGCTTAATTTGGGAGCTCAAAGAAGGCTGCCCTATTGATAATTTCTTAGAAGCGTTGGCGAGACTTCCTTCATTTACCACCGTAAAAAAATAATAGAGGTGGTGGAAATTCATCCATATCTTTTTTCCGTTTATATTTACTTGCATGTATCTCCTGATATTTTTTCAGAAGTAAGTCTATGGATGTTTCACGACTGTTCAATAAAAATAAAATTGAGAGTTAAGCTTATGTTGTTGGATGGTTTTAGTCTCTTTTCCGCTAGAGATCATGTTCATTTCAGCGCAATCATATATCTTTGAGCGGTAACGCTAGGATATGGCTGATTATCTTATGAAAGTTGTCTGCCCAAAGCTGCTTCCGCATAAGCGTAGAATAGTTGACTATCGTTTAACAACCTGTTTATCGAACTAGTTGAGATTCATCCAACTCCATACAGCAAGCAATGCTTTGAAGGCCACATACCCTGTTCCGATAAAAAACACCATTAAGATTAAGGCTATGAAGCCTACCAAAACTCTTGATTGCCAGGTGACTTTAGTGGGAGCAGTGAGATGACTTTCCAGCAGGGCCAAATTGCGTAGATTGGACTTCCATACAAAGTCGAAAATATTTCCCACCAGAGGAATCATGTCGATGAGATTTTCAATCATTACATTTAAGGCCATTCTCACCAAAGTGCTGGGAGCACAGCCCAAGGCAGCGGCTTGGCCAATGATATAAAGAGACATGGCCGAGGTTACTAAGTCACCTACCACAGGGATTAAACCCACAAGCCCATCGAGACCAAAACGTACACCCATGGGGCCTTCGAAACGACTGTCTAATAATCGACCAAGGACTCGTAATTGATTAAGGCGTTCATGTTGTTGCTTATTCATATAACTGCTTTAATATAAATGACCAGCATAGAAGCCGACTTTTCTTCTGTCCTTGGGTCATGTTTAGGATGCGACAGGAGAGGGCCTGGTTTTTTTCTAAAGCATGCATCAAGGGAGGAAGATTAGCTTCCTTAGAAACAAGAGTCGTGAAATATTTAACCTGCTTACCAAATGATTTGCTCTCCTCAATCATTTTGAGAATAAAGCCTTTCTCTCCACCTGGGCACCATAGTTCTGTACCTTGTCCGCCGAAGTTGAGGTCCGTAATTTTTGAATTCTTCTTGAGATTCTTCCATTTTCTGGATGTGCCTTGAGAAGCTTCTTCAAGGGATTCATGAAATGGTGGATTACAGAGAGTGAGATCAAATTTCTCATTGGGTAGAATGATGGATGAGAAAATATTCTGTTTGTTTTGTTGGCGACGGAGGGTGATATGCTCTGAAAGATGGTTTTGATCTATTATCTTCTGAGCATTCGCAAGAGATTTAGCATCTATATCTGATCCCACAAAATTCCATTGATACTCATTCCAACCAATTAAGGGATAGATAAGATTTGCTCCCGTCCCAATATCCAAAACCTGAAGACGCTCTTTCTTTGGAAATAGATCTGCTGCAGTATGAATATAATCTGCTCTTCCAGGTATAGGAGGACAAAGATTATTTTCAGGGATCTCCCAGTGTGTAATACCGTAAAAGGTTTTGAGAATGGCCTTATTTAGCGCTCTCACCGCCTTATGATCAGAGAAATCAATTGTCTCATCTTTGTATTTATTGATTTTAATAAAGGGTACTAACTCGGGAGAGGTCTTTGCTAGAAGAGCTAGATCATATCTGTCTTGGTGGCGATTTCGAGGATGCATGGAGTATAGGGTAGGTCTCTTCAGTTGGTTTGGCCATAGCAGGATTAAGAGAACCCTAGAGTATTTCTATAGGATTCTCTTAAAGAGATTAAATTAAAGTGCGAAGGGAAAGCTAACACTTAATACATACGACTTATATTCCTGATCAACCTTTCTAGTTGAACCAGAAAAAATTCCAGCATCATTCATTTGCGTTTTGTCATAAGTGATTTCCTGATACTCAAGATTAAGACTCACGGAAGCGAGCTTGATTCCAGCGCCAACTCGATAGCCACCAGCATCCTTGAAGGTAAAGTCCACTCCCTGATCTTTCTCAAGATCCATTTCGCCATTGGTAATCATGCCGGCCCAAACACGAATTCCCAGGGGACCTGGAACCTGAAGTCCAATGATTGGCCCAAAGTTATAAGAAGTGGCATCGGTGTCAATATTTGTGTCATTGTTTTCATATGTCAGACGAGAGTAGCGGCCATCTATTCCCACAAACAGGACTTCCATTGCATGGAAACCAATACGTCCTCCAATGCCAAGGCCATTTATGTCACTTTGCGATGAACCAAAGGGAGAGGGTAGGTCTACGTCGGCTTCTCCACTTTCATAAGTCAGCATGGGTTCGACAAAGAAGCCGAACTTGTTTTCTGCGATAGCGGGTGCACTTAGAAGTAGAGTAAGTGCCAGTAGTGTTAACTTGTTCATGATGTCCTTCTTTTGGTTTTATTAGAGATAACTTTTTAAGTTTTCCGTGAATTGAGTACGACTTTCCTCATGGACATTTTCAATGGCCTTCTTTGAGCTCAGGCGCGCCTCTTTTAGCTGTCCCATCTCTCCTTGGAGGCTAGCGAGGTTGTGCCAGGCGATCCCGGCGGCGGGATGAAGAGCGACAGCATTCTTCAGATATGTGAGAGCTAATTTTTTTTGTCCAAGTCGATAACTCACATTACTCAGTCCGATAAGGGCCATCAGGCTTTGGGGCCATTTTTTGAGAATAGAGTGGTAACTTACTTGAGCGGCCTGAAAAAACTTGAGTTCTTCGAGATGTGAGGCAGCTTCCACATGCTCAACCTCTGAGGCAGTACTAGATAATTTCCCCGCAGGTAGTACAAGGAGTGCCCACTTACCACCCAAAAGCCAGGTGCGTTCAAAAAATCTTAAATCATTACTGTCGTTTTTGTCGGGACCAGAATGCAGGTAGATTTGTGGTACTGATAAATCATAGCCCGTGACTACTGAGTAATGCCATTGAGGTAATGATTCAAGTCCCACATTCTGGAAAACTATTATAGGATTGCCGTGCGAGACTTCTGTTAGAAGTTGTTCAAGACTCGAGATCTTAAATGTAAGCATGCCTTGACGTCTTGCTTCTAGCAGCATGTCTGCTTGGAAAGTACCCTTTAAGTTTGTAATCATCATGGTATGTGCCAGTACTTCAGCACTGACGTTTTTTTTCAGATGGTTTAACACCATAACGAGTGTGGCCGGACCACAATGATTTTCTTTTTGGATTACATGGGGGATGTTTTTAATATGTCCCGCTAAAGGCAAGTCTCCACGGTTTTTTATCAGCCGCTCTGTTTGGGGAGTGCGGGTTGCACAACCTATTGTCAAAAAGAGAAAACCAATGAGCGTCAGGGATTTCACTATATTCGTCTAGCAAAATAGATGATGAGAATAACCACCAGTACCAATACAAGAATACCACCCAGGTCTCCCCCGATGACTGCCTGATCAATATCACTAGATAACTTCCTCACTTCAGAGTCAGACAGACCAGCAATTCTTTTGTGAGCATCTTCTGGGTTTACACCCATTTTAATCAGTTGTTCCTTCACATCACTTCGTCCTAAGAAGTCCGAAACTGTTTTTTCTGATTCAGAGCGTTTTACCAGATCAAGTGCGTCTCTCGTACTGATAAGTCCAGCATGGGCCTCCGCCTTCATAAGAGGGATTTCGACCAAAGTAAAAGAGATCATCAGACAAAGCAATAAGCGGGTGATTGTTTTCATGTTTTCCTTGGTTAAACGATTATGAGATTTTGTCCATTCTAGCTCTCCCTGGGGTAAGCATCTTCTGAACCAGGTGTAGTGATTGTGTAGTGATTGTGTAGTAAACATCACAATTGTCTTAGGAGATAACAGACAATATCCGTTAGTAAGCAAGATTTTTGGTGCAAATAAAACTTGTGATTGAGAGCTTCTTTCTTCATTATATTTTTCATGAAATCAATCTATGTAAGCCCCTACCAAAAACACCGCAGACACAGTAAATGGCCCTATGTTGGAGTTTTTATCTTGGCCATAATGCTTGTGATAGCTAGAATAGCTGCTCCCTTTGTTACCGAAAATTTGATTAATCAAAAAGGTGCAGATGGAAAGGGTTATCACTTTCGAGTGGCGGAAGTTAGCATGAACCTTGTCAAAGGTGAGATTCTTCTAAGAGATCTTAAATTATTTAAACCGGATAATATGACCGTTTTTGCTGAAGCTCCTGCCTTAGTCTTGAACTTCCAATGGCCTGAGCTACTTCGAGGTGAACATATCTTCGAGCTAAAAGCAGATCAGCTCAATCTTATTCTATCTAAAGCACTATTTGATGAAGTTCAGCGGATTAAAGATCAGTTTAATAATCAAACTGGGGGTAGGTTTTACTTAGACAAAATTTCGGCCTCATTTAAACGCATTAATATAATGGAAGCTGATGATACTAATTCTCGCACGATCCTCACACTGATGGACACTATAGTGAGTGGAAAAGAATTTGCTATAGGTGGGATCAATATTAAGTCAGAGTTCGCATTAGATGGAAAAATTGCCGAAGGCGGAAGTATTGATCTTAAAGGTAAAACCGTACAATTGGAAAATAGCACTCCGTGGACGATTTTGGGCAAGATGAAAAACATTCAACCCGATGTTCTAGAAAAACTTACTGGAAATAAACTGCCAATCGATATATCTAAGAGCAATCTAAATGCTGATATTGTGGCCCGCTCTCAGAAGGGACAGATTGAAGGCACCCTAACTCCCGATATTAAAGAATTTAATCTTCGAGAAGAAAAGAAATCCCCTTGGGGTGATATTATTGTGAAGTTAAAGAAGTATGATCTGGAAAAAGTTCCCGCCTCTGAGGAATCTTTAAAATTTGAAATCCCTTTTACCGTTAGAGAGAATATTAGTTTTAATATTGATGAGACCGTTAACCGGGTGAAGTCTCAGGTTAAAAGTAAAGTCATCTCATTCTAGGGGGCGATTTTCCTGCTGATTCCTGATTTTTTTAATCTAAATTTTTAAGAAAAACCGTAGTTAGGGTCTGCCTTAAGATCATGGACCTGCGAACAAGTGATGTTTCCTCCTTCCTGAGGTTGCCAGATAGCTTCAAATCTTAAGTTTGTTATTACTAGATTACCAGTATCATGAATATATATGGCACTATTTCTATTAACTATTTCTTATGTGGTTTTGCTATTAGGTCTGTTAGCTGATGATGTATCCGTTCATCTTCTCCTGCCTTATATCTTATATATTTTCTTCCATATTCGTTATCTAACAAGGCAGAACAAGGTTTTATGGGCGCGAAGACATATCATTTGCCTGGTTCTACTAGGTTTATTCTCGCAAATCCCTAAAGATTACTTTTCTTTCCTTTACCCATTGGCCAACACCGTTAATGTTCTTAAGAAAGATTATAATAAAGAACTGCTAAAGGGGCATCGATTAAGGATTAAGGTTAAAGAAGGATGGCTCAATAACTTGCATTACAGTGTAGAGGGGGTAGAAGGAGAGAGATCAGAATTGAGTCCCGCTGATTTAGAGACATTCTCCGAGGAGTACTTCACTTCGGATTCTCCTGCTAATAAATATCCGACTTATCCCATGAATATCATCGAAAGGTGGATTCCCTTTTTTTCGCTCATTTTGTTTCTAGTGCTTTTTCCTTTTATCTTCCTCGCTCTTAGAAGTATCAAGTCCAGGGAGCCAAGAGAAAATACAAAAAAAATTAAGGAAGCGACTTCCTTAAACTGGAGTTGTCATATCCTCTCCTATATCTTTATATTTTCAGCAGCGGTAAATGATGGAATTACTGGTCCCTATTTAGCAATACCTTTTTTGGGCTTTCTTGTACTTGATATTTTATTGGGTAATTCGATCAAGAAGAAGGTCGTCTCGTTAGTGTTTATTATACTTATGTTTGGTATTCACCAGGCCGATAGATCGACCTGGCGTTTTTTTTATGTGAGGGTAGGCGAGGAGCATACAGTTGATAAAGAACAGCTCTATGAGTTAAATCCCTTCTTTCCTTTCAAAATTTCTCGGCCTTTCAAAGAGGCCACTGAACCATTTTCCTTAAAAGGTGAGAGATTCAAAATTACCAATCAGTATGTAACAGGTATAAATTTTACCTCACCCACCTATGTCTATAGGATCGAACTTCTTAATAAAAAATTAGCTGAAGAACTCCTGGCACGGGCCAAGAAGAAAGAGATTAAATGGAAGAGTATAGGAGAGGGCCATAAAAGTTTATCGCAAGATTCACTTTATATAGATTATTCTTTTTTTGAGGATGATAAGTCCTGGAGCATGACTCAACCTTTAGTTCCAATAGGCATAGTGCTAGCACTTCCCTTCTATATTTTTGGTCTAGTGCTTCTGAGCGTTCTTGGTTACATATATTTTATGCGTCCATCAAAAGAAGTGTGAGTTCTAGTTGAGAGATAAGATAGCTGCGCCTACGATCAAGAGAGATAAAAGGCTAAAGATGGTGCGAACCGTATTCCATCTGGTCCAGCGTTTTGAATACTCATTCCAGATCGGCTGACTTTGCATATCCTGAGAAGGAACTTCTACTTGTGCCAGTTTTTCATTCATGGGAACGTTTATGCTGAGGGTGGGGACAAGCGCTCCTGAGATGTAGGTGACTGCTGCGATTATAAATAAAGTCGCAGAAATGGGGTGGTTATCCTGAGACGCGATATAGGCACTCGCCAATTGAGCTATGGGAGTTATAAAAAAGGTAATGAAGAAAACTGGATTCAGGACAGTCGCGTTTATGCTCTTCATAGATGAAATAGCAGAAGTTGCTTCGATTCGATCAAGACCCTTCATCACGCAGACAGAAAAGGCATAAAAAAAGCCTGCGATGGCCCCCGTGAGTAAGAGAGAGAGTGCTGATAAGAATAGGGTAAGTTCCATGTATTTTTACTCTATTTCCCTCTTGAGGAAATCGATATGTTCTTTAGTGAAGGAAAGAAAAAGATTTCTTTTAAATACCAGTAAGCTTATTCCACCAGAATGAACTCCAATGATCTTGCCAGCGCTATTGCGTACGGCCGCCCCAGATTGACCGGCCATTGTGTCTACCTTATGCGCTCCACCAATTATAGAGCTTATAGTTCCCTTGGCCTCCCAAAGTGTTCCATAAGTCTTGTCTCCAGGATAACCCGCAATAGTAAGTTCTTTATCATCTTTCAGTGCTTGAGAGATTGGGAGGGGAGAGTAAGGCAAAGCTTCATCGAAGACAACCAGACCGAGGTCATTGGTATGTGAAGGCGAAGGAAGGTGCTCATCCAAAACTTTAAAACTTCTAGCGGTGATTATACCGAAAGGACTTGTTGGATTTTTTTGTAAATCCTGGTTTACCTTTGGCATAAAATAAACAGCACTAAACTCTCTTCCATTTTCATCTACCAGACAGTGAGCAGCCGTTAGGACATGGTGAGTTCCAATGATTGTACCGGTACAGGTAAAGAGTCTTCCACTCTCTGAGAGGATCAGCAAAAGTCCGATACTTTCATGGGCCTTATTCTTATTCATTTCGGTTATCGGGTATCGATCATCACTGCCGATGATGAGCTTGTTGTTGGCCAAAGAAGTAGAGCTGATGAGAAGAAAACTCAAAAGTAGAATATTTTTCATACAAGTTTTCTTAAAGGAAAAGTTTGCAGCTTGATAGGGTAGATTGAGAGAGAGTGAATATTTTACCTAGTATTTTTGATCAGTTATCCTTATTCTGTTCGACATTTTTTAGGGTTTGAGGTAAACCGCTGCATGACTTTTGATAAAGAAAAAGAACAGCTTCACCTGGCCCTAGATCTCGCCCGTATTGGTTTCTACGACTGGAACGTTCCTGAAAACACCATCGTCTACAATAAATATATGCTAGAAGATTGGGGTATCGAGGATGGAAGGAGCATGACACTCCAAGATGCTGTTAACCACATCCATCCTGATGATCAGGAGAGAGTTAATCAATTGGTTAACGAGGCTCTAAATAATAGAACAACTTATTCAACTGAATACCGGGTGGTCAGACCTGATGGCACTATTGTTTGGATGGAAGTAAATGGACTAGTCGAGTTCAATGAGACCAATGAACCGATCCGTTTTTTTGGAACATCCATTAATATCACTGAAAACAAAGAAAAAGCTTTATTGCTCGTTGAAAGTGAGGCAATGATCCGAACATTTGCTGATACGATGCCTCAGATGGCCTTTATTGCTGATGCTAGTGGCGCCATCACGTATTTTAATCAGCGTTGGTATGATTATGTTTCTGCTGAAGGTACTGAGGGCTGGGGATGGAAGGATAAACTCATTCATCATCCCGAGGATATTGAACGCACTGTCAAAACCTGGAATCATTCTATTGCTACCGGCACACACTATGAAATTGATTATCGGCTTCTTCGTCATGATGGAGAGTATCGGTGGCATCTTGGCAGAGCACTGCCTCATCGAAATAAGCTTGGAGAAATAATTGGTTGGTATGGAACGAATACCGATATTCATGAAGAGCGATTGGCCCTTGAAAGAAACCGAGTGTTATATGACTTTGGGTTAGCACTTTCTAAGGGGATGAGCCCAGATGAAATTGCAGCATTGATTCTGAAGGAAGGGAAAAAAATCCTTCATAATGTTGCCGGAATCGTCTTACTTAAAAACGAGAATGATTTTAAGATTGCGGCCAATGATAATATTCCTGAAGAATATTTGAGAAATTGGAGATATTTGGATATTGGTATACGTTTTCCCGCCAAGTCAGCTCTTTTCGAAGGGAATAGTTTCTTCCTGGGTAATCTTCAGGATTTTCTCCATGAGTTCCCTGCTTACGAAGTGGCCACCCAAAAAATGAATGCTAAAGCGGTGGTTGCCCTACCTCTGATTATTCAAGGTAAAGCAATTGCCTCAGTTGCCTACTACTTAGGTGCGGAGACTACCTTCTCTAATGACCTCCGACTCTTTTTTGAATCTTTAGCATCTCAGGCAGCTGTTGCTGTTGATAGAGGTCTTCTTTTTGAGCAGCAATTACTTCAAAAGGAGGAACTAGAAGATGCCCTGAAAGTAAGAGATGAGTTTTTCTCAATGGCATCTCACGAACTTAAAACTCCCCTAACTGCTATTCGACTAAATTGTCAGTTAGTTTCAAAGCGACTTCAAACTCCTGAGTCGCTTCCTAAGGAAAAGATCATTAGTCTTACTCAGCAAAATGACAGAAGTGTCTCCAAATTAGTTCGTCTCGTCGATGATATGCTTGATATTTCCCGCATGCGAACTGGAGTGATGAATCTCAAAAAAGAAAATTTTGACATCTGCGAGTTAATTAAAGAAGTAATTAGTAATACTGGCTCTTCTGATAAATCCGAATTGATACTTGAACTCTGCGATCTACCATTTGTTAACGGTGATAGGCTAAGAATGGAGCAAGTCATCACTAATCTTTTTTCAAATGCTATTCGATATGGACTGGATAAACCGATCCATGTAAAAACTCAGTTAAATGAGACTTCCATTCTTCTTTCATTTAAGGATCATGGCATAGGCATTCCTACAGAGCTTCTCAATGTTATTTTTGATCGCTATACAAGAGGACCAAGTAAGGATAAGCAGGGGCTGGGACTTGGTCTTTACATTTCAAAGCAAATTATCGAAATCCATGATGGGAAAATTTGGGCAGAGAGCTTAGTGGGTATCGGCAGCACTTTCTATGTGAGCTTACCCGTTTAGAGTAGCGCCTTCATCAATACCCAACCCAAAGTCATGACAGAAATGACTCCAAATGCATTCATGATAACGCCGGCCTTTACCATATCTTTCATATTGATCTTATTTGAACCGAAGACTATCGCATTTGGTGGAGTGGAGATAGGAAGACTAAAGGCATAGCTAGAGCATATCGCCGCAGGTAGACCTATCAGCATGGGGTCGATGCCTTTGGCCTGACCTAGCCCCATAAGTAGAGGGAGAGCTATTATCGAGAGGGCCACATTACTCATGACCTCAGTGAGAAGAAGAGTCAGTAGCGAGAGTATCAGGACAAGTAAGTAGGGTGAACTAGCAGGAAGCCCTTCAAACAAAGAGACCACGGTTTGAATGACACCAAACTTCTCGAGAACTCCCGCCATCGCCATACCTCCCCCAAAAAGCAAAATGATATTCCATGGGAGGGTAGGAATGTCACTCTCGTCTAATATCCGCTTAAAGCCTTTAAAGTTATAGGGGAAGAAGAAAAAGAGAACACCACCAAAAAGAGCAACCGTTGTATCTTCTAAAACTCTCGTCTTTGCCAGATAGTTGAATACATCTTTAAATATCCAGAGAAAGCAGCTTAAAAAGAAGATTCCTAAGGCCAGTTTCTGAGAACTATCAAAGGGATTTAAATTTTTAATCGAGTTATGAATGTGTTGTCGGAAGTCTTTGGTGATCTCGATTTTATACTTAAACAAGAAATTCAATAAAAAGAACTGAAGGATAAGAAATAAAACGGATACGGGAACCATGATGAGTATCCATTTCCAGAAGTCGATTTTAAGACCATAAAGACTTTCCAGAAAACCTACTAAAATCACACTTGGAGGCGTTCCTATGGGTGTCATGGTGCCGCCAATATTGGCCGCATAGGCAATGGTTAGATAGATGACCGTGGAAATATGAGCAAAATCTTTTTGAGTGTGTTCAGTATTTTTTTCAAGAAATTTTAAAACTGACTGAGCAATGGGAATCATCATAATAGCGGTGGCGGTATTGCTGATCCACATACTAAGTAGTGCTGTGGATATGATAAAGCCCATCACAATGCCGGTATCGGAGCTCCCGGTGATCCTTAGCACATTCAGGGCAAACCGCTCACTGAGCTCGGTCTTCTCCAGTCCCCTGGCCATGATAAATCCCCCAAGAAAGAGCAGGATCATAGAATCAGAATAAAAAGGAGTTACTTCCTTCAGTGGGGCAATCTGAAGTACCGGTAGAAAGATAAGAGGAATTAAGGCAGTCGCACCCAGTGGTGCAATTCCAAAGATCCACCATGAAATCATCCAGCTCGCCATGAATATGACCATATGGAAATTTGATGAGGCTCCTCCGAAAAAGATCCGATTAACAAGTTCAGCGAGGAGAAGGCCCAGAGGGGCCAGAAATAAAAACTTTCTGAAGTTTTGCATCATACCTAGAGCATACTGCAAGGACTTTGATTCTGCTACAAATGGTCAGGAAAGAGGAATTCTTGAGTGCGTCGCTCTTCTTTGCCGGATATGACCTAGATCATGTCCTGATCACCCAATAGGCCGTAAAAATAATGCTATGAATACCCATGATCAAAAGCAGTTACTTGGCCTCTACTTCTTAGGACCCAAAGGAGAGCAGCGCAAACTCTTTCAGGAAATGGTTGAACTCATCAATAATGATATGGTTTTTTGGAGAAGAAATTTCCATCCTAAGGATCCTCCCACGATTCCCTACCGCTCTCTAGGATCACCGATGGGTCAGGAATGCCAGGAAACTCTTATTCAATCCCTGGTTGAGCTTCTGGCAGAGCTGAAAATGGATCTGCCTTTTTTCTCCCCTCGCTACTTTGCTCATATGACCGCTGACGTGAGTATGCCCGGTCTGCTGGGGTACTATGCAGGACTCTTATATAACGCAAATAATGTGTCTGCTGAAGCTTCACCCGTGACTTTAAAGTATGAGCTTGAAGTGGGAAGGCAGTTTGCTCGCCTTATGGGATACAATGCGGAGACTTCTTTCGGCCACATTACTAGTGGTGGAACGGTCGCAAATTTTGAATCTGTTTTCTATAATAAGGCTTCGCGCTTTTTACCGGCCACGATGGGGCTTGCTCTGCAGGAAGAGAAGCTCCCTTGGCCCAGCTTCCTTCCAACCAGACTTTGGGATTTATTAAATATTCCCTTAGAAGATATTCCACATTTAATGCAGCGGTTTTTTGAATACTCCTCTGGGAAAGGAATTGATCCTCAGATGCTTTTAAAAAAGTATTCTCCTGCCCAGTTAGGAGATAAGCAGTATTGGAAGAAGCTCATTATTGCTTTTCAAGAAGAGATCGATGATCCAGTCATCATCGTTCCTTCTACCGCTCATTATTCCTGGTCAAAATCATCTCATCTATTTGGTATTGGTAGAGTTAATTGTTTGGACGTGAAGATTGATGATAAGCTTGCCATGTCGACGATGGAGCTCAAGTCTGTCTTGAAATTTTGCTATGATCACCGGAAACCCATTATACAAACTGTCTGTGTTCTTGGATCAACTGAGTTTGGAAGCTTTGATCCTCTGAATGAAATTATCCCTCTCATGAAAGAATGGAGAGCTAAGGGCCTCTATTCACCTGTGCATATCGATGCGGCCTATGGAGGATATTTTAAAGCGATGTTTCTTGAAGGAACTCGCTTTAAAGGAATCGGTGAAGAGGCGCAAAGAAAACTTCCCGTTCTGAATTCAATCTTTGAATTTATTAAGGATTCTGACTCTTTTACCATCGATCCTCATAAACTGGGGCATACTCCCTATGGGGCCGGAGTCTTTGTCACGAAGCATGGGTTCACTAAAGAATTTATTGCTGAAGATGCCGATTATTGCCTGACCAGTCGTCAAGATGGTGAGGATGAAAGCTTCCCTTTAGGTCGCTATATCATGGAGGGATCTAAGCCCGGGGCCAGTGCGACCTCGGTCTATTTTTCCAATAAACTCATTCCTCTTAACTCTGATGGCTACGGAGGACTTCTTTTTGATCTCATTAAAGATGCCCAAAATTTTCAAGAGAAATTAGTTAAGTTAAATCAAAATGAGGATGAGTTTTCCAGACTCTTTGAAGTTAGACCTCTCACTGTACCTGAATCAAATCTAGTGTGTTTCTATGTGAAACCTCGAAGTGAGGAGCGGCTATCAAAAATTAATTCTTTTAATTTGAATTTGATGGAAGCTTACTTTCCTAAGCCTACGAATCATATTCAAAAGTATGATTATTTTGTTTCAAAGACTAAGCTTCGTTTCAGTAAGCTTCAACCTGAATATGCCGATAAAATTTCATATAAACTTGAGCGAGACGATGATTCCATTCAGCTTATTCGTTTAGTCTTTTTGAACCAATGGTCTAATCAGAATAATGCCAGTAGGACTTCTTATTTTGATGATTTTATTTCTCAAATCAAAGCAAGATGTTTGGAGTTATATGAGAAAGATTGAGGCAGTAAGAAAATTCACTTTCTGCGCGGGCCACAGAGTCTACGGGCATGAATCAAAATGCGCCAATATGCATGGACATAATTATTGTCTCTATGTGCATGCTTACACAGATGTATTAGATGAATTAGGCAGAGTAATTGATTTCTCCCTTTTGAAAGATCTACTTGATCCCTGGCTTCAGGTACACTGGGATCATACGTTTTTAGTCTATGAAAATGATAAAGAGCTTCTGGCCATAGAGCCATTGGCCCCCAAGAATAAGCCCTGGTTCATTTGTCCCTTCAATCCTACTGCCGAGAATATGGCCATCTATCTTATGAAAGAAGTCTTCCCAAAGCTTCTTCCTGACAATATTCAGATTTCAAAGATAGAACTTTGGGAAACTGAGAACTGTAAGGTTGTAGTTACTCATTAAAAATTGAGTGCAGTATGATAGAGGGCCTGTATAACCTTACACATATTCTCAAAGTCTAAGGTTTCTATGGTGTCTGTTTTTTGATGATAATGGGGATTTCTGTAGAATGCCGTATCGGTTATCATGAGGGCCGGATAACCATGGGTCCAAAAGTTTCGATGATCTGAAAAGTCCACTCCCGGTATAGAGGAGGGAGCATTGATTGCCTCCACCTTGAGACCTTCACCACCTTGCTTCATAAGCATCTTCACTCTTAGGGTGGCTGAACTCTGCTCAAGATCTCCTACGATACTGATAAAGTTTCCGGTACTGGGATAGATGGCCTTCAGGGGAGCCGGCCTCTCCTGGGAATTTGGTTTTTCGGAAAAGTAGCCGATCATATCAAGAGCGAGCATAAGTTTAACTTCGACATTTTTATCTTTTAAACTTTTAGCATAGTGAGCACTTCCCATATCCACTGAACCGAAGAAAGGTGGCTCTTCCAGGGCAAAGGCGACTAAATCTACTCTGAGCTTTAACTTCTTCTCAGTTTTCTCAAGTAGGCGAGCTATCTCGAGTAAGGCAGCAACCCCACTGGCATTATCATCGGCTCCCGGCCGATGGCCAGCAACATCATAATGAGCTCCGATGATAAATCGAGGTGAAGTCTTAGGTCCAAAGGAAGCCTGGATATTTTCATACACCCCTCCCTCTGATATGGTAAAAGGCAGGACTTCAACGGAATTCGTATGCTGCTTGAATTTCTGCTTAATATAATCTGTAACTACTTTTAGGGTCGCTTTTTCCTGATAATGCCTGGGTGGCTCGGTAGTGGTCAGAAATGAAATGTGTTCTCTGACTCGTCGATGATCTACTTCCATTTTGCTTTCTCCTTTTAAAGGAAAGATGGAGAGTAAGAAAGAAATTGGGATACTCCAGATCTTCATCCTTTCAAGATAGCAAGAAGGATGGTGTTTTTTTAGGTACGAGAAATCAAGACTAAACGGATTTCTTAAACCTGAGCAGGGGGGATCTCTTATGCAGGCGAAGACAAAAAAGCGAGATAGTGCTTGCCCTCGGCCCACAGATGAAGGGTTTTTGTATCTTTTCTGGCATGAGGTAATCGTTTGTGCTATTTTTCGAGAAGTTTTGCTCTGTTGCAATGTGCCTTTTTTATGGATAATTCTTCAAAAGGTTATATATGGTTAAAACAACTTCTTTTCTTCTTCTCTTACTCCTACCTGTCATGGCCTGGTCTGCTAAATGGGTGACCAATCGGGATCATTCTGAAGTTATGTTCACAAATTCCCTACATGGGGGTAAGTGATCTCACAGGTAGATTTAATGAGTTCCATGGTGAGATGCTTCTCTCTGATAAGAACGGGACGCCTGAATCCGTAGTGGTTCAAATCTTGAGCTCCTCCATCGATACTGGAAATAAGATGAGAGATAATCATCTTCGGGGCAATGACTTCTTTCAATCCGAGAAACATCCTCATATTACCTTCAAGAGTTCTGACATTAAGATGATTAAGGCCAATACCTTTAAGGCCACGGGTGAGCTTACGATCAAAGGAATAAAAAAGATGACCACTATCGAGTTTACTTCCACCGAGTCACTAAAGGACACATGGGGTTATGAGAATAGATTCGTAAAATTCAAGTCCACACTTAATCGCAAGGATTTTAACATCGTTTGGAATAAGACTCTGGATGGTCAGCAGTTTTTAGTAGGGGAAACCATCACCTATTGGGGAACATTTCAAGTTCAGCCATCAAATAGCAAGACACCTAATAGTAAGCACATGATTCCTGACACTGAATATATTCGCGAAAGGGATAAAGAGAGAATCAAGGCCTCTCCCAAAGAAGAGGAATCAGCTCTTTCTCAGAAATTGAGAAAACTCATTAATGGTAAATAGATGAGTCAAAATCCTGTCGAGAATCTATTGTTATGAGAAACTGTTTTTAGATTATTGGGAAGCTCACAGAGAAGCGACTAAGACCATGATAAGATTCGTATTGAAGATCACCTTTTTGAGAGTGAACGATTGCCTTTGAAATACTCAGACCCAATCCCGTTCCCTTACCCGGATCTTTAGTGGTAAAAAAGGGGGTCATGATCTTATCCCGATCTTGAGGTTTTATTCCAATCCCATTGTCATCGATGATAAAGTAGGCCCTCGTCTCGCGAGATTCTACCTTGATCCAGATGTCTTTCTCTTTCATTGTTTCCAGAGCATCGCTGGCGTTATTAATGAGATTTATAAAGACTTGGCATAAGAGAGCAAAATTAGCAAAGATATAGGGACGCTCTGACCCCATTGTGATGTGAAGTCTTATACCCCGGGCCTCTACTTCCGATTGGCAAATAGAAAGAACCTCTTCTACGGCATGGATGAGAGAGACTTTAGTTTGATTGCCTTCGACCCCGCCATCAACAATAGTTCTTAGGCCTTTGACAATCTCAGCAATTCTTTTTGACGAGTTTTGGATGGCCTCAAGGCCCGCTAGAAGACTTTCAGTATCGAGGGTCTTTCCACTCTGAATGGCCTTAATCATCATCTGGCTTCTCGCCTGGATGACTGTCAATGGATTATTAACTTCATGGGTAATTCCCCCAGCAAGTAGACCCAGCTGAGCTAGCCTGGTTTGTGATATATTTAGGGCCCTTTCTTCATCGAGCTTTTGTTGGGCTTCTTTCAAAGAAGTTATATCAATGTTCCAGCCAATAAAGATCACGACCTTATTATTCTCGTCTCTCTCTCCTAGTCCTTGAGTCAAAATATGAATGAATTTACCCGATTTATGTTTCAGTCTCACTTCATTGCGGTAGATGTCGCTCTTGCCTTCAAAGAAGTCTTGAAATAAATCATTTGATTTTTGCACATCCTCTGGATGAAGAAGGGCAAAGAGGTTACTCATAGTGCCCTCAAATTCTCCTGGCGCATACCCCAGCATGGTGTAGTAGCGGTTTGAGAGATAACACAGCCCCGCTTTTACATCGAGTACCCATAGCCCAGAGTCGCTACCTTCAATTGCCTTAAAATACATTTCGGGCGTAAGTAAATTTTTGACAGATGCCATCAAGTATCCTGTTGTGGGCCTTTGTGCCAATGAAGTTTAGCATCGAAGTGATAAATTTAGAAAGCGTGTCCTGGAGGGAATATGAGACTATTTTTGGCCCTGGATGTTTCCTTAGTGCAACTTGACTTAAAAAAGCTCAAGGTCAATCTCAATCAAGGAAAGAACTTTCAGCATCAGTGGATCCCCCATGAGCAGAGGCATATTTCATTATTTAACCTTTCGGATATAGGACGGGAGAGGCTCACTGAGTTTAAAGCGGCCATGAGCACTCGCTTGCAAGAGATTGCACCTTTTGAGCTTAAACTCTCGGGGGTCTGGGCCTATCCCAAGCAGGAGCATGCAAGAGTTCTCTGGATCGGGGTGCAGAATTCTCGGGAGCTCAGAGCTTTTCGTGACGAGCTTATCAGCAGTTTAAATGATTTTCTTTCTTCTGAGCTTGAGAACGAGTCGATATATAGACCCTACTTACCAGTGGTTCGTCTTAGAAATTATAGAAGTGTAACCGATCTTATCTCCCCTTATAAAAATACCGATTTTGGAATGATAAAGATAAACAAAGTCATCCTGTATGAAATGGTATCCGGTGGGGCCTTTCCTAAATATAGGGAAGAGACTGTTTTTTCTCTGGGGAATTTAATCTCAGAGTCGGAAGACCTCAATCACCTCGGGGGTTGAAAGTATGTCATTTACCCGATGCTGCCACAACTCCCCAAAGGGCCCATCACCTCTTGCAGTAAATTTCGCGCGATTGGGAAAGTAAGCGACTTCAACAACCTGGTAGGAGTCTGTGCGAGTAAAACGAAAGTGACCCTTTTGAAGTTTATCTGAATTGAAGTGCATAAGATTTTTTCGAACATATTGGCCGTGAAGGCCCGCAAAACCAGTCTGAGGCCAGGCCCCCGTTATATAACTTATAACCTGGGCCATAGGGCCATTAACTCCCTCTGAATCTGACCCAGGAATCTCTACTTGAAGGAGTCCTCGCTCACATATTCCATTGGGGAAAAGGGCCTGTACGGCGGCCTGAGTGATTAAATAGGCACCGGCCACGCTTGGACAGAGATGGCCCGCTAATCTGGCCACATCGAGAAGGGAAAGGGAGAAATTTTCTATTTCCTCTGGCCCTCCTAAATGGGCGGCCAGTGAATCATGAATCTTAATCTTTGGAATCTTATTTAATGGACTCATAAGGTTGAAAGATCTCTGAGTTGCTCCATATCTAAAATTGTTACTTGTCGCTTATGAATTTCAATAATCTTTTGTTCTGAGAATTCATGAAGTGCTCGAGAAAATGTCTCCGGAGCAAGTCCCAATTGATCGGCAATTTCTTTTTTCTTAGCAGGAAGATCTAGGGTCGTTGAGTTGAGCTTTTGAGAAAGCTCCAGTAAGTAACGTGAGGCCTTATCTTTAGCGGATAGGAAGACCACATCTTCAACCGAGGTCGATAATCGACGAATCCAAAGACAGAGCGACTCCATTACCTGAAAAGCTAGACTAGAATTCTCTTGCAGTAACTTTAAAAAATCTAAACGAGAGATTTTAAGAACTTTGGTTTTTGTGAGTGCAACGGCCATTTCAAGAAACGTTCCTTCCCCAAAGAGTCCATCTTCTCCAAAGGTCATCCCGGTTTCGGCCATGAGAAGAACCTTCTCTTTACCATTAGGGGATGATTTATAAACCCGGACTCTGCCTGATAAGACCAGAAAAAAACCGGAGCATTTCTCACCTTCTTGCATGAGAAATTCACCCTTTTCAAAAACTTGTTCGGTAGTTATATCGGAGATGGCCAGGAGTGAATCTTCGCCCAGGCTTGAGCATATGGGACATGCTTGAAGAAGTCTTGATTTTGCTGAAGCCTCAATGAGGGTTTTTCCAAGTGTCATATACCACTTATAGCATAATCTTCTAAATTTTTCTTGACCTGGGACAAGAAACCGAGTCTTTTATCCGACTTATTTACCACAGCACTTTTTATATTTTTTCTGGCTGCCACAGGGACAGTCATCATTGCGCCCAACTTTCGGAATGACTCGTCTCATGGGAGTAGTGGGCGGACCATGATGGTGATTGCAGTGGGGGCCATGGACATGGCCATGTTCCTCATGTGAGGGATTATCTTTTTTATCTAATTCTTGGTTTTTTGTGTTCATAGACTATCACTTATCTCAAATAATGCTTCATGACAAGATAACAACTTCTATGGTTTGATAGAGTTTATGAAAAATTTAATCAATCAAGCTCTCGTTGAGAAAATGGCAAAGGAAGTGCTCTTCTCTTACCCGGATTTTTCTAAGAGTAAGTTTAAAAATATGTGCAGCGGTCTGGAGGAACTCGAACTCAAGGCCCGTGTGCTTCTCATAACTTCTGCTTTAAAACACCATCTCCCGCAGGACTTTTCTCACTCCCTTAAAATTTTGGTGGAGATCATGCAAAGAGATAAGCTGCGAGGTTTTGATCTCTGGCCCTTTTCCGAATATATCGGTCAGTTTGGCCTCGATCATTTTAGTGAATCACTAGAGGCCATGAAGGTACTTACTTTAAGATTCACTGCTGAATTTGCTGTGAGACCCTTCTTCTTAAAAGACTCTTCAGAGGTACTGAAGTTCTTTAAAGAGAATATCAATCATCCCAATGTGCATATCAGAAGATGGATCTCGGAAGGGTCTAGGCCGCTTCTGCCCTGGGGCGAGAGATTACCAGAATTCATGAAAGATCCGGCCTCTTCTCTGGCCCTTTTGGAAGAACTCAAATTTGATGAAGAGCTCTATGTAAGGAAGAGTGTGGCCAATCATTTGAATGATATTTCAAAAAATCACCCCTTATTAGTCATCGCGACCGTGAAGAGATGGTTGGAAGAAAGTCCCTTGGAGCATAAGAAAAAGATTGAATGGATAAAACACAAGGCCCTGAGGACCTTAATTAAAAAAGGACATAAAGAGCTTTGAAGCTTTTGGGAGTCGTGGGGGAAGCCAAGGTCATGCTCACTGCGATTAAGCTTAATCAAAAGAAATTTAAACTACATGATACCCTAGAGTTCCAGTTTGAGGTTACATCGCTGGCCAAAAAATCCCAAAGACTTGTGATTGATTACGTGATTGATTTTGTAAAGTCTAATGGAACGAAGAGCTCAAAGGTGTTTAAGTTAAAGGTTATTGAATTGGAGGGAGGGGAGTCACGTAGCCTGAAAAAAAAGCATAGCTTGCGTCCCATTACCACCATGACCTATTACAAGGGAATTCATCATCTCTGGATCCAGATCAATGGGAAAAACCTGGCAAAATGTGATTGGAATTTCTTAGTCTAAGGACTGGGCCGCAAAACGTGCCAGACCATTTACCACTGAGTGGTAGATATCATGCTCACTCATTTTGCTCTTGCCAAAAGTCTTCTCTAATCCTTGTTGAATTAGAGGAAACTGAGAGGTTCCTCCAGTAAGAACCACTTGATCAACATCCTGGGAAGTGAGTCCCGACTGCTTAAAGACATCCATCATCGTTTCCATGATCTCACAAACCGTGGGAGTGACACTTGTGTTGAAAGCGTTAGTACTTATTACTTCGTGAATATCAATTCCAAATTGCTTATAGCGAAAGTCTACATTTTCATGTTGGGTGAGTTTAATCTTGGTTTTTTCAATCTCATTGAAGAGAGGAAAGCCCAACTGGCACTCTACCAGATTAAAAAGATTTTCCATCTTCTTCTTGTCTTCAGTAGAAAGAGCAAATTTATTTATGTGTTGAAGAAACTCCCAGGTATCTTTTTCCCGAAGATGAGTGATGTGAGCCGGTGAGCAAATTTTCTTTAAGAGATTTCTGGGAAACTTCAAGATGTTTGAACTACCGGGAAATTGATATTCAAAATTTGACCCAAAGTTGGGAGCGATGAAGTCTCGCATGAGATCACTATCCAGGGCATCTCCGGCCTTAAAGACTCCCGAGATGCCTAAAATATTGTCCTGATTATAATCACCCCTTCCGGTTTTCATCAGAGTGAAATCTGAGGTACCTCCTCCAAAGTCAGCGATAAGGACGATCTTCTCCTCATTGGGGGCCGAGCTGTAGTCAAGACCTGCAGCAATGGGTTCCGGACAAAAGCTCACTTCTTTATAACCTGCAAGAAGAGCAGCTGCTTCCATTCTGTCTTGGGCAAGTTTATCGTGATCGAGATCCAGAGAGTAAAGGGCGGGTCTTCCCAGGACAATCCGATTGGTCTCAACTCCTGTGAAACGATTGGCCCTCGTTCTCATCTCTTTTAAAATGATGGCCACCAGATCAGAGATGCTCATATTTCGATTAAAGACCGATGTGCCTGAGTAGTTGGGTTCAGGGAGAAATTTTTTAATGGATCTAAAAAACCGACCTTCCCCGTCACGGGTCACATATTCATTGATGGCTTCCTCACCAAAATACCAAATGTTTTTTTCTGGGGTATAAAGAAGGGAGCGCAAAACCACCTTAGCATTGAGATCTAAGGGAACTGAAGAAATTTTACCTTCTGAAGAGATAAAACTTAGTAATGAGTTGGAAGTTCCAAAATCCACCGCATGAAATGACATTTTATAATTATAACTCTAAGTCTGACTTAGAGTCCACACATGGCCTTTTTAAGGGCCTTAAGTGCTCTGACCTCTTTATCACTTAAGCTCTCAAGATTTGGTCCTTGATCATGAAGAGATAGGGTCTTTGCTGAGTCCGGCGTGAGATGATAGGCCCCTTGTCTTCTTCTGATAGTGACTCCAGAGGAGTCCTTGATTTCGAGAGTTCCATCGGGATAAATGGCGCGAGGGAGTCCCTTTTTCAGATTCCCCACCTCGTCCTTAAAGATCACTTCTTCCTGAGTGAATAGTTTTTGCTGAACGACTGCACCAGTAATATTTCCTTTGAGATCCTTATAGACGACTCGGCCCCTTAGATCCTTTGATTTATAAACAATGAATTCCTCCCCCTGATCCTTGGCAATAAAGATATCAGCTGGATCCACATCGCGGTAAAGTACCAGAGGCCGGGTCGTGGGAATCATTTCTCCAGCAATCGCCGGATTGGACTCTTTAATTGTATTGTCCATCACATTATTTAAAACATTCCCCAGGTCACTATTTCTGCGACGATAGCGATGTGAGGTGGGGGTCTCTTGTAAATTCATTGAAGCCGTATCTGTTCCCTCGATGGCGAGCTTCAGGAGGCGGCGACTCTTTTCTCTTCTCAATCTTTGGAGATCATTTTCGAGATTTGTTCGCCTAGCAATATCTATGATTGTACTGCCGCTAATCTTGTTTATTCTCTCTTGCGTGAGCTTAATGTTAATCTCGAGAGTGTCGGTATTATGCATGGCCTTTTCCAGAAGTGATTCAGCTGAAACTATTTTTGAGAGTAGCACCACGAGGAGAAGAATCCTAGAGTTCACAAGAACCTCCGCTTTTTTTGAGTTCTCTTAAGAGGATAGTAGGCCTCTTTAAAAGAGCTTCCCGGGATTCCTGGTCGAGCTTCTCGAGGAGTACGAAGGCCTTTGTTTGTGAGTTCTCGTCTAGCTCTTCCATGGCCTTTAGAAGCTTTTCGGCTTCTCTATCACTCAAGAATTTTAGCGAAGTGGCGAGCTTTCCCTTTTGAAAGTATTTAATTAAATTCCTGGCCCCGATATGACCCACGCCAAGTCCAATGAGGCCTGTGACAGTATCTACTCCGGCATTTTTAATAATATCGAATTCTTTTTTTCTGAGATATTCTTCTTCCTCTTTATGGAGATTTGTCCTTTCAAGAAACTCGACTATGCTCTTTTGATCTTGAATGGTTTGGGATTGAGCAATTGAACCCATGAGATTTATGGAATTGGCGCCTCCTGCTCCTAACCCGGCCATCATGGCCCCGGGACATCCCAAAACCTGGCCCACTCCGGTGGGAGTTAGACATAGTCCCAGTCCTCCCAAAGAAGCCACTTCAAGCCCGGTCACGATCTCATGACTTATGAGCTCCTGAGTTTGCTGACACTCACAGGCCCTGCCGAACATATGCTTCGGATGGACCGATGAATTGATGACCTCTAGAGTAATGCTCCCATGCAGATTCCATAGATCACATTCTTTTTGGGAATCAAGATTGAGGAGAGGAGTGAGCTGATTGGAAAAAGATATTTCTAATTCTTGTATGAGATTGCGGGAGAACTCTGCTGAATTTATATTCTCTAAAAGTTGCTGGGCCATCTTTCCCGTGTAAGAAGTTGAGGACGCTTTCTTGAGTTCTTTCTCATCAAAGAGATAACTGTCTAACAAGGCTTCTTCCTCATCTGATTCTCTCTTGGGTAGAGAACTCACACCCGCTTTTTGGCAGACCGAATCTTTGAAGAATTTAAAATTGTGTTGGGCAATCAGTGGATACTTTAGTTCAAGAAGTTTAATTTTTTCTAAAACCCGCTCCTTATCTTGAGCTTTAAAAATATTGTTACCCATTTGTGAAGTGAGCTCTTGATATCTTAAAGCTGCAATCAGATATCTCTGGAGGAGATTCTCTTTAGTGGAAGAGTTAATGGGAGTTGCTCTTATCCCCTTGGCCTCTAGCTGGCGTAATTTTTCTTGCAAAGTTTTACGGGGTGACTTCATCCCTAATTTATTCAGAAGAAGAAGAGATGATTGGATCTGGGCCTCGGCCATGATAGTTATCTTTCTTTTTAACTCTGCCACAGCAAGGTACTCATCCAAGGCATAGGCCGAAGCTTGTATTTCATCTTCCGGAAAATAAGGAGCACACCAGGCTTCTCCCGCTGCTTTAGCAGTTCTCAGTTGACTGCACAGTGATTCATTTCCCAGCAGGTCATGCCGCTGGAAGCTCGCTCCCCATCCGCGGGCCATAAAGATGAAAAAAAAAATGGGCCAGTAATTTTTGAAATGCATCCGACTCTCATCGGTTAAAGGCATGTCTGACTTAATAATCTA